>NZ_JABLTE010000088.1 GCF_013315795.1 Nocardia barduliensis
GGTGACGATGGTGGCGTCGTCGCTGGGGCGGTTGGCGGTTCGGTCGGGTGGTGGAGTGGCGACGGTGGCGTCGTCGCCTGGGCCGTTCGTGGTTCGGTCGGGTGGTGCGGTGGCGATGGTGGCGTCGGGTTCGAACGGCCCGGCGCTCACGGTGTCGCGTGTGGGGCGCGGCGCGGCGACGGTCGCGTCCGCGTCGCCAGTGAGGGTGTGGCTGCCGTTCGCGGGCGTACCGGCGACGGTCAGGGTGCGCGCGGCGTCGGCGCTGAGCACCCGCTGGTCGAAGACCCGCACGATGTGGGCGTGGTCGAGCTGGGCCATCGTGTGCGGCGCGCCCGCCCGTCCCGCCGAGAACCGGACGGCGACCAGCCGCTGCATGGAACGCTGCCTGGCCAGGAAGACGCGACCGAGCAGGCCCGCGCCCAGGTCGGTGAGCAGGTCGAAGTCATCGATCCGCAGACCGGGCGCGAGGTCGGCGAGTGCGGCCACGGCGTCGCTCGATTCGGCCCCGCCGGTCTCGTCGGCGTCCTCGTCGGCGAAATCGGCGAGGCGTTCGCGGATGCGGTCGGCGAGGTCCGGATACTCGGCGAGGAAATCCTCCGTCGGCAGCGGTCCCCGTCCGCGGCGCGCCAGGAATTCCTCGCACACCAGATCCAGGAGCTCGGGGCTGTCGGCCACCTCGGGGAATTCGCTGCGATAGTCCGCGATCCGTTTGCCGAGCCCTTCGCGCTCCCAGCGCCGCCGCAGATCCACCCGGATCAGGTCGGCGAGGACGGCCAAGCGCACCTGCGTGCCGTCGGGCACGTAGTCGCGGATCTGGGGCGGCAAACGATCGCTGTTCAGGCTGCGTTGCCAATCGGCGGCGAACCGGACGACGGCATCGGCGCGCGAAGAGATCACGTGTCGGTCTCCGCGGTGGCCGCAGGCACGCGTGCGGATCGGCTCGCGGCAGGCCCCGTGACGGCGGCTCCGGGATCGACCACCCGCTCCAGCGCCCGCAGATCCGCTTCCAGCGCCCGGAACAGCAGATAGGTGCCCACGAAGGCGATTATGCCGCCCACGCACAGCAGCCGGACCGCGAAGATCACCGACGGGATGTCGGGCGGCGGCAGGAAGGTCACTCCGGCGACCGCGAGCAGCGGCACCGAGGCGGCCACCGCCAGATATCCGTTGCAGCGGCGGTCCAGGCCGCGCAGCCACACCGCGTCTTCCGGGCTGATGTCCCCGTGCCGCAGGAACAGCGGATAGATGCACCGCACCATGTAGAAGGTCAGCAGGAAGAAGGGGTAGGCGACCGCGATCGCACCACACACCACCAGCGAGGAGAAGAAGTGCACCACGGCGCGTGCCGGTATGTCTCCGGTCGACACCTGTAGCGCGATCGGGAAGATCAGCCCGGCCAGCACCCACAGCGAGAACGCCACGGCCACGGCACGATCGCCCATCAGCAGTGCGTCCCTTCTGGCACGTTGCAAAGTCTTCGGGTCGTATCGCCGTCCTTTGCGCAGGCCGCGCGGCACCGTCAGCACGTATCTCGCCATGTACAGCACCAGCGCGATGCCGGCCGGGAAGAAGATCGCGTTCACCGCGCCCGTGATGATCAAGAAAGTCTGCTGGGCGTCCTCGGTCATCCGGCTGATGATCAGGTGTTGGTTGTGCTGGATGTTGTACAGCGAGGCGAGCACGTTCGGTAGCGCCACCGCCACCAGAGCCACCGGCACGATGTACGGGCGCAGCCGCTTGCGCCAGCTGTCCGGAGCCGGGTCGACCAGTTCCCGCGCGCGCTCGTCCAGGCACATCTCCAGCTGCCTGGCCAGGATGGCGCCGCTGGACCAGCGGTCGGTTCGCTCCGGTGCGAGACAGGTGCGCAACACGCGGCACAGCGCGGCGGGGCAGTCGGGCGGAACCCGCTCCAGCGCGGCCGCGTCCACGCCGGCGCTGCGCCGCTCCAGCATGGCCTCCAAGGTGGTGTCGTCGCCGTGGTCGCCCGCTCCCGCCGTGCTGTCGTCGAACGGTTTCGCGCCGGTGAGCAGTTCCCACAGCACCACGCCGAGCGAATAGATGTCGGCGCGGGTGTCCAGGTCGGCGGCGCTGCGGCCGAAGCTGGGATGGCAGGCCTCCAGCTGTTCCGGCGACATGTAAGCCAGCGAGCCGCCGAAGTAGGCCACCGGGCTGGTGCCCTCCACGTTGCGGCTGAAGCTGATGTTGAAGTCGGCCAGTTTCGGCACGCCCTCGGCGGTGAGCAGGACGTTGGCCGGTTTCACGTCCCGGTGCAGCACGCCGTGCGAAGAGGCGTAGTCCAGTGCCTCGGCCAGCCTGCGGCCCAGCCAGGCCACCGTCTCCGGCCAGCTCAGCGTCGCGAGTTCGGCGCGCACGCTGGAATCGGTCGGCCGGATCTCGCCCTTCTCCTCCATCGCGACGTCCACGGCGTCCAGCAGCAGTTGGCCGCTGCGCTCGGCGGGCGGGGTGGCGCGCACCCAGCGCAGCACGCCGAGCAGCGTGCCGCCGGGCAGGAACTGCATGTAGAGCAGCCGCAACCGGCGCGCGGCGCCTTCGGCGTCGTCGAGCAGCCGCTGGTCGAAGACCCGCACGATGTAGTCGTGGTCGAGCTGGGCCAGCGTCTGCGGCTCGGTGCCGTGATCGCTGGAGATCTTCACCGCGACCAGCCGTTGCAGCGAGCGCTGCCGGGCGAGGAAGACGCGGGCGAACGCGCCGCTGCCCAAACCGGTCAGCAGATCGAAGTCATCGATGCGCTGACCGATCTCGATGCGGTCGAGCGGGTCGCGCCGGCCCGGCCCGGTGCCGATCGTCGTCGGTACGGCGGTGGCCGTGCCGGTCAGCTCGGCGGCTGTCGTCCTGGTCATCTCGGAATCACGAGCAGACTCGGTGGTTCGGTTCAACGCGGTGTCGTCGAGGCCGGAGTCGGGCCGCGCGAAAACGGTCCGGGTGGAGTCCTCCATGGTGGCGCGGCGGGTGCTCTGGTCGAGTTCGTCGGCGTTCAGCAATTCCCGCAGTGCGTCCGCCTGCCGCGGATATTCGCGCAGACATTCGCGCGGATCGACCCGCTCCCCGCTCTGGCGGCGGATGACGAACTCCTCATAGACCAGACCTGCCGGAATATCGTCGGACGCGAGTTCGGGAAATTCGGCGCAGTAATCGGCCAAACGCAGGTGAGCGGCACGTTCCGGTGTGGCTCCCGGACGGTGCAGCCAGCGATGGCGCAGGTCGACGCGAATCAGCTCCAGCAGGGCCTCGCGCCGCAAGGTCGTGGCGTCGGGCAGGAATTCGGCGATCGTGGGCGGCCGCCGGGTGGACTCCCATGCCGCGGAGAACGCCGCCACCGCGTCGGATTCGGCGCGTGACAGCTCACCACTCCTCGCACGGGTGGAAACACCTGTGTCGGGATCGGAACTTCTCTCAGAGTTCGCACTCATGCTCGGACCTAGTGGCTCGGCGGACGCCGCGGAATCCGCATCGTTCGTTGGTCGGGTGCGCCGAAAATTTCCCGCCACACCCCACACCATCATCCCCCGCGCCGTATTCGAAATGATAACTTGCGGCTCGACAGTGGATCACCCGATTTCGACAACGACGCGACGGGGGATGACCAGCACATGTCTGACGAGGCCGCGATAGTGGCGAACGGCTCGATATCGGCGGCGAAGGCCGCGCCGCGAACAACCGTTCCGAATGCGAAAACCACCGAACCGACGTTCACCCGAGTACGAGCGACCACGGCCGACGACCGGCCGCAGCGCCTGCGGGACCCCGAATCCGGCCCGGAGCGCGGCCCGGCCGCGACGATCGCCGCGTGCGTGCGCGACGGCCTGCTGCACCCGGGCCAAGTGGCGGCGGATGCCGGGACGCGGATCGCCGCGGCGGATCGCAAGGACACCGCGTTCAGCGTCCTTCGCGCCGAGCAGGCCATGGCCGAGTCGGTCGGCCTGATGGAGCGCGCGGACCTGGACGTGCTGCCCATGGCCGGTGTGCCGGTCGCGGTCGAGCAGGGAATGCCGATCGCGGGCGAGTCCGCGCCGGGGGGCTCCGCCGCCACTGCGGATCATCCGGTGGTGGCCAGGCTGCGCGCCGCGGGCGCGGTGGTGGTCGGGCAGGTCGCGGCCCCTGAACTCGGCCGGTGGTCGACCAGCGCGGGCACCGAGCGCGTCATCCGCAATCCGTGGAATCCCGCGCGCAACGCGGGGAGCGCGGCCGGCGCCGCGGTCGCGGCCGGTCTGGTGCCGGTGGCGCACGGCTGCGACGGTTTGGGCGCGGTGCGGGTCGCCGCCGCGTGCTGTGGGATCTTCGGGATCAAGCCAGGGCAGCACACGATCCCCGACGCGGGCGCGTGGTCGGGGCTGGTGGAGAACGGGGTGCTCGCCACGAGCGTGGACGACGCCGCGCTGGCGCTCTCGGTCCTGGCGGCGCGGCCGGACCTGGCCGACGTGGATCCACCCGGCCGACTACGCATCGGCCTGGCCGTGGATCCGCCGTCTCCGCTGCTGCGCGTCGACCGGCACTGGACGGCCGCGGCCCGCGCGGCGGCCTCGGTGGCCGCGGCGGCGGGCCACCTGGTGGAACCGACGGAGCTACCGTACGGAAACGCCGTATTCGCGGCGTTCCTACGCTGGCTGGCCCTCAGCGCACGCGATGTCCCCGCGCTACCCGAGCCCGATCAGCTATCCGGCAGAGCCCGCCGTCGTCTGGCCCTCGGCCGGACGGTGCACCGGTTCCGGCTCGCCCGCCCCGCTCAGATCGACCGGGTGGAGGCACGACTACTGGAGTTCTTCGAGCGCTACGACGTGGTGATCACTCCCACGCTCGCCGCCCCGCCACCGATGGCGCGGGCCTGGCACTTCCGCGATCGACCGGCCACCTTGCTCGCCGGCGCGCGATTGGCACCTTTCACCCCGCTGTGGAATCTGGTGGGCTGGCCCGCCGCCTCCGTCCCCATGGGCATGCATCCACGGTCGGGCACGCCGGTGGCCGCCCAGTTCGCGGGCCCGCCCGGCAGCGAATCAACTCTGCTGCGGCTGTCCGCTCAGGTGGAGACCCGCTGTCCGTGGCAGCGCACCGCGCCCGCGACCCGCTGATTCAGACGCTGACCGGCGACTGCTGCGCGGCGAAGCCGCCCTCGACGGCGCGACCGGCGAATTCGAGGATGGTCGGCCGGTTGTCGTCGGCCCGCCACGCCACGGCGAGCTCGCACGGCGCCAGACCCGACACGGGACGTGCGGTCAGACCGGGCCAGCGGTACATCGGCACGTTGTTCTCGGCCAGCAGGCACACGCCAAGCCCGAGACTCACGGCTTCCAGCTTGTCCTCGGCGGTCGCGGCCTCGGCGCCGATCTTCGGCGCGCGGCCGCCGCGTCCGTCGTTGCCGAGCCAGAAGTCGCGCACCGCACCGGCTTCGGTGGGCAGCGCCACGAACGGCTCGTCGAGCAGATCGGCGAACTCGATGGTCTCCGAAACGGCCAGCGGATGGTTCTCCGGGAGCAGCACCCAGCGCGGCTCGGTGCGCAGCACCTGCCAGCGGTAGCGGCTCTGGTCGGGCAGGGGAAGCCAGACGAGCGCGAGATCGGCCTGACGGCCCGCGAGCCCGCTGGAAGGATCGGTCCACGAAGCCGCGTGCAGTGCGAGGCGATGTCCGCTGGCGCTCTCCAGATCGCTGAGCAGGCCACGGCCGAGCGCGGATTGGATGCCGACGCGCAGCACCTCGCCCGCCTCTTGCAGCGAGACGTTGGTGACCTCCCACAGCTCCAAGATCTTGCGGGCGCCTTCGAGCAGCTCCTTGCCCGCGACGGTCAGCGCGACACTGCGCTGGTTGCGGTCGAACAGGACCACGTCGAGCTGACGTTCCAGCTGACGGATCTGACGCGACAAGGTGGGTTGTGCGATGTGCAGCCGCTGAGCGGCGTTGGTGAAGTGAAGTTCCTCAGCGACGGCGACGAAATACCGCAGGTCGCGCAAGTGCGGGTCCATAGCCCCTTGCTATCAGAATCAGTCCGGAATTTCCAGCCTTATCAGGCCGAAAAGTTCGGATACGGGCGCCGAAACAGTCGGCAGGTTTGTTAGAGACAGCATATTGCCTGTGATGGTGTGGCGCACTAGGCAGTTGGCGAATTTTCGGCACGCGCTGACGGTTTACCGTCGAGGTTCCCTACTTGGGCACTTGACCAGCAGCAATGGCGGCAGGCCGGGCGAAGGTCGGGAGGATTGGACCCCTCGCCGTGGTCGCCGACTGTCGGCTGGAAATTTGCCGTTGACCGGCTTCTTTGGGTTGCCGAACTCGCACGTGATATTCGTCACAAAATCATTGCCGAGCACCCCGGCGGTCCCGCTCGGTGTGCCCCAGAACGCAGCGGGGGCGCCGCGGCCGAGACGAATCCCGACCGTGGCGCCCCGGTTCGGCGCCCGCGCTCACACGCCGCGGGCACGTTCCTCGTACGCCTTGCGCTTGTCGGCGTCGACGTCATCGAGGAACGCGCGCCCGGACCCGAGCGCCCGGCCGATACTGTCTCCGAGCGCCTCGGGCAGCAGGCCGACGAACTGCGAGATGAACCCGGCCACCGCGGTCACCCGGACCTTCGACTTCGGCGCGACGATGAGCTTGGCGACGGCGTCGGCGATCTCCTCCGGCTCGGCCGGGCGCAGCAGCTTGGGCGGGGTGACGCCGGACCCGAGTTCGGTGTTGGTCAACGTCGGCAGCACCGAGGAGAAGCGCACGCCGGTGCCGCGGTACTCCTCCCGCAGCGTGTCGGTGAAGCCGAGCACCGCGTGTTTGCTGGCGTTGTAGGTGGCCAGGCCAGGGATGTGGGTCTCCCCGGCCAGCGAGGCGATATTGATGATGTGCCCGCTGCCACGCGGCAGCATCCGGCGCAGCGCCGATTTCGAGCCGAGGATCACGCCGTAGACGTTGATGTCCAGGATGCGCCGGGTCAGCTCGTCCGGCTCGTCCACCAGCTTGCCGGTCGGCATGATGCCCGCGTTGTTGATCAGCACATCGATCGGGCCGAGGGTGCGCTCCACCTCGTCGAGGAAGCCGTCGAACGACTCCTGATCGGTGACGTCGAGCTTGCCGTAGTGCTCGAAGTTCCGCGCCGTGCCCGACTCTTTGACGGTGGTCTCATCGATATCGCCGATGGCGATCTGCGCGCCGAGGGCTTGCAGGGCGGTCGCGGTGGCGAGGCCGATGCCGCGGGCCCCGCCGGTGATGACGACGACCTTGCCGCGGATCTGCTTCGTTTCGGTCACTTGTCGTCTCCTTTGAGTTTCAGCAGGGCGGGCAGGTCGAGGCGGCGCAGGCCGCGGGCGCCTGCCGCTCGCATCGCGCCGAGCGCGAACAGCAGCTTCGGCATCGAATACGGGTACCAGAACAGCTCTTTCTGCTGGGTCGGCAGGATCGGCGTGGTGATCGCCTGCTGACGGCAGTACTTGCGCACGCCGTTCGCGCCGCCCCAGCGGGCGCCGACGCCGGACAGGCCCCAGCCGCCCATCGGCAGCGCGTAGCTGAACAGGTTGGCGAAGACGTCGTTGATGTTGACCGCGCCCGCGTTCAACTGCCGGGCGATCCGCTCGCCGCGCTCCTTGTCGGCGGTCCACACCGAGGCCGAAAGGCCGTAGATCGAGTCGTTGGCCAGCCGGACCGCCTCAGACTCGTCGGCCACCTTCATCACCGGCAGGGTCGGGCCGAAGGTCTCCTCGGTGACGCAGGACATGGTGTGGTCCACGTCGACCAGCACGGTCGGCTCGAAAGCGGTGCCGAATCCGGCACGCTTGCCGCCGGTCAGCACTTTCGCGCCGGCCGCGACCGCCTCCTCGACGTGGCGCTGGACAATGCTCACCTGGTTCTCGTTGGCCAGCGCTCCCACGTCGTATTTCGACTCGCGCCCGTCCAGGCCCTGGCGCAGCGCCTTGACGTTGGCGGTCAGTTTGGCGACGAACTCGTCGTACACCGGAGCCTCGACGTACACCCGCTCCACGGAGATGCAGACCTGGCCGGAGTTGAACATGCCGCCGAAGGCGATGCCGTGCGCGGCGCGATCGAGGTCGGCGTCGGCGAGCACGATGGCCGGGTCCTTGCCGCCAAGTTCGAGGCTGTAGGGCACCATCCGTTCCACGCACGCGGCGGCGATCTTGCGACCGGTGGCGGTGGAGCCGGTGAACTGGATGTAGTCGGCGTTGCCGACCACGGCCGCTCCGGTCGCGCCCCCTCCGGTGACCACGGCGAGCACCGGCGGCGCGCCGATCTCGGCCCAGCCCTTCGCCAGTTCCAGCGCCGAGAGCGGCGTCACCTCGGACGGCTTGAGAATGACGGCCGCCCCGGCCGCGAGCGCGGGGAACACGTCCATCACCGGCATGGCCAGCGGGAAGTTCCACGGCGTGATGACGCCGACCACCGGATAGGGCCGGTAGACCGTGGTCAGCCGCTTGACCCGGGCCAGCGGACTGTGCGGCGACGGGTGATCGTCGGCCAGGAATTTGGCCGCGCGGCGCGCGTAGTAGCCGATCAGGTCGGTGGCGAAACCGGGGTCGATCAGCGCGTCGACCCGGGGCTTGGCGGTTTCCGACTGCAGCACGGTGGCCAGTCGGTCGGTGTTGTCGATCAACCAGTCCTGGAACTTCAGCAGCCAGACCTTGCGGCCTTCGGGCCCGATCGCCTCCCACTCCAGCTGGTACAGCCGCAGCTCGCGCACCTTGGCCGCGACGGCCTCGGCGGTCTCGTCGGGCACCGTGCCGACGACCTCGCCGGTGCCGGGATTGCGCACCTCGATGACGGCGGGACCGTCCTTCTTCGCGGTCGTCTTGCGTCCCTGCGCCTTCCCGGTCGCGGGCGCTGGTTCCGTATTGGTCACTGCTGTTCTCCCACTGACGACGTGTTGAACCGCGGTCTGCTGACTGCTGTGAGGCAGGCCACTGAACTATGATGGTGACACAATCCCAGGAGACTTTCTTGGCCCCGTTTGTCAAGGAAAATGGCCGAATTTGTCTCCAGGAAACAAAGCGATGGCGAATATCCTCGGCCGGAGGAGGTGGCGATGACCCCCACGCCCCACGCGGCGGGCCGCTCGACCCCGGCACCCGACGAGGTACGCGACTGGCTGGCCGAATACGTCTACGAGACGATGCGCGCGGAGACGCTCGAGCGGATCGTCACCCGGCTCGACGACGTGATCATCGCGCGGATCCCCGAACTGGCCGATCGCGATATGCGCCGCGACCTCGCGGCCAGCACCAGGGCGCACGCGAGGATCGTGCTCAGCCGCCTGGCCAGCGACGCCTTCGAGTTCTCGCTGCCGGAGGAGGCGCACGCCTTCGCGCGCAGTGTGGCGCGGCGCGGCTTCGAGCTGCGATTGCTGCTGCGGGTCTATCACGTGGGCATGGAGGCGGTGCTGGACTACGTGACCGAGGTCATCGAGCAGCGGCGGGCCACCCCGGAACTCGAGCGCGTGGTGCTGCTGCGGCTGTTCGAGCGGACCACCAAATGGGTGAGCACCTCGGTCGAACTGCTCACCGACACCTACCATGGAGGAGCGCGAGCAGGTCCTGCGCGCCGCCATCAACCGGCGGGCCGAGACCGTTCGAGCCCTGCTGGACGGCGACGACGTGGACGTCGACCAGGCCTCGGTGCGGCTCGGCTATCGGCTCTCCCAGCAGCACCTCGCCTTCGTGCTGTGGACCGACGAGCCGACCGGCGAGCCCGCGGACGCGGAAGCGACCGGACTGCTGGACCGGGTCGCGGCCCGGCTGGCCGCCGCGTTCGGCAGCGCGCGGGTGCTCACCGTTCCGTCCGGCGCCAGCGCCATGTGGGCATGGGCCGGTTCGGACGACGTCGAACGCGCCGCCGAACTCGCGGCGCCGGGACAGGTGGAACAGCTGGCGGGCGCGCAGGTCGAGGCTCCGGTGCGGGTCGCGTTCGGTGTCCCCGCCGGGGGGATCGCGGGCTTTCGCCGCAGTCATCGCGAGGCGGTCGCCGCGCGGCAGGTCGCCGAGCGCGCACCAGCGGCTGGCCGGCGGGTCACCGGGTATCGAGCCGTGGAGATCGCCTATCTGGCCGGCGCGGACGAAGCGGCCATGCGCGGGCTGGTCGCGCGGGAGCTGGGCGCACTGGCCGGCCGGGACGCGAACGCCGCGCGGCTGCGCGAGACGCTGTACGCCTATCTGCGCGGCCATCGCAGCCCGGAGGCCACGGCCAGAGCGCTCGGCGTGCACAAGAACACGGTTCGCTACCGCGTGCAGCGGATCGAACAGCTGCTGGGATATCCGATCGAAGAGCGGGGCTTGCCGCTGGAGATCGCGCTGGTGTGCGTCGACGTCTACGGCGCGGACGCCCTGCCCTGAACCCTCTACTCTCCCGCGGCCGCTTCGCGCGCGGCGATGCGGCGCAGTGGCGGCTCGGTGGGCGGCGCCACCCTGCGGTCGGGTAACTCGGCGAGCAAGGTGGTGGTCGCCTCGGCGATGGCCGCGACGGCCTTGTCGACGGCCGATTTGGTGGTCGAGCTCAGGCCGGACACGCCACCGACCTTGCGCACGTACTGCAGTGCGGCGGCATAGATTTCCTGCTCGGTTGCGGCAGGTTCCAGACCACGCAGGACGGTGATGTTTCTACACATGCGAGCACACTAGCCCCAGATCACGACATGCGTCAGGGCAAGAAGTCACCGAGGCCGAAATCGATTCGCCCGGCGGACGCGCGATCGCCCGGGGACGAACACGCGCGGCCATCCGCCAATACCGAGCGTGCGCCTTGACCCATGGGGAACAATCGGGGACATGCCTGCGCGCGGTGTACCCACCTTGACGACCTTTCCGTACGCCGAGCTGGACGAGCGGGAGGAGGACCACTGGTCCGGCGCGGCGGTATCCGACGACGAACTGCGGGCGCTGGCCCTCGGCGCCTTCTACTCGGCGCGCTGGGACGCCTTCCACGACGCGTTGCTGCTCGGCCCGGAACGCGCGCATCCCCTCGGCGACCGGCGTGAGCTGGCCATCGACACGCTCACCGGAGCGTGGGGCATCACCGACGGCACCGAGGCGCAGGCGTCGATGGAGCAGTTGCTCGACGGCATGCACGCTCCGCTCTACGCGCTGGTGAACCCGCTGGTGACGGCCTCGATCAACGCCAGCGAGCGCGATCGGTTCGGCGAGCGGGCCGACCGGCACCGGGCGTTCCTGCGGCAGGTCGGCGCGTTTCGCGGCATGGACAATCCCGAGGCGCTGGTGCGCGACTACGACATCTGGTCGCAGGCGATCAAGATCGGATTCACCGATCATCTGGCCCGGCCGCTGCCCAGCGACATCCACGCCTGGGACCTGGCCAGGGTGGTCGCGGTGGCCAGGATGGCCTACACGGCCGGCTATCTCGACGCCGACGTGGCCTGGAGCTATCTGGCGCGCGCACTGCCGCTGGCCCAGAGCAAATACCGCAACTGGCGCCAGTTCGGCGACGCCTATCTCACCGGCTGGACCTATTGGCAGGCCTGTGAGGACCTGGCCGAGCTGAAGAACGGCGGCGTCGACCGCCGCAAGGAGCTGCTGCGGCTGTGGCTGCGCCCCACCAGTCCATGGCGGCGGGTCGCGCTGAACTCAGCTCCCGTCGGGGAGTGAGCGCAGGATGCCGCGGCCGTAGCGCTGGAACTGCGCGTCGTCGACCATGCCGAGGGAATGCCGCTCGACCAGCAGCTCCCACTCCGAATACAGCTGCGCCACACCGGGATCGGCGGAGCCTGCGGCCCCGTCGGCGGATTCCCGGCGCACCGCGAAGTTCACCGCGCAGGTGACCCGCTCGGTGTCGGCGCGGTCGGCGCCCGCGAAGTGCAGCGTCCGGCTGCCGTCGTGCACCTCGATGCCGGTCGCGCCGCGCCCGGGACCGATCTCGCCGCGGCCCGCGGCGGGAGTGTCGGTGACGCGAGCCCACAAGATCACGGGAATCGGGAGTTCGTGCGCGTACCGGTCGTCGCCGATCGAGATGAACAGCAGGCGCGCCGTCGTCGCGGCGAGCAGGCCGGAGCCGTTGCCCGCGGGTGGCTGCGCCACCGCGAGGGCGGTCTCCAGGACGTACTCCTCCGGCGTCACGTAACGATGCAGAGCCGCTATCGCCTGCTTCGCCTCGCGGCGCGGCGACATCCTCTTGGTCGCCCGCTCCACGTCCGCGCGGATCGGACCGGCGCGGCCCCAGGTCGGCGTCGGCGGGCGCAGATCCGGCGCCGCCACGTCGATGCGCTGGGTGGCCAGGATGTGCGCGTTGAGGCGGTCGACGATCTCGGTGGCCGCCGGGAAGTCGTGCTCGGCGATCAGGACCGGCAGCGGGGTGCGGTCCGCGGGCACGCCGGTGAGCACGGGCGTGGGGTAACGCAGATAGATCTCGATGACGACCGCGTCGTCCGCGCGCCGGTTCAGCCGGACCTTGAGCAGGTCCGAGACCGGGACATCGAGGACGCACTCGCCGTCGGAACCGGGCCGCAGGACGATCAGCCTGCCGCGGCCGTGACGCAGTATCGCTGTGGGTGTCCGTAGCTCGACTATGTCCATACCCCCTGCGCTCGTGTCTGGTGCGGCGCTCCCGGGGCTTTCGTGGTGTGCGAGCTACCGCCTACGTGCCCGTCGCTCGCGCCGCGAGGTTGTGTCGTCGCTCACGATAGGCCGAACATGCCATGATTGTTGCCACTTGGAGGAAGCCGGACCGGAGACATCGGGAACCACCGTCGATCCCCGGCCGTTTACCTCTTTAACTGCACCTGCAGTCGAACTGCGCGATGTATCGACTAGACCGTACGCGGTAACGTGGCATGTCCGCATCCGAACCCCCGCGGAACCGGACGCGCCAGATGCATCGCTAGGCATGAACCGGAGACACCGGAAAGGACTGGCCGCCCCGGCCGACGCTCTATGAACCGCAAGACAGTGTTTCGCACCCTGGCCATAGTCTCGGGCATTTTGCTCGTGATCTATGCGTTCAGCTATTTCGGCAACGACACGCGGGGCTGGAAGAGCGTCGATACATCGGTTGCCCTGAGCCAGCTCGAGAACAAGAGCAACGTCCAGAATGTGCAGATCGATGATCGCGAGCAGCAGCTGCGCATCGAACTGAAGGACGGCAACGACGCCACCGGCGGACAGAACAAGATCATCGCGAAGTATCCGGGCGGCAGCGAGACCTCCGCCCAGATCTTCGACGCCGTGAAGACCTCCGGCGCCCCGTACAACACGGTGGTCAAACAGGAGAGCTGGTTCACCCAGATCCTGCTGTTCGTGCTGCCGATGGTCATCCTGCTCGGGCTGTTCATCTTCGTGATGGCCCGCATGCAGGGCGGCGGCCGCGGCGGCATGATGGGCTTCGGCAAATCGAAGGCCAAGCAGCTGTCCAAGGACATGCCCAAGACCACGTTCGCCGACGTGGCCGGAGCCGACGAAGCGGTCGAGGAACTCTACGAGATCAAGGACTTCCTGCAGAACCCGGTTCGCTACCAGGCCCTCGGCGCCAAGATCCCCAAGGGCGTCCTGCTCTACGGCCCGCCGGGCACCGGTAAGACCCTGCTGGCCCGCGCCGTCGCCGGCGAGGCGGGTGTGCCGTTCTTCACCATCTCCGGCTCGGACTTCGTGGAGATGTTCGTCGGTGTCGGCGCCTCCCGGGTGCGCGACCTGTTCGAGCAGGCCAAGCAGAACAGCCCGTGCATCATCTTCGTCGACGAGATCGACGCGGTCGGCCGCCAGCGCGGCGCTGGCCTCGGCGGTGGTCACGACGAGCGCGAGCAGACCCTCAACCAGTTGCTGGTCGAGATGGACGGCTTCGGCGACCGCACCGGCATCATCCTGATCGCCGCCACCAACCGCCCCGACATCCTCGATCCGGCGCTGCTGCGTCCGGGCCGGTTCGACCGGCAGATCCCGGTCGGCAACCCGGACCTCGCCGGTCGCCGCGCCATCCTGCGTGTGCACTCGCAGGGCAAGCCGATCTCCCCGGACGCCGATCTGGACGGCTTGGCCAAGCGCACCGTCGGCATGTCCGGCGCCGACCTGGCCAACGTGATCAACGAGGCCGCGCTGCTCACCGCCCGCGAGAACGGCGCGGTGATCACCGGCGAATCGCTGGAGGAGTCGGTCGATCGCGTGATCGGCGGCCCGCGCCGCAAGAGCCGCATCATCAGCGAGCACGAGAAGAAGATCACCGCCTATCACGAGGGCGGCCACACCCTGGCCGCTTGGGCGATGCCGGACATCGAGCCGGTGTATAAGGTCACCATCCTGGCGCGCGGCCGCACCGGCGGCCACGCCATGACGGTGCCCGAGGACGACAAGGGCCTGATGACCCGCTCGGAGATGATCGCGCGCCTGGTTATGGCGATGGGCGGCCGCGCGGCCGAGGAACTGGTGTTCCACGAGCCGACCACCGGCGCGTCCTCCGATATCGACCAGGCCACCAAGATCGCTCGGGCGATGGTCACCGAGTACGGCATGAGCGCCCGGCTCGGCGCGGTCCGCTACGGCCAGGAGCAGGGCGACCCGTTCCTCGGCCGCTCGATGGGCATGGGTTCGGAGTACTCGCACGAGGTGGCGGGCGCGATCGACGTGGAGGTGCGCAACCTGATCGAGGCCGCGCACACCGAGGCGTGGGCCATCCTCAACGACTACCGCGACGTACTCGACGACCTGGCCACCGCCCTGCTGGAGCGGGAGACCCTGCACCGCAAGGATCTCGAGCAGATCCTCGCCTCGGTGCAGAAGCGCCCGCGGATCACCGCGTTCAACGATTTCGGCGACCGCGTCCCCTCGGACAAGCCGCCGGTGAAGACCCCGGGCGAGCTGGCCGCCGAGCGCGGCGAGTCGTGGCCGCCGGAACCGGCCGTGGCCGCGTCCGCGCAGCGTGACCCGCAGGCTTCGAACGGTTACCCGCCGCACGAAAGCGGGTACGGCGCGCCGCCGCAGTACGCCCGCCCGTCCGCGCCCGGTTACCCGCTGCCGCAGGCGCCCGCTCCTGGCTATCCGCGCCAGGGCACGCACGGCTCGCGGCCGGACTACGGCGCTCCGGCGGGATGGTCGGCTCCCGGCTGGCCGCCGCGGGACGAGCCGCAGCAGCAAGGCCAGTCCGGCTGGGGTGACGCGCAGCAGCCGCGGCACGGCTACCAGCAGTGGGGTCCGCAGGGAGCGCCGGAAGGCGGCTACGACCGGGACGGTTACGGCGAGCGCGGCGGTTATGACGAGCCGCGCCGAGCCAATCCGAACGGCGAGGGCGACAACGGTGATTGGGATGGACCGAACGGTCGGCACTGAGCGGTGACGATTAGGCTCGACCATCGTGGGGTGCCGAGAGATTGCCGGCGCTTCGGGAGTTTGGAGGTGTCCTGATTGTCGGCCAACGATCACGGCGGTGGCTACGTCCTCGCCGAAGCGGATAGTGCTGAATACAACGGTGTCGACATCGGTTTGACGGAGCCCGGCCCCGTCGCCCTGGAGACCGGGAGATCGTTCGACCAGGCGCGGGCCGAAGCGGCGGTGCGGGAGTTGCTGCTCGCCATCGGCGAGGATCCGGATCGGCCGGGGCTGCGGGAGACGCCCGCCCGGGTGGCGCGCGCCTATCGGGAGACCTTCGCGGGGCTCTACGTGGAGCCGGATTCGGTGCTCAACACCACCTTCGACGAGGGCCACCAGGAACTCGTGCTGGTCCGGGACATCCCGATGTACTCCACCTGTGAGCATCACCTCGTGTCGTTCCACGGCGTCGCCCACGTCGGCTACATCCCCGGCCCGCACGGGCGGGTCACCGGGCTGTCCAAGCTGGCCCGCCTGGTCGACCTGTACGCCAAGCGACCGCAGGTGCAGGAGCGTCTGACCAGCCAGATCGCCGACGCGGTGATGCGCAAGCTGGATCCGCGCGGGACCATCGTGGTGATCGAGGCCGAGCACCTGTGCATGGCGATGCGCGGCATCCGCAAGCCGGGCGCGAGCACCACCACCTCCGCCGTGCGCGGGTTGCTGCAGTCCAACGCCGCCTCGCGCGCCGAGGCGCTCGATCTGATCCTGCGCAAGTGAGCGGGTCCGCTGTGTCCGAACCGAGCGGCGGAGGGCGCGCAGCGGCCCGGGACCACACCGCCACCGCACAGCAGGACGGGCGATCGGCGGCGAGCGGGTTCGACAGTGTCGGCGCCCGGGGCGGGCGCTCCTGCGTGGTGATGGGCGTGGTGAACGTCACCAGCGATTCGTTCTCCGACGGCGGGCGCTACCTCGATCCCGAGCTGGCCATCGCGCACGGCGTGCGGCTGCACGCCGCGGGCGCGGACATCATCGACGTCGGCGGCGAGTCGACCAGGCCGGGCGCGGTGCGCATCGATGCGGCGACCGAGGCCGCGCGGGTGACGCCGGTCATCCGCGGCCTGGTCGCGGCGGGCGTGCCGGCCAGCGTGGACACCATGCGCGCCGCCGTGGCCGCCGCGGCGATCGAGGCCGGGGTGTCGGTGGTGAACGACGTCTCCGGCGGCCGCGCCGACGCCGATATGGTGCGAGTGGTCGCCGCCGCACGAGTCCCGTGGATTCTCATGCACTGGCGGGCGGGCGCCGACTATCGGCACACCGGACCGGCGGACCACTACGACGACGTGGTCGCCGAAGTGCTCGGCGAACTGACCGCCCAGGTGGACCTGGCCGTCGCCGCGGGCGTCGACCCGTCCCGGTTGCTGCTCGACCCGGGCTTGGGCTTCGCGAAGAACGCCGAGCACAACTGGGCCCTGCTCGGCGCGCTGCCCGAATTGGTCGCGCACGGACTGCCGATCCTGATCGGCGCCTCGCGCAAGCGCTTCCTCGGTTCGCTGCTCGCCGACGAGGCGGGGCCGCGTCCACCGGACGGCCGCGAGACGGCCACCGCGACCATCTCGGCGCTGGCCGCACTGCACGGCGCGTGGGGTGTGCGCGTGCACGACGTGCGCGCCTCGCTGGACGCCATCGCGGTCACCGATGCGTGGCAGAATGCCGCACGGCAGCGTGCCGCACAGCACGACAACGCCCGATCCAGTGCGCAAGGAGCTCGACGATGAGCCGGTCCCCGGTCCATGCCGAAGACGAGGCGCGACTACGCGATTCGGCGATCCGCCGCGGCGCCGACCGGATCGAGCTGCGCGGTCTGCGCGCCTACGGCCATCACGGCGTGTTCGAGCACGAGCGTCGCGACGGTCAGGAGTTCCTGGTCGACCTGACGGTGTGGGTCGATTTCGCCGTGGCCGCGGCGACCGACGATCTGGCCGCCACCGTGGACTACGGCGCACTGGCCGAGCGTGCGGTGCGGATCGTGCAGGGCGAGCCGCGCAATCTCGTCGAGACGGTGGTGTCGGAGATCGCCGAGGACGTGATGACCGATCCGCGGATCAGGTCGGTCGAGGTGGTGCTGCACAAGCCGTCCGCGCCGATCCCGCACACGTTCGCCGACGTGCGGGTGATCACCTCGCGGCACCGCGGGGAGCCCGCCGAATGAGCCGGCGCGACGGCGGCGCGGCCGTTTCCCGGACCGCGCCGAGCGCCGCGGAGGCGCGCCGATGACCCGTGCCGTGCTGTCCATCGGTTCGAATCTGGGCGACCGGCTCGCCCATCTGCGCAGTGTGCTGGACGGGTTCGGTCATCGCGTGCTGGCCGTCTCCGCCGTGTACTCCACCGCGCCATGGGGCGGCGTCCCGCAGGACGATTACCTCAATGCCGCTGTGCTGGCCGAGGATCCGGCATTCGGTTGCGTGGACTGGCTGCGCCGGGGCCAAGATCTGGAGCAGGCCGCGGGGCGAGTGCGCGAAGTGCGCTGGGGCGCGCGCACTCTCGACGTGGACGTGGTGTGGTGCGCCGAACTGCGCGACGGAGAGCCGGTCGCGTGCCGCAGTGCCGACCCGAACCTGATCCTGCCGCACCCCCAGGCGTATCGGCGCGCCTTCGTGCTGGTGCCGTGGCTGGACGTCGTGCCGGACGCGGTGCTCGAGATCGACGGGATACCGCACGCCGTGGCGGATCTGCTGGCGCGGCTCGATCCGGCCGAGCGCGCCGGGGTGCGGCGCACCGAGTTCTCGTTGACGGGCACGCCGTCGTGAAACTGAAGCCGACTCGCGTCCTGGACGTCGTGGCGAACGTGTTGATCGCCGCGATCGTCGCGTGGATCGCCACCCGGGTGGCCTACGACAACTTCCCGCCGATCTCGGTTTTCGCCGGAGCCTCGCTGTACCCGGTGGCCGCCATCGAGGCGGTGCTCGCTTTCGTGATCCGGGCCAGGGTCAACGACCACGAGATCGGCGACGGCCGCCACCAGTTGCATCCGATCACCGCCGCCCGCGCCGTCGCGCTGGCCAAGGCGTCGGTGCAGGTGGGTTCGATCGCCGCAGGCATCTGGCTCGGTTTCTTGTGCTGGGTCTTCCCGCAGCGCGGCACGCTGCGCGCGGCGGCCGCCGACAGCCCCGGCGCCCTGGTCGGGATGCTGGCGGGGGTGGCTTTGGTTGCTGCGGCCCTCTGGCTGGAGTACTGCTGCCGGGCGCCGGAGGATCCTACCGACGATGCGGCAACTACGTAGCTAGCCTGACGAACGGAATCACAAAACGTTGTCTGGGCGCGGCTCGACCTATTGGCTACCCTGGCTGGCATGGTTTCACCCTCCCGTAGCAGCACTTCCCGTCGACGGCGGGACGACGCGGGAAAATTGTTCGTCGGCGTCTTGATCTTGCTCGGCCTGGTTGCCAGCGTTTTCCTGATCTTCAGTAACAGCGTGGAGTTCGTACGGGTAGGTCTGATCGCGGCGCTGTGGGCCGCGGCGATCGGCGCTCTGGCTGCGACGAAGTACCGCAAGGAAGCGGATATCGACAAGGCGAAGGTGCGCGATCTGCAGACCGTCTACGAGTTGCAGCTCGAGCGAGAGGTCACCGCGCGGCGCGAGTACGAACTCGGCCTGGAGGCGCGAGTGCGTCAGGAAGTGGGCGCCGACGCGGCCGAACTCGCGGCCTTGCGCGCGGAGCTCACCGTGCTGCGCCAGAGCCTGCAGCGGCTGTTCGACGGGGATCTGCCGATGGAACGCCCCGCGTTGCGCGCCGACGCGACCCGGATTCAGGAGCTGACCAGCTCGGGCACGGAATCGGTGAACAATAGCTCCGCGAATGCCGGGATGTGGTCGATGTTCGCCGACCAGCAACCGCATAGCAGTATGACGCCGATCTTCGAGCCCGATCATCCCGAGCCGCCGGCCTTCGCCAGCCCCTTCGACGATCCGGTCACCGCCGAGACCGCGGTCGTCTCCCTCGACGACGACGCCGAGCAGTCCGACGCCGAGCAGGCACGCGACGCCGAGCCGCGCGGCTGGGCCGACGCCTTCACCGAGACCGTGGACGAGCCGCCCACCCAGCCCGCCGTGCGTCCGCGACCGGCCAGGGAACCGGCCCCGCGACCGACGCCCGCGCCTGCCATGGGCACGCCCAGCGCGCGCAGGCGGCGCAGGGCCGAGAGCGACGACGAGACGCCGTCGCGTCGTCTGTCGGTCGCGGAGATCATGGCCAATCTGCAGTCCGAGGAGCGCGAACGCCGGTGACTCGCGGCCGGGCGCGGCCCCGGCAGTGCGGCACAGATCACGCGGGCACCCCGTGGCGGCGGCGAACCGCGTGCCGATATTCTCTTGGCGTACCGTCCGGTACCCGCATGGCGGGACTGGAACGACATCGAGAGGACAACGTTGACCTCGAGAAGCGTGAATTCCGACAACGCTACTTCGGGCTTCGACCCCGCGCCCGCACGCCTGACGGTGGGAATCGTCTCGGCGGGACGTGTGGGTTCGGCATTGGGCGCCGCACTCGAGCGGGCCGGGCACATCGTGTTCGGCGTCTGCGCGATCTCCGACGCCTCGGTGCGCCGTGCCAGGACCCGGCTGCCCGATTCGGAGATCCTGCCGGTCGAACAGGTGGCCGCCCGCAGCGAACTGCTGCTGCTCGCCGTGCCCGACACTGAACTGCCTGGTCTGGCTCGTGGCCTGGCGGGTGCGGGAGTCGTCCGGCCCGGCACCATCGTCGCGCACACCTCCGGCGCGAACGGCGTCGGCGTGCTCGCGCCCCTCGCCGAGATCGGCGCCCTACCGCTGGCCATCCACCCCGCCATGACCTTCACCGGTCATGACGAAGACGTGACCCGGCTCGGCAACGCCTGCTTCGGCATCACCGCGGCCGACGAAGTCGGCTATGCCATCGCGCAGTCGCTGGTGATCGAGATGGGCGGTGAGCCGGTCCGGGTGCCGGAGGCCAACCGGCCGCTGTACCACGCCGCGCTCGCGCACGGCAGCAATCACCTGGTCACGGTGATCGTGGACGCGGTCGCCGCGCTGCGCGCCGCCCTGGAGGGGCCGGGCCTGATCGGTCAGCAAGTGGTCGACGACCAGCCGGGCGGCCTGGCCGAGCGCCTGCTCGCCCCGCTGGCCTCGGCGGCGCTGGACAACGCGCTGCGCCGCGGCCAGTCCGCGCTGACCGGCCCGGTGGCCCGCGGCGACGCGGACGCGGTGGCCGCGCATATGGACGCGCTCGCGACGGTCGATCCCCGGATGGCCGAGGCGTACCGCGCGCTGTCGCTGCGCACCGCGGAGCGGGCGGGTACCGCCCCCGCTGTCATCGAGCTGCTGGAAGGACACTGATGTTCGACCCGAAATTGCGCGGTGCCTACCGGCCCGGTGAGCTGACCGTGCACCACGATCCCGCGATACTCGGCGCGGCGTCCGCCGCCCTGCGCGGCGTGGGCCGCACCGTCGCGCTGGTGCCGACCATGGGCGCGCTGCACGAGGGCCACCTGGAGATCGTGCGGCTGGCCAAACGCACCAACCAGGTCGTCATCGTGTCGATCTTCGTCAATCCCTTGCAGTTCGGTGCGAACGAGGATCTGGACAAATATCCGCGCACGCTGGACGCCGACGTCGAGCTGCTGCGCGCGGAGGGCGTCGAGCTGGTGTTCGCGCCGAGCGTGTCGGATATGTACCCGGACGGTCCGCGCACCACGGTGCACCCCGGCCCGCTCGGCGCGGAGCTGGAGGGCGCGAGCCGCCCCACCCATTTCGCGGGCATGCTCACCGTGGTCGCCAAGCTGCTGCAGATCGCGCGGCCGACGGAGGCGTTCTTCGGTGAGAAGGACTATCAGCAGCTCACGTTGATCCGGCAGCTGGTCCGCGACCTGAATTTCGACGTTCGGATCACCCCGGTGGTCACCGTGCGCGAGGCCGACGGCTTGGCGCTGTCCTCGCGCAACCGCTATCTCGACCCGGCGCAGCGCGAATCGGCGCTCGCCCTCTCGGCGGCCCTGGCCGCGGGCAAGCACGCGGGCGGCCTCGGCGGTGACGCGGTTCTCGCGGCCGCCCGCCAGGTGCTCGACGCCGCGACCGGCGTGGAGGTCGATTACCTGGAGCTGCGCTCGGCCACTCTGGGCCCCGCCCCGGCGACCGGCAACGCCAGGCTGCTGGTCGCGGCCAGGGTCGGCGCGACCCGGCTCATCGACAACATCGCCGTCACGCTCGGCGCTCCGATCGACGGCCATCCGACCGTCTCCGGTTCGCGGCCCGCCGTGGACTCGTCCCAGCCCGCCCCGGCGGTGTCCGATCCCGCCTCGATCCCTCCCGCGAACTAGAAAGGGCGACGCAATGCTGCGCACCATGATGAAGTCGAAGATCCACCGTGCCACCGTGACGCACGCCGATCTGCACTACGTCGGCTCGGTCACCGTGGACCAGGACCTGCTCGACGCGGCCGACCTGCTGGAAGGCGAGCAGGTCTGCATCGTGGACATCGACAACGGCGCCCGGCTGGAGACCTACGTCATCGCCGGTGAACGGGGTTCCGGCGTGATCGGGATCAACGGTGCCGCGGCGCACCTGGTGCACCCGGGCGACCTCGTCATCCTGATCGCCTACGGTCAGCTGAACGAGCAGGAACTCGCGGAATACGACCCCAAGGTCGTGTTCGTCGACGAGCGCAACCGTCCGGTCGAGCTCGGCTCGGACCCGGCGCACGCGCCGGAGGGCTCGGGCCTCACCTCGCCGCGCTCCCTGTCGTTCGTCTGAGGACCGGCGACCGGGACATGCTGCTGACCATCGATGTCCGCAATACGAGTATCGAACTCGGTCTGTTCTCCGGTTCCGGGGCGCATTCGAAACTCGTGCGGCACTGGCGAATGCACACCAATCCGTTGCTGACGGCCGACGAATTCGCCATGCAGGTGCGCGGCTTGGTCGGCGCGCAGCTGGACGAGGTCATCGGCGTATCGGCGCTTTCGACGGTGCCGCCGGTGTTGCGCGAACTACGCGCCATGCTCGGTCAGTACTGGGCGCACGTTCCGCACGTATTGGTGGAACCCGGTGTGCGCACCGGGATTCCGCTGCTGGTGGACAATCCGAAAGAAGTCGGCGCGGACCGCATCGTCAATTGCCTGGCCGCCTACCAGCGGTATTCCGCACCGGCGATCGTGGTCGATTTCGGGACGGCGATCTGTGTCGATCTGGTGTCGAAGAAGGGCGAGTTCCTCGGCGGGATCATCGCGCCGGGTGTGGAGATCTCGACCGAGGCGCTGGTGGAACGCAGCGCGCTGCGGCGGGCGGAGTTGGCCAGGCCACGGTCGGTGCTGGGAAAGAACAGCATGGAATGTATGCAGTCCGGGGCGGTCTTCGGTTTCGCCGGACTGGTGGACGGCCTGATCGATCGGATCCGTGACGAGTTCGACGCCTTCGCCGGCGACGACGTCGCGATCGTGGCGACGGGCGCCACCGCACCGCTGATCGTTCCGGAATCCGAAACGATCGAGGACCACGATCCGCACCTCACGCTGACCGGGCTGCGGCTCGTATACGAACGCAACCAGCGGCGCAAGGGAAGTGTCTGAAATGCGCGGTGTTGGCTTTGTCGCAGGCTGGTCGCTTGCCGGCACCGCGCCGAATGCTGTTAAACTCCCTTTCGTGACTTCCCGCGTGAGCACCCAGGAGTGTTGTCGAGGCTGACGTGCCTCGACCGATCGAGGCTGAGTTCTTGCCCTCGACCGATACCTTCCTCCTGGAGATTCGCTCATGCGTTCTTCTGTTCTTTCTCTTTCTTCCGCGCGTACCGCGTTCTCGGCCACCCCTCCGGTGGAGCGCTCGGTGTCGCCGGCGCTTCCCACCCGGTTGCGTCCGGCCGATCTGCTCCGGTTGACCGACGAGGGCGCCGAGGACGTGCTGGCCGGGCGTTACGACCACCTGCTTCCCGCCGGGGGAGAGTGGCCGGCCGATGAGCGCTGGGCGACCAGACTGCTCACCGACGACGAGGTCGACGTCTGGCTGATCAGCTGGACGCCGGATAAATCGACGGAACTGCACGACCACGCCGGGTCGCTCGGCGCGCTCACCGTGCTCAGCGGCGCGCTGTCGGAATACCGTTGGAACGGAACGGAACTGCGTCGCCGCACGCTCACGGCGGGCGACCAGGCATCGTTCCCGATCGGCTGGGTGCACGACGTGATGCGCGCGCCCGCGGCCGTGCCCGGCGCTGCCGAAGCCACCGGTCCGCTCGACCCGACATTGAGCGTGCACGCCTATTCCCCGCCGCTGACCGCTATGTCCTATTACGAGGTGACGGGTCACGGCACTCTCCGGCGCACCCGAACCGTTCTCACCGACCAGCCCGAAGGTGATATGTGATGACCCGTTTGACCATCGATCAGATGCTCGAGAACGCACGGGCCCGACTCGACCGGATCTACGCCTTCGAATTGCCGCGAGCAATCGAGCGCGGTGCCATTCTGGTGGATATCCGCCCCCAAGCGCAGCGCGGACGCGAGGGCACCTTGCCCGGCGCCCTGGTGATCGAGCGCAATGTGCTGGAATGGCGGCTCGACCCCACCAGCTCGGCCCGCTTGGCGCTGGCCGCCGATCACGATGTGGAATGGATCGTCGTCTGCTCCGAGGGCTATACCTCCAGCTTGGCGGCCGCCGCTCTGCAGCAACTCGGACTGCACCGGGCGACCGACCTCGTCGGCGGCTACCAGGCATTGAAGGCGGCCGGTCTGCTGAACGTCGCCATGGGGGCGCCGCACTTCGCGCGTGAGCTCGACGCGCTGGCGTCGCTGTAAATCGCCCTGGAACACTTCCATCTCGAAATAGCCGGTCGCGCAGGTGTTTTCGGACACACCTCGATGCGCACCGGCTATTTCACGTATCCGGAGCCCGCGGCAGGCGGTCTCGGGGCGGCCGGCGCATCGATACCGTTTCGTTACTCCGGGTCAGAGTCCGGGCGGCGCGCAATACGATTTCCGGTGCACGCTAGGGTTGTTCGATGTGAGCACTCCGAACTCTGCATCCTCCAGCGCATCGACATCGGATTCGCGGCCTGCCGTGGCGCCCGACGCCGACGACGCCCCGGAGCAGATACGGATTCGCCGGGAGAAGCGAGAGCGCCTGCTAGCGGCCGGTGGCGAGGCATATCCCGTGGTCGTGCCGCGCACGCATACCCTGGCCGAAATTCGGGCCGCATATCCGGACCTGGCCGCCGACACCGCCACCGGACAACAGGCGGGCGTCGCCGGACGCGTCATATTCCTGCGTAATACCGGCAAGCTGTGTTTCGCGACACTGCAGGAGGGCGACGGCACCAAGCTGCAGGCGATGATCAGCCTGAACGGGGTCGGCGCGGACGCCCTCGCCGCGTGGAAGGCCGACGTCGATCTCGGCGACTTCGTTTTCGTGCACGGTGAGGTCATCTCCTCCCGCACCGGGGAACTGAGCGTCATGGCCGATTCCTGGTTCATGGCGGCGAAAGCCCTGCGGCCGCTGCCGGTCGCACACAAGGAGATGAACGAGGAGTCGCGCGTCCGGCAGCGCTATGTCGATCTGATCGTGCGCCCGGAGGCCAGGGAAATGGCTCGCACCCGTATCGCCGTGGTGCGTGCGCTGCGCGCCGCCCTCGAGCGCAGGGGATTCCTCGAGGTGGAGACGCCGATGCTGCAGACGCTGCACGGCGGCGCGGCGGCCCGGCCGTTCGTCACCCATTCCAACGCCCTCGACATGGACCTCTTCCTGCGGATCGCGCCGGAGCTGTTCCTGAAGCGCTGCGTGGTCGGCGGCTTGGAGCGCGTCTTCGAGATCAACCGCAACTTCCGCAACGAAGGCGCGGACTCCACGCATTCCCCCGAGTTCGCGATGCTCGAGACATACCAGGCATACGGCACCTACGACGACTCGGCGGCGATGATCCGCGAATTGGTCCAGGAAGTGGCCCAGGAGGCGTTCGGCACGCAGGTGGTGACCTTGGCCGACGGCACCGAATACGATCTGCGCGGCGAGTGGGCGACCGTCGAGATGTACCCGTCGCTGTCGGACGCTCTGGGTGTGCCGGTCACCCCGGAAACGTCGGTCGCCGAATTGCGGGCGCTCGCGGATCGGGTCGGTCTGGAAATTCCGGAGGGCAAGGGCTACGGCCACGGGAAACTCGTCGAGGAACTCTGGGAACACCAGTACGGCGACAAGCTCTACGCGCCGACTTTCGTGCGCGACTTCCCGGTGGAGACGTCCCCCCTGACCAGGCAGCATCGGAGTACGGCAGGCGTCACGGAGAAGTGGGACCTCTATGTGCGCGGCTTCGAGTTGGCCACGGGCTATTCGGAGTTGGTCGACCCGGTGATCCAGCGCGAGCGGTTCGTCGACCAGGCTCGGCTGGCCGCGCAAGGTGACGACGAGGCGATGGTGCTCGACGAGGACTTCCTCGCGGCGATGGAGCACGGCATGCCGCCGACCACCGGAACCGGTATGGGAATCGATCGCTTGTTGATGGCGCTCACCGGATTGGGAATCCGAGAAACGATACTGTTCCCAATTGTGCGTCCGGTCACCAGGTGACCACTGGATTGCAAAGCAGCGGCTCCGTCTTGGAATTTCCGGAATTCGGGGTATTCTTGCCTCGGGTAATCGGCCTAGTATGCGGGTCGCACGATTTCGAGAGGACGTTCATCTCATGGCAAAGAAGGTCACCGTTAGCCTGATCGACGATGTCGATGGTGAGTCCATCGCGGACGAGACCATCGAGTTCGCGATCGACGGTGTGTCGTACGAGATCGACCTGTCGTCGGCAAATGCGGCGAAGCTGCGCGACGGTTTGGAAGAGTGGGTTTCGAATGCGCGCCGGGTCAGCGGCCGGCGCCGGGTCAAGGCCGCCGCGGCCGCCGCGGGCACGCCCAAGAGCCGGGTCTCGATCGACCGGGAACAAAGTGCCGCAATTCGCGAGTGGGCGCGCCGGAATGGACACAAGGTGTCCGCCAGGGGCCGCATCTCCGCCGACATCACCGACGCGTACAACAAGGCCGCGAAGGGATAGTTCTATTTTCCGGCCGCCGTCCCGGCGAATCGTGCGACGTCGGGGCGGCGGTCTTGTTTGTGATAGACCTTCGATATGGCAGCGAGACCGGATCCCACGGTGGCCGGTTACGGCGGATGAATCGATCTTGCTCGTGGTACCGGAACGCGGCACCATGGAAACCGTGCGACGGTCACTGGCGGTATGGAGAGGCGAGGTATCGGCGCAGTGACAGGATTCGTCGGATCATTCTTGCGGTTCACCGATGACGCCGGCCGGCAGCAGGAGCTCACGCTCACGCCCGACCGCGGACGCGTCACGATCGGCCGATCCCCGCATGCCGATCTCGCGCTGAGCTGGGACGCGGAGGTCTCCCGGCTGCACGCCGCGGTCGAATACCTGGGTGCGCACTGGACCATCGTGGACGACGGTCTGTCCCGCAACGGCACGTTCGTCAACGGGGACCGGCTGGTCGGCCGCCGCAGGCTGATGGCGGGCGACGTCATCCGCGTCGGCACCTCGCGGGTGTCCTTTCACGACTTCGGCGGCGTGTCCGACGACATCACCCGCACCTCCACCGGCTCGATCCCCACCGCGCGCTCGCTCACCGAAACGCAGCGCTCGGTGCTGATCGCGCTGTGCCGCCCGTACAAGCACGGCGCGGGTTTCGCCACCCCGGCCTCCAACCAGCAGATCGCCGAGGAGCTGTTCCTCAGCGTCGACGCGATCAAGACCCACCTGCGCGCGCTGTTCGCCAAGTTCGGCGTGGAGGATCTGCCGCAGAACCAGAAGCGCGTACGGCTGGCCGGATTGGCGATGCAGAGTGGGCTCATTTCCGATCGGGACCTGTGAGACCTCCACGGTAGACGCTCGCTTAGGCGGTCGAGCTTCTCGGCCATGGAGAGTCATGGCGACAGCGGCTTGACTGGGAATCGCCAGCCGGATCGAGAACGAGTCCGGCGGAGTTCCCAGCAGGAGGAAGTCATGACCGCCACCCGTCTCGCCGCACTGGTGCTCGCCACGCTGGCGACCGGCCTGATCGCGGGCCTGTTCTACGCGTACGCCAATTCGGTGATGCCCGCGCTCGCCCGCACCGACGACCGGGCGATGATCGACGTGATGCAGAAGATCAACGTGGTGATCATCAATCCGTGGTTCATGATCGCGTTCCTCGGCACCGTGGGCTTCACCGTCCTGGCGGCCGCGCTGCATCTGGGCCGGGAGCACCGCGGCACACTGATCTGGATCGTGCTCGCGCTGGTACTCAATGTCATCGCGTTCGCGGTGACCTCGGGCCTGAACGTTCCGCTCAACGACCAGCTGGCCGCCGCGGGCGATCCGGCATCGATCGCCGACCTCGCCGCGGTGCGCGCCGATTTCGAAGCCGCGTGGGTCCGTTGGAACATCGTGCGCGGCGTCGTCCACACGCTGGCCTTCCTCGCGCTGTGCGGCGCGCTGTTCGCGGCGGGCGTTCAGCAGGGGAAGGCCACCGCCGCGGCGGGCGCTGCGGGCCACGTGGTGGCGGGCCAGTACACGGCGGCGGACCGGTCCGCCGCGCCCGCCTTCGGTCAGAGCTAGTTTCCGCAACGACCCGCCGGAATGTGCTCCGTCTGGGCCACTCCGTGCGGTAGCTTCCCCCGAAGACGAGACCGGACCGGGAGGCTATCGTGCGGCGTGTCCCAGGCTTTTCGTTGCTGATCGTTCTGCTCGCCGCGGTGTGCGCTACCGCGGGCTCGGCGCACGCGCGGGAGCCGCAGGAACGATATCCGGTCGACTACAACTTCTTCGCGGGGATTCCCGCCGAGCTGGCGAATCCCGGCGGTTCGCTGCCCGGCACCAACGACTGGTCCTGCCGGCCGGGTTCCGAGCACCCGAACCCCGTAGTTCTCGTGCACGGCACGGGGGGTGGCGCACAGACGAATTGGGGCGTGTATGCGCCGGTGCTGGCCAACGAGGGCTACTGCGTGTACTCGGCCACGTTCGGCGCCTACGACCTGCCGTGGCCCGCCTCGGCCATCGGCGGCATGCTCCCGATCGAGCGGAGCGCCGCCCAGCTCGCCGCTTTCGTGGACCGGGTACGCGCCGCGACCGGCGCGGCCGAGGTCGACCTCGTCGGTCACTCCCAGGGCAATTTCATCGGCAACTACTTCGTCAAGCGGCTCGCGGGCGCGGCGAAGGTGGACAAGATGGTCGGGCTGGCCCCGCCCTGGCTCGGCTCGAACGCGGCAGGCATGGCGGACCTGAACGAGGTCGGCACGCGGCTGGGTCTCGGCCCGTTCTTCGACGCCGTGGCCGGGTCGCCCTGCATGGCCTGCCGCCAGGTGCTGCAAGGGTCGGAGTTCGTGCGCGCGCTCAACGCGGACGGTGTGTACCACCCGGACGTGACCTACACCAACATCGCGACCGAGCTGGACGAGCTGGTGGTGCCGTACACCTCCGGCCTGGTCGCCGGTCCGCGAGTGACGAACATCGTGGTTCAGGACGGCTGCGCGACGGACTACTCTGGGCATACGGGCATAGCGGGAAGTCGGAGGGCCGCGACCTACATGCTCAACGCGCTCGATCCCGCACATCAACGCCCCGTGCCCTGCGGTTAGGTCGACCCTCATACCGGGTAGGCAGCCCAGGTCGTACGTGTGCGGTGGAGCTCCGGTCGGCGAGTCTTCTGTTCGCTGAGGGCAAAACCCGGCCGGAAACGAATCCCGCGCCGCCCACGTTATGAGTGAATGACCGTGCTGCTGCCGGTCGGCAATAGGGTGGACCGGCGGCGGCGGCATCTCCCGCCAACTAGAGTGGAGGCGGGGGCCGCAACCCCCGGGCTTCATGGCAGGCTGACGCCCACGGTTGTTGTACACAGCACACTGCGGCGTCTGTTGCCAGAATGTCGGAGCAGGAGAGTGAGGGAGCGATGTTCGAGAGGTTCACCGACCGCGCGAGGCGTGTCGTCGTCCTGGCCCAGGAAGAGGCCCGGATGCTCAACCACAACTACATCGGCACCGAGCACATCCTGCTGGGGCTGATTCACGAGGGTGAGGGCGTCGCGGCCAAGTCGCTGGAGTCGCTCGGCATTTCGCTGGAAGGCGTGCGCAGCCAGGTGGAGGAGATCATCGGCCAGGGCCAGCAGGCCCCGTCCGGTCACATCCCGTTCACCCCGCGCGCCAAGAAGGTGCTGGAGCTGAGCCTTCGCGAGGCGCTGCAGCTCGGTCACAACTACATCGGCACCGAGCACATCCTGCTCGGCCTCATCCGTGAGGGCGAGGGCGTGGCGGCGCAGGTGCTGGTGAAGCTGGGCGCCGATCTCAATCGTGTGCGCCAGCAGGTCATCCAGCTGCTGTCCGGGTACCAGGGCAAGGAGCCGGTCGAGTCCGGTTCGCGCGGTGAGGCGGGCACCCCGTCCACCTCGCTGGTGCTCGACCAGTTCGGCCGCAACCTGACCCAGGCCGCGCTGGAGGGCAAGCTCGACCCGGTCATCGGCCGCTCGAAGGAGATCGAGCGCGTCATGCAGGTGCTCAGCCGCCGCACCAAGAACAACCCGGTGCTGATCGGCGAGCCCGGCGTCGGCAAGACCGCCGTCGTCGAAGGGCTCGCGCAGGCCATCGTCAACGGCGAGGTCCCGGAGACGCTGAAGGACAAGCAGCTCTACACCCTCGACCTGGGTTCCCTGGTCGCGGGCAGCCGCTACCGCGGTGACTTCGAAGAGCGCCTGAAGAAGGTGCTCAAGGAGATCAACACCCGCGGCGACATCATCCTGTTCATCGACGAGCTGCACACGCTGGTCGGTGCGGGCGCGGCCGAGGGCGCCATCGACGCGGCATCCATCCTGAAGCCGAAGCTGGCCCGCGGTGAATTGCAGACCATCGGCGCGACCACGCTCGACGAGTACCGCAAGTACATCGAGAAGGACGCCGCCCTGGAGCGCCGGTTCCAGCCGGTGCAGGTGGGCGAGCCGACCGTCGAGCACACCATCAACATCCTCAAGGGTCTGCGCGACCGCTACGAGGCGCACCACCGGGTCTCCATCACCGACGGCGCGCTGGTGGCCGCGGCGACGCTGGCCGACCGCTACATCAACGACCGGTTCCTGCCGGACAAGGCGATCGACCTGATCGACGAGGCGGGCGCCCGGATGCGCATCCGTCGCATGACCGCTCCGCCGGACCTGCGCGAGTTCGACGACAAGATCGCCGAGGCGCGCCGGGAGAAGGAGTCCGCGATCGACGCGCAGGACTTCGAGAAGGCCGCGCGGCTGCGCGACAAGGAGAAGCAGCTCGTCGCCAAGCGGGCCGAGCGGGAGAAGCAGTGGCGCTCGGGTGACCTGGACGTCGTGGCCGAGGTCGACGACGAGCAGATCGCCGAGGTGCTGGCGAACTGGACCGGTATCCCCGTCTTCAAGCTCACCGAGGAGGAGACCACCCGTCTGCTCCGCATGGAGGACGAGCTGCACAAGCGGATCATCGGCCAGGAGGACGCGGTCAAGGCCGTCTCCAAGGCCATCCGCCGCACCCGTGCCGGCCTGAAGGATCCGAAGCGTCCGTCCGGCTCGTTCATCTTCGCCGGTCCGTCCGGCGTGGGTAAGACCGAGCTGTCCAAGGCGCTGGCGAACTTCCTGTTCGGCGACGACGACGCGCTCATCCAGATCGACATGGGCGAGTTCCACGACCGTTTCACCGCCTCGCGGCTGTTCGGTGCCCCTCCGGGCTACGTCGGCTACGAGGAGGGCGGCCAGCTCACCGAGAAGGTGCGCCGCAAGCCGTTCTCGGTCGTGCTGTTCGACGAGATCGAGAAGGCCCACCAGGAGATCTACAACACCCTGTTGCAGGTGCTCGAGGACGGTCGTCTCACCGACGGCCAGGGCCGGACCGTGGACTTCAAGAACACGGTGCTGATCTTCACCTCGAACCTCGGTACCTCGGACATCTCGAAGGCCGTCGGCTTGGGCTTCACGCAGAGCAATGCCGAGGGCTCGAACTACGAGCGGATGAAGCTCAAGGTCAACGACGAGCTGAAGAAGCACTTCCGGCCGGAGTTCCTCAACCGCATCGACGACGTGATCGTCTTCCACCAGCTCACCACCGACCAGATCGTCCAGATGGTGGATCTGATGATCAACCGCGTCGCCAAGCAGCTGAAGAACAAGGACATGGCGATCGAGCTCACCGAGAACGCCAAGAACCTGCTGGCCAAGCGTGGCTTCGACCCCGTGCTCGGTGCCCGGCCGCTGCGCCGCACCATTCAGCGCGAGATCGAGGACCAGCTGTCGGAGAAGATCCTCTTCGGCGAGATCGGCCCCGGTCAGACCATCTCGGTCGACGTCGAGGGCTGGGACGGCGAAGGCTCCGGCGAGGATGCCAAGTTCACCTTCACCGGTAAGGCGAAGCTGACCAAGGCTCAGACCGAAGAGAAGCCGGAAGTCGTGCTGACCGGCGCGACGGAAGGCTCCACCGAGGCCGCCTCGGGCGAGTAAGTCGTAACTCGAAAGCCCGTGCCCACCGGATGACGGTGGGCACGGGCTTTTTCTCGACCAGGCCGACTTCCGTCCTAGTGATCGGCCGGAAAATCACGGCCTCGGGGTCGAGTGAAATTATTCATGCCGAAAGACCGCGTCGGCGGGCATGCCGGAGGCATCGGTCACGCGTCTGCACGTGGAATATGCCTGGGTATGGGCGCCCGCAGTGATTTACCAGATAATCGCCAAGCAGCATCTGGCTGGCAAAATTTTGATTGCTAGAAAATTGCTATTGCCGCTATATCGAGGTGCCGCGAACGACGTCTCGCCATGCCGTAGCGGTTAACGGCGACGGTCCGGCCTCGGTTACTGCCAGCCGGGGCCGACCAGCCCGGATTCGTAGGCCAGAACGACCACTGAGTGCGGTCCCTGACGTTCAGTTCGGTGAATGCCGCTGACGTGGCACGCACGAGATCGGCCGGTTCGGTGTGCTTGACCAGGAAATGAGTCGTCCTCCATCGGGTCTGCTCTGCCGTCGGACGGGTCGCGTCGTGCCGTCATCGCCGCGCGCGACCGGCCCGGGTACTCGTCCGCTCGTCCGCCTCGTCGGGCCGGTGCTGTGGCCCGTGCGACGCCGCGGTACGAGGCTCGGCGGGGCGCTCGTTCGAGGAAGTCGTCCGCGGTGCCTCGCTGTCCGGTTGTGTCGCGTCCGCCGCCGCGGCAGTGGTTCGCGGGTGGGCGGTGCTTTCGTCCGTCTCGTCCGTGGAGGTTGTACGGCGTGCTTTGCTGCCCGTTGGCGGCGTTTGTGCCGCCTCGGCAGTAGTTCGTGGCTCGTGCGGGCTTGTGTCCGTCTCGTGGGACAGGGTCGTACGGCGTGCATTGCTGCCCGCTGGGGTCGTCGCCGTCGGCGTGGCAGTCGGCGTCGGTGTTCTCGGGTGCGGAACCCCTTTTGCTGTCTCAGGGCTTCGTTCAGGCGCTGCCGATTGGGCAGCACCTCGTATGGACGCGCTCGCCGACCGGCTGTGCGCGCTCCGCGATCCCGCTGTGCCCTCGTGCGGCGATGTCGCTCCCGGTTCAGGTGTCTGCGTGGGCAGCCGGGCCGCGACCCGGAAGCCGCCGCTGGGGCGCGGACCCGCGGTGAGCGCGCCACCGAGCGCGTGGGTCCGCTCGCGCATGCCGATGATGCCGTTGCCGCCGCTGGTGCCGGAGCGTGCGGTAGCACTGGTCGGGCGGGTGTTGTCGACGGTGATGTCGACCGAGTCGGCGGTATAGCGCACGGTGACCGTCGCCTCCGCGCCCGGCGCGTGCCGCAGCACGTTGGTCAGCGACTCCTGGACGATCCGCGCCGCCGCCACATCGATGACGCTGGGTAACTGCTGTGGTGTGCCGATGACCCGGGTGTTGACTGTCAATCCGGCGGTGCGGGGGCGCTGCAAAAGCTCGTCCAGGTCGCCGATGCCCGGCGCGGCGGGGGCACGCGGGGCGGGCTGTCTC
>NZ_JABLTE010000089.1 GCF_013315795.1 Nocardia barduliensis
GCCCGACTCTCGGCAACCGGTCCGTCGAACAGTACGAAAACGATGCCGAACGCCGCGCCTGATCGACCATCGTGGTCACAGAACCGCGCGCCCGGCCGGTTCGGCGTTCAAAGTACCACCACCGCGACAGGACAGCATCACATCGAATCGCCATCCGACGGCAGCACATTCGCGTCGACGCGGCCGTCGTGCACCTGGCCGGGTGCCCGGGATATCAGATCCCGCATGCTCCGGATCCCGTAGCGACCGAGGGATGCCCGCACCTCGTCGGCGTGCGGCCCCTCCCACCATGGTTCGGTCTCGATCAGCACCGGTGGTGTGCCGGATGCGAACAGCACTGCCCTGCGCCTCGGTAGCGACCGCAGGTCCGACACCCCGAGCGTGCTCGTCGAGGTGATCGACTTCGAATAGCCGATACCGCGGGTCGACACCTTGACCGATCGTGACTCGACATCGTGATCGCCGATTCCGTTCACCCGCTCTCGCAGGAAGGGAACATCATCGACTCCGCTGCCCACCGACTTGATCGTCGCGGCGGACCACAGCTCTTTCATTCCGTCGTGTCCCCAGCACCGGACTCCTTGCGCCCAGGACTGCAGCATCGTCATCACGGTGACCCCGCGGGAGCCGTAATGGCTGCACCGCTGCGGAAAGTCGCGCCAGCGGACCACGTTCGCGGCATCGTCCAGAACCGCCAGCGACGGAACGCCCTTCCCGCACCGCGATGCCGCGACATCCAGCACCGCTTCGATGAAGGCGCTGACCAATGGCGCTGCTACGCCTCGCCCTTCTGCCGACAAGGCGTATAACGTGCCCCGGGTATCGATGAACTCTGCCTCATCGAACGCCTGCCTGTCGGAGTCCGGGGTGATCCACGGATGAATACTGGTGAATTTGAGGCAGCGCACCATCTTCTTGGCGGTGCCGAAGATGCCGTTCTGCTGGCGTATGTCCATGTTGTACACCGCCGCGAGTCCCGCCGCCGCGAAGGAACGCTGATGCTTGCGGAGCAGCTCGAGCGGTTCGGTGTCCTGGGGATACGTCACCCACTCCCATACTTGCAGGATCGAACGGCGCTCGACCGACGCGGCCAGTAACAGTGCGGCCAGTAGCTCCTCGCCCTCGATCTCGAAGTAGTCGTGCGCGTCGGTGCGTTTGTCCGCGTCGGCGAAGTGACGGGCCAGGTGCGCAGCACGGAGGTCATCGCCGCCGACCCAGGCGATCGGGTCCCAGAACCAATCCGGCGCCTCGCCCGCCACCCCGTCGGGATCGAACACCCAGATCGTGCTTCCCTTCGTCGCGCGAACGTGCCGGGTCGCATCCACGATGTCGCGATTATTCGACGTCGCGATCACCGGGCCGATGGCACCTACGATCGCGGGGACAGCCCTGCAAGTCGACTTGCCTTGCCGCGGACCCCAGACATCCAAATACAGATCGTCATACGATCCGTAAAGCCGCTCAGCGCCCACAACCGAGGTGCCGATGAATACACCGGGCTCGTCGTCACTTCCGAGCCGTATCCCGAGCGAGTTGGCCTTCTCTCGCGCCCCAGCCGTCGTGAGCGGTGCGAGCGCCTTGCCTGTTGCCATGAACCGGGCCTTGTCGTCGACAGCTTGCCCGGCGCGCGCACGGAGCTCGCGGAGCGAAATCAGCGCGATCCAGCCGAGAGCGATGATCGTGCCCTCGATGATCAGCGTCATCGTGGCGGCAGGCGGCCACCGCAGCTCTCCTCGGACCAGCTGCACGATCGCGGCGATCGGATTCGCGGGAACATCTTGGGGGGCTGCCGACCGCGCGTTCCCCACGTGCATCGCGACGACAACGATCGCAGCCGCGAGAACGATCCAGAGGAACACCCGGACGACGAGCGTCACCTCAAAGGTCTGTTCCCTCTTCACCTTCGTCATACCCCACCCCTTCACGAAAGCCGCTCCGACATCAAAACCTCGCCCGTGGATACCTGCTTCATGGCGACCGCACCAAAGCCCTTACCTCCGTGCGCCGAGCCAAGGAGATCGCACCGACCCAAACTCGTTATCACCCCATGGTCCACGAGACCATCCGCGTCCTCGCCCGCCACGACGCAAGGAGCAACGAGAGCGTGCGGGGATTCGCCGCTTGGTGCGGCAGCGATCGCGTGTGATCGCAATCGGTCGTCCGCGAGAGGCAACTGGTGGAGTCGGCCTGGGTCTCTGCGGTCGCTACGTCACCTTCCGACGCGCGTTGCTGATGGTGGCCAAATACATGATCAGCCTTCCTCCCCGATCGCTTCCACGACGAACGGTGGCCCTCCGGTACCGTCGCCCACGCGGATGCGGGTCCCGGGCGCGGGATTGTTCTTGATGATCCACCGGTTGAGTGGATGGCGAAGCCACTGTTCCAGCAGTGGGTTTCGAATCTGCCTCGCTCCCAGCGTGGAGCCGACACGGGCCAGTTCCTCCGTCACCGCCTTCGTGATCGACGCTTGGTCGAAGACCACCTGATAACCACGACTGGCGGCGGAGGCGGCGAGTTGACGGAGGAACTTCGCGACGATCGAACCGATCACCTCGGGTCGCAGGATGTCGAAGACCACTATCCCGCCGCCGAGTCTTCCGAGCAGTTCGGGGCGTCCGAGCTTGGTGGACATGTAGTCGGCTACGGCGTTTTCGAAATGCAGCCGGACCTCGTCGTATGTCCGTTGGGACGTCGGCTGGCCGCTCTGCCGCGCGAAATCCTCGCCGAGGGATCTCGGTGCCAGGGGGCTCTGGGCCGCGGAACCCTGCCCGAGGGGATTCGGTCCGAGCGAACTCTGGCTCAGAGCGCCCTGCCTCAGGGAACTCTGCCCGAGCAGACTCTTTCTGATCGGGCTCTTGTCGCCCGCGCCCGGCCCGTTCAAGGTGTCGGCGCCCAGATTCGAGGTGAAGATCACCACCGATTGGGAGAAGTAGGCCGTGCGCCCCTGCCCGTCGGTGAGCCTACCGTCATCGATGATCTGCAAGAACTTGTCGAAGATCCGGGGGTTCGCCTTCTCGATCTCGTCGAAGAGCACCACGCTGAAGGGCCTTTCGATGATCCAGTTGGTCAGCGCGCCGCCGTTCTCGTGACCGATGTAGCCGGGTGGGGCGCCGGTGAGGCGCTCGCTGGCGTGGTCTTGACTGAACTCGCTCATGTCGAATCGACGCAGCGCGGTCTCGTCGTCGAACACCAGTTGCGCGATCGCCTTCGCCAATTCGGTCTTGCCGACCCCGGTCGGGCCGACGAAGAAGAACACTCCCTTCGGGCGGGCGGCAGGGCCGTCCGGGTCGGCGACGAAATCGATGCCGATGCGCGCGTCGACCAGCATGTCCGCCACCGCACGCACGGCGGCGTCCTGCCCCATCACGCGGTCGGCGAGAATCTGCTCCGCGTTCAGGATCTTCGCACTGTCGAGCTGCTCCCACGGGTCGTCGCGCACGCCGAAGCGGTGGCGCATCACGAGCCGGCGCGGCGCGGTCGGGGCGATCCTGGCCAGGTGCGATGTCGGGCCCAACGCCGCGATATCGCGCAGCGTCATGCCGTCGGTGAGGCTGGTCAGCGACTTGGCGGCGGCGTCGGCTCGACCGGGATCGAGGACCGCGTCACTGTAATAGGTACCGATATTCCGGCGCAGGAAGATCATCCGCTCCGCGGCGGTGGGCGGCGGGATCTCGAAAGTCGCGACATGGGGATTGCCCAGGTGCACCCAATCCGGCAGTGTGCCCACGCGTTTGGCCAGGAGAACCAGGATGTTGCGCAGTTGACCGTCCCTGGCGCCGGGAGCGTGGTGCTCTTCGGTGAGCATTTTCCGCAACCAGGCCAAGTTCAGCTGATAGCCCTCCTCAGCGGCCGCTTCCCGTCCGAAGATGAGGTCGGCCTGATCGATGATCACCGCGCAGGCGCGGTTGCGCTGAACGAGCAGCGATCTGGTGGCGGCGAGCAGATCGGCCGGGGTGCGGATCGCGGGCCCCGCGGTCGAATCCGCGCGGGCGCGCAGTTGTTGCTCGGCGGCGGTGATCCGGCGGCCGCGCGCGGAGTCCTCGGTCGCGTCCGGAGCAGCCGGTGGTGGCGGCGCCGGTGCGGTGTCCAGGCGCGAGTTGACGAAACTCCTGCTGGTCTCGTCGGCGTAGGACAACCCGTCGACCAGGTCGTAGCGCGTGGTCGCGGTGTAACCCGCCCAGCCCAGAAAGCTGGGGAAAGCGATGTCGACCGGGTGGAAGTCGTCGTCCCAGAGCACGAGGTCGTCCACGTTTCCGTGCAAGACCAGATGACGACCACGACAGACCTCGTGATAGATCCGGGCGAACCAGGTCGCCACCGGTTGCGTCTGCGCGGTCACGACGACCATCCCGACTGCCGCGTGTTCTCCGTGGCCGCCCCGCGCCGCGCCGCGCCCGGCGGCCGAGGCGACCCATCGTCGTCCCAGGACACCGCACCGGTCTCGAAACCGTTGTGCCGCAACGACGAATTGAGCGCCTCCGCCAGATCGCGCAGGCTCCCGCAGGAACGGCCGTCCAGCGCGATCGCCTCGTCGGCTCCCTCCCGGATGTAATCGACGCGATGTTCCCGGTGCTCGTCGTCGTGCACGACCACGAGCAGCGGATCGCCACGGCGAGGCTGGGCACGCAGCGCCACACTGCCGTCGGCCCCCGACTCCAGTGACGAGGAATCGACGGCGAAGCCGAGTCCGGGTAGCGCCTCGAGGATCGCGCCGAGCATCTCGCGGCGCTCGGTGAAGCGTTCGATGGCGGCATCGAGGTCGCGCTCGACCGCCGCGAGACGCCCCGTCAACCGATCGGCGAGTTCGGCGGCCCGGTCGGGTTCATCCCGGTCCAGATACGCCCGGACTTCCGCCAGCGCCTCCCCCGCCATCGCGATGTCCTGTGACGAGACCTGCGCCGCGGCTGCCTCCTGCGCGAGGGCGCGGATGCGTCCGGCCAATTGATGTTCGGTGGCGCTGGCGGCGCGAACCTGTTCCGCGTGCGCGGCCGCCCGCTCGGTGACCGCCGAATGGTGGGCCCGCACCGTGGCGATGGCCGTGGGGGCTGCCGCGAGGAACGAGGCAAGGTCGTCACGCCGCAGAAATCCACTCAGTTCGGCGACGGCTGCCGCGCTGCGCGTCGCACCGTCCGAGTCGAACCGCTGACGCTGCCGAATATCGTTCTGCGCCAGTATTGCCTGCAACGACGCCACCTGCTCGGCGCCAGTCCGTCTACCGCGCTGGAGGATTTCCGTGGACACGGAGGCACGCAGTACTTCGGCAGCGGTGACCGCACGATCGGCCTTGCCGAGCTTTTTCATCGTGGTCGCGTCGTCCAGGAGTGACCGCGCACTGTCCAGTGCGGCAGTCACCGGCGCGACATCCGACGCTTCCGCCCCGGGTTCCTCCGCCAATGCCGCACAGGCGGCGGCCAGCGTCGCCAGCCGCCGTGCCGTCTCGGCCCGTGCCGCGTCCAACGCCTCCTTGGCCCGTCGCGCCTGCTCGGCCTGTCGCGCGCGTTCGCGCTCCTGTCGTTCGCGTTCCAGCCGACGCTGCCGTTCGGCATCCGCCGTGACCTTGCTGTATTTCGGCGACCTGCTCACCGGGCTCTCACTCGCTTTCTTCTCGCAACGGCGCCATCCGCAGCGCTTGTTCGAATCGGCTACGGAAGTCCGCGACCGCGGGCACCCCGAGCCACTGGACGGTCCCGTCACCGAGGACCTCGATCTGCAACCCGGCACTGCGGTCGGGTTCGTCCAGCTCGGCCGCGTGACGTGCGGTCAGCTGGCGGATCCGCTGATTCGCGGACCCGCGCCAGCGCAGATCCCCGTGCCGAGCCGCCACGTATGGTCCGTCGACCAGCAGATCGACTCGACTCAGCAACTCGTCGACGGCACTGTCTCCCCTGTTGCGGAGGTGCCGCAAGGTGAAGCCGGTGAAGCACAGGACCGACAGGTCACGTTCCCGGCGCACCGCCCGGATCAGCGCGGCCAGTGCCGCCGCTTGGGCGAACGGCTCGCCGCCCGAGAGCGTCAGCCCGTCGGCCGCGGAGGCGACGATGTCGGCGGCGAGATCGGCCACGGGCACGCGTGTACCGCCCTCGAACGGTATCCACTGCGGGCTCACGCACCCCGGACAAGACAGGGGGCAACCCTGCACCCAAACCACGAAACGTGTTCCCGGTCCGAGCGTGCGGCACGCGGGGTGGGTCTCGGCGACCACGACGAACTCGGCGGCGCTCATCGGAACGACGCGATCGCGATGACGACGAGGATGATCGCCAGACCGACGAGCATCACCCTCGCGACCAGGCCCAAGAACGCGGGAGCCGAACTCGACGTCGAAGGCACGGGTTGCCGGGGAGTCGGTCTGGTGGTCGTCGGCGGGGCCGGGCGCGGGCCGGGCGGAGTCGTGGACGGGACGATACCGACCGGCTTGCGTTGCGTTGCCGAACCGGCCGGCTTGCGCTGCGTCGCCGAACCGGCCGGTTTGCGTTGCGTCGCCGAACTGGCCGGTTTGCGTTGCGTTGCCGAACCGGCCGGTTGCGCAGCGGGGGGCGCGATGACGATCTTCGGAAGTCCCGTCGCCGGATAGTGCTCCCCGAAACCGGCCCGGCTGATGCCGCACCAGACGCATTCCGACAGCGAGCTGTGGTACACGTGCCGCTGATTCTCCCGGCATCCCATCAGCTGGAAACCCGCTCGATCGAGGGCATCCGCCCACGCCTGTGCGGTCGGACGCGCCGTGGGGTCCCGGTGGCCGCTGCCGAAGCAGGCCATGGCCAGCTCCCGCACCTCGGGCGGCAGCAGTTCCACCGGTGCGGCGCCGGGCACGGTGACGAACCGCTCCGGGAAGAGAAGGCGGTTGTTCTGCTGCTGAATATTCTCGGCGGCGGCGAAATCCGGCGTATCCGGGTCGACCGGCACGCCTTCGAAGGGATGGTCGCCTTCCATCAGCAACTGGCACACCAGCACCGCGAGACCGAAGTTGTCGTGGCTCGGTGTGAGCGTCTGCCCGTTCGCCGCCATGGGCGGTGCGTACTCCGGGGTGACCTTCGTACACCGGAACAGTTCACCGCTGCGTGGATCGGTGAACTGCACGGCGTCACAATCGATCAGCGTGACGTGGCCCGACCTGGACACCAACATGTTCGTCGGGCTCACGTCGCCGACGACGATTCCCACCGCGTGCAGCATCGCCAGTAGCCGCGCGGCCCTGGCCGCCACCGCGACCAGCACCCGCCAGGTGGGTTCGTCGACGGCCTCGATCCGCTGGCCGGGGTCGAACAACGTGGTCAGCGACTTACCGTGGACCAGCGGCATCAGGAATCCCGCGGTAGCGCCCGCGTCGTCGTGCAGCACCTCGCGAGGCCAAGCCACGTGCAGGTGCTCGGCGTTGTCACCTTCCCAGGTCGCCGGGATCGTCCGGCGCAGGGCGGCGAGCTTGCGCGCCCTGGTGGGGTCACCTTGATCGAGGTAGATCTTGGCGCACAGGTCCGAGGTACCGTCGAGCCCGTAGACGAGGCCCTCGGCGCCACCGCCGAAGTTGTTCGGCTGCAGCGTGATCCGGCGCCCGCCGGGAATGAAGAAGCTCACTGTCCCACCTGCGCGTCGTCGTGCACTTCGACCTGCTGCGCGGGGGCCGACCGCCGCACGGCCAGCACGACTGTCTTGTCGTCGGTGGAGGTAGCGGCGAACTGCGCTGACTTCAGATATGCCTCCAGCTCGCCGTCGGCTGCTGCGTGCCGGCCGAAATAGTCGAAGTATTTCCGGAATTCCGGTGGCGCCTGGTAGTGCAGGTCGCCGTTCGGTGTGCCGGCCACCGTGAGCATTCCCTCCGCCAGCCCGTCGGAACACACGGCCATCGCGGTGATGCGGTCATCCACGATCACGTGGCTCTGGATGTGCTGATTTCGGTTTCCCGAGGTGAGAAACGTTGTCGCGCCGACATTTTCGCGTGGACTAGCCGTCACGACGAGCCGCGGCCCACCCGGATCACGGTGGACCACCAGAAAGCAGTCCCCGACACTGACGTACAGGAAGTAGGGCGGCTGCGCGACCACCGCCAGCAAAGTCGTCGCGAAAGACGCTCGGATCTCCGTCTCCGGCTCGTCCGGATGCTCGGCGAGAACCCGACGCGTCAGTTCGAACACGCCGCGATCGAAACGCTCCAGGCACTCGGATTGGAAGTCACGCAGCGCTGCGGACCAGCCACCGAGTCCGTTCGGCATCCCCGCACCGAAAACGTGCTCGGCCGCGTCCCACGCCGCACCGACGGCAAGTTCCGCGCCCTGGTCGGAACGGCGGTACGAACCCGCACCGTCCGCGACCGCGAACAGGCAACACCGCGGATTAATCGAACGGACCAATTTCCTGTCCTGATTGGGCAGTCCGCTTCGCACGTGCCCCGGCCCCGTCACCGTCGACGTGACCGCGGTCCACACCGCCCCCGCCCCTCGCATGCATTCGCTCCGCATGGTCAGCCCTGATTCTGGATCCAGTTATCGATCCGGGACATCTTGGTCGCCTGCTCGTTGGCCCGGGCGTACACCGTCTCGGCGGGCTCCGACCTGGACGCTCCCGCCGCGGACTCGATGCTGGAGGAGACGAATCGGAGAATCTCGGTGAAGCTGACGTCCGCGAGGTAGCGCCACGAGTTGGGGGCGAGGCCGGCCAGGACCTCTTGATCCGCACCCGCTACGCCGAGGGCGAAGAAGAGCAGGTGTTTGCCGTTCTCCTGCTGCCGGATGGCAGGCGCGAGATCGCGCCACTGATCGCTCCGCTGCCCGGAGTTGTCGGTGGGAACGCCGTCCGTGATCATGTACACCATGGGCCTGCTGCTCAGCGGATGCCCGCTGAGACGCAATTCCTGCCTGCGGGCGGCCATCAGCTCGAACGCGTACTGCAGCGCCTGCACCATCGGCGTGACGCCACCGGCCTTCAGCGGCGCAGGGCTGAACTGGGCCACCGGAACATAGGGTTGGGCCGCCGCACCGGCGGTCCGGCCGCTCGGGTCGACCGCCTGAACACCGCCTTCACCGAAGGTGATCAACGCGATTTCGCCTTGCCTGCGGACGTGATCGTCCTTCAGCAGCTCGGTCCGCCACGTCGCCAGGGCCTGGTTCAGTTCACCGATGCGGTTTTCCTCGGTCATCGAATACGACGTGTCCACGACCAGAGTGATCAGGATCCTGCTCTTCGCAGGCTGCACCGGCAACGCGTCGATTCCGGCAGGTGGTTGGGTCATGACAGCAACCTCGTTCTTCAAGGGTTGGAGAGTATGGAAGAGAAATTCGGGTCAGCGCCGGAAGCCGTCGCGCGGCAAGGGCACCACCTGGACCGCGTCGCCCGGTACGCCGGTGGCCGAATCCGGACGGGCGTTGTCGACCCATAGGACGAACTCGGCGAACTCGGCATAGCCGCCCGTGGCGTCGATATGGGTGCGGGCGGTGCCCCGGGTGCCGACTACGGCGTAGAGCTGCGCTATTTCGGAAAGACCTGATGCGTCCACGTGGACCGGGACGACGTGCGGCGCCTCGGGCGGGACCGGTGCGACGGGTAGGTCCGCGGTTCGTTCCGCGCGGGTGGCAGGTACGTCCGCCGAGACGGCGCGCGCCTGCGGCGGCGGATTCACCGGGTGCGGATTATGCGGCCATGGTGTCGGTCGCGGTTGGGGGCCGCTCGAGGGACGGCCATCGATGGCCGGGCCGCGCCAGCCACCGGGTGGTAGCCCGCGCTCGCCAGCCGTCCGGCGGGCACCCGATCCAGCGCGGCGCACCCGCACCCACTCGGCGACGGCGTACACGAGCGCCAATACCGGCGGTATCAGGAACGCGGTCGCGAAGGCGGGCCACCACCCGAAGTCTCGCCGGGTGATCGTCACGGAGTAGAGGCGATCACCGTTCGGACCGATCGCGACGGAACCGTCACCGGCCTCCCATTCGCCGAACGACTGGTAGTAGGCGGCGGGCGGGCACCACTCGGGTGGCGTACACGGCGCCTCCACCACGACGAGGATCGGTCCCGAGAAGCCCGTTTCCCGGCGGACCTGCTCCGCGATATCCAGCTGCGTGCCTTCATCACGCAGACCGACGACCAAAGCCGTATCGGCGTGCTCGCGCGTGGTTATCCAGCCGACCAGCAGGGGTGTGGAAAACAGGAGAACGACGGCCAGCCACGCCAAGAGGAACCACCGGATTCGCGCGGCGCGCAATCCGCGAATAAGTTGCATCGACAATTCTCGTCACTATGAATGGCTCGATGCCGCACATGCGACGGCTCCGAGCACGGAAATAAGCCGGGAAACATCCCGGGCAGTATGTTGAAATCCGATCTCCCCGAACGACCGTGCCGCCCATCGACGCGGTAGCGGCACATGAGCCATGTTACCCCAATCGGACACAACACTCGCAATTTCCAGGAAAACGATCGGACAATTAACGACCTATTCATCCTCGGGGTGGAAAGAATCGTGCAGTCCGATTCTCCCCTTAGGGGATTTATTTCCCAACCGACCGGTGTGCATGCAATTCGGTCACCCGCCGACGCCGTGCCGGGCACCAATGAGCACACGATCGGCATCGGCGGACGCAGAACTTGCTCGGACTCGCCTGGGCGAGCGAGGATTCGAGGAAATAGCCCGATCCCGGGTGGAATCGAGCCGTCACCATAGATCGCGTGCCAGATCTTGCCGACCGGTAAGAAAACACGGGAGCGACGCGACTCGAAGGTGTTCAGCGGTATGAGTTCAGCTCGCCGTACGCCACCTGACGTCGGTGACGAGAGGTCGCGGGAGTGCCGTGCGTCCGGTTGGCTGGTGGCGGGAGCTGTCCTGTCGACAACTCACGGATTCATGAAATCGGCGAAGCGGGACGAGCGTTCGCCGTCCGGGTGGAACGACGCTCCTACGCGTCGGCCGCCGCGATATCCCGGCTGACCAGTTGCTCGAGGGCTCGAGGTTTCGGCTGTTCGGCCGGCTTACTGTCCACGGTGGCGATCAGGTACACGCACGCCCCGACCCCCGCGATCAGGACGGCGACGAGAGTGTGAATGCGCGCTCTGCGCAACAGATGCCGGACGTGCCAGGCGTGGATCAGGGCCAACAGCCTGGCGCGGAGCCCGCGGTAGTAGGCGATGTTCGCCCTGGCGTCTTGCAGCGCGAGTTCCAGCAACGCGCGCTCGTGCGGCCGATCCTCGACTGCCGTCGCACGGGCGATCTCGCCCGCGACGCGCTGATGCAGTTCGGACTGCTGCTGCAGGTCGGCTACGCGCGTTCCGTTCGGGCCGAAGAAGTTCTCGGGCGAGCGCGCGATGAGCCGGACCAGCCCGGCCAGGTGCGTCATCGCGGGATCGTCCAGGTCCATCAACGTGCTGACCGGCGGCGTCAGCGCGTCACTCGTCACCCAGATCGCCCAGCACACGGCCAGCAGGGCGACGGCGAGCCCCGCGACGGCCGCGACGATATGCCAGGTCCCGTGCAGTCTGCCCAATGCGGCCAGCGGCGCCGTGCCGATCAGCAACGCTCCGATGGCGGCGGCCGCACCGACGGTCCATCGGGCGACCGCGCGCATGTCGGCGATCGCGTCGAGGGGCGAGGGCAATCGGTCGGCGGACGCGCCGCCGTCGGTGCCGGTCATCTGGCGGACTCGGTGCCGCCGGATGCGTCGTCCAGCGACTTCGTCACCTCGATCGGGCCGAGATCGGGAACCTGACCGTAGGGAATCCAGTTGGAATCCACCGACCCGTCGGCCCCGTCGGGCAAGTAATACACTTGGCCGCGAATAATTCTCACCGATTGGGCCGGACCGTCCATGGGATCATTGGGCACTCGGAGATTGTGACACGGCGCGGCGATCGACGATACCCGGTTTCACCGATGAAACATAAATCTCGAGCCGTGCGATGGAGAGCATGGCAGCGCCACACGGCTGGGTGTATATGTCGTTCGGCCGCAATTGATTCACGGAGGGGGCGGCAGGATGTCGGTCGAGTCGAGCACCCGCGCGAATTCCGGCGCACGGGCGACGGCTGTGCTGCGTATCGAAGATTCGTCCGTCCGATTGGATACGGGCGGGAAATCTTTCCGGCACAGCGTCGGCGGGCCGACGCTCGAGGCGGCTGCGCTGCTGGCCGAATTGGCCGAGCTACGCGCCCGGCGCGCGGTCCGTCCCAGCCTGATCCATGAGGTCGGCATCGCGCTCGGCGAGTCGTTCCTGGATGGGCAGGCCGGTGTGGCGCTGGGGGCGGCGCTCGCCGAGGCGGCAGCGCTGGGCAACGAATTCCATTTATCGATCGAGACGCGATCGACCCGCCTCAGTCATCTTCCCTGGGAGGCGCTCGTCCTGCCGGACGCCACGGAGCGACACACACCGCGCGAGCCGTTGGGGTTGCAGCCGGACGTCTTCGTGCATCGTGGCGTGACGCGCACCCCGCCCGCGGCGGTAGCGGACGCGGAGACCTCCGGTGCGGATCGGCCCACCCGCTTTCGAATCGTGGTGGCGATCGCCTCACCGGAGAACGGGCGGGGATCGCTGCTGAACTACGAAGTCGAGCTGGAGCACGTACTGGCCGCCTTGTCCCCCGCGATCGACTCCGGCGCGATCGATGTCGAGATTCTCAATTGGGGCACCGCGGACGCGATCCGCGCGGCCTTGGCCGAGCGGCCGACGGACATTCTGCATATCTCCTCGCACGGCATCCCCGGCTACCTGTGTCTGGAAACCGCGACCGGCGACGACGACCTGATCGACGCCGACGGTGTCATCGCCCGCATCCTGCCCGAAGGCGGCGCGGTGCCGTTCCTGATGCTGTCGGCCTGTCATACCGGACGTGCGGCACGAGCAGGCGCCGACGCTTCGGACTCCGCGTCCGCGCTGGCCGCCTCGTTGGTCGCGCACGGCGCGCCGGGCGCCGTTGCCATGACCGACGAGGTTTCGGATCGGTTCTCCACCGCGCTGGCGCACCAGTTCTACCGCGCGGTCGCGACGGATCCCAGCGGCGACCCGGTGGACACCTTCTGCCGAACGCGACGGGAACTCGCTCGGCGATTCGCCGACGATCCCGCGAACGCGCGGCTGGCCGCCGAGTGGGTCATACCGACGGTATTCGCGCCACACGATCGGAGTCGTCCACGCCGAAGCCTGCTCCTGGCGAAAGCGGTACAGGCCCGGCCCGGCACGGTGGACGGTCGCCGTGACTTCGTCGGACGTCGCGCCGAACTGCGTGGACTGCTGGGCATACTGACCTCGCGCGAGCCTTGGGTGGTGTTGTCCGGCCTGAGCGGAATCGGCAAGACCGCACTCGCTCGCGAGGCCGTTCGCCTGCTCGGCGCCGACGTCGGCCACGTCGCCTTGGTCACCGACCATCACTCCCCCGACCGGATCCTCGACTCCATCTGGGGCCGATTGTGTAGTGGACCGCAACGGGAATCCTTCCTCTCGTGGGCCCGAGACGACGATCCGACCGACGGCTGGCGCAAGCGGCTCGGCGGCATGCAGTCCAAAGTCCTCTCCCGGCAACGGATCACGTTGGTGCTCGACGGTGTCGACGCGAACCTGATCGAAGACCCGAACGCGGGATTCCACCTGGATGCCGAGACATCGGAATTCATCGAGCATTGGACGAGCTGCGGTGGAAACGCCGGCTTGATCATCACCAGCCGCAAGGCCCTGTCCACGGCCACCGGATCGCTGGCGCGGCTGCACCAGCGGTTCCTCGGCCCACTGTCGAACGCCGAGACCGCCAAACTCATCCTCGACCTACCCGCTATCTCCGAGGTTCTGGCTCGCAATCCGAGAAACCGCGCGTCCATCGACTGGGTCGGTGGACACGCCGGGGCGCTGCGGCGGATCGAGGAACTCCTCGTGAGTTCCGAGGTGTCGGTCGACGAAGCGGTGGATCTGGCACTGCGGCAGGTCGGTGTGGACAGCGAACTCGATCGAGTGGCGGCACGGTGGACCGCGAACGACCCGGTCGGCCGACTGGTGCGCGGCCTCACGGTCTATCGGGTGCCGGTGGACCGGGTCGGGCTCGATTGGCAGGTAGCGGAGGACGCCCCCGAGACGGTCGATGACGTCCTGCTCGCGGCGGAGCGGCCGCACGCGCTTCCGGTCACGATGACGCGGTCCGCAGGCGGGCGCGCCCGGGAAACGCCGCTGGAACAGCAGCGCGAGCGAGCGCTGCGAACCGCGCTCACCTGGAGTCTGGTCTACAGCGGATTCGATCCGGATGGCGACGACCAGGTGTATGCGGTGCCGAACGCGGTGAAGGCGTTCCTCACCGAGGCGAGCGGCCGGGGGATCCAGCGCGCGCATCTTCGCGCGGCCAACTACTGGCGGTGGCGGGAAGACCGGCGGATGGCCGAGGACGACTTCGAGTTGTCCGACGCGACCTTCGTCGACGAGATTCATTACCACCTCTTGTGCGGCGCAGGCCCGGACGCGGCGGCCAAGGTGGTGGACGAGCTCGTCCTCGCGTTGTTCAGCGTGGGAACCCCGGATGCCGCGCAGAAGGTGATCCTGCTGACCCGGGAGGTGATTCGCCGGCCGGCCACGCCCGCCCTGGAACGTTGCGGAGCGCTGCTCTCCGCCAGTACCGCGTACAGCATCCTGCGCAGGCCACAGGATGCCGTCGCCGAGGGGCATCGCGCGATCGAGGTAGCGCGGGAGACCGGCGATCCGGTGCTCGGAGCGGTCTGCTCCTTGGTCGTCGCCGCCTACCTCCAGCGTGCCGGTGACCACGCGGCGGCGATCGAGCTGATCGAGCGGTGCCTCGCCCGGAACGAGGGCGAACAAGACCTGGTCCTGCAGGCCTACGGATACGCGCTGGCGAGCACACTGGCCGGGGAGACCGGGGATTTCGACGGCGTTCTGCGTTTGGCGGGTCAGGCGTTGGAATTGGCCGGGAGGGCGGACACCTCGCGCCGATCGGCGTCGGGATTGCAGCGCTTGCAGTCGCTCGCCCAGATGGTCGCCTACGGACCCGGCTCCAGATCCGCGGACCTTCCCGCTTCGAGGGGACTCCTCGAGATCGTCGGGGCGGAAGCCGAACTCATGGCAGTACTCCAGCTCGGGTCCGTGCACTTGATGCGAGGCAACATGGCCGACGCGGAACGGGCTGCCCGACGCGCGACCGAGCTGGCGGACAACTTCCAGATGCCGTTCTATGTAGCGGCGGCGACCTTCCTCACCGGAAGCATCGAGCTGGTGGGCGGGAAGATCGACCTCGCCGAGGAGACATTGCGCCGGGCACGGCTGCAGGCCGTGCGAATCGGTGACGGTCTGACCGAAACCCGCAGCTTGCTCCTGCTCGGAGATCTGTCGAAGCAGCGCGGCGACCTGCGCGGAGCGACCGACTGGTATCACCGCGCGCTGGATATGGCCGAGTTGATCGGCAACGACACCTTGTCGGCATTTCTCTGCCTCTCCCTGGCCATGCAGTCACTCGCCGAAGCGGACGACGTTCCCGCCGGAGAGTGGGTCGCCCGTGCGGAGCTGTACGGCAACAGCGCGGCCCACCCCGCGGTGCAGGCGGTCAAACTCTTCGTCACGGCAGTGGAGCTCAACTTCCAGGGCGACACCTTCGAGGCGGCCCGGGTCTTGCAGACGGCACTGGACCTGCTCGCCTCGACGGGCGGCAGTCCGCTGTTCGAGGCGGAGATCCTGCGCTTCATGGCGATCAACGCGATCGAAGGCGATGATCGCGACGCCTTCCTGTCCACGCTGCAAGCGCTGTCGGACATCGTGGACCGGACCGGGAACCTGCCCTCGCGCGGCATGCTGCTGTTCTTCACCGCCCTGCGGATGGGCGACGAAGCCGAAACGCCGGAAGAGCTCGCCCAGGTGCGAGATCAGCTCGACCAGGCTCGTGCGATCTTCGAGAGCATCCAAGCGAACGCCCTCGCGGGCATGGTGCTGCAATCCACCCTCGAGTTCTCCGAAGAACTGGAGTTGAGCAGCGCGGATACGGCCGAACGGGCGCAGCGTATGCAGAATCTCGCTCGTGTCGTCGGGGAAGGCGATCTCGTCGTGGACGCGGTGGAGTACGAGATCACGCGGGCGCTCGAGGACGGCCGGGTGCCGGACGCCCGAACGCTGCTCGACGATCTGCTCCACCGGCGCCTGCGCAGACTGGACGCGCCCTACAAGGTGGATGTCTTGATCGGCCGCGTGCTGCATGCCGAAGGCGACCTGGGCAACGCGTGGGACCATTTCCACCGGGCGCACGAGGACGCGATGGAGCGCGAGCACTGGGGCGCTGCCGTGGATACCGCCGGCAACCTCGCGGACCTGGCCGTCGAAGCGCAAGAACCCGCCCTCGCCATGGAAGCGGCGATCCGGGCGTTCGTCATCAACGCGGAGCGCGACGACTACTCCATGACGCTCAGGCTGGTCGACGGACTCGCGGAACTGTCGGACTGGTACGCGCAGGTGGATGAATCCTGGAGTTGGAGCGCGGGATTGGCACTCGCGGCGCGGGAATCTCCGTCGCCGTTCGAGAGCGCGGTCTGCTTGCGCAGGCTCGGCGGCGACGCGCTCGAGCGGGAGGAGAGCGACGCCGCCGAGAGTTGGCTGCTCCGATCGCTTTCGCTCAACGAAGGATCATCCTTCGCGCACGATTGGGAGCGGCATTTCGCCCGGACCACGTTGGTGCAGTTGCTGTTGCGGCAGGAGAGATACCCCGAAGTGGTGGAGGTTCTGGCCAGGGACATCGACGAGTACGAGGGAAGCGACATGGACACGATGAGCGGTATCCGCGCGTTGCTCCCGGACGAGCAGTTCCTCGACATCGTGCGCCGGACCGTTGGCGAGGCCACCTACCAACGGATCGCGAGCCAGACACAGACGCCGTGGTGGGAGCAGCGAACCTCGTCAGCCGAGTGAGCGGAAGAATTCGCGCAGGTCGCCGACGAACAGGCCGGGCGCCTCGAGTGCCGGGAAGTGCCCGCCGGAGTAGAACTCCGACCAGTGGGTGATGTGGTGCGCCCGTTCCGCGAAGCGGCGGATGGCGTAGTCGCCGTCCTTGAAGACCGCTACGCCGGTCGGCACGGTGCCCTTCGGCTGCGGGGCGAACATGGTCGCGTCGTGGAAGCGTTCGTAGTAGAGGTTCGCGACGCTGCGGGCGGTGTCGGTGAACCAGTAGACGCTCACCGTGGTCAGCAGGCGGTCCAGGTCGACGGCCTGCTCGGGCAGGTCGTGGGAGCGGTCGGTCCACTCGCGGTACTTCTCCACGATCCAGCCGAGCTGGCCGGCCGGGGAATCGGCGAGCAACTGGGCGATGGTGTACGGGCGGGAGCCCTGCACCTTCATGTAGGCCGAGCCGTCGTCCTGGAACTTCTTCATCGCGCCGAGCCGCGCCCGCTCCGCGTCGGTGAGCGCGGCCAGGTCGGCGGGGTCGCCGGTCGGGAAGGTCACCAGCGCGTTGACGTGCACGCCGAGTACGTGACCGGAATCGATCCGCCCCAGGGCCGGGGCGATGAAGGCGCCGTGGTCACCGCCCTGCACGCCGTAGCGGTCGTAGCCGAGGCGGCCCATGAGTTCGGCGAGCGCCGCCGCGATCCGGCCGTCGTTCCAGCCCGGCTCGGTGATCGGGCCGGAGAAACCGTGACCGGGCAGTGAGGGGATGACCAAGTGGAAGGCGGGCGCGTCCGGGGCTTCGTGCGCGACGGGATCGGTGAGCGGGCCGATCACGTCGCGGAAGTCGGCCACCGAACTGGGCCAGCCGTGCAGCAACAGCAACGGGGTGGCGTCCTCCCGGGTCGAGCGCACGTGCAGGAAGTGCACATTCTGTCCGACGACGGTGGTGGTGAACTGCGGGTAGGCGTTCAGCTCCGCCTCGGCGGCGCGCCAGTCGAACTGCTCGGCCCAGTACCCGGCCAGCCCTTTCAGGTAGGCGGTCGGCACACCGCGCTCCCAGCCGGCACCGGGCAGGTCATCGATCCAGCGGGTGCGGGTCAGGCGCAGGTGCAGGTCGTCCAGTTCGGCCTGCGAGATGTCGATGCGGAATGGGCGGATCTCGGTGTTCGTCATGGCATTGATACTTCGGGTAAAGAGGGGGTGAGCGAATCACGAGAACTCGTTATCTTCGGGCGGCGCAGGGTTGGCACCGCCCGCGCGGTGCGGGCATGATCGCGCAGTGGTCAGCCTTCCTGTATGCGGCGCCTTCGTCGGGCGGGCCGCTGAGCTCGCTGCATTGCAGAACGCCTATCGGGATCCGGCGGTGCATACCGTGCTGATCGGGGGCGAAGCGGGCATCGGCAAGTCGCGGTTGGTCGCGGAGTTCCGGACGCGGCTCGGCGCTCGCACGGCGGTGGTGTCCGGACGGTGCCCGGAAGTCGGTGCGCAGGGGGTGCCGTTCACGCCGTTCGTGACCGTCATGCGCGCGCTGCTGCGCGACCGGGGCGTGGACGGACTCGCGGCCCTGCTTCCGGCGAAGCCCGCGCTGGCGCGCTGGCTGCCCGAACTTGCCGCAAAGTGCGGGGCGGCGGAGACCGAAACGGATCGGATTCGGTTGTTCGGCGAGATCCTCACCGTGCTGGAACGGTTCTCGATAACCGAACCCCTGGTCGTGGTGCTGGAGGATTTGCACTGGGCCGACGACGCCAGCCTGGAATTGCTCGCCTTCCTGGTGGCCAATCTCGCTGGAGACGATGTGTTCCTGGTCGGTACCTACCGTCCCGCCGATTCCGGACCGCTGCGCAAACTGGTCGCGGGCCTGCGCCGCGACCCGGGGGTACGCCTGCTGACTCCGCCCCCGCTGACCAAGCACGAGGTGGGCAGGCAGTTGGCCGCACTGTACGGCGGGGAGCCGGAAGCCGGGACGATCGCGCGAGTGTTCCAGCACAGCAAGGGAATTCCGCTTTTCGTCGAGGCGCTCGGTCCCGCGCCCGAGGCCACGTCCTCCGCACTGTCGGAGCTGTTGCTCGGGTACCTGTCCGACCTGCCCGATCGGTCCGCGTCGGTGCTGCGGCTCGCGGCGGCGGCCGGGTCGCCGGTGCGGCACACGCTGCTGGCGGCCGCCTCCGAGCTGTCCGAGGACGCACTCACCGCTGCCCTGCATCAACTGGTCGATCAGCGACTACTGGCGGCCACCGACACCGGCTACGAGTTCCGGCACGTCCTCGTCCGCGACGCCGTCTACGGCGATCTCCTACCGGCGGAGCGAAAACGGTTGCACAGCAGGATCTCCCAAGCACTCACCGAGCTCCGGCAGCGCGATCCGAACCAATGCCCTTCCGGCGAGCTGGCCCACCACGCGTACGCCGCCGGAGAGCTGCCGCTGGCACTCGCCGCCGCGTGGGAGGCGGCGACCGACGCCGAAAGCGTTGGCGCGCATCGTGATCAGGTGCGCTATCTGGACCAGGTGCTCGAATTGTGGGATCGCGGGCCGGAAGCGGCGAGCCGGGTGGACGCCGACCGGATCGATGTCGTGGAAGCGATCGTGGCGGCGTGCTATCGCGGCGGCGTCGTCGAGCGCGGGATCGCGGTGGCCGGCGAGGCTCTGGCCGCCATCGATGCGGCGACCGACCCGGAGCGCGCCGCCCGGCTGCATCGCTACCGCGCCGGACTGCGCAATCAGAGCGCCGGTGGCGGTGAGGACGACCTGCTCGCGGCGCTGGCATTGCTTCCGCCGGATCGCCCGAACCTGTTGCGCGGCGAGGTGCTTTCCGAACTCGCCGCGGCGCGGGTGTTCCGCGGTGCGGCGGCCGCGGCCGAGCACGACGCGCGCGCCGCCGCCGAGGTGGCCGAACAGCTGGGCGACGGGCCGCTGGCCGCGCGCGCCTACGCCTATCTCGGACTGTCCACCGCGGATCGCCGGGACGTCGCCATGGCGCATTTCGCACGGGCGCACGCGGCCGCCGGGGATCCGGGGACACTGCTGACGGTGGTGCTGTGGGAGTCGGCGCTGCTGGTGTCGGCAGGCGCGAACGAGGCCGCCGTCGCCGCGATCCAGCAGGGGCTGCGAGCCGCGCACGAGACCTACCGATTCGCCGAGGCCGCGCCGATCCTGCTGGTCAAATGGACGCAGGCGCTCACCGCCCTCGGCCGGTGGGACGAGGCGCTCGATCTCATCGATGAATCGCTGAGCGAGCGGTTGCCGCCCTTGAGCACCGCCGCGCTGCTGCTGTGTCATGCCAGGATCCTGCTCGCGCGCGGCGACTCGGACGCCGCGGCGACGAGCGCGGCCACCGCCCAGCCCTTGCTCGGGGACCGCCGCTGGGCCAGGCAGTACCAGATCCAGCTGCACACGGTGCAGTCCGAGATCGCCCGCGCGGCGGGTGACCCGCAGCGCGCCGCCGAGATCGGCGCCGCGACGCTGAGCGCCGACGATCTGGCCGTGCACCATCACGAGGCGTGGGCACTGGCCGACGCGATCGCCCGAACGCGCTGTGCTCCGCTGGTGCTCGGCTCCGTCACGGCGAAACTGCCGGTCACCACCGCGGTCGACGCCGCATACCGGGATACCTGCCACGCGGTGCGCAGTGGCCGTCCCGCCGACTGGGCCGCCGCGGCGTCTTCCTGGCGAGCCCTGCGTCAGCCGCACGAGCTGGCGCGCACCCTGCTCGAATCGGCCGAGGCGGAACTGGCCGCCGGAGATCGCGCGGCGGCGCGCAGCGCACTGCGGGCCGTGCTCGAGCTGGCGGCGGAATTGGCGGCGGCGCCACTGGCCGAGCACGCCGGGCGACTGGCCGATCGGGCGGGGCTCGTGCTCGACGAACCCGCGGTTGGGCCACCGGTGACGCGGTCGCCGAGCACCTCCGGCCTGACACCGCGCGAACTCGACGTGCTGCGCCTGGTGGCCTCGGGCGCGAGCAACCGGCAGATCGCGACCGAGTTGTTCATCAGCGCCAACACCGCGGGCGTGCACGTCTCGCGCATCCTCGCCAAGCTCGGCGCGTCCGGTCGCACCGAGGCGGCCGCGATCGCGCGGAAACGCGGATTGCTCGGGTCCGAGGACTGATCGGCCACGCTCGAAGCGCCTCCGGGCCTCCCCGGCGCAGGATGTTCGACGCGGGTAGCGGGCGCTCTCATCACGCCGTGTGTGCCGGATCATCCACAGCGGTGCGATGTGACGGCCATAGCCACCGGGACGATGCCCCGTAAGATACAGTAAGTCCACAATGTCTCGAAAGGACGGGCTGATGCGGTCGACCTTGCTGTCCCGGCGCGATCTCGATTTCCTGCTCTACGAGTGGCTGGACGTCGAGGGGCTCACCAAGCGCGAGCGGTACGCCGAGCACTCGCGGGAGACCTTCGACGCCGTGCTCGACCTCAGTGAGCAGCTCGCCACCAAATACTTCGCGCCGCACAACAAGCTCAACGACGCCAACGAACCCACCTTCGACGGCGAACGCGTGACCATCATCCCGGAGGTCGGCCGAGCGCTGGACGCCTTCGCCCGAGCCGGGCTGCCCTCGGCCGCAATGGATTACGAGCTCGGCGGGGCGCAGCTGCCCGCAACGGTGGCGCAGGCGAGCTACGCCTGGTTCCAGGCGGCCAACCCGGGCACCGCGGGCTATCCGTTCCTCACCGTGGCCAACGCCAATCTGCTTGTCGCCCACGGTCCGGAGCACGTCGAGAAGTTCGTCCAGCCCATGCTCGCCGGCCGGTTCTTCGGCACCATGTGCCTGTCGGAGCCCCAGGCCGGTTCCTCGCTGGCCGACATCGTCACCCGCGCCGAACCGCAGGACGACGGCACGTATCGCCTGTTCGGCACCAAGATGTGGATTTCGGGCGGCGATCACGAGCTCGGCGAGAACATCGTGCACCTGGTGCTGGCCAAGATCCCCGGCGGACCCGCGGGCACCAAGGGCATCTCGCTGTTCGTGGTACCCCGCTTCCTGGTCGGCGACGACGGCGCGATCGGCGAACGCAACGACGTCGCCCTGGCCGGGCTCAACCACAAGATGGGCTTCCGAGGCACGGTCAACACCGTGCTCAACTTCGGCGAGGGCCGCTGGACTCCGGGTGGCGCGCCCGGCGCGATCGGCTACCTGGTCGGCGAACCGCATCGCGGACTGACCTACATGTTCCACATGATGAACGAGGCGCGCATCGGCGTCGGCCTGGTCGCCACCGCGCTCGGCTACACCGGCTACCTCGAGTCGCTCGACTACGCCCGCACGCGCACGCAGGGCCGCGCCAAGCTCCCCGCCGACCCGTCCGCGCCGCAGCGGCCGATCATCGAGCACGCCGACGTGAAGCGCATGCTGCTGGCGCAGAAGTCCTATGCCGAAGGCGCTTTGGCGCTGGTGCTCTACTGCGCGCGGCTGGTCGACGACCAGCGCACCGCCGACTCCGAAGCGGACCGCCGCGCGATCACCCTGCTGCTGGACATCCTGACCCCGATCGCCAAGAGCTGGCCCTCGCAGTGGTGCCTGGAGGCCAACAACCTGGCGATCCAGGTGCTCGGCGGCTACGGCTACACCCGCGAATACAACGTCGAGCAGCACTACCGGGACAACCGGCTCAACCCGATCCACGAGGGCACGCACGGCATCCAGGGCCTGGACCTGCTGGGGCGCAAGGTGACCCAGCAGGGCGGCGCCAGCCTGCTCGCGCTCGGCGCCCGGGTCGACGCCACGATCACGGCCGCGCGCGCGGCCGGCGGTGAGGCGGCGGAGCTGGCCGCCGAACTGGACGCGGCGTGGCGGCGGCTGGTCGAGGTGACCGCGGGGCTGTTCGCCTCCGGCGATCTCGAGGCCGCGCTGGCCAACAGCTCGGTGTACCTGGAAGCTTTCGGGCACACCGTCCTGGCCTGGATCTGGCTCGAGCAGTTCCGCGCAGCCGCGGACCGTTCCGGCGACTTCTATGACGGCAAGCGGCACGCGGCCCGATACTTCTATCGTTTCGAGTTGCCCAAGACCGCACCGGCTCTGGATCTGCTCGCCAGGTTGGACACGACTACCCTGCAGATGCGGGACGCTTGGTTCTGAACACAGGCCGTTTCGATACACGTCATTGAAGATGTATCATTCCGCGGTGATCGATTCCAGTCAGCGGACCACCCGCCCTCCCGGCCGACCGGCCTCCGCGACCAGGGAACAAGTCATCGAACACGCCCGCCGGGCGTTCCTGTCCGGTGAGCGGGTGGACATCCAGGCGATCGCCGGACAGCTCGGACTCAGCCGCGCTTCGGTCTACCGCTGGTTCGGCTCTCGCGACGGGGTGCTCGGTGCGGTGCTGGCCGGGGAGTTCGAGGCGCTGCTCACCCGCGCGGACGCCCGCCGTCGCTCCACCGGCGCGCGGCGCATCCTGGACGTGCTCTACCGCGTGAACCGCTGGATGACCGACAACGAACCGTTCCGGCGCTATTTCGAGAACGAGCCGCTGTCCGGATTGCGCATCCTGACCGCGAGCGACGGCCCGGTGCAGCCGCTGGTCGTCGGCACTGTCCGCGAGCTGATCATCCGCGCCACGGAGGAAGACGGCTACACCCCGCCACTGGAACCGGCGCTGCTGGCCTACGCGCTGGTCCGGCTGGGCGAGGCGTTCCTCTACAACGACAACGTCGCGGGCATCCGCGGCGACGTCGACCGGCTGCACGAGGTCCAAGCGGCGCTGCTGGGCATCCCCGAGGCGATCGCGCCGTAGCGGATCCGGCCGCTTCGCCCCGCATCCCGGTTGCGGATGCGCTGGCCCGTGTCGACCACGACGGGCTTCCGGCTCGACGAGCGCGAACACCGGTTCGACCGAGTGGGCAGCACATGACGAGGCAGCACGACGACGCTCACCCGGCGTGCATCGCGGCCGTCCCCGCCGTGCCGGACGATGAGCGGAGCATCTACGGTTCGCCTCCGTAGATTTCTGGCCGAACTCGCGCCGAGGGCGTAATTCGAATCGACCTGATCGAAATGCGCTCCGCGTCGCGCGGGTGGCGTAATAGCCGGGCGTTGCCGCATATCGCCAGGTAGGGCCGGGGAGTGCCCGGCGCAATAACATCCGCTGATTCCGCCGGGTCGAAAGCCGGGCGCCCACCCACTCGCAACGCCGTTATCGTCGCTATTCGTGCAGGTCAGCGACAGTAAGGCGGAGAAAGTGGCAGCGGAACCCACGCCGGTGCGGCAGTTGCGCGCCGATCAGGCGCGGCGGGTGGCCGACATCCTGCGCCACCAACTGCACGCGGGCGCCTTCGACGGCGCGCTGCCGAGCGAACAGGAACTCGCCGCCGAGTACGGCGCTTCACGCAATACCGTGCGCGACGCCTTGGCGCTGTTGAAGGACGAGGGCCTGATCGACCGGGCGCCCAAGGTGGGTACCAGGGTCGCCACCCGCAAGTACGACCACGGCCTCGACGCGCTGCTGGGGTTGCAGGAGACCTTCAAGGGCCACGGCACCGTGCGCAACGAGGTGCGCGCGGCGATGCACGTCGCCGCGCCGCCCGCCGTGGCCCGCCGGCTCGGTCTCGCGCCGGGTGAGCGCGTGGTCTACCTCGAGCGGTTGCGCTATCTCGCGGATCTTCCGCTGAGCCTCGACCTCACCTACCTCGTGCCCGACATCGGCACCGAGGTGCTCGGCCACGACCTCGAGCACACCGACGTCTTCGTGCTGCTGGAACGCATCAGCGGTCGCTCGCTCGGCTCGGCCGACCTGGCGCTGGAGGCGGTGCCCGCCGACCCGCACACCGCCACCACCCTCGACGTCCCCGGCGGCGCGCCGCTGCTGATGCTGGAACGACTGACCCGGCTCGACGACGGCCGTCCGGTCGACCTGGAGTACATCCGCATGCGCGGCGACCGCATCACCATGCGCGGCAGCCTGACCCGCAGCACCCCCGAATGGAAGGTCCTCTAGATGGCACTCGTGAACCAGCGCGCCGACATCCCCGTCACCATCGACGAGTCGCTGTGCATCCAGGGATGCACGCTGTGCGTCGAGATCTGCCCGCTCGACTCCCTGGCCATCAACCCCGACAACGGCAAGGCCTTCATGCACGTGGACGAGTGCTGGTACTGCGGTCCGTGCGCGGCTCGCTGCCCCACCGGCGCCGTCACCGTCAATATGCCCTACCTGCTCCGCTGATCTGGAAGACCGATGAAAGTGAAACTCGCCCCCGCCCTGCTCGCCGCCGCCCTCGCGCTGACCGGGTGCTCGCTGGAGCAGACCGGCGACACCCCCGCCGACACCGTCAAGGTGGTCGTCGGCTACCAGTCCAAGACCATCAACACCGTCACCGCGGGCACCTTGCTGCGCGCCCAGGGCTACCTCGAGCAGCGCTTGCGGAAGATCACCGAAAGCGGCGGGGCGAAGTACCAGGTCGAGTGGCAGGACTACGACACCGGCGCGCCGATCACCGCGCAGATGGTGGCCGAGAAGATCGACATCGGATCGATGGGCGACTACCCGTTGCTGATCAACGGCTCCCGCACCCAGGTCAACGAGCGCGCACGCACCGAACTGGTGTCGGTCACCGGGTACAACCCCAAGGGCGCGCTGAACATGGTTGTCGTGCCGAACGATTCGGCCGCCACCGGCATCGGCGACCTGGCCGGGCAGAAGATCTCCGCCAGCGTGGGCTCGGCCGGGCACGGCACGCTGGTGCAGGCGCTGTCGCGAGCCGGGATCGACCCGGCCAAGGGCGTGGAGGTGCTCAACCAGCAGCCGCAGGTCGGCGCGACGGCCCTGGAATCCCGCCAGGTGGGCGCGCTGTCGCAGTTCGTGGCATGGCCCGGTCTGGTCGTCTTCCAGAACAAGGCCAAGCTGCTCTACGACGGCGCCGAACTCGGGGTGCCCACCTTTCACGGCGTGGTGGCCCGGCGCGCGTACGCCGCCGATCACCCGGAGGTGCTGCAGGCGTTCCTGGCCGCGCAGCTGGACGCCACCCAGTTCTTGCGGGAGAAGCCGTTCGAGGCCGCGAAGATCGTCGCCGACGGGTCCGGACTGCCCCAGGAGGTGGTGTACCTCTACAACGGTCCGGGCGGGACGAGTTTCGACACCACGCTCAAGCCGAGCCTGATCGCGGCGCTCAAAGGCGATGTGGCGTACCTGAAGTCGATCGGCGACTTCGCGGAGCTGGACATCGACCGGTTCGTCGACGACGGGCCGCTGCGCAAGGCGTTCGCGGAGACCGGCCGCGATTACGACCGCGACCTAGCGAACACCACCAACCCCACGCGGGTCACCGGCGCCGACCCCGTCTGCGGCACCGCGGCGGAGAACCCCGCGCTGGCCGGTGAACTGTGGCTGGACGGCGCGCCGACACCGCAACCGTCGGCGAACCCGACCTGCCTGCTGCGCGCGATCCAGGCCGCGAAAGCGCAGGGCAAGACGATCCGCGCCGCCTACGTCCCGGATGCCGAACTCGGCACGCGGTGGTTCGCCGACAAGTCGATCTGGCTGCGCGACGGCGCCGCCTACCTGCCCTTCACCACGGCGGCCGCCGCGCAGCGCTACCGGCAGGCGCATCCGTCCGCCATCGCGGTCGGCTACGACCAGGCCGTCACGGAAGTACGCGGATGACCAGCGAACTCGCCGCCCCGGCAGTGCGAGCCGCGGCGGAACCCGCCGCCACCCGATCGGACGCCGCCCCGGCGGCACGGTCGGCCTGGCGCTCGCGCCTGCTGCGGGTCGCCTCGGTCGCCGTCGCGGTCGGTCTGTGGCAGGTGGTCACGGTCAACAACATTCGGGCGGGCCTGCGTTTCGACACGCTGCCGACCGTCACCGAGATCGTCGCCGAATTCGGCACCCAGTTGCGCGCCGACCAGTACTACCTGGACATCGCGCAGTCGCTGCTGCGGATCGTCACCGGCTTCGGTCTGGCCGCGGTGGTCGGCGTGCTCGCGGGCATCGGCCTGGGCCGGTCGCGGCTGCTCGCCGACACCTTCGGCCCGCTGGCCGAACTGGTCCGGCCGATCCCGGCCATCGCCTTGGTCCCGGTCGCGATCCTGCTGTTCCCCAGCGACGAATCCGGCATCGTGTTCATCACGTGCACCGCGTCGCTGTTCCCGGTGCTGGTCAGCACCCGGCATGCGGTGCGGGCGCTGCCCACCATTTGGGAGGACGCGGTGCGCACCCTCGGCGCGTCCCGGCTGGACGTGCTCGCCCGCGTGGTGTTTCCCGGCATCCTGCCCGGCGTCTTCAGCGGACTGTCGGTCGGCGTCGGTGTGGCGTGGATCTGCCTGATCTCCGCGGAGATGATCTCCGGGCGCCTCGGCGTCGGCTATCGCACCTGGCAGGCGTACACCATCGTGGACTATCCGGCCGTGTTCGTCGGCATGATCACCATCGGCGTCCTCGGTTTCGCGACATCGGGGCTGGTCGAGCTGGCCGGCCGCCGCATCACCCGCTGGCTGCCCAGAGAGGTCGAAGCATGACCACAGTGATCGACGCACCGCCATCCACCGGAATGCGCCTGAGCCTCACCGGCGTCCGGATCGCCTACGGCGGCGAACCGGTGCTCGACGGACTCGACTTGTCGATCGCGCCGGGCGAAATCCTCGTCGTGGTCGGCAAATCCGGGTGCGGGAAGTCTACGTTGCTGCGCGCGATCGCCGGGCTGCGCGCCCCGGAGGGCGGAGCCATCCTGGCCGACAGCGCCCCCGTCGCCGGGCCTGCGGCCGACCGCGCCCTGGTGTTCCAGGACGACGCGCTGCTGCCCTGGCGCACCGTGCGGCAGAACATCGAACTCGCCCTGCGCCTGCGCGGCACACCCCGGGCCCAGCGGCGAGCCACCGCCCTGCATTGGGTCGACGAAGTCGGGCTCACCGGCTACGCCGACTACCTGCCGCGCGACCTGTCCGGCGGCATGCGCCAGCGCGTCCAGCTCGCGCGCAGCCTGGCCGCCGCGCCGCGCGCCGTGCTGATGGACGAGCCGTTCGGCGCACTCGACACCCAGACCAGGGAAACCATGCAGCGCCTGCTGATCCAGACCTGGCGCGCCCACCCCACCACCATCGTCTTCGTCACCCACGATCTCGACGAGGCCCTGCTGCTCGGCGACCGCATCGCCGTGCTCGGCGGCGGCACGCTGCGGGCGCTGGTGCCGGTGCCCAGCCCGCGCGAGGCGATCGACCGGTCCGCGACGAAGACCGAGATCCTGGAGCGACTGTGAACATTCCGCCGCTATCCGAACAGATCCGGCTGGATTGCGACGTGCTCGTCATCGGGGGCGGCACCGCGGGCACGATGGCCGCGCTCACCGCCGCCGAGCAGGGCGCGAACGTGCTGCTGCTGGAGAAGGCGCACGTGCGGCACTCCGGTGCGCTGGCCATGGGCATGGACGGGGTGAACAACGCCGTGATCCCGGGCAAGGCCGAACCGGAGGACTACGTCGCCGAGATCACCAGGGCCAACGACGGCATCGTCGACCAGCGCACCGTGTACCAGACCGCGACGCGCGGCTTCGCCATGGTGCAGCGGCTGGAGCGCTACGGCGTGAAGTTCGAGAAGGACGAGTACGGCGAGTACGCGGTGCGCCGGGTGCACCGCTCCGGTTCGTACGTCCTGCCGATGCCCGAGGGCAAGGACGTCAAGAAGGCGCTGTATCGCGTGCTGCGCCAGCGCAAGATGCGCGAGCGGATCCGCATCGAGAACCGGCTCATGCCGGTGCGCGTGCTCACCGACAACGGACGCGCCGTCGGCGCCGCCGCCCTGCACACGCGCACCGGTGAGTACGTCGCCGTCGGTGCCAAGGCGGTGATCCTGGCCACCGGACCGTGCGGCAGGCTCGGACTGCCCGCCAGCGGATACCTGTACGGCACCTACGAGAACCCGACGAACGCGGGCGACGGCTACTCGATGGCCTACCACGCGGGCGCCGAACTCAGCGGCATCGAGTGCTTCCAGATCAACCCGCTGATCAAGGACTACAACGGCCCGGCCTGCGCGTACGTCGCCAATCCCTTCGGCGGCTACCAGGTCAACGCCGACGGCGAACGCTTCGTCGACTCCGACTACTGGTCGGGCCAGATGATGGCCGAGGTCAAGCGGGAGATCGAATCCGCACGCGGCCCCATCTACCTCAAGGTGTCGCACCTGCCCGACGAGACGCTCAGCACCCTCGAAGGCATCCTGCACACCACCGAGCGCCCGACCCGCGGCACCTTCCACGCCAACCGCGGCCATGACTACCGCACCCACGACATCGAGATGCACATCTCCGAGATCGGCTTGTGCAGCGGGCATTCCGCCTCCGGTGTGTGGGTCGACGAGCACGCGCGCACCACCGTGCCCGGCCTGTACGCGGCGGGCGACCTGGCGTGTGTGCCGCACAACTACATGATCGGCGCGTTCGTCTTCGGCGATCTCGCAGGCGCGCACGCCGCGTCCACCCTGGCGGAGGTCGCCGCCCCCGCCGAGCTGCCCGAGGACCAATTGGCCGACGCGCACGAGCTGATCTACCGCCCGCTGCGCCATCCGGACGGACCGCCGCAGCCACAGGTCGAATACAAGCTGCGCCGTTTCGTGAACGACTATGTGGCGCCGCCCAAGACGGCCACGAAGCTGGCCATCGCGGTGGAGACCTTCGACCGGATGCGCGGGGAGATCGAGGGCATCGGCGCGCGCACCCCGCACGAGCTGATGCGCGCGGTGGAGGTGTCGTTCATCCGCGACTGCGCCGAGATGGCCGCCCGCAGCTCACTGACCAGGACCGAATCCCGTTGGGGCCTCTACCACGAGCGCGCCGACCTACCCGAACGCGACGATGTCGAATGGCGATACCACCTCAACCTGCGCAAGAACCCCGACGGAACCATGGGTTTCCTGAAGCGGCCGGTGGCGCCGTATCTGGTTCCGGTGCCCGGGCTCGACGACCTGCCCTCGGCCGATGCCGAGGCGGTACCGGTGCACCAGCCGCACCACAGCGCAGGCCGTGCGCCGCACATCGGCGCCACCGCTGAGCACGACGGCGCTGATGCCGCGTCGCGGCCGGCGACTCCCCCCTCGCCCCGGATCGTCGCGCTGCTGGCGCTCGACGAGCCCACCGTGGCGCAACTGTCGCCCTACCTGACCGACCCGGACGCCGGTGTGCGAGCCGCGGCGATCTCGGTGCTGACCGAGCACACCCCCGAGGGCTTCGCGACCGCCCTCGGCGACGCCTTGGACGACGAGGCGGCCTCGGTCCGGCGCGCGGCCGCGGCGAGCCTGCGCGAACTCGTCGAGGTCCTGCCCTCCGCGACCGGGCTTTCCGACCGGCTCGATTCGGCCGACCCGATCGTGCGGTCCACGGTGATCGATCTGCTGCGCGCCCTGCGGGCCGGCGCGGCCACGCAGTATCACGCCGCGCTGGCGGACGTGGACCATCGCGTCCGCATCGAGGCGGTCCGCGCGCTGGTCTCGCTCGACGACCGCGACGGCGTCGCCACCCTGGCCGACGACCCCAACCGGGAAGTGCGGATCGCCGTCGCCCAAGGCTTGGCCGCCATCGGCGACGGCGGCGCCGAGGTGCTCCGTCGCCTCGCCGACGACCAGGACCCGCTGGTCCGCGCCGCGGCGCTGACCGCCTTCGCCCAGCTGGGCGCGCAACCCGTGGACCTCACGACGCTCGCGGCCGCCCTGCGTCACTCGGCCTGGCAGATCCGGGTGGGTGCGGCGCGCGGGCTGGCCGGCGCCGATCCCGATCTGGCGGTGCCGATCCTGGCTGTGGCGCTGCGCGATCCGCATCTCGACGTCCGCAAGGCGGCCGTGCTGTCGCTGTCGGCGTGGCCGGACCTGCCCGCCGCGCACGACGCGCTGCGCGCCGCCGTCGACGACAGCGATGCCGACGTCCGCGCGTATGCCCGGCGAGCGCTGGCCACCCAGCCCACGGCGTAGCGCGACATGGTTGCCGCAGCTCGAATAGCTGATTAGATTAGCGGCTCGACCGTTGCCGCCTCGCTAGCCGGGTTATAGCCGGGCGGCGACGGGGCGGCCGACGACGAGCCCGTCGCCGTTCTTTCCTCAGCAGCGACGGGAGTGTGGCGTTGACCTTGCCGAACTGGCTGGATCTCGTCGTGCTCGGCACCCTCGTGGCCGCCGCGGTGCTCGGCTGGCGCCGCGGCGCGATCGTGGGGCTGCCTGGTTTCGCGGGCGCTCTGGCAGGCGCGATTCTCGGCGCGGCGCTCTCGGCGACCACGCTCGGTCACCTCGCTCCCGGCGCCGTGCGGCTGCTGCTCGCGCTGACGGTGATCATCGGACTGATCGCCTTCGGCGCGATCGCCGGACACCGGGCCGGGCGCGCCGCGCGGGCGGCGGTTGCCGACCCCGTCGCGCGACGCGCGGACGCGCTCGGCGGGTGCCTGCTGTATTCGATCACGGTCCCCTTGGTGGTGTGGTTGTTCGCCGCGCCGCTGGAATCCGCGGCCTCGGTGCGCGATTCGGCCACCGTGCGGACCATCGACGAGATCGCGCCGTTCTGGCTGTCCGGCCTGTCCGAGGTGCTCACCGCGCCCATCGTGGACGCCGGGCTCGCCCGCCCGCTCGCGCCGCCCGATCCCGGCATCGCCGAGGGGCCGATGCCCGCCGAGCTGCGGCCGAGCGTGCTGCGCGTGCAAGACCTCGCACCGACCTGCGGCGTGCGCCAATCCGGCTCCGGATTCGTCATCGCGCCGGAACGGGTGCTGACCAACGCCCACGTCGTCGCCGGATCCAGCAAGGTCTCCGTCGACACCGCGACCGGCCAGCTCACCGCCACCGTCGTGCAGTTCGATCCGATCATGGACATCGCGGTGCTCGCCGTCCCGGGTCTCGCCGCGCCCGCCCTCACCGTCGCGCCCCGAGCCGCGGGTCCCGGCGCCGACGCGATCGCGCTCGGCTACCCCAGGGGCGGGTCCTACACCGCGTCCGCCACCCGGGTGCGCAGCCGAGCCGCGCGCCAGGTGCGCGACATCTACCGCACCGGTCTCGGCGAACGCGAGATCTACACGCTGGACGGTTCGATCCAGCACGGCAACTCGGGCGGACCGCTCGTCGACCGCGACGGCCGCGTGCTGGGCATCGTGTTCGGTGTCGACGAGAACAACAGCAACGTCGGGTTCGCCACGAGCCTGCCCGAAGTGCTCGATCGCCTCGACCACGCATGGCGCTCCGACCGGGCGGTCGACACCGGCCCCTGCGCCTCCTGACCGGCGCTAGGACGCGTCGGCGACGATCACCACACCGCTCGACGCGTCGAGCAGCGGAATCGTCCGCACCGCGGCATCGTCGACGTGCACGCGCGGGTGCGTGGGCAGTTCGGTCTCGTAATAGGTGCCCGGCCCGTAGAACTGGCCGTACTTCACCACCACGCCGTCGAAGTCGAGCACGGCCGCTTCGTGCTCCTGGATCACCGCACCCCGGCCCGCGGGCGGCTCCCACGCGATGCTCTGCGCCAGGAAGCGCCGCGCGTCGGCGGCCCGCGCGGCGGCGATCAAATTACGGGTGCCCTCGGTGCGGATGCGCGCGTTCGCCTCGGCCCGCTCCGGCAGCAGCGCCGCGTCGTCCGGCAGGTCGGTGAGCTGATGCAGCACCATTTCCGAACCGAACCCGACCACGGCGGCGATCAGGGCATCCGTGTCGTAGACGTCGCACACCACCGGCTCCGCGCCCGCCGCCCGCAACTGGCCGGCCTTCGCCGCCGACCGGGTCATCCCCGCCACCTCGTGCCCCGCCTCGATCAGCAGCGGAAGCAAGCGGACCCCGATCACGCCGGTCGCACCGGCCAGGAAGATGCGCATGGTGTTGATTCTGCCGCGACTTCGTCGCGGCGTGTTCGCGGCCCACTGGTGGCTCGCGTCCGAGCGGCCGCCGCTGGCGACTGCGTCGCGGACGCGGCG
>NZ_JABLTE010000008.1 GCF_013315795.1 Nocardia barduliensis
ACGCACCTCCGGTCTAGGCGTCCAGGTGGACCGCTACTCGCTCCAAACGGCTTTCGGTGTAGGAGGCGATCTGGTCCACGACGACGCGCACGCGGGCGGTGTCGTCGGACGCCGCGTTCCAGAACGGCAGCAGGAGCGGGTCGAGGCTGTGCGGGGCGGTCGCCAGCAACCGGTCGGCCACGGCGAGGATGCGTTCGCGCTGGGCGGCCTGCCGCAACCGGTGCGCCGAGTCGGACATCACGTAGCGCAACGCGACGGTCTTCAGCAAGGCCACCTCGGCGGCGACGATGCGCGGCACCTCCAGGTCGGCGGCATAGCGGGACAAGGGTTCCTGGCCCGCCACCTCCCGGGTCGCCATGATCGCGGCGGTGGCGAAGCGGCCGACCAGCTCGCTGGTGAGACGCTTCAGCGCGACCGAGGCGGTGAACGTGCCGTCGTAGCCGGAGGCCGCCGCGACCACCGGCAGTTCCGACAGCCGTTGCGCGGCGGCGATCAGCTCGTCGGCCGCCAGCGAGTGCTGGAACTGCCCCAGCGCCGCGAGCGCGTCCTGTTCGGTGGGGTCGGCCAGCGCGCGTAGATCGATCCGGCCCGCGAGGACGCCGTCCTCGACGTCGTGCACCGAATAGGCGACGTCGTCGGACCAGTCCATGATCTGGCATTCGAGGCTGCGGCGCCGGTCCGGCGCACCCTTGCGGATCCACTCCAGGCGTTCGATGTCGACTTCGTAGGCGCCGAACTTGGTGCCGGGACCCGTTCGCCCCCACGGGTATTTGATCGCCGCGTCCAGTGCGGCGCGGGTGAGGTTGAGGCCCGCGCTGGTGGCGTCGGGTTCGAGCACTTTGGGTTCGAGGCGGGTGAGGATGCGCAGGTTCTGCGCATTGCCCTCGAAACCGCCGTATGCGTCGGCGAAAGTGTCGAGTGCCTTCTCCCCGTTGTGACCGTAGGGCGGGTGGCCGATGTCATGGGCCAGTCCGGCCAGGTCGACCAGGTCCGGGTCGCAGCCGAGGCCGTCTGCGATGCTGCGGCCGATCTGGGCGACTTCCAGGGAATGGGTGAGCCGGGTGCGTGGGGTGTCGCCCTCGCGGGGGCCCATGACCTGTGTTTTGTCGGCCAGCCTGCGCAGGGCCGCGGAGTGCAGCACGCGGGCGCGGTCGCGGGCGAACTCGGTGCGGTGGCCGGTCTCGAACTCACTGCGCGGCGGGCCGAGTCCCGCGGTCTTGGCGCCCTCGACGACGAGGCGTTCGGTGTCGTGATCGGTGTACCGGGCGCTCATCGGTCTCACTGTCCAGCCGTGTAGGCGAAGTCCGCGGAGAAGTGGGTGAGCTGGTACCAGAGCAGGGCGCCGGTCTCCCTTGCGATGCCGTGCGCCTGGGATTCGCGCGTGTAGACGGCGGGGCCGGTCCTGGTCGGCGCGGTCCACGCGGCCAGTCCCTCGTCCCTGGCCATGGTGCGGGTGCGCAGCGAGTGCCAGGGATCGCTGACCAGCACCGCCGAGGACATGTCCCGTGCGCGCATCGCCGTCGCCACGGCCTCGATGCTGCGCAAGGTGTCCGATCCGGTTTCGACGGCCAGGATCTTGTCACCGGGTACGCCGCGCGCTTGCAGGTAGTTCTTGCCCGACGCGGCTTCGGTGAACAGATCGCCCTCCTGCTTGCCGCCCACGGTGATGACCCGAGGCGCGACGCCGGCACGGAACAGCCGGTAGGCCCGGTCGAGTCGCGCTTCGAACACCGAGGACGGCGTTCCGGAGTACTGCGCCGCGCCGAGCACGACGATCGCGTCGGCCTTCGTGTAGTCATCGATGCGCGCTACCTGCCACACCCGAAACGCGGTCCCGCCGACCAGCACCGCCCCCATCACCACCGAACCGATGACCAGTCGCCGTGCCCAGCGCAGCAACCCCGCGCCGAAGCCGTGCGGCCGGGCCGGGTCGGGAGCCGGGTGAGCTCGGGTGCGCATCGTTGGCAAATCCACTCCCCAAGTCTGCCAGTAGCGGCATCACGGACCGGTAACCGTCGGAGCCCGCTCGATACCGGTTGCCGGCTCAGCGCCCCCTGCGACGCCGACGGTTACCAGCCGCGGGCTCGCCAAGCCGGAAGGTCGGGGCGCTCGGCACCTAGCGTGGTGTCGTCACCGTGGCCGGGGTAGACGACGGTGTCGTCGGGGTAACGGTCGAACAACTTCGTGGAGACGTCGGTGATCAGGGAGGTGAAGTCCTCCGGTGCGGTGGTGCGGCCGACGCCGCCGGGGAACAGCGAGTCGCCGGTGAACAGGTGGGTGCGGCCCGCCCCGTCGGTGAGCGCGAGGGTGATCGAGCCCGGCGTGTGGCCGCGCAGGTGGATCACCTCGAAGACGAGGTCGCCGACCGTGACGGTGTCGCCTTCGGCGAGCAGCCGGTCCGGGCGCACCGGCAGCGGGGCGGCGTCGAGCGGATGGGCCGCGGTGGGGGCGCCGGTGGCGGCGGCGGTCTCCCGCAGCGCCATCCAGTGGTCCCGGTGCTGATGCGTGGTGACGATCAACTCGACTCGCCCCGGCGCCTCCTGCTCGAGCAGGGCGGCGATACGCGGCGCCTCGTTGGCTGCGTCGATCAGCAGGGCGGCGCCCGTGGCGGTGCACTGCACCAGGTAACAGTTGTTGTCCATGCCGCCGACGGACATCTTGACGATGCGGGCGCCGGGGACGTCGCGCTGTTGCGGGTTCGAATCCGCTGACACGTGGCCGCTGTACGGGCGATCGATGGTGATCACGAAACGATGCTAGCGAGCTAGATTCGTGCCATGTCATCGCCGCCGCGGATCAGCCTCGCTCGCATGCTCGCGATCAGCGTTCTGCTCGCCGTGTTCGCCCTGGCCGTGGCTCCTGCGGCGGGGGCGGAACCGCCGCTGCGGATGGACACCTACGTGGAGGACCAGGCCGGCGCGCTCGACCAGGGTCAGCGCGACCAAGTGCGCAATGCGGTGAACCAGCTCTACGCCGATCACCAGATCCGGCTGTGGGTCGTGTACGTGCGCGACTTCGACGGCCTCACTCCGCAGGACTGGTCGGCGCGCACCGCATCGATGTCCGGGTTCGGCGGGCGGGATCTCCTGCTGGCCGTCGCCACCGAGGATCGCGCGTATTGGCTGGCGGGTGAGCTGCCCAGCGGCGTGAGCGAGTCCGAGCTCGACGACATCGCGATCCGGGAGGTCGAGCCCGCCCTGCGCGACGGCCGCTGGGCCGATGCCGGGGTCGCGACGGCCGCCGGACTGGACGCGGCCATGCGCGGCGGCGTGGTGAGCGTCCGAGCGCTGCTCGTCCTCGGCCTGCTCGTCGTCCTCGGCGCGGGCGGCCTCGTGTGGTACGCGCGCAAACGGCGGCGGGACCGGGCGGAGGCCGAACTCGGGGCGGCGCGGCAGGTGGACCCGGAGAACACCGCGGCGCTGTCGGCATTGCCGTTGGACGCGCTGCACGCCCGCTCGCGCGAGGCGCTGGTGGAGATCGACAACGCCATCCGCACCAGCGGCGAGGAACTCGACCTCGCCACGGGCGAGTTCGGCGCCACCGCGACGGTCCCCTTCCGCACGGCTCTCGACAACGCGAAAGCCGCTGTCGCCGAAGGGTTCTCGATCCGGCAACGCCTGGACGACGCCATCCGGGAGACAGCGGACGAACAGCGCGCACTGCTGGTCGACCTGATCGGCACGGTGGGGCGCGCCGACCGGGAACTCGACGCGCAGGTCGCCGCCTTCGACGCCATGCGCGATCTGCTGCTCGACGCCCCGGTGCGGCTGGACGCTCTGACCAGGGACATCGTGGACGTCACCGCCCGGGTCCCCGCCTCGGAGGGCGAGCTGAACCGGCTCGCCGCCACCCATCCGGCCAGTGTGCTCGCGCCGATCGAGGACAACGTGCGGATGGCGCGGGAGCGGATCGCGTTCGCGGAGCAGAGCGTCGACGCGGGACGGTCCGCCCTCACCGAGCCGGTCGGTGAGCAGGGCGGCGCGGTCGCCGCCATCCGGTCGGCCGAAGCCGCGATCGGTCAGGCCCGTGCCCTGCTCGACGCGGTCGACAACGCGTCCGGCGCCATCCGGCAGGCCCGCGACGGCCTCCCCGCCGTGCTGGACGAACTGCGCCGCGACATCGCCTACGCGGCCGAACTCTCCGGCTATGGCGGGCCGGAATTGGCGCAGGCCCGCACCACCGCGCAGTCCGCGCTGGACAAGGCGACCGAAGCGGCGGACACCGACCCGCTCAGCGCCTTCCACGACGCGGTCACCGCCGACGCCGACCTCGACCGTGCCGTCGCCGCCGCCACCGACCGCAAAGAGGCCGCCGAGGACCTGCGGCGCAGGCTCGAGCACGCGCTCACCGACGCGGGTGCGCGGATCGGTTCGGCCGCCGACTACCTCGCCACCCGGCGCGGGGGCATCGACGCCGAAGCGCGCACCCGGCTCTCGGAAGCACAGCGCAACCTCGACCAGGCGCGGCGGCTGAGCGCGAGCGACCCCGCCACGGCGCTGCGTCATGCCCAGGCGGCGACTGATCTGGCCGGGCGCGCGCTACAGGCGGCGCAGGCCAGCGTGCGCGCCTGGGAGTCGGCGCGGGGTCCCTCCGGCGGCGTCCACACCGGGGCGGTGCTCGGCGGCATCCTGCTCGAAGGGCTGCTGCGAGGGGCGGCGGGCGGCGGGCGCGGCGGCTGGAGCCCCGGCTCGTTCGGCGGTTCGTCGGGCTCCCGGCGGATCGGCCGCGGCGGACGATTCTGACCGCGGCTTGACCCTGACACCGTGTGAGGCCATAGACCAGGACTCGTCATGTTGAGTATCGGAGACTTCGCCAGGCACGGACAGGTGTCGGTGCGCATGCTGCGCCACTACGACGCGATCGGGCTGCTGCGGCCCGACCGGGTCGACGCCGCCAGCGGTTACCGCTATTACGAGGCGGGACAGCTGGCACGGCTCAATCGCATCGTCGCGCTGAAGGATCTCGGCTTCACCCTCGACCAGGTGCGCCGGATCTTGGACGAGCGGGTGGGCGGCGCCGAACTGCGCGGCATGCTCATGCTCCGCCGCGCCGAGCTCGAGCAGCGCATCACGAGCGACCGCGCCCGCCTGAGCCAGGTCGAGACGAGGCTCCGCGTCATCGAGAAGGAGGGCTTCATGTCTGCCCACGATGTGGTGATCAAATCCGTTCCCGCTGTTCGAGTAGCCGAGTTGTCCGGTGTGGCGGGCGATTTCGAACCCGGTTCGATCGGCCCGGTGATCGGTCCGCTGTTCGAGGACCTGTGCGCTCGGCTGGCGCGTGCGGAGGTCACACCGGTCGGTCCCGGGATCGCGTACTACGAACAGCGCGAGGACGGCACGATCCTCGCCCACGCCGCGATGCCGGTCGACCTCGATCCGGACGGTGGGCACGATTTCGCGGTGGTGGATCTGCCCGCCGTCGAGCGGGCCGCGACCGTGGTTCATCGCGGCAGCATGGAGCTGGTCCTTGAACCCTGGCAGGCGCTCGGACGCTGGATCGATGACAACGGCTACCGCATCGCCGGGCCCAGCCGCGAGGTCACCCTGGTCTATACCGAGGACACCGCGGGCTGGGTCACCGAGTTGCAGGAGCCCGTCCAGCCGAAATGAGACCGGGCCGCGGCGGCGGCTCGTCCGCCACGGCCCGTCCCAGCGGGTTCAGTTCACGCGGACCGCCGACAACGCGGTCAGCTCGGTCCGCACCTCCTGCCGCAGGTCGTCGGTGCGCGCGCCGCCACCGAGCACGCCGACGGTCAGCTCACCCGCGAAGGTGTAGGCCAGATAGGTGACCGCGGCCGACGCGCCAGCGGAAGGGCGAGGATGCGCGGAGAGGTAGACGATCTCGTAATCGGTCGGTTCCAGGCCGGCGGGCATGCGGAACGCGGGAACGACTCCGGTGTTGGTCACCGCGACATGCCCGGCCAGCGAGTGGATCCTGGTGGCGCCGTAGTAATCCGGGAAATGCAGCACGGACTGCTGCACGACGCCTTCGGCCAGATCGTGCGTCAACCGGGCGGAAACGCGCTGTGCGAGTTCGACGACGTTCGCCTCGGGATCCACCTCCGCCGCGAAGGCGGCCATCCCCGCCATATTGGTGCCCGCCGCCGTGGCGACCGGTGGTCGCAGCCGAGTGCGCAGGTCCACCGGGTACAGGCAGCCCAGCGGCGTGGCTCCACCGGCGGCCACGCGTGCGTAGGCCCGCAGCAGCGCCGCGGTGAGCAGGCCGTTCACCGTCACGCCGGTCTTGCGGCCCAGATCCACGATCCTCGCGGTCTCCGCTCGGTCCAACCGCACGCGCGGCGGGCGGGCGAGCGTGCTCGGCGCGGGCTGCGCGCTGTCGGGCGGCACTGTCCTCTCCTCGGGCGGAAGCGGCTTGGTCACGTCCTCGAATCCGGACACCGCGGCTTCGGCGATGCCCCGCGCGGCGACATGCCACTCCAGCGATTGCGGAATCCCTTGCGGGGCAATGCTCGTCGGTCGACCTTCGACAAGGCCGGTGTAGCAGTCCCACAGCCGTGCCAGCAGTTCTACGCAATGTCCCGCGTCGGCGACGCTGTGGTGGGCGAACAGCGTGACGCGCCACTCGTGCGCACCCGCGCCGACCACGTCCAGGTAGGCCAGCTGGACCGCGGGGTCCACGGCGGGGGTGCCGATCGCCGCCACGTCACCCTCCCGCACGAGCGCAGGCACCCATGCGCGCTCGTTCGCCTCCAGCAGATGGCCTTGTCCCGCATCGTCTTCCGCGATCCGGCAGCCGATCACCGGATACGCGCGCCGCAACGCCGCGAATGCCTCCCCCAACGCCGTCACCTCGAGCGCGCCCCGCACCGACACCGACCGGCCCGTGTAGGTGCCGTGCCGCACGAACCGCTGCTCCGACGGCGCCAACGGCCGGATCGGAGCGTCCTCATCCCACAACATTCCGCAAGAGTGCGGCACCACCGGCACGGGTGCAAACCGACCGGGCGGACGGATGCGGAAGACTGCCGGTATGAGTCTCGCGGCACATCTGGAGAAGATCGGTCTGCCTTCGGTGGAGGAACAGCTGACCCACCCCACCGTGGTGGGTATCGCCGAGGGCACGCTGCCCGAACCGGTGTTCCGGTCCTGGTTGGAGCAGGACTATCTGTTCCTGCTCGACTACGTCCGGGTCTTCGCCCGCCTCGCGTGGCAGGCTCCAGCCGCCCATCTGGGCGACCTGGTCGACCTCGCGCACGCCACCTACCACGAGGAACTGTCGCTGCACCGCTCGCTGGCCGCCGAGTTCGGCGCCGACCTCGACGGCGCCGCCAAAGGCGCACCGTGCGCGGCGTACACGGCGTTCCTGCTGGACTCCGCCGCGTCCTACGGCGAGGGCCTCGCCGCCCTCTACCCGTGCATGTGGGGATACTCCACGCTCGGCGCGCGGCTGGCCCAGCGCCCGCCCGCCGAACCGCGCTACCGCCGCTGGGTCGACACCTACGCCGATCCGGGATTCGCCGCACTCACCCGCCGCTGCGCGCAGATGATCGACGAGTCCGGCGCGGATCCGGCACGCGCGGAGGACCTTTTCCGCGAAGGACTGCGGCACGAGCTGGCGTTCTGGGACGTGCCGCTGAATCCTGTTGGCACGGATGGTCATCCCGCACCACAGCCCCGGTGACCTACGCTGACATCGTGAGTCAGGATCACGTGCGGGCGTCCGACGCCGATCGCGAGAAGATGATCGACCAGCTGCGGCAGGCGATGAACGAGGGCAGGCTGACGCTGCCCGAATTCGACGAACGGCTGCAACAGGTGTACGCCGCCAAGACCTACGGCGAGCTGACGCCGCTGCTGTCCGACCTCCCCGCGCATCGGCAATCGCAGCAGGCGCGCACCACCGGCATTCCGCAATGGATCACGATCATGTGGATCCCGTGGGTATTCGTCAACGTGTTGTGCGTGGCGATCTACCTGGCCACCGGCGCGGGCTACTTCTGGCCGTTCTGGGTCGCCGCGCCCTGGGGGTTCGCGCTGCTCATTCCGACCACGATCGGCATCATCACGCGGAAGAAGAGTTGCTGAACAGCGGCGTCCCGCGGCCGCTCGGGACCACGGGACGCCGCGGCGAACTCAGGCGCCGATCAGGTGCTGGGCGAGGTAGCCCTCCACCTTGTCCAGCGCGATGCGCTCCTGGGTCATCGTGTCGCGCTCGCGGATGGTCACGGCCTGGTCGTCGAGCGTCTCGAAGTCGACGGTGATGCAGAACGGCGTGCCGATCTCGTCCTGGCGGCGGTAGCGGCGGCCGATGGCGCCCGCGTCGTCGAACTCGACGTTCCAGTTCTTGCGCAGCCGTGCGGCCAGATCCTTCGCCTTCGGCGTGAGATCGGCGTTGCGCGAGAGCGGAAGCACCGCCGCCTTCACCGGCGCGAGACGGCGATCCAGGCGCAGCACCGTGCGGGTGTCCACGCCGCCCTTGGCGTTGGGCGCCTCGTCCTCGGCGTAGGCGTCGACCAGGAAGGCCATCAGCGAGCGGGTGAGGCCCGCCGCGGGCTCGATGACGTACGGGATGTAGCGCTCGTTGGTGGTCTGGTCGAAGAAGCTCAGCTCGGTGCCGGAGTGCTCGGAGTGCGTCTTCAGGTCGAAGTCGGTGCGGTTGGCGACGCCCTCGAGCTCACCCCACTCGTTGCCCTGGAAGCCGAAGCGGTACTCGATGTCGGTGGTGCCCGCCGAGTAGTGCGAGAGCTTGTCCTTCGGGTGCTCGAACAGCCGCAGGTTCTCCGCGGCGATGCCGAGATCGGTGTACCAGGAGAACCGCGTCTCGATCCAGTACTTGTGCCACTCCACGTCCTCGCCCGGCTTGACGAAGTACTCCATCTCCATCTGCTCGAACTCGCGGGTGCGGAAGATGAAGTTGCCCGGGGTGATCTCGTTGCGGAAGCTCTTGCCGATCTGGGCGATGCCGAACGGCGGCTTCTTGCGCGCGGTCGTCATCACGTTGGCGAAGTTCACGAAGATGCCCTGGGCGGTCTCCGGGCGCAGGTAGTGCAGGCCCTCCTCGGACTCGATCGGGCCGAGGTAGGTCTTGAGCATCATGTTGAAGTCGCGCGGCTCGGTCCAGCGGCCGACGGTGCCGCAGTTCGGGCACGCGAGCAGTTCCATCGAGACCGTGTCCGGGTCGTCGATCTTGTTCTTCAGCGCGTACGCCTCCTGCAGGTGGTCCTGCCGGAAACGGTGGTGACAGTTCAGGCACTCCACCAGCGGGTCGTTGAACACGCCGACGTGGCCGGAGGCCACCCACACCTGGCGGGGCAGGATCACCGACGAGTCGAGGCCGACGACGTCCTCGCGGCTGGTGACCATGGCGCGCCACCACTGCTTCTTGATGTTCTCCTTGAGCTCGACACCCAGCGGACCGTAATCCCACGCCGACTTGGTGCCTCCGTAGATCTCACCGCACGGGTACACCAGACCCCGGCGCTTGGCGAGGTTGGCAACGGTGTCCACCTTCGACTTGGGTGCCACGCGAGAATTCTCCATCCACTGCGAGTCGGATTCTTGTTGCCTCGACACGATAGTTTGGCGTCGACGCTGCGATTGTGCCCAGCCTATCGGCAGGCCCGGCGCCGGTTTCAACCGCACGGTTCGGCGCGCCCGTTTGACATGCGCACCTGTGCATACGCAAACTGGTAATGCTTTCCATTAAGGAGTTGGTGACATGACCGCCGAGACCGCCGCGGCACCGCCGCACAACCCGTATCGGTCGCCCGGCCCGGCGCCGGTCCCCGCACGCACCGTGCTGGAGGACGCGGGTGAGCTGTTGCGGGCGCTGGCAGCGCCGGTACGGATTGCTATCGTGCTGCAGTTGCGCGAGTCGCCGCGTTGCGTCCACGAGTTGGTCGACGCGCTCGGTGTCACGCAACCACTGGTCAGTCAGCATCTGCGTATCCTCAAGGCCGCCGGTGTCGTACACGGTGAGCGTTCGGGTCGCGAGGTGCTCTACGAACTCGTCGACGACCATCTGGCGCACATCGTCGTCGACGCCGTCGCGCACGCCGAGGAAGGGTGATTCGTGCCAGACAACACGGCCGCTCCGCAAAAACCGGTCGGTATCCGCAGCACCAGGCAGCGCAGCGCCATCGCCGCGCTGCTCGGTGATATCGAAGAGTTCCGCTCCGCCCAGGATCTACACGACGAGTTGCGCAAACGTGGCGAGGGCATCGGCCTGACCACGGTCTACCGAACGCTGCAGTCGCTGGCCGACGCGGGCATGGTGGACGTGCTGCGTACCGACTCCGGCGAGTCGGTCTACCGGCAGTGCTCCACCGGCCACCATCACCACCTGGTGTGCAGGCATTGCGGCCGCACCGTGGAGGTGGAGGGCCCGACAGTGGAGGCGTGGGCCGAGGCGATCGCGCACGAGCACGGCTTCACCGAGATCAGCCACACCCTGGAGGTGTTCGGCACCTGCACTTCCTGCGAGACGGCGCGTCGGCGCACCAGCAGGTGATCGAGCCGCTTTCCGGCGGGTCCGGTCGATGCGGCCCCGCAGGGCGGCCGCGCACCGGGTTTCGGTGTCATCGAGACACGCGAAAGCGACCCGGCCGCATGGTGGCCGGGTCGCTCGGGGCGGCGGGCTTCGAGCACCCGCACCGTCCTGCACCGAGGGCGGGCCGCTCTCGTTCGAGGGCGGCTCGCCCAGTGACCGAATTCAGCTGACGGGCACCGCGTTCCGCGCCGGAGCGTGGGCCGGACGACCGCGCAGCGTGCCGATGCCCAGCAGGGTGAGCGCGATCGCGCTCCAGACCAGCAGCACCACCAGCGGGCCGGTCGCGGCGGCGCCGTCGAAGAACGCCACCGAGCGCAGCAGTGACGCGGCGGCTCCGGGCGGCAGCAACTGTCCGACGACGCCCCACGGCTGCGGCAACAGCTCCGGCGCCGACGTGGCCGCCGAGAACGGGTTGCCGATCAGCAGCATGGTGAGCGCGGCGAGGCCGACCCCCGCCGTACCGAGCACGGCCGCGAGGCCCACCACCGAGCCTGCGACCGCGAACGACACCAGACCGGCGACCGAGGCGAGCACCAGGTACGACCCGGGCACCACCGACATCCAGCCCTGAATGATCGCCATGCTCAGCAACCCGCCCGCGACGCCGAAGGTGACCAGACCGATCACCCTGCCGCCGAACGCGGGAATCAACAGTGCCAGCAGCACACCCGCCGCGATGCCGGACATGACCAACGGCAGCACCATCGCGCCGAACGCGGTCCCGCGTGGATCGTCCGAGTCGGCCGCGACCACGTCCTCCACCCGGGCGGCGGGCGCGCCGGAGAGCTGCTGCCCGATCTGGGTGAGCTGCTGTGCGACGGCGGGACTCGCGCCGGAGGCGACCAGCACGCGCGGCGGCCCGTCGCCGGTGATGACGGCCCCGTAGACCTCCCGGTCCTCGATCGCGGCCCGGGCGGCGGCCTCGTCCGCGGGCGTACTGATCTCGAAGGCGCCCGGACTGTGTTCGGCGAGCTTGCCGGTGACCATCGCGGCCTGTGGACCGGTGACGGCCAGCGGCACGTCCCGTGGCGCGATATTGGCGGCCGGCCAGGCGAACGCGATCAGCATCAGCGCCTGGAGCAGTGCGGCGCCCAGACCGAGAGCCAACGCCCGCTGCGTGGTGTTCATGGCCTACTCCTAAAAATCGAATGCTCGTTCTTTTTAGTTGCGCCTACCGTCGCACGCGGCCCGGCGGTTGTCAAGAACGAACATTCGTTTTACTTTGGTAAGCATGCCCCGAGTCAGTGAAGAGCACCTCGAACGCCGCAGGCAACAGATCCTCGACGGCGCGCGGCGCTGCTTCACCCGCAAGGGGTTCCACGAAACGTCCATGCAGGACGTGTTCGCGGAATCCGGGCTCTCCGCCGGTGCGGTGTACCGCTACTTCAAAAGCAAGGACGAACTCGTCACGGCGCTGGCCATGGAGACGACGGTGTCGCTGCGGATCGCCATGGGCCAGGCGATCAACCGCGAGCCGCTGCCCACGCCCGCCGAACTGATGTCCATGATCGCCGAGGAGGTCGTGCGGCGCAGCGGGCCCGACGGGCCGGTGCGGCTGGCGCCGCAAGCGTGGGCGCTCGCGCTGGTGCATCCCGGCGCGGCGGTGATGGTCCGCGAGACGATGAGCGCGATGCGCGCGCTGTGGGTGACCTACGCCGAACGCATGCGCGACAAGGGCTGGCTACCCGAAGACGCCGACGTCGACGCCGTGGCCAAGGCGATCATCGGACTGCTGCCCGGATTCATCCTCCAGCACCTCATCCTCGGCGACCTCGACCCGCAAACGCTGGCGCGCGGCGTGCGCACCCTGCTCCCCTACGGCGAAGACACCGACCCGAACGAGGACTGATCGGGGCGAGCAGCCGCCGGGCCCCATGCGCCGCCGAACTCGGAATCGCCGTGGTCGCCGAAGTCATGCCGCGAAGGTCGCGGGCACTCGCCCAGGCACCCGCACGACTGTCACGACTCCGGCAGGACACGACCTCAGGGCAGCAGGCCCTTCCTGGACCGGCTCGCGTTGGACAGCACGAGCAGCAGCATCGTGGTGAGGGCCTGGTCGTCCAAGCCCGCGGCGGGGAAGGTGTAGCGCAGGATGACGTCGGCGAGGTTGCCGCGGCCGATCACGGTCAGCGAACCGAATTGCAGCGCGTTGTTGCGCTCGGCCACGCGCTTGTGCAACTGCGGCTTCAGCGGCCGGTCCCAGGCCAGCACGCAGGTGAGGCTCAGCACGTCCAAGCCGGGCGCCAGGTTCACCGCGCGCAGCGAGGACAGCGCGCCCTCGTACTCGAAGCCCAGCGAACCCTCCGGGTCGACGCGCACGTCGATGCCGTAACTCGACAGGCAGGCTCCGGCCCGCGCCTGAAGCTCCCGCTCCGGGGTCACCGCTGCGTCCATGTCCGTGCCGCCGTTCACTTGGTGCCGCCGAAACGGCGGTCCCGCGAAGCGTACTGCAGACACGCCTCCCACAGGTTGCGCCGATCGAAGTCGGGGAAAAGCGTGTCCTGGTAGACGAATTCGGCGTAGGCCGACTGCCAGATGAGGAAGTTGGAGCTGCGGAACTCACCCGACGGACGCAGGAACAGGTCCACGTCCGGCATGTCCGGCTCGTCCAGGTATCTCGCCACCGTCGCCTCGGTGACCTTCTCCGGATCGATCTCGCCCGCCGCCACCCGGCGCGCGATCTCCCGTGCCGCGTCGGCGATCTCGGCGCGGCCGCCGTAGTTGACGCACATGGTCAACGTCATCACCGTGTTGTCCTTGGTGAGTTCCTCGGCGATCTCGAGTTCCTTGATCACGCTGCGCCACAGGCGCGGGCGGCGACCCGCCCAGCGCACCCGCACGCCCATCTCGTGCATCTCGTCGCGGCGGCGGCGGATCACGTCACGGTTGAAGCCCATGAGGAAGCGCACCTCCTCGGGGCTGCGCCGCCAGTTCTCGGTGGAGAAGGCATAGGCCGACAGCCACTTCACACCGATCTCGATGCAGCCCTCGACGGTGTCCATCAGCACCGCCTCGCCGCGCTCGTGCCCGGCGGTGCGGGGCAACCCGCGTTCCTGTGCCCAGCGCCCGTTGCCGTCCATCACGAGCGCGACATGCGACGGCACCAATTCCGGCGGCAGTTCGGGCGGCCGAGCTCCCGACGGATGCGGCGAGGGCGGGCGGACGGCGCCCGCGCGCTTCGGCTCGGTCGCGGTAGCGGAGTCTCGGCGGAGGATCACGGCCTCCATCCTGCCTGATCGCCGCCACTGCCCTGCCGCCGCGTTGCTTCCTGATGAATTCCGCGGTTCCCACCGGCGCCGGTGACTTATTCTTTTCCCTAATCGTGATACTGGGGAGGGGTTTCTCGGACGTGACCGATTTACCAGGCACCGGGACCGCGGCGGGATTCCGGGCCACTCGCGAATTACTCGGCCTCCCGGTCCCTTGGTGCGCGCGATTCTTCGCGGTCGCGGAACGCACCGTCGAGCGATGGGAGAAGGGCGCCTTCCAAATCCCCGACAGCGTGGCACGCGAACTCGCCGCCCTCGCGGACGAGACCGAACAGGTGGTGGAGGCGATGGTCGACGCCATCGACGCCGGGGAGATCTCACCCCGCCTGCACACTTATCGAACCAACGACGATTACGCCAAACACGAGCCGGATACCCGCTACCCGGCCACCTGGCATCGCGCGGTGTGCGCGCGCGTCATGATCGAGCTACCTCAGGTAGAACTTCAATTCGTGGAGTAAGCGGCTGACTCGCCTCCGCTCGATTTTCCTGCGGCTGCTTCTCCTGCGGCGCCCCGGACCGCTCGATCAACGGCAGGGTGCGCAGTTGACGTTCCAGATGCCACTGCAAGTGCGCCGCGACCAACCCGCTGGCCTGTCTGCGCACCGCGTCCGGCGTCGTCTCGACGCGCTCCCACTCCCCGCGCAACAACGCGACCAGCAGATCGAGCACGCCGGGGCCAGGTGTCGCCGCGCCTGGCGGACGGCAGTGCACGCACACCGCGCCACCGGCCGCGACATGGAAAGCGCGATGCGGACCCGGCGTCGCGCACTTGGCGCATTCGTCCAAAGCGGGCGCCCAGCCCGCGAAACCCATGGCGCGCAACAGGAACGCGTCCAGGATCAGTTCGTGCGGCCGCTGCTTGGCCGCGATGGCGCGCAAGGCGCTCGCGGTGAGCGCGTGCAGCCGGGGCGCGGGCGCGTGCTCCTCGCCCGCCAGCCGTTCGGCGGTCTCCAGCACGGCGCACGCGGTGGTATACCGCCCGTAGTCGTCGATGATGTCGGCGGCGAACGACTCCATCGTGTGCACCTGGGTGACGGTGTCCAGCGTGCGCCCCGGATACAGCTGCACGTCGATGTAGGAGAACGGCTCCAACCGGGCCCCGAACCTCGACTTGGTGCGCCGCACCCCCTTGGCGACCGCACGGACCAGGCCGTGCTGTCGCGTGAGCAGCGTGACGATGCGATCCGCCTCACCCAGCTTGTGCTGGCGAACCACTACCGCCTCGTCCCGATACAACCGCACGGGGGTCAGCTTAATTGCCGCGCCTGCGGCGCGGCGTGTTCGCGGCCCCATGGTGGCTCGCGTTTGCGCGGCCGCCGCTTGCTCCTTCGTCGCTTGCGCGGCGGCCGCGCAAACGCGAGCCGGGCCGCGAACGGCGCATGCTCGGTCTCGCTTCGCTCGAAAGACGTGGTTGGGGTGAGCTGGGCACGTTGGAATGTGCACTTCCGACACACCGCACGCCGTCCCGCACGGACGCATGGACGCACGGCCGGATAGCACCGGCAGCGGCCCGCGTGATGCGGAAGCGTCGGGCGCGTGGGGTTACCGGGCCAGGAAGTGCCAGCCGAGCCACGCCCACACCAGGACGGCGGTGATCTTCGTTGCTCGGGTGCTGGTCAGGTACTCGATCGTCTCGCTCAGAGACGCGATCAGGTCCCGGCGTAACCAGGTGACCGCGGCCGCGGCCAGCGCGACTGCCAAGAGCAGGCAGAACCCGGCGATGACGATGGCGCGGTCGCTCATCGCGACACCAGCCACCATCCGGCGCCCAGCCAGACCAGCCATCCGGCGAACCGCAGCGGCCACTGTTCGAGCGCCGGATCCAGCAGCGTGGACAAGCTCGGATGTTCTGGGCTCGGCTGGTTCAGGGCCGGTTGCCGCAGCAATGCGTAGACCTCCCAGGCCGACGCCGCCACCAACAGCGCCGCCCACACGGCAACGCCACGCCCGAGCCGGGCGGTGCGCGCAGGCCGCTCGATTCGCACGCGGAAGGCCGGCACCATCGCGCCCAGCGCCGCCACCGCGACGATCGCGGTCGCGGGCCAGCTGAACGGCCGGGTCGCGGCACCGCACACCGCCAGCACGAGACCCACGGTCAGCGTCACGCGCCACCGGAATCGACCTGCTGACCGTGCCGGTTGCTCCGTCATATGCGCAGGATAAGGCCCCGAATGGCCGGAAACGGGCAGGCTGGCGGCGCAACATGAGCAGCTGTCGATCGCCGAGTCGACGCGCCGGGCGCAGGCGAGCCGTCAGCCGCCGCTGCGCAGGAGACCGGAGATCAAGAGCAGCACCGACTGCTGGGTTTGCGCACGCGCGAGGTCTCGGTCGGCGGCGTGCGCGACGATCAGGGCGGCCTCGCTGACCACGCTGACGATCAGCTGGGCCAAGACGGGGACCGGGGCGTCGGCGATCAACCCGGCGGCGCGGGCGCGCTCGAGCTGCGCGGTGATCAGGCCGAGGCCGTGGGCGGACTCGAATTCGCGCCACGCCTGCCAGCCGAGCACCGCCGGGGCATCGGTGAGGCCGATGCGCAGCATCGCGGGGCGCTGGCAGACCTCCAGGAACAGACCGAGCCCTGCCGCCATGCCTGCCATCACGTCATCGGGATCGACCGCGGCGATGGCCTTTTCGATCTCCTCGGTGGTTTCGACTTCGATCTGCTCCAGCACCGCCAGGAACAATCCCCGTTTGTCGCCGTAGTGGTGGTGCAGCGCCCCGCGGGTGACGCCGGCCTCGGTGACCAGTTCCTCGGCCGAGGTTCCCGCGAAGCCGCGCTCGGTGAACAGGCGGCGGCCCGCCTGTTCGAGCGCGGCTCTGGTTGCGCGAGAGCGGTCTTCCTGGCTACGGCGTGGCATGCAGCCGAGTGAACTCCAGAATCGATTCGGCGAGCAACTCGGGCTGATCTTCCGAACTGAAGGTGTAGGAGTCGTCGATCAGTTTCAGCGTCGCGTTCGGCAGATCCCGGGCCAGTCGTTCGGCGGACGACACCGGGAAGATCCGATCTTCGCGCGCCCAGGCCAGCAGCACCGGGATGTCGACGTCGGCGAAGTGGCGCGCGGCCTCCATTGTGTACCGGCGGTGCACCGATTTCAGGAAGCGCCGCAGGTCTTTGCGGATCGCGGCGGAATTGCGGCTCGGCAGCAGGTAGGAGTCGACGATCTCCGGCGGTATGGGCCTTTTGGTGAGCCAGCCGAAAGCCAGCGGCAATCGATGCAGCGCCCGGACGCGCAGCACCTCGGTCAGCGGGCGGATCGACCCGGGCACCTTCGCCAACAGCGGAAGCGCCGTGAACGGCTGCGGCAGGAAGTGCTCGTAGCTGTCCACCGAGGCGAGCACGACGCGGCCGATCCTGGACCGATCGCGAGTGAGCAATACCTGGGTGATCGCGCCGCCGGTGTCGTTGGCGACCACGGTGACGTCGGTGAGGTCGAGACGCTCGAGGAACGCGGCGATCAGGTCCGCCACGCCGACCGGGGTCAGCTCCGCGTCCGGAACCGGGATCTCGTGTGCGCCGAGCGGCCAGTCCGGCGCGAGGCAACGGTATCCGGCCGCGGCGACGGCGGGCACGACATCGCGCCAGATGTCCGCGTTGACGAGCAGCCCGTGCACGAAGACGACCGGAGCGCCCTCCCCGGTCTCGTGGTAGCGAATGCGGCCACCGGGCAGCTCCACCTCGTGGGTGCGCCCGAGTGAAGTGCTTGTTGCCATAGGTCCTCCCAGTCCCGAACGGATACCTCCAGCCTTACATACATACGGTATGTATGTCTACAGGCATCCGTCCCGACCAGGAGTCAGCGGATCACCGCATCGACTATGACGTCGTTCCGGACGACGTAGTAGCCGGAGAACACCCGTATCGACCCATCGGTCTGGCGGGCCGACAGCTCGATGTGCACGGTGTCCCCGCTCTGCCCGGTGATCCGCACCGCCTCGTGCTCGGTCGTCGACAGACCTGCCACGAAGTGCTCGTAGTTGGTGTCCAGGTTCCGGCCACCCAACTCCCACGCACGGCCGTAGTCCCGCCGATTGATGGCGTCGAAGTACGCCGTCACGACCTTCGCCGGACCGGTCGCCGGGGCCGTCGTGGTCGTCGTCGTGGGGCGCGCGCTGCTGCGCGACGGCGTAGTGGTGCGGGCGCCCGTGCGCGACGGCGTGGCCGTGGCGGTACGGGCGCCCGTGGTCATCAGCGCCGGTCCGGACCCGACGGCCGACGCTTTCCGATCGGCCGCCGAGTCGTCGCCGGGGGCCACGACCAGCACCACCGCCACCACCGCGGCGGCGGCGAGCAGTACTCCCCCCGCGATGACGGCGGGGTTGCGCGGCGGCGGGGCACTCTCGACCGGCGGCCTCGGATTCCGCGCCAAGGCGGCCGACCTCGCGCCGCACCTGGTGCAGAATCGCCCCGCTCCGCCGACCGGTTCGTGCCCACAGCTCCAGCACACCCCCGCGCCGCACGCGGTGCAGTGCCGTTGCCGCCCACCGGACAGCGGTTCCCGGCATCTCCAGCAGTTCGCCATCTATGACCCCCGCATCGCGCGATGCTCAGCCGAGGACGACCTTGACCGCGATTTCCAGCGCGCTCACCACCGCGGCGAGCGAGGCGATGCCTGCGACCGACCGCCCGACGGCGTGCAGGAAACCCGAGAGCACCAGCCGGTTCGGTCGTTCCTTCGCCGCCTCGGCCACCGCCTGCCGCGTCGTTTCCTCGACCAGCTGCCGGTCCGGCAATTCCGCGTCGTACCGGCTGATCCGATCGAGCAGATCGTGCAGGGCGGAACGCAATTCCGCCACGGTCTGCGGAACCGGAATCGCGGCCGCCCCGGCGGTGTTCGACACCGTGCCGTCACGGCCCGCGACGACGGACCCGGTCAGGTTCGCGCTCCCACCGATGGAAACTCCGGTATTGCTGCCGACATTCTTGTTCATTCGCTTTCCCTTCTGCGCAGTGGATTGATTCTCGAGGGTTCGGCGGGTGCGGAAGCGGCCCGCGCGGAAACGCCGCCGATGGCGGAATTCAGCAGATTGGCGTCGCCGTTGATCGTCACGCTGCTGTTGATGATCTGCTCGCCGCGGCGAATCAGTTCGTCCGGATCGATATTTCGCTCGGTCAGGAACTGGGCCAGTGTCTCGAAGATTTTCTTCTCGACCGTCTTGGTGAACATCTCCTGGTCGAGCAGCTGGAAATAGCGGTGGTAGCGGATCGAGCGGCCACGCCGGTCGATCCGCAGATCGCCGGCCTCCTCACGGATGCTGATGAGCGCTCCGTGATCGAACGTGAACACCTGGCCGACCTCACTCACCTGGCGGGCGTACTTGCGTTCCCTGCGGAAATCGCCGAGCAGTTGCCGGATGGCGTCCGGCACCGCGTGCCAGTAGGTCCGGGGCAGACGCAGCAGGCTGCGCCCGCCGACGCGCAGCACCTGCGACGGCCGCGGGCGCAGCAGCAGATCATCGATCTCGTGGTACACCTGCCGCAGCGGCGGCAGAGCGCAGTAGTTCGCCTCCACGAACAGCGATGTCGAGCTGACGGCGAGGCGAACGAACGCGGTCCACACCGCCTCCCCGCCCCAGCCGACGAACTCCGCGGTCAGATAGGGCCGCGCCCGGTCTTCCGGTGACGTCATCAGGGACTCGATCGTCGTCTCCGGCACCCGATCCACGGGCCTTCCTGCGGGATCCGGCAGGAATCGCTCGTCGTGGTGGATGTCCCCGCCGTTGACGAACAGCCGGTTGTAGACGTTCAGTCCACGCATGTCGAGTTGCGCGATCTCCTTGCGGAGGCGTTCGTTCAACTCGACCGCGGTGAACGGCCGGACCGGCTCCTGATCCGGTCTCGGCTTGGTGATGTCCAGCGCCATCGACCAGGCCGAAAGCGGCCACCCGTGGCCGAGGAACGGCTGGTAGCCGTGATACGCCGTCACATTGCCGTCGGAATAGGCCGCGACGTGCTCGATCTGCTGCCGGACCGAGGGCTTCCGCGGTGCCGGAGCCGACGAGGAGCGAAACGTGCCGCGGCGCAGGGAATTCGCCGTCCCGCCCCAGCGTGCGACGCACCCTTCGCCCCACACGGCGAGCCAACCGACGAGGAGGGCGCCCAGCGACAGCGGCGAGAACAAGCGGAAGGGATCGAGGATCAGGAGCAGGCCCAGCAGCCCGGCGTCGAGGTCGGCCGCGGCGATCTGATTCCCGATGACGACGACCATCGTCGCGATCATCACCAGGTTGCGGGCGAGCTGCCGCTCCCGTGCGGCGACCGCGTGCTTCGCCACCGCGACGAGATCGACGCCCGGCGACCGGGCCACCGACCGCAACGGTTCCTCGAGCACCTTCTCGACGACCTCGGATGCCAGCGCACTGTCGAAATGAACCGCGGCGCAGAGATAACGGGTGGCTTCTTCCCGGCGCATCGCGCCGGTTTCGGTCTGCCGCGACGATTCCCCGGACTCCGTTCCGCGCAACCGCGCACCACAGTTCCCGCAGAACGCGGCGCCTGCGGGATTCGACTCTTCACATTCTGGGCATCGCACAGGACGAGCCAAGCATTCGGTCAGCATCCGGTCTACGAAAATGCCTGCGCTGTACCAACTCTGATTGCCACCTCGCCGCACGAGGAAAATTCACACCTGCGCACGATCTTTTGAGCAAGATCTTGCACGGCGGGCAATCGAGTTCCCACACGAACCCGCGGATGCGCGCAGCCACATTATGGACGCTTGACCAGGTGCCCGCTACGGTTGTTCGAAAGCGAACGACAGGGAGTTCACATGACAGTGTCCGATCCGACCCGGCTGCCGCCCGGCACCCGCGAACTGGGGCTGGCCGAACTGGCGGCCGCGATCGCGGACGGCGCGATCAGTTCGGCCGCGGCGGTCGGCGGCGCACTGGACCGGATCGACGCGGCACAGGGCACACTGAACGCCTTCCGCATCGTGCGCCGGGAACGCGCGCTGGCGGAGGCCGCCGACGCCGACCGGCGGTTGGCCGCCGGGGAACGACTGCCGCTGCTCGGCGTGCCCGTGGCGGTGAAGGACGACACCGATATCGCGGGCGAGCCGACCGCGTTCGGGTGCGGCGGCGAGTTCGCGCCGAAGACCGAGGACGCCGAATCGGTCCGTCGCCTGCGCGCGGCGGGCGCGGTGATCGTCGGGAAGACCAATACCTGCGAACTCGGGCAGTGGCCGTTCACCAGCGCCGCCTGGTTCGGCCACACCCGCAATCCTTGGGACCGCACCAGGACGCCGGGCGGCTCCTCCGGCGGAGCCTCGGCGGCCGTCGCGGCCGGACTGGTCCCCGCGGCGCTGGGTTCCGACGGCGCGGGCTCCATCCGCATCCCCGCCGCGTGGACGAACCTGGTCGGCATCAAACCCCAGCGCGGGCGGATCTCCACCTGGCCGGAGGCCGAGGCGTTCTACGGGCTCACCGTGAACGGGCCGCTGGCGCGCACCGTCGCGGACGCGGCGCTGCTGCTGGACGCCGCGGCCGGGCCGCACCCCGGCGACCTGCACACACCGGACCCGATCACCGCCTCGGACGCCGTCGGCCGTGACCCTGGCCGGTTGCGCATCGCCCTGTCGCTGCGCATCCCGTTCACCGCGACCAGAACCGCGCTGGACCCCGAGGTCGAGCAAGCGGTGCGGCGCACCGCCGACACGCTGCGCGGCCTCGGGCACACCGTCACCGTGGCCGACCTGCACTACGGCATCATGATCGGCGCCTCGTTCCTGCCGCGTTCGCTCGCCGGGATCCGGCGGGTGTACCACCAAACGCCCGGCCTCCAGGTCGATCCCCGTACCGCCGCCAACGCCCGAATCGGGCGCGTGCTCGACGGACCCGCCCTCTACGCCGCACGGCAACTGGAACCTCTGCTACACAGGCGGATCGGCCACTTCTTCCGCGACTACGACGTCGTCCTCGCGCCGACCACCGCGACTCCACCGCCGCGCGCCGAGGAGATCGACGGCATCGGCGTCAACGCCACCAACAACCTGATCACCGCCGCCTGCCCCTACACCTGGCCGTGGAACGTCCTGGGCTGGCCGAGCGTCAACGTCCCCGCCGGTTTCACCGACTCCGGCCTCCCCGTCGGCGCTCAATTGATGGGCACCGCGAACTCCGAACCTTTGCTGATCTCGTTGGCCGCCCAACTCGAATCCGAGCTCCAATGGCAGCGCCACCGTCCCACGCCGTGGTGGTGAACGAACCCGGTACGAACACGCCGGTCTCGCTCGCCCGAAGGTCCATAGCGCTCGGCCGGGTCGAAACCCACACCGGTCAGATCGACCGGCGACTATCGCGGTTGCGGCGGCTCCAGATAAAGGCGTTCGTTCGGCAATCGCGGTAATCCGGCTGGGTCGCCGGGGATCACGGTCACCGCGTCCGGGTAGTGGTAGGCGCGCCAGTCCTGTATGAAGCGGGACGCTGCGGATGTGCAGGCGGCGAAATTCAGGCGGAGGTCGTGGAATTGGATCGACAGGTGCACGTCGTCCTCATCCGGGCGCGGCGACAGCTGCGGGTCCATGGTGTCACCGCCTGCGGTGCGGTTGGCAAGCTCGGATCGACTCGATGACGACCATGCCGGACGGGCGGAAGGTGTCGCGTGGGGGTGTCACCCAGACGCGGAATCCCGCTTGGCGCGCGCCTGGTGAGGGCAATGCGATCTGCGCACCGAAGCGTGCTACCGAGACGTTGAGCCGGAACAACTCGGCGAACAACCTGATCTCGTCCGGCACGTCCGGCACGATCAGGAACGTCCATCGTTTCGAGCGCGGATGCGAGACGATCGGACCGGGTCGCACGCCCAGAGAGTGCATACGCGCTTTGACCGCAGCGCCGAGCTGATGCGGCATGGTGATCGCGCCTACTCGGCCCGCAGGCACGACGATACTTCCGAGTTCGGGTTGCACTCTGGCGGGTAGCCCGCAGGTCTCGCGATAAAAGCGGCACCGCGTCAACGGCGTATCGGCCTGCACCGGCGACAACACCTGAGTGTCCTCCAACCCCATCCCCGCATCTCCCCGCTCGTGGTGTGATGAGCACCCGGCGCCGAGGAGCACGCGCCATCGATCAGCCGCTCACAGCCGATCGATGTGCCGTTGGGCGCAACGGCATCGACCCGGCACCGGATGCAAGATCAGCATCCAGCGACGAGGCGACGTAATACAGGAACGCAGCAGGCATTTTGGTCCTACTCTTCCGGTATTCGACACGTCGAGGTGAGGGGTGGGGCCAGCGATGATCGACAAGTGGACCGGCGCTGACGTTCTGGCGCTTCGTACGGCTATGCGGCTCACACAGGAGGAGTTCGCAGCGGTCTGCGGACGTGCGGTGCGCACGATCGGAAAATGGGAACAGCAGGGCAGTCGAGCCGCACTGAGCCCGCGTGCCTCGGATGCCATGGACACGGTGCTGGAAGGTCTCAGTCCCGAGCAGGGGTACAGGTTCTACAACGAGAGTGCATCGGTCACGCACACGATCGCGACCTTCTCCCCATCGACCCGCCTACACTCGTCTCTGAATGCCGAACTGAGGACGTGGGTCGAGATGAACCGACGTGAATTGCTTCGCCTGTTCGGTGGGGTTTCTGGCGGATTGCCTGCCGTCGCCGCAATGCTGGCGGGCCTGGATCCGGACGAACAGCAACGAGTCGGTGAAGTCCTCGTCCAACCTGGCAGAGTTGATAGCGCCACCATCGGCCACATCGAGTCCGCGATGAATATCGCATTGTCACAGGAGGACCTTTACGGCCCGTACGCCGTACTTCCAATGGTTTCCGCCCAGCTGGCCATCGCGTCCGCTCTACTGCGGGAAGCGCCGGACCAGTTGCGGCCCCGCCTGCTGACCGTCCACAGCCAGCTCGCGGAGATGGTTGGGTGGATGCGTTTCGATATGCGCGACTTCGATTCCGCGAAGTCGAGTTACGAGCAGGCCCGCGAATCCGCCCACGCGGCAGGCAATGACGCGCTGGTGACTCTAGTCCTTTGCAACATGAGCTACCTCGCCATTTGGCGTGGCTCTCCGCGCACGGGGATCGATCACGCGGTGGCTGCTCAGAACTGGGCACGATCGGTGGACGATGGCCTGCTTCGCTCGTATGCCGATGTCATTGCGGCATTTGCCTACGCCGGTACCGGCGGCCATCAGGCATGTATCGCAGCGCTCGATGCCGCCGACACCGTTCTCGACGATGCTGCCACAGTGGAGAACTCCATCGCCTACTTCCATGGGCCAGGGCTGTCGCTGTCGTTCCGAAGCGACTGCATGTACCGGCTCGGACGCGCCGCCGAGGCACAGCAGGCAGCCGAATCGTCGCTCGCTCTCATCGGCGACGACTTCACCCGCAATCGTGCAGTAGCCTACGTCGATCTGGCGCACGCCCACATTGCGGCACGGGAGATCGATGAAGCCGCTCAGGTCGTCGGCAAGGCAGCCGGTCTAGCAGTGTCGTGCCGTTCCGACCGGCTCATCGGAATAATTTTCGATGCGCGAGCAGACCTCGGCCCGTGGTCGGATGCGCTGTGCGTGCGCGAACTCGACCAGTTGCTAGCAGACTACGAACTCCTTAACTCCCGGATGTAGATGTCGAACTCCGGTGATACGAACGCCGGTGTGTCTTGCCGCCCTACGAAGCGCCATCCACCGACCGCACGGTAGAACGCATGTGTGTCTTCCGCCTGCGGCTGGACTGCCAGCGTCGCCCGCTGCTCGGGTCTGCTACCGAGCAGGATGTCCAACAGTCGGCGGCCGATACCGTGTCGCCGCTCCGACTCCTGAACGGCGAGATCGATCACTGCGAAGGTCCTACCCGGCCATTCGCGCGTGACGTCCGGGGATACCGGTTGCTGGAACCCGTCCCACCAACCGGTGCTGGTGCTCAGAGTGGTTCCATACACGAATCCCACCAGGCGCTCGCGAGATTCCGCGAGGGTGATACCGAAGCCCGGCTTGGTGATCATGTCGCTGAGCATCTCTCGATGCCGCTGCGACTCGGTCTCCGGCCAAACGAACGGGGGTGCGGAAAATGCTGCGTCATACAGCTCGCAGATCGCATCGAAGTGGTGCCGTGCGTCGTCGGCGGTTCCGAGCCGGACCTCTGTCGCGTCGTTCATGGACCCGACCATAGGTTCGACCTGACGAGCATGGGCCGAGAACTCTGACCCGGACGTCGATCCCGATGGCCGCCAACGACCGAATCGGTCAGAAACCCAACTTGCCCAACTGCTTGGGATCCCGCTGCCAATCTTTCGCCACCTTCACGTGCAGGTTCAAATAGATGCGGGTGCCGAGGATGTGCTCGATCTGTTTGCGGGCGTTGGTGCCGACTTCCTTCAGGCGCGAGCCGCCCTTGCCGATGACGATGGCCTTCTGGCTGGGGCGCTCGACGTAGAGCAGGGCGTGGACGTCGAGCATGTCCTCGCGCTCCTCGTACGGCAGGACCTCTTCTATGACGACGGCCAGCGAGTGCGGCAGTTCGTCGCGGACGCCTTCGAGCGCGGCCTCGCGGATGAGCTCGGCCATCAGCGTTTCCTCGGGCTCGTCGGTGAGCTCGCCGTCGGGGTAGAACGCCGGGCCCTCCGGCATCTTCGAGGCGATGACGTCGACCAGAACCTCTACCTGCTCGCCCTTGACCGCCGACACCGGCACCACGTCGGCGTCCGGGCCGAGCAGCTGGGAGACGGCGAGCAGTTGCTCGGCGACCTGGTCGCGGCTCACCTTGTCGATCTTGGTGACCACGCCGAGCAGCGTCGTCTTCGGCGCCATCTGCCTGATCTGCTGCACGATCCAACGGTCGCCCGGACCGATCTTCTCGTCGGCCGGGATACACAGCGCGATCACGTCGACTTCCGAATACGTATCGCGCACAAGGTCATTGAGGCGCTGCCCGAGCAGGGTGCGCGGGCGATGCAAACCGGGGGTGTCGACCAGGATCAACTGGGCGTGCTCGCGGTGCACGATGCCGCGAATGGTGTGCCTGGTGGTCTGCGGGCGCGACGAGGTGATCGCGATCTTCGCGCCGACCAGCGCGTTGGTCAACGTCGACTTGCCGGTGTTCGGCCGTCCGACGAAACAGACGAAGCCGGAACGGAATTCGTCTTTCTCCCGCGCGTCAGCCACCGCGCACCTCGCCCGCGTCGGCGCTCACCGCGTCCACCGCGTCCGCGGAGTCGTCGACGATCTCGAACACCGCGCCGTCGCGGTCGGTGAAGATGATCCGCGCCTCGGCCGAGACCTCCCGCACCGCGGCCACCCCGAAGTCGGACAATCGCCCGCCGACCACCACGGCCGCCTCGAATCCCTCCGCGCCGCTGGACAACGCGGCGGCCACCGCGGCTTGCAGCGCCGTCAGCCGCAGCGCGGTCAGCGTGACCTCGCCCGCGGCGTAGGTGCGGCCGTCGGTGTCACGGATCGCCGCTCCGCTCGCCCCGCCGGTGCGGCCCAGCGCGCCGCGGGCCAGCACGACCAGTTTGTTGTCCTCGGCGTCCAGTTCGGTCATTCGGTGTCTCCGTCCTCGTCGCGATCGGCCGGCGTCTCCCGTTCCGATCCGTTGGCCTTGCGCTTGCCATTGGGATTGTCGCCGTTGGTCTTTCCGGCGGGGACCTTCTCGCGCGCTTTGCGCACCACCACGGTGTTCACCCGCATCCGGCCCCGCGCGTCCGCTCCCCCTTCACCGCGCAGCACCAGCCCGTGAACCTCGATCTTCGACCCGGGCAGCGGCACCCGGCCCAGCTCGTGGGCGAGCAGGCCGCCCACGGTGTCCACGTCCTCCAGCTCGATCTCCAGCCCGTACAGCTCGCCGAGGTCTTCCACCGGCAGCCGGGCCGAGACGCGATAGCGGCCGTCGCCGAGATCCTCGATCGGCGGGGTCTCGTCGGTGTCGTACTCGTCGGCGATCTCACCGACGATCTCCTCGAGCACGTCCTCGATGGTCACCAGGCCCGCGATACCGCCGTACTCGTCCACCAGCAGCGCCATGTGGTTGCGCCGCAGCTGCATCTCGTCCAGCAGGCTGTCCAGCGGTTTGGAGTCGGGCATGAACACCGCGGGCCGCATCACGTCGCGCACCCGCACCTTGCGGCTGCGATCGGCATACGGCACAAGGTCTTTGAGGTAGACCACGCCCAGGATATCGTCCACGTTCTCGCCGATCACCGGGATCCTGGAATGCCCGGAACGCACCGCGAGCGACATCGCCTGCGCGGCGGTCTTGTCCGCCTCGATCCAGACCATCTCGGTGCGCGGCACCATCACCGCGCGCGCCGGTGTGTCACCGAGTTCGAAGACCGACTGGATCATGCGCCGTTCGTCGTCGGCCACCACGCCGCGCTCACCGGCCATCTCGACCACCTCGCGCAGCTCGATCTCGGAGGCGAAGGGTCCGTTGCGGAAACCCTTACCCGGGGTGATCGCGTTGCCGAGCAGAATCAGCAGCCTGCTCAGCGGACCGAGCAGCGCGCCGATGAGTTGCAGCGGCAGCGCCGCGGCCAGCGCGATCGAGTACGCGTGCTGACGGCCCAGCGTGCGCGGGCCGACGCCGACCACCACATAGGACACCAGCGCCATCACCAGCGCGGTGACCAGCAGCGCCCAGTTCCGCTCCCAGACCGTCATCAGACCGGCGGCCAGCAGCACCGTCGCGCCGATCTCGCACAGGATGCGCAACAGCACCATGAGGTTCACGTAGCGGGCCCGGTCGGCGACGATCCGGCTCAGCCGCACCGCACCGGGCCGGTCGGCGCGCACCAAGTCCTCCACGCGGGCGGGCGAAATGGTGTTCAGCGCGGAATCCACACCGGCGAACACCCCGCCCAGCGAGACGAGCAGGACCGCGAGCAGAACCAGGGTCAGGGAATTCACGCGGAACCCAGGGAGTCACCCGGTGTGGTGAAGCCCGCCTTGCCCAGCAGCCGTGCGTCACGCTCGGCGAGTTCGGCGCGCCGCCGCGCCTCGCGCAGGCTCTCGTACCACTCCTCGAGCAGCCGGGCCTGCAACGCGAACATCTCCTTCTCCTCCTCCGGCTCGGCGTGGTCGTAGCCGAGCAGGTGGAGCACGCCGTGCACGGTGAGCAGGGCGAGTTCGTGGTCCAGCGGGTGCCCCGCCTTGCGCGCCTGTCCGGCGGCGAACTCCGGGCACAACACGATGTCGCCGAGCATGGACGGGCCCGGTTCCGGGCTGTCGGGGCGTCCGCCCGGCTCGAGCTCGTCCATCGGGAAGGACATGACGTCGGTCGGACCGGGTAGGTCCATCCAGCGCATGTGCAGGTCGGCCATGGTGTCGAGATCGACGAGCACCATCGACAGCTCCGCGGCCGGGTGCACGTCCATCCGGGCGATCACGAACCGCGCGACGCTGACCAGCTCTTCTTCGGGCACGTCGATACCCGACTCGTTGGCGATCTCGATGCTCACCCGAACAGACTACGATCCCGGCGATCGCGTCGCCGGAGCGGAGCCCCGCCCGGCGAAACGAGTTACCGCCGGTCCGCCCGGCTCGCCGCGCGGCGCTGCGCCCGGTTGCCGCCGTAATGCGGGGCGACCGGCGACCGCGTCTCGGATTCGAAGCGGTCGTAAGCGTCGACGATGTCCGAGACCAAACGGTGGCGGACCACGTCGCTACTGGTCAGCTCCGCGAAGTGGATGTCCTCGATCTCGGTGAGGATCTCGCTTGCGGCGCGGAGACCCGACCGCGCGCCGGTCGGCAGGTCGACCTGGGTGACGTCACCGGTCACCACGATCTTCGATCCGAACCCGAGCCGGGTGAGGAACATCTTCATCTGCTCGGCGGTGGTGTTCTGCGCCTCGTCGAGAATGATGAACGAGTCGTTCAGCGTTCGGCCGCGCATGTATGCCAGCGGCGCCACCTCGATGACACCGGCCGCCATCAGCTTGGGAATGGCCTCCGGGTCCATCATGTCGTGCAGCGCGTCGTAGAGCGGGCGCAGGTACGGGTCGATCTTCTCGTTCAGCGTGCCCGGCAGGAAGCCCAGCCGCTCCCCCGCCTCGACCGCCGGACGGGTGAGAATGATCCGGTTGACCGACTTGGACTGCAGCGCCTGGACCGCCTTGGCCATGGCCAGATAGGTCTTGCCGGTACCGGCCGGGCCGATGCCGAACACGATGGTGTTGGCGTCGATCGCGTCGACGTAGCGCTTCTGGTTCAGCGTCTTGGGCCGGATGGTCTTGCCCCGCCGGGACAGGATGTCCAGGCTGAGCACCTCGGCGGGAGACTCGCTGGAGCCCTCGGTGAGCATCGAAACGGTGTGCCGCACCGCCTCCGGGGTCACCACGCGGTTGCGGCCGGTGAGCGCGACCAACTGCTCGATGACCCGCTCGGCGAGCGCGACGTCGGCCGCCTTGCCGGTGAGGGTGACGGAATTGCCGCGGACGTGGATGTCCGCATCGAGCAGCGATTCCAGTTCACGAAGGTTCTGGTCGGCCGAACCCAGGAAGGGGAACACGGATTCGGGAGCGAGTTCGATACTCGAGCGCACGGTGCGCGCTGCGGGACCCGAACCGTTGTCGCCGGCGCCGATGCCCGCCGCTGTGCTGGCCGGGTCGCCGATCTCACCTTGTGTTCTCAAAAGTGGCTACAGCCTGCTTTCCGGTCTCGACTGCTGTGTTGAGACGAGTTTAACGCGCCCCACCGACACGGCCCAGTGGATAAGACGCCGATCGGAGCGGCGACCACCGCGAAACTCTCACCAGCGGGTAGTCAGGGCGCCCAGAGCGCCCAGCGCGACCGCCGCCGCGGTGGAGGTGCGCAGCACAGTCGGGCCGAGCAGCGTCACGTCCGCGCCCGCCTCCGCCAAGGCGGTGAGTTCCGTGTCGTCCAGCCCGCCTTCCGGACCGACCACGAGGACGATCGCGGTGGCGTTCGCGAAGGGCAGGTCGATGAAGCGGGCGGTGCCGGACTCGTGCAGCGCCGCGACCACCGCGCCGTCGGCCTTCGCCGCGCGGACCAGCTCCAGTAGATCCTTGGTGCGGTGCAGGTCGGCGACCTCGGGGATGTAGGCCCGGCGGGACTGCCTGGCGGCCGCGCGGGCCGCGGCCCGCCATTTGTCGACCCCTTTGGCCGCTTTGCCCTCCCAGTTCGCGACGCAGCGCGCCGCCTGCCACGGGATGACGGTGTCCGCACCCGCCTCGGTCATCAGCTCGACCGCGAGTTCCGAGCGGTCCGATTTCGGCAACGCCTGCACGACGGTGACCGGCGGCGCCTGCGGGGCCGCCAGCACCCGGTTGCGCACCGTGAGTTCGAGCCGGTCGCGGTGCGCGACGACGACTTCCGATTCGGCGAGCACACCGCGCCCGTCGGAGAGCGTGATCGGCTCGCCGACCCGGATACGGCGCACCGTGGCGGCGTGCCTGCCCTCCGGGCCGTCGAGCACCGCGACCGCACCCGGTGCGGGCACCTCGTCGAGGTAGAAGACCGTCGCGGCCACCTAGCGCCCGCTGAACGAGGCGCGCAACCGCGCGAACAGACCGCTGTTGTGCTCGGACTGCGCCGACATCACCTCGGCGCGCTCGCGCTCCCGCATTCCCTTGTACTTGCGCAGCAACTCGGTCTGCTTGCTGTCCAGCTTGGCCGGGATCACGATGTCCAGGTGCGCGAGCAAGTCGCCGCGCGCGCCGGAACGCAGCCGCGGCATGCCGTGCCCGCGCAGCACCGAGATCTCGCCGGGCTGGGTGCCCGGGGGGATGGTCAGCTCGGTCGGGCCGTCGAGGATGGTGTCGATCACCACGGTGGTGCCCAGCGCCGCGTCGACCATCGGCACCCGGATGGTGCAGTGCAGGTCGTCACCGTCGCGGACGAACACGTCGTGCGGCTGCTCCACGATCTCGACGTACAGGTCACCGGCGTGGCCGCCACCCGGGCCGACCTCGCCCTGCGCGGCCAGCCGCACCCGCATGCCGTTCGCGACACCGGCCGGAATCGGCGCGGCGATCTCGCGGCGCGCCCGCACCCGGCCGTCGCCGCCGCACTTGTGGCACGGGTCCGGGATGGTCTCGCCCGCGCCGCGGCAGGTCGGACAGGGGCGCGAGGTCAGCACCTGGCCGAGGAAGGACCGCTGCACCGACTGGACCTCGCCCGCGCCGCTGCAGGTCTCGCAGCGCACCGGCTTGGAATTGCCGTTGGTGCCGGAGCCCTGGCAGATGTCGCACAGGATCGCGGTGTCCACGGTCAGGTGCTTGGTGACGCCCACCGCGCACTCGGCCAGGCTCAGCCGGGTGCGGATCAGCGAATCGGCGCCCGGCTGGACCCGCCCGCGCGGCTTGCGCGCGCCGGCCGTGCCGCTCATACCGCCGAAGAACGCCTCGAAGACGTCGCCGAGCCCGCCGAAGCCCGCCCCGTTGAAGCCGGCTCCGCCGCCGCCCGATTCCAGCGGGTCGCCGCCCATGTCGACGATGCGCCGCTTCTCCGGATCCGACAGCACCTCGTAGGCGGCCGACACTTCCTTGAACTTGGCCTGCGCCGCCTCGTCGGGGTTGACGTCGGGGTGGAGCTCACGCGCCAGCTTGCGGTAGGCCCGCTTGATCTCCTGATCGGTCGCGTTCTTCGCGACGCCGAGCAGTCCGTAGTAGTCCCGTGCCACTTTGAGTCTCTAGTCCTTGGTCGTTCTCGACGGTGCCGCCGGTGCCGCGCCGCGTACGAAGCGCGCCGACAACAGCATTAGTCTCGTGCACTCAACTTTATCCGCCCGAAGGGTCGAGCGTAGCAGTGGCATGGCCGACCGGGTTTCCGGTCAGCGCTCGGCGAGGACCTCGCCGATGTAGCGGGCGACGGCCGCCACCGAGGCGATCGTGCCCGGGTAATCCATCCTGGTCGGGCCGAGCACCCCCATACCGCCGAGCACCGCACCCGCCGCGCCGTAGCCGGTCGACACCACCGAGGTGCCGCGCATCTGCTCGACCTGCGTCTCCTCGCCGATGCGCACCGTCACCGTGCCCGGCTGCTGCGCCGCGGCGAGCAACTTGAGCACGATCACCTGCTCCTCCAGCGCCTCCAGGACCGCGCGCAGCGAACCGGGGAAACCGAAGTCCGCGGCGTTGCGCGTCAGGTTGGCGGTGCCGCCGAGCACCAACCGCTCCTCCGGGTGCTCCACCAGTGTCTCCACCAGCACCGTGGACACCCGCACCAGCACGTCGCGCAGCCGCACCGGCGCGCGCTCGGGCAGTTCCGCGACCGCCGCCGAGGCCGAGGCCAACCGCTTGCCGTCCATCGCGCCGCCGAGCATGCCGCGCAGCGCGGCCAGGTCCTCGTCATCGATCACCGCGCCGAGGTCCACCAGACGCTGGTCGACCCGGCCGGTATCGGTGATCACCACCAGCAGCAGACGCGCGGGATTGAGGGCGACCACCTCGATGTGCCGCACCGTGGACGCCGACACCGTCGGGTACTGCACCACCGCGACCTGCCTGGTCAGCTGGGCCAGCAAGCGGACGCCGCGGCGCAGGACGTCGTCGAGGTCGACACCCGATTCCAGGAACTCCATGATCGCCCTGCGCTCCGCGGGCGACAGCGGCTTCACTTCGGCGATCCGGTCCACGAACTGCCGATAGCCTTTGTCGGTCGGGATGCGGCCGGAACTGGTGTGCGGTTGGGTGATGTATCCCTCGGCCTCGAGCACCGCCATGTCGTTGCGCACCGTCGCGCTGGAAACACCCAGGTTGTGCCGCTCGACCAGGGTCTTCGACCCGATGGGTTCCTTGGTCGCGACATAGTCCGCGACGATCGCGCGCAGGACCTCGAAGCGCCGATCCTCGGTGCTCGACATCGGCCGCACCTCCTCGCTCTGGTCTCCGGTCGCGCCGTACCCGGCGCCCCGCGCCCACCACGCGACGCAGGCGAATCCCGGTTCGTCTGTTTATGCAGTCTAATTGTCGAAAGCCGAACCGCTTGCCCGCAACGCCTCCCGGTGACGACGGGCAGCCTCAGTCCTGCACGAAGTCCAGCAGATCGGCGTCGAACGCCTTCTCGAAGTCGCCGCACAGGCCGTGCGGAGCGCCGGGATACACCTTCAGCTGTGCCCGCGGTAGCAACTCCGCCGTCTTGGCGGCCGCCGCGGCGAACGGCACGATCTGGTCGTCGTCACCGTGTGCCACCAGCACCGGGATGTCGATGCCCGGCAGTTCGGCGGTGAAATCGGTCTCGGAGAACGCCTCGACGCAATCCAGCGCGCCTTTGAGCCCCACCTGCATGCCCATCAGCCAGAAGTGGTCACGCAGCCCCTGGGAGACGTTCGATCCCGGGCGGTTGGCGCCGAAGAACGGGACCGCCAGGTCCTTCCAGAACTGCGACCGATCGGCGGCCACGCCCGCCCGGATGTCGTCGAACGCCGCGATCGGCGTCCCTTCCGGATTGGCGTCGGTCCGCAGCATCAACGGCGGCACCGCGCCCAGCAGCACGGCCTTGGCGACCCGCGAAGTGCCGTGCCTGGACAGGTACCTGGTCACCTCCCCGCCGCCGGTCGAGTGCCCGACCAGGATCGCGTCGGTGACGTCCAGCTCGTTCAGCACCGCCGCCAGATCGTCGGCGTAGTGGTCCATGTCGTGCCCGTCCCACACGTCGCCGGAGCGGCCGTGCGCGCGCCGGTCGTGCGCGATGGCGCGGTAGCCGTTGCTCGCGACCAGGTTCATCTGGTTGTGCCAGGCGTCCCCGTTCAGCGGCCAGCCGTGGCTGAACACCACGGGACGCCCCGAACCCCAGTCCTTGTAGTAGATCTCGACGCCATCGGTGGTGGTGATCGTCGGCATGATGGTTCCCTTCGATCCGGATGGAATGGACTACGGCAAGCCGGGCGCCGCGGGAGCGTGCTCGCCGAGGAATCGCAATGCGGTGTCGGCGACCGCGCGCCGGCCGTGATCGGCGGGCATGGAGTGGCCGCGATCGGCGAAGACCACGCGTTCGGTCACCGCCTCGCCGCGGTGCTGAATCCGGTGGTCCGAGCGCACGGTGGCTTCCGCAACAGCGTATGACGAGCAACCGCCGGAGGAACGATTATCAGTACACGAGCCTGGGCTCGAGCGCACGGCCCGACGCACCGAATCGCACGTCATGGACCTGAACGACCTGCACGACTTCAGCTGGCACGGTGACGGCGCGTCGACCTGCCTGCCCGTGCCGCTCGATCAACTCGGCCTGCCCGCCGAGCTGATCAGGCCGTGACCAGGGCGCAGGACAGCCCGAACGACCGGCTGGTGGCCGGCCACATCGCCCAGCTGACCGCCGACGCCGACGCGCTCAGCGCCGACCCGGCGGCCGCGCTGTCCGGCTGCGCCAGCATCGAATTGATCCGGGGGCTGCTTTCGGCGGGCAGCGACGACGCCAACGGCTCCGCCGTCCCGACCGACTTCCTGCTGTCCCAGCTCCGCGCCTACGTCCGGCGCAACCTGGCCGACCGTGACCTCGGCGCACAACAGATCGCCAAGGCGCACAACATGTCGGTCCGCCAGCTGTAGTAAGTCTGATTTCGCGCCGCCTACGGACTCTCGCCGCGGGAATGGCGCAGGATCACCCGCACGGCGGGTGAGCCGTAGCGGTCAGCCGCGCTCGCTGGTTCTCGCGTGCTTGCCCGCGAGGGCGTCGAGCCCGAGCATCGCCAGCAGCGACTCGCAGTCGGTGGCGTTCTGCGCGTAGCTGGCCACGGTGCGTGCGGCGACGGCGCACTGGCGCGCATTCTCCGCTTTCTCCGCCGCTCGCGCTTCCGCGAATTCGCCCGGTTCATGGATAAGGGTGATGTGCCGTGCCGACGCCATGAGTCTCCTTGGGGGTTGGTCGCAGACTACGCGGCCGCTCGGCGGCGCGTAACGGAAACGGTCGCGTAGGTCGCGGAATCGCCGCACCCGCCCGGCCGCGATCGGCTCCTCCGGCCGGACGCACGATCGCCTTCGGCGCCGGTTGGGCGGGTGCGGTCTCGGGCAGCTCGCGCCCGAATCGCCAGGTCCGGCCGCGTCGTTGTCGCATGCCGGGGTCAGCCGAGCAGTTCGCGGACGACGCCGTCGGCGAGCAGACGGCCGCAGTCGGTGAGGACGAGCCGATCGTCCTCCGAACGCACGGCGAGGCCGTCGGTGACCACGCGATCGACCGCGGGGGTCGCGGAAGGCGCCAGATCGGCCAGCGGCAGGCCGCTGCGCAACCGGACCGCGAGCATGACCCGCTCCAGGTAGCGCTCGTCCGCGCCGAGCGCCTCCCAACCCGCGGCGGGCAACCCGCCCGCGCCGACTCGATCCGCGTACCGCGCGGGGTGCTTCACGTTCCACCACCGCACCCCGCCGACGTGACTGTGCGCGCCCGGTCCGGCGCCGAGCCAGTCGCCGCCGTCCCAGTAGCCGAGGTTGTGCCTGCAGACCGCGGCCTCGTCCGCCGCCCAGTTCGACACCTCGTACCAGCCGAGCCCCGCCGCACGCAGGCGCGCATCGATGCGCTCGTAGCGGGCGGCCAGCACGTCGTCGTCGGGGGCGGGCAGTTCGCCGCGGCGCACCCGCCGGGCCAGCGCGGTGCCGTCCTCCACGATCAGCGAGTAGGCCGAGACGTGGTCGACGCCCGCGCCGAGCACCGCGTCCAGGCTGGCGTCCAGGTCGGCATCCCGCTCACCCGGCGTCCCGTAGATCAGGTCCAGGTTGACGTGGTCGAATCCGGCGGCGCGCGCCTCCCGCGCGGCGGCCACCGCGCGGCCCGGAGTGTGCGTGCGGTCGAGCACCCGCAGTACGTGCTGAGCGGCGGACTGCATGCCAAGCGACACCCTGGTGAACCCGGCCGCCCGGATGCGCTCGAAGAATTCCGGCGAGGTGGATTCCGGATTGGATTCCGTGGTCACCTCGGCCCCGGCGGCGAGGGTGAACTCGGCGCGCACGGCGTCCAGCACCGCGGCCAGCCCGTCGCCGCCCAGTAGCGAGGGCGTCCCTCCGCCGACGAAAACGGTGGCCACCTCCGGCGTGGTGCTCGGCAACGCGGCGAACTTCCGCGCTGCGGTGGCCAACTCGCCCCGCAGCGCGTCCAGCCACGACTGCGGCGACGCCGACGTGCCGAGTTCTCCCGCGGTGTAGGTGTTGAAGTCGCAGTAGCCGCAGCGCGTAGCGCAGAACGGCACGTGCACGTAGATCCCGAACGGCCCGCCGCCGAAATCGTTCAGCACCGGCGCGGAGGTGTCGGTGCAGGCAGGCGCGGCGGGAGAACTCACCTGTCCAGTGTGACCGCCGCCGGTTGCGCGCCGACGCCCGGGACTGCGCGGCCGCCATCGGCCAACCCTCGAATCGCCGTTTGCGCTCGAGTCGAGCGGCGAACCCGCCGCCGTGGTCGTCGGTTCCGGACTCGACGACCTCTCGGCGGCGGCGCGGGCCAACGGAGCTTCAGTCGGCCACGACGGGGGTGTTCTGGTTGGCGGTGAGCAACCAGCGCCCCTCCTCCTTCGACATCACGTACATCGGGGTGCCCTCGCTGTCCAAGACACCCTCCGGAGTGAAATAGCGCTGGCGCACCTTGACCGCGACCACGTCGGGCCGGATGAACAGAACGTGCTCGACCTCGTAGGTCGCGGTGCCGTGCGCGCTCGACCCCGGCAGCACCTGGGCGGTGAACTCGGCGATGGCGGCCCGTCCGAAGAGGCGTTTGCCGTGCCCGGTGGTCCAGATCGCGTCCTCGCGGAACAGCGCCGCGAATTCGTCGACGAGTTCGTTCTGCTGGACGTGCTGGACTCGGGCGACGACCGCGTGAACGGCCTCGATCTCGGCGGCGGCGCCGGCGACTGTGTTACTCATGGCGCCGAGCGTGCTACCTCGACCGCGCTCGAGGTCAAGCCGAGTGCGGAGCGTCACTGCCGCCATGGCTGCCGCATCACCCGCCTGGTTCGGCGTCCGCACTATGACTGCCGTCACAAACCTGGACCGGAGTCCAGGGGATTTCCCGCCAAATCGCGGGAAATACTGGATGCGGGCTCGGAAGGCCCTCGCTGACATGGCACAATGGGCCGCATGCGCGCTTTCGGAGTACGACTTGTGGCACGTCGCCACGTCGACTACAAGCGCGTCTGCAGCGCCTGCTGTCTGTCCGGTTCCCTCCGGTAGTTCAGCGCGCCCCGATCCCGGATCCCCGGCGATCCCGACTTCATCGGCCCGCTGACACCGCAGGCGTGAGTCAGCCCCTCGCGCCCTCAGCAGGATGTACCACCCACCCAGCAGGAGCGACCCCATGACGTCGAGCACCGACGCCGGTCCGACCGATCAGCCCACGCCCGAATCCCAGCCGGGACCCCGCGCGCGTCCGGAACGCCCGGCTTCCGAGCGCCGCGTCCGCCCGGACCGCCCGCGTCCCGAGGCGGCGGCCACGGGACCGCGCGTGCGCACCGGCAAGCCCGTGCGCCGCAAGGCCGAGGGCCAGTGGGCGCTGGGCTACCGCGAGCCGCTGAACCCGAACGAGCAGTCCAAGAAGGACGACAACCCGCTCAACGTCCGCGCCCGGATCGAGAACATCTACGCCAAGACCGGGTTCGACGGCATCGACAAGGGCGATCTGCGCGGACGGTTCCGCTGGTGGGGTCTGTACACCCAGCGCGAGCAGGGCTACGACGGCACCTGGACCGGCGACGAGAACATCGACTTGCTCGAGGCGAAGTACTTCATGATGCGCGTCCGTTGCGACGGCGGCGCGCTGAACGTGGCCCAGCTGCGCACGCTCGGCCAGATCTCCACCGAGTTCGCCCGCGACACCGCCGATCTGTCCGATCGCGAGAACGTGCAGTACCACTGGATCGAGGTGGAGAACGTTCCCGAGATCTGGAAGCGGATCGAGGCGGTCGGCCTGAAGACCACCGAGGCGTGCGGCGACTGCCCGCGCGTGGTGCTCGGATCGCCGCTGGCCGGCGAGTCGCTGAACGAGGTCATCGACCCCACCCCCGCGATCGACGAGATCGTGCGCCGCTACATCGGCAAGAAGGAGTACTCCAACCTGCCGCGCAAGTTCAAGACCGCGATCTCCGGCCAGCAGGACGTGGTGCACGAGATCAACGACGTGGCCTTCGTGGGTGTCGTGCACCCCGAGCACGGCCCCGGTCTGGACCTGTGGGTCGGCGGCGGCCTGTCCACCAACCCCATGCTCGCCAAGCGGGTGGGCGTGTGGGTGCCGCTGGATGAGGTGCCCGACGTCTGGGAGGCCGTCGTCTCGGTGTTCCGCGACTACGGCTACCGCCGCCTGCGCACCAAGGCGCGCCTGAAGTTCCTGATCAAGGACTGGGGCATCGAGAAGTTCCGCCAGGTGCTGGAAGACGAGTACCTGAAGCGCAAGCTGATCGACGGCCCCGCGCCGGAGCAGCCGACCAAGCCGATCGACCACGTGGGCGTGCAGCGGTTGCGCAACGGGCTCAACGCCGTCGGCTTCTCCCCCATCGCGGGCCGGGTGTCGGGCACCGTCCTGACCCAGGTCGCCGACGCGGTCGAGCGGATCGGCTCCGATCGCATCCGGTTCACCCCGTATCAGAAACTGATCGTGCTCGATGTTCCCGACGACAAGGTCGACGCGCTGATCGACGAGCTGGAACCCCTCGGCTTGCAGGCGCGGCCCTCGCTGTGGCGGCGCAACCTGATGGCCTGCACCGGCATCGAATTCTGCAAGCTCTCCTTCGCCGAGACGCGCAAGCGGTCCCAGGCGCTGGTGCCGGAGCTGGAAGAGCGGCTGGCGGATCTGAACGCGCAGCTGGACGTTCCGATCACCATCAACATCAACGGTTGCCCGAACTCCTGCGCCCGCTCGCAGATCGCCGACATCGGCTTCAAGGGCCAGCTGGTCGACGACGGCGCCGGGAATCAGGTGGAAGGCTTCCAGGTTCACCTGGGCGGCAGCCTCGGTTTCGACAGCGCTTTCGGACGCAAACTGCGCCAGCACAAAGTGACCACCCAGGAGCTCGGCGACTACATCGACCGGGTGGTGCGCAATTTCGTCAAGCAGCGCACCGACGGCGAACGGTTCGCCCAGTGGGCAGTCCGCGCCGACGAGGCCGACCTGAGATGAATGTCGACGGGAGATCAACTGTGACAACCGAACTCGTGGAAAAGCTGTCCGAGGACGAGCTGCGCGCCATCGCCGCGCGCGGCGCCGCCGAACTGGAGGGCGCCTCGGCGACCGAACTCCTGCGGTGGACCGAGGACACCTTCGGCACGAACTACATCGTGGCCTCCAACATGCAGGACGGGGTGCTGGTGCACCTGGCCGCGGGCATCCGCGCCGGCGTGGACGTGCTGTTCCTGGACACCGGCTACCACTTCGCCGAGACCATCGGCACCCGGGACGCGGTGGAGGCCGTGTACGGGGTGAACGTGATCAACGTGCGGCCGGAGAACACGGTGGCCGAACAGGATCAGCTGCTGGGCAAGGATCTGTTCGCCCGCGAGCCGAACGAGTGCTGCCGGTTGCGCAAGGTCGTCCCGTTGCAGAAGTCGCTCGCCGGGTACAACGCCTGGGTGACCGGCATCCGGCGGGTGGAGGCGCCGACCAGGGCGAACGCGCCGCTGATCTCGTTCGACGAGGCTTTCGGGCTGGTGAAGATCAATCCGATCGCGCCGTGGTCCGACGACGAGATGCAGGACTACATCGAAAAGCACGGCATCCTCGTCAATCCGCTGGTGGAAGAGGGCTATCCGTCGATCGGCTGCGCGCCGTGCACCAGGAAGCCGGCGCCGGGTTCGGATCCGCGAAGCGGTCGCTGGGCCGGCCTCGCCAAGACCGAATGCGGTTTGCACACCGCATGACCGAGTCAGGGCCCGAAGGAGGCAGCCTGCGTAACCACGTAGGGCCTCTCGGGCATGCGAAAAAGGACACAGCATGACCGAAACCATCCAACGTTCGTTCGGTATCACCGATTTCGACACCCTCGCCGCGTTGGAGTCCGAGGCGATCCACATCTTCCGCGAGGTGGCGGGCGAGTTCGAGCGGCCGGTGATCCTGTTCTCCGGCGGCAAGGACTCCACCGTGCTGCTGCATCTGGCGCTCAAGGCGTTCTGGCCCGCGCCGCTGCCGTTCGCGCTGCTGCACGTGGACACCGGGCACAACCTGCCCGAGGTGCTGGCGTTCCGGGACAAGGTCGTCGAGCGCTACGGCCTGCGTCTGCACGTGGCGAAGGTGGAGGACTACCTCGCCGACGGCAGGCTCACCGAGCGCCCGGACGGAATCCGCAACCCGCTGCAAACCGTCCCGCTGCTGGACGCGATCAGCGAGCACCGGTTCGACGCCGTCTTCGGCGGCGGCCGCCGTGACGAGGAGCGTTCGCGCGCCAAAGAGCGGATCTTCTCGCTGCGCAACGCCTTCGGCCAGTGGGACCCGAAGCGGCAGCGTCCCGAGCTGTGGAACCTCTACAACGGGCGCCACGCGCCCGGTGAGCACGTGCGCGTGTTCCCGCTGAGCAACTGGACCGAGCTGGACATCTGGCGCTACATCGCCCGCGAGGACATCGATCTGGCGAGCATCTACTACGCGCACGAGCGTCCGGTGTACCTGCGCGACGGCATGTGGATGACGCCCGGCGTATGGGGCGGCCCGCGCGACGGCGAGGTGCTCGAGACCCGGTCGGTGCGCTACCGCACCGTGGGCGACGGATCCTCCACCGGCGCGATTCTCTCCGACGCCGCCGACAACGCGGCGATCCTCGCCGAGGTCGCCGCGTCCCGACTGACCGAGCGCGGTGCGACCCGCGGAGACGACCGGGTATCCGAAGCCGCGATGGAAGACCGTAAACGAGAGGGTTATTTCTGACATGTCCGACCTATTGAGGCTGGCCACCGCCGGTTCTGTCGACGACGGCAAGTCCACCCTGGTCGGACGCCTGCTCTACGACACGAAATCCGTTCTGGCCGACCAGATCGACGCTGTCACCCGCGCGTCGGTGGACAAAGGTCTCGCCACCCCGGATCTCTCGCTGCTCGTGGACGGGTTGCGCGCGGAACGCGAACAGGGCATCACCATCGATGTCGCCTATCGCTACTTCGCCACTCCGCGCCGCTCTTTCGTGCTCGCGGACACCCCCGGGCACGTGCAGTACACCCGTAACACCGTGTCCGGCGCGTCCACCGCGCAGCTGGTGATCCTGCTGGTCGACGCGCGCAAGGGCGTCATCGAGCAGACCCGCAGGCATGCCGCCGTCCTCGCGCTGCTCGGCGTGCCGAAACTGGTCCTCGCGGTGAACAAGATCGACCTGGTGGACGACGCGGCCGGTGTGTTCGCCGCCATCTCCGCGGAGTTCAGCGAACTCACCGGCACCCTCGGCTGGTCGAGCGAGGACGTGCTGGAGATCCCGGTCTCGGCGCTGCACGGCGACAACATCGCCACCCGGTCGGACAAGACCCCCTATTACGACGGCCCCTCGCTGATCGAGCACCTGGAATCGGTGCCGGTAGACGCCGACAGCACCGGCGATCATGCCCTGGGCCTGCGGTTCCCGGTGCAGTACGTGATCCGGCCGCGCACCCCGGAACATCCGGACTACCGGGGCTACGCCGGGCAGATCGCGGCGGGTGCGGTGGCTCCCGGCGACGAGGTCGTGGTGCTGCCCTCGGGCGTCCGCACGACCGTCGAGCGGATCGACACCCCCGACGGCGAGCTCGCGGTGGCGCAGACCGGGCGCAGCGTCACCTTGATCCTGGCCGACGACGTCGACGTCTCCCGCGGCGACATCATCGCCTCGGCCGCCGACGCGCCGGAGCCGGTCGACGCGTTCGACGCCACCGTGTGCTGGCTGGGCGACAAGCCGTTGCGGCCCGGCGCGCGGTTGCTGCTCAAGCACGGCACCCGGACCACCCAGGCGATCGTCGGCGCGCTGCTGGAGCGCTTCGACGAGCAGCGCCTTGCGGCCGATCCGAATCCGGAGTCGCTGGAGCTCAACGACATCGGCCGTATTTCGGTGCGGGTCGCCGAGCCGATCGCGGCCGACGACTACCGGGTGAACCGGCACACCGGCAGTTTCCTGCTGATCGACCCGGCCGGTGGCAACACGCTGGCGGCCGGCCTGGTCGGCGACGTGCTGACCGCCGTCGAGGTCGGCACCGGAGCCTGACATGGCCGTGTCGCGAGCCTTTTTCGGCGCCTCGCCGAGTTCGCGTGCGAGCGCGCCGGCGGGTCGCTCGGGCTCCACGATCTCCGGAGCCGCCCAGCGCGAGAGCGCGGCGCTGATCGCGGTAGCCCACGGCAGTCGTGATCCGCGGTCGGCGGCGACCGTCGCGGAGGTGGTCGGCGCCGTCTCGGCCGCGCGGCCCGACCTCGAAGTCCGGACAGCGTTCCTCGATCTCACCGCTCCTTCGGTCGAACAGGTCGTGGATGCCGTCGCCGCCGACGGCCATACGCACGCGGTGGTGACTCCGCTGCTGCTGGGCAGCGCCTTCCACGCCAGGGTGGACCTGCCCGGCCTGCTCGCCGCGGCCCGCGCCCGCCGGCCCGGCCTGCGCCTGACCCAGGCAGATGTGCTCGGCGCGGACGCCGCGCTGATCGGTGCGCTGCGCGACCGTGTGTTCGCCGCTGCGGGCGGGCGTACTTCGGCGGACCGACGCGTCGGCGTCGCGGTGGCGGCGGTCGGCTCGTCGTCGGCCGCGGCCAATGCCAGGACCGCCGATGTGGCCACCCGGCTCGCCGCCCGCACCGGCTGGCGCACCGAGATCTGCTTCGCGACCACCGAGCCCTCGGTGACCGAGGCGATCTCGCGGCTGCAAGCCCGCGGCGCGGATCATGTGCTGGTGGCCCCGTGGTTCCTCGCACCCGGTCTGCTCACCGATCGCCTGGCCCACGCGGCGCCACAGGCGATCCACGCCGATGTACTCGGCGCGCATCCAGCGCTCACCGAGGTCATCCTCGATCGGTATCACGCGGCTGTCGAGGAGACGCGCGCGCTCTCGGCCTGACCGTCACAGGGACGAGAACGCGCAGGCCGCCGCTGATCCGCCACGCCGGCAGTGTCGCGTCCGTCGACCACAACGTAATGGACGGTCTGCGTAACTTTCACCGTATCGCGGACCGCTTCTCCGTTGAATGACGATGTGCCAGTGCATTTATCGCCATTCTTCCGATTTCCGGCGATCCGGCCGCCGCAGCGCGCGATGTGGGCGGCGGCGAATTATAGTAGTCGATACACGAGAGGTATTGCCCCAGGTGGGAATAGGGCATCCGTCGTGTGGGGGCGACGGCAAGCGCCGAATCCGCGAGAAGGTCTCATCACGCGCGTGATCCGGTGTCCACGGCGAAACCCTCCAGTCAGCGGTAGCCGGAGCAGCGCAGAATAGAGGGCCATGCCCAGGGACGAGTGGGGTCTGAGCGGGTTGCACGCGGTCACCGGGTGGCTGCTCGAGCATCTGCTGGAGCGGCCGCAGGGGCGCAATCGCAAGCTACCGGTCATTGTCGCGCTCGGCCCGCGTGACACCGGTAAGACAGAGCTGTTGCGCGCGATGAAGGCTCGATGCGAGCTGGTTCCGCATGGCTACCTCGATTTCGAAAGCGGGGAGCGGGAGCCGCGAGAGGCGCTCGGGAAGTTGGCCTTCGAGCTCAGCAAACGCTGGGGCCAATTCGGCAGGCTGGCTTTCCCGCAGCTGTCGGTGTGCCTGCTCGTGGTGGGCAGCACACTGCACACGCACGCCGACGATCGCCGGGAAGCGCTGCGCCAACTGCGCCGTGTCCTGCTGGATTCCCGGCCGATCGAGCGCAATCGCGCGAGCGTCGTCGACCTGGTGGCGTTGACCGGAACCGCGGGAGGGCTGCCCCCTTGGACGGCCGCGGCCGTCGACGTGCTGCTGCGAGGCCTGGGCCGGTTGGACCGTAGGCGGTTGCTGCGCGGCGTGCCGCGTGCGCCGGGCTCGCAGGCCGGGCCCGAGGATGCGCTCATCGACCTGGCGATGTGGGCACACGGCAACGGCACGGATGCCGATGGCGACGCCGACCTCCGTGCCGAGGCCGACGCGCTGTTCTGCGAGGCGTTCCTCAATGACCTCCGGCGGGCCTACACCGGGTCAGCGGCATCGCGGCGAACGCTGAATTGCCTTGTGCTGCTCGACAATGTCCATACTCCGGCCGGACGAAAGTTCCTGCTCGCGCTACAGCAGGCGCGGCGCAGGGCCGGCACGACGTTCGATCCGATGGTGGTGATCGCGGCCAGCCGGACCTGGATCCCGTACTGGAGCGACAGTTGGCACCGGCCCGGTGGATATCGGTTCGACCGTGACGAGGAGCGTCCGCCCGAGCATCGGACCGGGACGCTGAGTTTCCCCGCGCCACGCAGGCCGTCGGACATCGAGAGCGATTGGCCGCGGGATCCCGCGGCGGAGTGTCCGTGGAGTCCGTGGTACCTGCTGGATCTGAGCAGGCTCACGGCGAAGGACATCGCGCAATTGGCGGCGGATCGCCACCTCTACGACACCCCGCGAATCGGCGATTTCGTGCGCCACTTGACGGCGGGACATCCAGGTGGCAGCGCCGAGGTTCTCGCCGTGCTGGCCCGGGCCGACTATCGGGCGCGGCTGGCGGCGGCCCGCCGGGTGCTCGACCAGCCGCGCTCGCGGCGACCCGACGCCGAGACCGGCGATTCCCGGCGGACCGTGCACGAGGACATGCTCGAGCGATTTCTGCGGGACTTCGCGGTGTTGCCGGACCGGCGCGATCTGGTCACCGCCAGCGCCGCCCGCAACGTCGACATGCTGTATCGGCCCGAGGTGCTCGACTCCGAGGTGCCCAACGGGGAGGGGCTGCTGGAGGCGCTGCGCGACCACTTGTGGATCCGGGAACGGGACGGCGCGCCGACGGAGCTGGAGATCCATCCTTGGTTGCGCCGCATCCTGCTGCGTGAACTGGCCGCTCGTGACGAAAGCGATCCCCGGGACTGGACGCGGACACATGCGCTCTGCCGGGAGGTCTACCGCCGCGGCGGGCAGGAGGTCGCCGTGTGTTATCACGAACTGGCGCTGGGGAACCTCACCGCCGTCGTCGACTACCTGGGTCGGCCGTTCGCTCGCGACGACGACGAGATCGATGTGCCGAGCGCGCGAATCTGGTTGACCGAGCTGGATCTGATCACGTCGGCGCCGAATCGCTTGGACGCCGATCGGGCGCCGATCGATCAGGTTCGCGACCTCGTGCGCGGCAGCGGATTCGGCAGGGACGACGCGTTGGCCTGGCTGGTCGCCGGCCTGTGGGTGCGCAGCGATCCGCTCGGTGATCCGGAGCAGACGTTGAACGAAACCATCGCCGGCCAGTTCCGGGAGTTGGCCCGGGGCCGTGGCCCCGGATCTGTCCTATTGCACGAACGCGCGGGGAGGTACCGGTGAGTGGTCCGATCGAGGTGCCCCAGGCACGACGGCGGCGGTGGGTGTTGGTCGCCGGGATGGTCTTCGCGGTGGCCGTCGTCCTCGTCGCCGCGCTGGTCGTAGTGCCCGCCGTGGTGGAGTGGACCAAACGCTGCGGTGACGGTGTCTCGCGAGTCGGTCCGCACGACGAATGCGTCGGACTGACCGACGGCAGCGTGGTATTCGCGCCGGAGCTGGCCGATATCGAAGAGCGGATCCGCAGAGAGAACAGCGATGTCATCGAACGAAACACCGACTATGTGAGTGTCGTGGTGCTGCTGCCGATAACGGTCCGCGAGGACGATGTGGTCTCCGCGGCGTGGGTTCGCCACCACTTGGAGGGCGCGCACTTGGCCCAGCTCGCGGCCAACAAGGAGAGGCGCACGGGAAACACACCGTTGATCCGACTGCTGCTGGCGAACGCGGGTAGCGGGCTGGCTCAGTGGCGTGCGGCGCTCGATGAGCTCGAGCAGCGTCGTGTCGAGGAACGCATCGTGGCCGTGACCGGTATCGGTCTAAGTGTCGACAATGCGGTGCACGCGATGCAACGGCTGGCACAGTTGCCGATGCCGATGATCGGATCCACGGTGACCGCGCATCCACTGGCAGGCGTCAGCGGCTTTCTGCGCGTCGCGCCGACCAATGCCGCGCTGGCGCAAGCGGCCGCGAACTATGCCGTCGGCTCGGGCGCGAAAAGCGCCGTCCTGGTGCGGGACCGAAATCCGCACGATCACTATTCGGTGACGCTCGGTGACGAATTCGCGAAGTACTTCGGAGACAGATTCACTGTTCACACGGAGCCGTACAATTCGCTGAATCCCGGCGTGGACAACACCTTTCTCCACATGATGCCCAACATCTGCCATGCCGCACCCGACGTGATCTTCTTCGCCGGACGGGCGCGGCATGCGACGACGTTCATCCAGGCATTGGCTGCGCGGAATTGCCAGGACAAGCCGATCAAAGTGCTCACCGGTGACGATATGGCCTTCTCCCCGATTCCCGACCAGGCGGTGGGCACGGCGTTGTCCACCGGTGTTTCGGTGTTCTATACCGAGCTGGCGCACCCGCAGGCGTGGAACGGGGCTCCCCCGAATGTGTTCGACCGGTATTCGATCGAGCAATTCGGCGACAAGTGCGAAGGGGAGGTCTGTTACCGCCGGTTGTCGCCTGACCTGCTGGACGACGCCGTCGCGATCATCGCCTACGACTCGGTGCTGACGGCGGTACAGGCCATTCGTCGCGCCGCGGGAAATGAGGGACACAAGGTGACAGCAGGGGAGGTCTTGCAGACACTGCCCCGGCTGCGCGACCAGACTGCGGTGCTCGGAGCCAGCGGCATCATGTCGTTCGACGAGTCCGGGAACCCGGTCAACAAGCCGGTCGCCATGCTGAGACTGCTTCCCGATCAGCCACCGCAATTCGAGGGGCTGGCCTGGCCCGGCAAATGAGCCGGACGGTACCGGAGCCTCGTCGCACGGCCCTGTGGTGACCGCACGGACCACGAATCTCCGGGCTGTCGCGGCTCAGCCGAGCAGGTCGTCGACTATGGCGCGGGCGGTGGCGACGCCCCACTCGTCCCCCATCTGACGGGCGGTGTGCGCGGCGGCGATCACCGCGTCGAGTTCGAACGCGACCGCGTCGGCGGCGCGGCCGCCTAGATGCCCCTGCTCCTGGGCGCGGCGGATCTGCTCGACCAGGAAGGTCAGCCAGTCGCGGCGGTCCTCGGCGATGGCGTCGCGCACCGGTCCCGGCTTGCTGTCGAACTCGGCGAGGGTCGCGACGCGGAAGCATCCGCCGGGAAATGCCGGGCAAATCACCTGATCGAACCAGCGCTCGACCAGGGCGCGCAGGCGCGGTAGCCCGGCGGGCTCGCTCAGGCTCGGCGTGATGACCGCGTCGATGAACACCTGCCGCGCGGATTTCACCGCCGCGAGCTGCAAGCTCTCCTTGCTGCCGAAGAGTGTCGCGATGCCGCTCTTGCTGAGGCCGAGATCGGTGGCCAGCCGGCCGATACTGAGACCGCCGAGCCCTTCGACGGACGCGACCTCGGCGGCGCGGCGGGCGATCGACGCCCGCGCTCTGGCGCCTTTGGCCAAGCGCTGATCGGTTTCCCGCGGCCGGTTCGGGCGGACGGTCTCGGTCATGACGTCATTCTCCCACTCCGCTGTTGCACATACGAACGTATGGTCGTATTTTAAGTGAACGAACGATCGTGCGTTTTGTTTCCCTGCTTCGAAGGACTTTCCATGACCGACGCGTCCGTGCGGCTCGACAGCCCGCCGACCGCGACCGCGGCTACTCGCACCTTGCTGATCGCCTGCGGCGCGGCATTCATCGCCTTCCTCGACCTCTCGGTCGTCAATATCGCCTTCCCCTCGATCGCCCGTGACTACCCCGGCACCGCTACTACCACGCTGACCTGGGTCGTCAGCGGATACGCGGTCGCTTTCGCCGCGCTGCTCACCCCGGCGGGACGTTTCGCCGACGCGCTCGGGCGCCGCAGGCTGTTCCTCGGCGCGCTGGCCGGTTTCGCCGTCACCTCCCTGCTGTGCGGGCTCGCGCCGACCGCGGGCTGGCTCATCGCGGGCCGGATACTGCAAGGCGCGACAGCGGCGCTGATGGTTCCGTCGGCTCTCGGCCTGGTGCTCGCCGTCACGCCGCGCGAGAAAATCGGCGCGGCCATCGGGGCGTGGTCGGCCGCGGGCGGGTTCGCCGCCGTGGTCGGCCCCGCGCTCGGCGGCGCGCTGGTCGAGGCATGGGACTGGCGCGCGGTTTTCGTGCTCAACGTGCCGGTGGCGCTGCTGCTCATCGCGGCGGCGGCGCGCATACCGGCGGACGGGCGCGCTTCGGGCGGCGCACTGCCGGACCCGATCGGCACCATCGCGGTGGCACTCGGTCTCGGCGGGCTGGTCGCCGGCGTCACCGAGGGGCAGCGCTGGGGCTGGACCTCGGCGGGGACGCTGGCCGCCCTGATCGGCGGCGGGCTGCTGGTCGTCGTCGCGCTCGCGCGTTCGGTGCGCCACCACGATCCCGCCATCGCCGTGGAACTCTGGCGTAGCGGGTCCTACGCGCTGGCCAACGCGACCTCGTTCGTCTTCGGCGCCGCCATGTTCGCCTGGTTGCTGTCGGGGCCGCTGTTCCTGGACGCGATCTGGGGCTACTCGGTGCTCGGCTCGGCGGGGGCGATGACCGTCGGCGCGGTGGCCTCGATGGTGACGGCGACCGTCGCGGGGCGGATCGGTTCACTCGCGATCAGGCGATGGCTCGGCGTGCTCGGTGCGCTGATGTTCGTGGCGTGCACGGTGTGGATGAGCACGGACGCCTTCGGGTCCACCCCCGCCCTGTGGTCGGCCTGGATTCCGGCCGGCGTGCTCGGCGGGGGCGGCATCGGGTTCGTCGTCACCGTGCTCGGCACCGCCGCCGCCAGTTCCCTACCGCCGCAACGGTTCGCCGCAGGCACCGGCATGAATCTGACGGCGCGGCAAGTGGGCGGCGCGCTCGGCGTGGCCGTCCTCGCCGCCGTGTTCGCGGCCCGGCCGGACGACCCGCTCGCCGCGTTCCACACCCTCTTCGCCGTATGCGCGGGCATCGCCGCCGTGGCCGCCTGCCTGGCCGCTCTGCCTGCCCGCACCCCGTCCTTCTCCATCGACAGTTAGGAAACGCCGTGAGCGACAACGCCATCCGCACCGAAGCCAACGACCCCCTGCTGCTGCCTCCTGCCGAACAGCGACGCCTGCTCGCCGACGCCCCGTGGCAGCGCTACGCGGTGCTCGGCGACTCGATCGCGCAGGGCGTCGGCGACCCGAGCCCCGGTTACGAACCGGTGGGCTGGGCCGACCGCGTCGCCGCCGTGCTCACCGCGGTGCGCCCTGGCCTTGCCTACCTCAACACCGGCCGGATCGGCGCCACCTCCGCCCAGGTCCTCGCCGAGCAGTTGCCCTCCGTGCTCGAATTCCGGCCCGACCTCGTGCATCTCAGCTGCGGCGGCAACGATCTATTCCTGCCCGGCGGTGACCTCGCCGAGCTGCGGGCCAACCTGGACACGCTGTTCGGGACGCTGGCGCGCACGGGAGCGCAGGTCGTCACCTTCACGCTGGCCGACGTCTGGGAAGTCGAGCGCATGGCGCCGATGCGCCCGATGCGCGAGCGGATGGCCGCGCTCAACGACCTGGTCCGTGAGCTGGCCGCCCGCTACGACGCGCTGCTGCTCGACCTCTGGGACCACCCGCTGCGCCTGCGCCCCGATCTGATGAGTGCCGACCTCATCCACTTCAGCATGAGCGGTCACGCGGTCCTCGCCTCGGACATGGTGCGCATGCTGGCCGATCGCGTTCCCGCGCCGCGCTGACCGGACAGCTGTGGTGGAGGCGTCGGCGGTGGCGTCTCCACGGCCACCCGCTGCGCCTGCGCCCCGATTGCCGAGCGCCGACCTCGTCCCACTTCAGCATGAGCGGCCACGTGGTCCTGGCCTCGGACACACCTCTGCCCGGTGGGCGACGCGCAGCGGGCGCGGATAGACCAGCGCAACGCAGCGACGAGCCCGCTGACGTGACCACGCACAGCCGCGGAAGGAATCGTCACTCGGCAGGGCCGGACCGGTCGCCTCGTCCGTAGCGTTCGACCAGCTCGGCGCCGAGGCGGCCGGTCCGTATCGTCACTCGGCAGGGCCGGACCGGTCGCCTTGTCCGTAGCGTTCGACCAGCTCGGCGCCGAGGCGGGCCAGTTCCGCGCGGACTTCGGCAGGACCGAGCACGTCGATGGAGCCGCCCCAACCGGCCAGCTGCTGGGCGAGCATCCAGGCGGTCGGGGCGGTGACGCGGACGCGGACGCGACCGTCGTCGGCGGGGCCGTCCACGACGCAGTTGCGGCCCTGCTGGTCGCGCAGAATCGGCAGCAGCCGTTCGGGGATCGTGACGGTGGCGGCGATGGTCGCGCGCCGCCGCTCCATCTCCTCGACCACCTGCTCCCAAGCGGCGGCGAGATCGAAATCGTCCGGGCGGTGGGCCGGTTCGTCGGTGATCGACGCCTCGGATATCCGATCGACGCGGAAGGTGCGCTGCCCGCGCTCGGTTCCGGCGACCAGATACCAGACGGCGTCCTTGTCCACCAGTCCCCACGGATCCACGAGACGCTCGGAGCGCTCGCCGGTGCGGTTCGCGTAGCGCAGCCGCACTTTGTTGCGCTGCACGACAGCTCGTTGCAGCAACGACACCACGGGCGGCAGCTCGCGATCGGTCGCGCCCCAGCGCGCCGGGTCGATCACCACCGCGTCGGCGGCCGCCTCCGCGTCGCCACGGAAGGTCTGCGGCAGCGCCCTGACCAGCTTGCGCAGCGCCGATCTGGCCTCCGGCACCGCACCGGCGGAGGGACCTGCCAGCAGGAACAGCGCGCGCGCCTCCCCCGCCGTCAGCCCGCTCAGGTCGGTGCGCGCACCGCCCACCAGCGACCATCCGCCACCGCGTCCCGGCTGCGGATACACCGGCACCCCCGCGGCCGAGAGGGCCTCCAGGTCCCGGCGCGCCGTTGCCACCGAGGTCTCGAGTTCCGCGGCGACCTGCGCGGCCGTGACCCGTCCACGTGTCTGCATCATCAGCAGGATCGCCACCAACCGGTCCGCTCGCATGTGCACAATTCTGCCGGTAAAAGTGATCATTCGGTGCGCACTTTGAGTCGGATGATGGTTACACAACCCAGGAGAGAACAACCCGAAGGAGAACCACCATGCTGCGCGGAATGGCGACGAGCACCTTTTACGCCGACGACCTCGAGGCCGCCAAGGACTGGTACACCCAGTTCTTCGGCATCGAGCCCTACTATCAGGTCGCAGGCGGCTACTACGAGTTCCGCATCGGCGACTACCAGCACGAATTCGGCATCGTGAACCGCGCCTACGCACCGGCGGGCGCGCGCAACGCCCCCGGCGGCGCGATCCTCAACTGGCACGTGGACGACCTGCAGGCGACGTTCGACCGGCTGCTGGAACTCGGCGCGACCGTCTACGAACCCATCACGCCCCGGGGAGATGATGGGAGCTTCGTCACCGCCGCCGTGGTCGACCCGTTCGGGAACGTCCTCGGTGTCATGTCGAACCCGCACTACCTCGAGATCCTCGCCAAGACCGGTCCCGCGTAAGAGTTCGGGGGCGTGGCGTCGGGGAAAGCCCTGGCGCCACGGCACACAGCGGAGGCCAGGCCCTTGACGCCACGCGCCCACGCGTCACGCGCGAACTCCGGTCACCTCGTCAGCGGAACCAGCGCTCCAGGACGGTGGCGACGCCGTCGTCGAGAACGTGGCCGGTCACTTCGTCGGCGAGGTCACGAACATCGGCGGGCGCATTGGCCATGGCGACCGAATGCGCTGCCCAGCGCAGCATCTCCCGATCGTTGTAGCCGTCGCCGATGGCCAGCGTCGCTTCGTCGGGGACACCGAGTGCGATGCGCAACTGCTCCAGTGCCCACCCCTTGGACACGCCTTGCCGCGAAACGGTGACCCACGGCCCGTATTCGCCGTGGACCCAGCTCGCCCCCGGCACGCGCAGCGAACGCAGCGCGAGCAACATCTCCTCCAGCGAACCTTCCGGCCACCAGCCGTTCAGCCGCGGCGTCGGTTCGCTGCTCAATACGTGGTGATCGACGAGAAGGTATTCGCCGAGGGAGTATTCGCCAGGACCGGCCCCGGTGGCCCAGGTGCCGATGCCTACCTTCTCCACGGCGAAGATCATCGCGGGGAACAGCGCACGCAAAGCGGTGATCGCGGGTGCGGGATCGAAGGATTGGATCGCGACCGGCTCCCCTCGGGCCACGTCGATCTGCACCGCGCCGTTCGAGCACAGCGCATGTCCCTCGCATAGACCGAGTTCGGTGAGTACGGGGCGGGTTGTGAGCAGCGTTCGCCCGGTCGTCACCACGACATGCGCACCCGCTGCCACGGCCGCGCTCACCGACGCGACCACCCGCCGACTGATCGGTGTTCCCGTATCCAGCAGCGTCCCGTCCACATCCAGCGCGATCAGCTGGGGACCCCCGGAGGCCATCAACCCATTGTGCCGCGATGACGCGGCACCCGTCCGCAAATCCGCAACCGTGAGACCCACACGCGTGGCGAAGGATGCACCGTCTCGACTGCCGTTGCCGTCGCTGCCATCACCGCTACCGACCGCGGGCTCCGCCTCCTGCGCCACCCGCGCCTCCTGCGCCACCCGCGCCTCCGGCACCACCTGCGGACGACCCGCCTACCGAGCCGGAACGGCCCCGCGACCCGCCGGACGATGAAGTGCCGGAGTGGTTTCCACTCGAGTGACCGCCAGTAGATGAGGCACCCCCCGGGCGTCCACCCGATGCGGAGCCACCGGTCGAGGACGATCCGCCTGTCGAAGAATTGCCGGACGCCCCGCCCGACGACGAACCATGGTTCGAAGAATTGCCAGCCGAACCACCCGACGACGAACCGTGCGTCGAGGAGTTGCCAGCCGAACCACCCGACGACGAACCATGGTTCGAAGAATTCCCAGCCGAACCACCCGACGACGAACCGCCGGTGGACCCGTGCGAGTCATCGGACGAACCGGCCGTGGAGGGGTCACTGGTCGAGCCGTCGGTCGACGCGGTTCCACCGCTGGAACTACCGCCGGAGGATGCGCCGCTGGATGAGGTTCCATTGGTATCTCCGGACGATCCGCCGGTATCCGATCCCCCGGAAGAGGAATTTCCTGACGAATTCGTGCCGGATGAGCCGCCGGAATCGCCCGATGCCGTACCGGAACCCGGCGAATCGGACGCCCCGGTGGACGGGCTACCCGCGGAGTTCCCCGGCGCAGTCGCACCGGAACCCTGGCCGGGCTCCCCGGGCGTCGAACCATTCTGAGGCGCGGGGGCGGTCGAGCCCGGCGTCCCGACCGGCGGCGTCCCCGCGCCGGGATGGGGCGCCTGGCCCGGAGCGGGCGGCTGCCTCGGCGCACCGGTCCCGGGCAGCGGCAGACCCGGCTGGCCGGGAGCGGGCGGCTGCGCGATGTCGCCGGGCACAGGGCGAACGACCGCGCCGAACGGCAGCGGATTCACGAAGTAGGCGGGATCGGCGTATCCCCGATGACGCGATCCGCCCGGGACGCAACAGTTTCGCGGGTCCCGGTGTGAGCCGAGCTGCGACTCGGCCATCGAAGGACCGTAACCGGCGCTGCGCGGAGCCGGTGTGATGAATCGGGTGTATGCGGAGGTCCGTGGCGAGAGGAACGCGGGCAGCGCCCGGCCCGAGTACCGGGAGGTCGCGGATATCCGAACCCAGGCGTCGGCGAGACGCTCGCTGCCGACGTCGACCAGCAGACTCTCGCTCGGCGCCGCGAGATCCGGGAGACGCTCGAGCATCGGCGACAACTCCGGCACGGTGGGACCGCCGAACACGGTGACCGCCGACATCGCGACCGCGGAAACCACCGCCGCACTGGAGAACACCGCGACGCGAGGCGCACCGGGACCCCCGCCCGACGCACCGAGCGCCATGGTGCGGGCCGCCATGAGGGCGGCGCCCGCGGCGACGGTCTGACCGGGGTCGGACGAGATCACCACCGGACGGCCGAGTTCAGCGAGCGTCCGCGCCACCTCGGCGGGGCGTGACGCGCCACCCACCAGCAGGATGCAGCCGATATCGGACAGGGTGACATCCGCCGCACGCACGCACTCGCGGACCAGTTGCAGCGAGTCCTGCACGTGGGTGACGCGCAAGCCATCGATGTCCACGATCGACCTCATCGACAGCCCCGCGGATTCGGACGACACATCGGGGGCGTATCGCGCGATCATCGATCCGAGCGGCCTGCCGCCGAAATCGTAGGAGCGCATCGGCTTGCCGATCATCGGATGGTTGTCCCAGCCGGGGCCGACGCGCACGATACTCACGTCGAGACTGGTGCCGCCGAGGTCGTAGATCAGCACGAAGCCGGTCCGCAGCGGGCCGTGCTCGTGCTCCAGCCACTCCGCGGCCGCGACGGGTTCGGGGACCAGGAGCACGTCGCCCGCTCCGGATAGTTCCAGTGCCTGGCGCAACAACGCGACCTGTTTGTCGGAATACGTTGCCGGATAGGTGGTCACGACGCCCGCCTCCGCCGCGTCCGGCTCGGCCGCGCGCAGCTCGTTGACCACCGCCGCGACGAGATTGGCCGGTGACCAGATGCGGCCACCGACGATCACCGTGTCCGGGTCCCGTCCCAGGTCCGCGAAATCCGTGACCGCCATGCTGAATTGCGGAATACCGCCGATGCGCAGTCCACCCGCGCTGTCGAAGGTCACCGCGGTGCGCCGAGAGCGCACCGCCGGGCGTGGTCGTTCCGCGGTCACCGACGCCGTCACGGAGTTCACTGCACCGATGCTGAAACCCAGACCTGTAGTCATTCGCTATCCCGTCAACGCACCGTGACCACGTCCATCACATGGATTCCCCTGTGGCCGCGGTCGTCTTCCAAACAGCCACTACAGGTTAGCTGTTTCGCGTCTGTATGGATGCGCGATTGATACGAAAAGTTCGACCGAACGCCATCATCGTCCGAATTGCCAGGCAGACACGGTTCTACTCGCATGTTCAGCCCGCTCGACACCGCCAAACATACTGAGCATTTGCCTATTCCGCTAACATACAGCGATCTCGCAATTCCCCGCACAACCAGACTCGCGGCCGGTTTACCCCTTCGGGAACACACCTCGCGACGGACCTTCACCGGTCGGTCACCGCATAGTTGCCCAAGCGCCCATTCGAGACGGCGGCTAGTTCGCATCACACTGATGACACATCAACTAGAAGTCCGATTCGCGCCAGCACCCTTGTCCGCGCCCGAGTTGACTCGACCGCGGATCCCACCACGGAGGTGCGATCCCGTAAGCGGAAAGGGAATGTGCACGATGGCAACACGATTCGCCGAACAGGTCGTCCTGATCACCGGAGCGACCTCGGGGGTGGGCAAAGCGGTGGCGATGCGGGTCGCGAGCGAAGGCGCCGCGGTGGTGCTCGGCGCGCGGAGCAAGGACGCGGGCGACCAGATGGCCGCGGACATCCGCGCCGCCGGTGGCCGCGCGCTGTTCGTGCCGACCGATGTCACGGTGGAACAGGACGTGGCCCGGCTGACCGAGGCCGCCGTGTCCGAATTCGGGCGCCTGAACGCGGCATTCAACAACGCGGGCGCCGTGAACGCCTTCGGCCCGATCGCGGAGATCGATGAGGCGGGCTGGCGCGCCGATCTGGAACTCAATCTCACCAGCGTGTTCTACGGGCTGCGGTATCAGGTTCCGGCGCTGGCGGCCTCCGGCGGCGGCGCGATCCTGAACAACGCGTCGAACCTCGGTGTGGTCGGCATGGGCTCGGTCGCGCCGTACGTGGCCGCCAAGCACGGCGTCGTCGGCTTGACCAGGGCCGTGGCGCTCGAGGCCGCCGACCGGGGCGTCCGGGTCAACGCGCTGGTCTCGGGAGCGGTCGACACGCCCGCGTTCCGGAACTCGATGGGCGCGACGCCCGAAGGGGTGGCCGCCATCGCGGCGCTGCACCCGGTGGGCCGCATCGCCGCGGCCGAGGAAATCGCCTCGTTCTGCGCGTACCTGCTCAGTGGTGAAGCCAGTTTCGTCACGGGCGCCGCGCTGGCCATCGACGGCGGTTTCACCGCGCGCTGAACTCCGGCACGTGCGACCGCCTCGGGATACCGGTGCGACCGGCGTATCCCGAGGCGGGTTCGTCAGGCGCGGGCCAGTAAGCGGCGGACTCGGCCAGGGCGCGCCGCCGCCGCTCCCGCGGCACGGATCGCGGGCTGGCGCAGCCGCACCAGCCGGTCGAACTCGGCGGCGCTCCCGGCGGGTGCGGGCAGGCGGCCCGCGTTGAAGTCCGCGGCCAACTGCCGCACCGTCTCCTGCGCACAGGACTTGTTGGTGCCGATGAAGCCGGTCGGCCCGCGCTTGATCCAGCCGGTCACATAGGTGCCGGTGACCACCGGGCCTTCCGCGCGCTCCGAGACCACCCGGCCCGCGTCGTTCGGGATCACCGCGGCTTGCTCGTCGAACGGCAGACCCGGCACGGCGACACCGCGGTAGCCGACCGAGGTCAGCACCAGGCCCGCCGCCAACCGCTCGGTCTCCCCGGTCGCGACGGCACGCACGCGACCGTCCGGGTCGGTGACCAGCTCGTTGCGTCCGACCTCGATGCCGGTCACCCGATCGGTCCCGAGGATCTCGGTGGGCGCGGACAGGTAGCGGAAGACGATGCGCTTGCGCTCGCCGACCGGTCGCGTGCGCGCGCTGTGCAGTAGCGCCAGCTTCTGTTCGACGTGGAAGGGCAGGTCCGCGCCGCGTTCGGGCAACTCCCCCTCGACCACGATGTCCACATCGCAGCCCAGCAACCCGACGAATTCGGGCACCGTGAAGGCGGATTCGAGCGGGCCGCGCCGGCCGAGCACGACCACTTCCTCGATCTTGCTCTCGCGCAGCGCGCGCAGCGCGTACGGCGCGATGTCGGTGCCCGCCAGCGTCTCCGGGTCGCTGGTCAGCACCCGGGCGACGTCGAGCGCGACATTGCCGTTGCCGACGATCACGGCCCGCTGGGCGGACAGATCGAAGGCATAGTCGGCGTAATCGGGATGCCCGTTGTACCAGGCGACGAAGTCGGTGGCCGACACCGTGCCCGCCAAGCCCTCACCCGGAATGCCGAGCTTGCGATCGGCGGAGGCACCGACCGCGTAGATCACCGCGTGGAAGTGGTCGAGCAGTTCGGCGTGCGAGATGTGCGCGCCGATCTCGACGTTGAGGTACGAACCGAAGCCCGGCTGCGCGGAGATGACGTCGAACAGCTCGCCGACCTTGCGGGTCTTGTCGTGGTCGGGCGCGACGCCGTGCCTGGCCAGCCCGTAGGGCACCGGCAGCCGGTCGAACACGGTCACCGACACGTCGGGCTGGGTCAGCAGTTCGTCGGCGGCGTACATCGCCGAGGGCCCCGACCCCACGATCGCCACCCGCAGCGGCGCGCCCTCGGTGTGGATCCGCGCCGCGGGCACCGGTCGCGCCAGCAGCGGGCGCGGGCGGGTCTGCCGGTAGAAATCGGCGTTGATCTCGATGAACGGCTTCTGCTCATCGGTCAGCTTCTTCGCTGACACGATGGCGTCGACCGGGCACGCGGTGGCGCAGGCTCCGCAGTCCACGCACGCCTTCGGGTCGACGTACAGCATCTCGGCCGTCCGGAAGTCCGGTTCGTCGGGCGTGGGATGGATGCAGTTGACCGGGCAGGCGTATACGCAGGACGCGTCGCTGCAACAGGATTGGGTGACGACGTACGGCATACCGGCTCAGGCGACCTTGCTCGCGGCGCGCAGGGGTTCCGACCGGTACCGGGTGCTGGGACCGTCGATGCCGAGCGCCTTCCACACCGCCTTGGCGACCGGGTTCATCAGTCCGATGTCCTTGGCCAGGGCGCGCACGTCGCAGAAGTAGTCGCTGAAGACCTGCTTGGCCTCCTTCGAACCGTAGAACAGCTCCTTGCGGACCTGCTCCGGGATGTCGAACTCGGTGAAGAACGAACGCGGCGGCGTGACGATGGCGCGGCCGAGGATCCACATGACGATCGGCATGGCCAGCGACAGGATGAACTTCTGCGCGGGCTTCGCCTCCGGGACGTGGTTCTTCAAGAACTCGTGCGCGAAGGAGATGTGCCTGGCCTCTTCGGCGACGTGAATGGCCATCACGCCGCGCATGATGGGGTGCACGTCTTCGCCCGAGCGCAGGATCTGCTTCTGGATGTGGTCGATCGGTTCCTCACCGGCCAGCACGGCCATGAAGAACAGGTTCGGGAACCAGGCCGCCACCGGCGCGCCCAGGTACTTGAACTTGCTGACCAGTGGGCCCATGCCGGGCACGTCCAGGCCGATCCGGTTGACCATCTCCTGGAACATCAGGGTGTGGTTGTGCTCCTCGATCATCTCGTGGGAGCAGTACCGGAATTCCGGCGAACCGTTCGGCAGGCCGAAGTTGTGGATCACCATGCCGCTGATCAAGATCGACTCGAACTGCAGACCGACCTTGGCGATGTTCGCCTGCCGGTACTTGCCGACGGCGATCTTCTGCTCCTCCGACAGCGCCTGGTACCAGGGATGGCGAGCCACCGTGTCGGCGGATGCGGGCAGAATCCAGCGCTCTTCACCCGTGTCGGCGGCGAAATCGGGGTTATCCCAGTCGATGTCCTCGAACGGGTCGAAATGCTTGTTGACCGATCCCTCGGAGAGCAGAAGAAGCTTCGCGGCGTACTCCTGCGCCTTCTCCAGATCGGGATCGACTGCGGGTGTCACGGCTGCGGACATCGTCGTCACTGCCTCTCCTCGATGGAACCGTTTAACTGTATCCCATAGTTACACCAACGGAGAGTCACGTCAACCCAGCAATTGCTAGGGCCGCCCGGCGATGCGCGCCCTCATCACGCGCACCGCCGGACGGCCCTGTTCCTCGCGAACCTTCGGGGCCTAACTCACCGGCACCCCGTCCCCGGCCGCCAAGATCGAGGTCCCGAAACCGAAGATCGCCGAGGCGCTCGTGAGGACCATCACCCGGCCCAGCCTGCGCCGGGTCCGGCGCGACAGCATCAGGGCACGCGTGGTGGCGCGACGACGGGCACGGCGGCGCCTGGCGTGCCGCTGTTCTGCCACGACCTCGGCCACCACGGCCGCCCGCCTGCCGATGATCGCGGCGCCGTCGGCGGTGGTCCGTTCCGGGTCCGGTGCGGTGATCACCGGCCTGGCCAGTTCCGCGGCGAGCACCTCCGCCACCTCCACCGGCCGCGCCGCCCCGCCGACCACCAGGACGCAATCGACGTCGGCCATGGTCACGTCCGCGACCCGAAGACAGCGGTAGACGAGTTCGATGGACTCGCGGACATGACGGGCGCGCAGTTCACCCGCGATCGTGTCGGCGACCGACTCCGAGACCGAGTTCGAGGTCAGGCCCGGTCCGGCATGTTCGGCGATCAACGCGCCGAACGCGCGTCCGCCGAATTCGGTCGATCGCAGCGACACCCCGACGATCGGATTGTGCGGGCAACCGGCACCCACCCGGACCAGCGTGACATCCAGTCCGGCGCCGCCGAGATCGTAGACCAGCGCGAGACCCGGCATCAACGGACCGCGGTCGGCTTCCAGCCAGGCCGCCGCCGCGACCGGTTCGGCGACCAGCGCGACCTGCGTGAGCTCGACCCCGTCCAGCGCCGCGCGCAGCGCGTCCACCTGCTCGTCCGCGTAGCGGGCCGGGTAGGTCAGCGCGATGCCGAGGCCGGCGGCACCCGCCGGACGATCCCGCACCGCCTCACCGATCAGGCACTTCGCCACCGTGGCGACGAGGTCCGCCGGCGCGAGCGCGCGGTTGCCCACCCGCGCCCACGTGCTGGAACGCTGCGTCAAGTCGGCGAATTCGGTGACCGCGCGACCGTGCCGGGAAATCATGCCGACCTTGGCAACGCCGGTGCTGTCGAAAGCCAGCGTCGTGCGCCGCGTGATGGTCTGCGGGCGCTGCGTTTTGCGGCGCCCCGGCGGAGCTTTGGCCGAACCTTCCTCCGCGAGAACGGAAACCGTGTTCACCGTACCGATGCTCAACCCGAGACCAACCGCCATCGCAATCCACCCGATCGCCGTGCCGATTTGCTTCGAACGTCGTCCAGGCAACCACTCCGCGATCTTCGTGCCAAGCCCGGACAACCGATTGTCCGCAAGCCGCCTGTCCGCGAGCGCGCCGTGTGCGGGCTCCGCGACGCCCTCACCTGGCCCGCCAGCACTACACATGCCGTCCAGTCGGATTTCCTTGCGACACGCGGGGATAGACGGTGCCCGGTGGAAGTTTGCCGGTTTCCCGCTTCCGCGACGGACCGCTATCGTCGATGCCTTCCCACATGCGGAGACTTTCGGCGACTAGCCCACACGGGATGGTGCGCGAAATTAGCCGAATCGGAAAGCTGCCGAGCGTGCGTCGGCAGCGGCACCGACACCGGTCGCCGAGCCCGGGTCGATCGCTGTTACGGAGGCGGTGTAGACCGCGCCTCCCCCAGGCCCGGCGGTCAACCGCGTCACAGCCCGAGAAAGATTGCCCACACCTAAAATGTCCGATAACGCAGCAATCTCCCAGCGTTACTACCCCTTCCGGAGCGCGGATGCGCCCGCCTCCCGCAACTCGCTGGTGGTGGGCAATTCCGGGATCCGGGTGGCACGCACGTAGACCGTCTCCCCGTCCGACAGGCGCAGTGCTTCCGCGTCGCCCCGGGTGACTTGCGCGGCGAACAGGTCACCGGTCGCGGCGTTGCGCAGCTCCACGCGCACCTCGAAACCGAGATGGACCACGCGCTCGACCGTCGCCCTGGTGACCCCCGCGGACTCCGCGGTGCCCTCGTGCTCGGCCAGCGCCATGCCGGGGTCACGGCCGACGCGAATGTCGTGCGGCCGCACCAGATGTCCGTTGAGCCGGGCCACCGCGCCGAGGAACGACATGACGAACTCGTTCGCGGGCCGGTCGTAGACGTCCTCCGGGGTGCCGATCTGCTCGATGCGGCCCTTGTTCATCACCGCGATCCGATCGGCGACGTCGAGCGCCTCCTCTTGGTCGTGGGTGACCAGCACGGTGGTCACGTGGACCTCCTCGTGCAGGCGGCGCAGCCAAGTGCGCAGGTCGGCGCGAACCTTCGCGTCCAGCGCGCCGAACGGTTCGTCCAGCAGCAGCACCTGCGGGTCGACGGCGAGCGCGCGGGCCAGCGCCATGCGCTGACGCTGGCCGCCCGACAACTGCGCCGGGTAGCGGTGCTGGAAGCCGTCGAGTCCCACGATGCCGAGCAATTCGTCGACCCGCTTGGCGATCTCGTTCTTCGGGCGCTTGCGGATCTTCAGGCCGAAGGCCACGTTGTCGCGCACGGTCATGTGCTTGAACGCCGCGTAGTGCTGGAACACGAAGCCGATGTCGCGCTTCTGCGGCGGCACCCGGGTGACATCGCGTCCCGCGATGCTGACCACGCCGGAGTCCAGCGACTCCAGCCCGGCGATCGAGCGCAGCAGCGTCGACTTGCCCGAACCGGAGGGGCCGAGCAGCGCGGTGAGCTCGCCGGAGGGTATGTCGATGGTCACGTTGTCGAGGGCCGCGAACGTACCGTAGTTCTTGTTCGCGTTGGTCACGGTGATCACTTGGCGCCCCGCTTACTTTCCAGGAGGGTCATCAGCAGAAGGGTGACGAGGGCGATGCCCATGAGCAAGGTCGCGGCGGAGTAGGCGCCGAAGGTGTTGTGGTCGTTGATGTAGCGGCCGTGCACGAGCAGCGTCAGCGTCTGCGACTTGCCGGGCAGCGCGGAGGACACCATGATCACGGCGCCGAACTCGCCCAGGGCGCGGGCCACGGTGAGCACCACGCCGTAGGTCAGGCCCCACCGGATCGCGGGAAGCGTGATCCGCCAGAACGTCTGCCACTTGGACGCGCCCAGGGTGGCCGCGGCCTGCTCCTGGTCGTCGCCGATCTCGTGCAGCACCGGCTCGACCTCGCGCACCACGAACGGCAGCGTGACGAAGATGGTGGCGATCACCATGCCCGGCAGGTTGAAGATGACCTTGAAACCGACATCCTCCAAGCCGCCGAACCAGCCGCCCACGCCCCAGAGCAGGATCAGCGAGACGCCGACCACCACCGGCGAGACCGCGAACGGCAGGTCGACGATGCCCTGGACCAGATTGCGGCCAGGGAACTTTCCGCGCACCAGCGCGAGCGCCGTCACGATGCCGAAGACGACGTTCACCGGTACCACGATCGCCACGATCAGAACGGACAGCTGGAACGCCGAGATCGCCGCGGGCGTGGTGATCGAGTCGACGAACGCGCCCACCCCCCGCTCGAAGGTGCGGTACAGGATGATGATCAGCGGCAGGACCAGCAGCACGAACAGGTAGCCGAGCGCCACCGTCCGCAACGAGACGCGGGTCAACGGATGCAGTCTCATCGGGCTCGCTCCGTCCCGTGGGAATGCCCGCTCCCCGGCGACGCGGGGAGCGCTGCGCGGTTGTTCGTCATCGGGTCGACTGCTCCTTGCGCGCGCTGCGTTCGGCGAGCAGCCGCAGCACCAGCAGCGTCGCGAACGAGATGGCCAGCAGCGCGACCGACACGGCCGCCGCGTTCACCGGCCGGTCGATCTCGATCTGCTTCTGGATGTACTGGGAGGCCATCTCGGTCTTGCGCGGAATCGCGCCGCCGATCAGCACCACCGAACCGTATTCACCGATCGCGCGGGCGAAGGCCAAGCCGCCCCCGCTGATGATCGCGGGCGTCAGCGCGGGCAGCACGATCCGGCGGAAGGTGGTCCAGTTGTTCGCCCCCAGCGACAGCGCCGCCTGCTCGACCTCCCGATCGGCCTCGATCAGCACCGGCTGCACCGAACGCACCACGAACGGCAACGTGACGAACGCCAGCGCCACCACCAGACCCGGCTGGGTCGCGTTGAGGTGGATGTCGATCGGGCTCTGCGGCCCGTACAGCGACAGCAGCACGATGCTGGCCACGATCGTCGGCAGCGCGAACGGCAGGTCGATCAGCGCGTTGACGATGCCTTTGCCGGGGAAGTGGTCGCGGACCAGCACCCAGGCGATCAGCGTGCCCATCACCACGTTGATCAGCGCCACCACCACCGAGACCAGCACGGTGATGCGCAGCGAGTCCAGCGCGGCGGGCGCGGTGACGGCGTCGGCGAAGCCGGACCAGCCGTCCTCGAAGCTCGTCACGGTGAGCGCCGCCAGCGGCAGCAACACGATGATGCTCAGCCACAGCACGGCGGTGGCGATGCCCAGCGGGCCCACCGAGCCGGTCACGCGCAGCCATGACCAGTTCCAGCGGCGGCCCTGGCGCGCGGCGTCGGAGACGCCGGGACCGTCCGCCTGCGCGGTCCCGGCGCTACTGCTGTTCGTCACAGTCGTCCAGTATCCCGTGTAACGGGGGTCACCCGGTCACTTGGTCGCGTTGTCATAGATCACCGCTACCGAGCCGGTGTTCGCGGTGAACAGTTCCTTGTCCACGGTCTTCCAGCCGCCGAGGTCGGCGATCGTCCACAGCTTCTGCGGGGCCGGGAAGTCCTTGGCGTAATCGGCGGCGACCTTCGGGTCGACCGGACGGAAGCCCGCGTCGGCCCAGGCCTTCTGACCTTCGGCGGTGAACAGGAAATCGCGGAAGGCGACGGCCTTCTGCTGGTTCTTGCTGTTCTTCAGCACCGCGACCGGGTTCTCGATCTTGAACGTGACCGGCGGGACGATGTGCTCGATCGGATCGCCGTTGCGCTCGGCGAAGATCGCCTCGTTCTCGTAGCTCAGCAGCACGTCGCCGGTGCCCTGCAAGAAGGTCTCGGTCGCCTCACGGCCGGACTTCGGCTGCACCTTCACGTGCTCGTTGGAGACCAGCTTGCTCAGGTAGTCCAGGCCGGCCTGCGGGTTCTTGCCGCCGTCGCTCTTGGCCGCGTAGGGCGCGAGCAGGTTCCACTTGGCCGAACCGGAGCTGAACGGGTTCGGGGTGACCACCTCGATGCCCGGCTTCAGAAGGTCGTCCCAATCCTTGATGCCCTTGGGGTTGCCCTTGCGCACGACGATAGCGACCACCGAGCCGAACGGGATTCCCTTGGTGGCATCGGCGTTCCAGCTCGCGTCCACCAGGCCCGCGTCGACGAGGCGGGTGATGTCCGGCTCGACCGAGAAGTTCACCACGTCGGCCTCGGCGCCGTCCTTCACCTTGCGGGACTGGTCGCCGGAGGCGCCGTAGGACTGCTGGATCTGCACGCCCTTGCCCTGCTCGGTCTTGTTGAACTCGGGAATCACCTTGTCGAAGCCGGGCTTCGGCACGGCGTAGGCGTAGAGATTGAGGGTGCCGCCGCTGCCGTCGGAATTGTCTCCCCCGACCGTGTCGCTGGCTCCACCGCCGCACGCGGTTAGCGCGACCGCGGCGAGTGCGGCGAGGGCAACGGCGCTGTAGCGCCGACGCGGCGAAAGCCAAGATTTGCGAGCCATCGGGGTGGACCTTTCGTACGGACCGCCAGTTGTCCGGTAATACATCGGTGGCGGGCGACAATCTATTCGGTTCAGCAGACCTGCCGGTCGAGCGATCCGGCAGCAGCGCGACTATCGGCCCAACGGGCCGCCGGGGAGAGGGGCATATCCGCGAGAAGCGCGCCAGTCTGCTGCGAAACGAGACGCGGATGTGCCCGGTTGCCGATCAGCGACAGTAGATGTCCGCGACCGCGAGATCGCCGACAGCAATCAACGCCAATTCATGGCGGACCTGCGGGACGGCGCTCGAAGACACGGGCAGACTTTATCAGAGCGGAGGACGGAGTTCGAATCGAAGAGTCGCAGGAAGAGGCGGGTTTCATCCGATGGCCAGCGGCCGGGATCGTCTACGCGCCGAGTTCCCCGGCCTGGGTACCCGCACTCGGACCCATCCCGCCGATCGCACCGCTTGGTTATCTCACGGTCACCGGCGGCTCGCTGTGATGCTGCCCACGCTGGGCATACCGGCCACGGCGGCGAGCACGTCGCCCATGTGCCGTCGCGATGTTCGGCGACCGGCGGAGCGGCGCGAGCCGACCGCACCGGGCGAACTCGGCAGGTGCGCGTCAGCGGGTGATCAGCCAGGCGACGACGATGAGCGCGAGCAGGGCGAGGAGGGCGAGCTGGACTCGCGAACGAGGCATCAGTGCGCCCCGCTCTGCACGGGGGTGCGGCCTTCGGCGACCGGCTCGGGCTCGAGCATCGCCGCCGCACCGGCCGGAACGGGCCGCACCGGCGCGCGCTGGCCGCCGTACCGGCGATCCCGCATGCGCAGCACGGCACGCAGCACCCGATCGAGCCCATAGGCGATGGCGAAGCTGATCGGGACCATGCCGACAAGGACGACGAGGAACTGCGGGATGAACGGCAGTCCCGCCACCCACAGCTCGAAGCCGTCCCACCATCCTGCGATGCGATGCACGACTCCAGCCTAGTGGGTCCGGCGGCCGGCCCCACCGGACCGCCGGCCGCGGCGGCCGACGGGCGGCGCCGAGCGGTGGACGCCGGGCGCGCATCGGCCCGAAGATGGGGTATGGCGTCCTCCGATGACCTCACCCTGAACGACTCCGACGGCCTGCCGACGAGCCTGTCCGAGCCGACCAGCCTGTCCGAACCGCACCGTCGCGGCGCCTACCCGCCGATCGACGACTACGCCTTCCTCTCCGACTGCGAGACCAACTGCCTCGTCGCCAGCAACGGTGCGGTGGAGTGGATGTGTGTGCCGCGCCCGGATTCGCCGAGCGTCTTCGGAGCCGTCCTGGACCGCAGCGCAGGCCACTTCCGGCTCGGGCCCTACGGCGTCAACGTGCCCGCCGCTCGCCGCTACCTGCCCGGCGGGATGATCCTGGAGACCACCTGGCAGACCGGCACGGGGTGGCTGATCGTGCGCGACGCCCTGGTGCTCGGGCGTTGGCACAACAACGATCAGCGCAGCAAGACCCATCGGCGCACCCCGATGGACTGGGATGCCGAGCACCTGCTGCTGCGCACGGTGAAATGCGTGAACGGCACCGTGGAGCTCGAGATGAGCTGCGAGCCCGCGTTCGACTTCCACCGGGCCACCGCCCGCTGGGAGTACACCGGCAAGGTGTACGAGGAGGCCACCGCGGTGCGCAGCGACGATCCGAGCGCGGGTCCGACGCTGGTGCTCACCACGGATCTGCGCCTCGGCCTGGAGGGCCGGGAAGCGCGCGCTCGCACCAGGATGACGGAGGGCGACGAGGTCTTCGTCGCGCTCACCTGGTCGGAGCTGCCCGCGCCGCGCACCTTCGAGGAGGCCGCGAACAAGATGTGGCAGACCACCGAATGCTGGCGCCAATGGATCACGCTCGGCAAATTCCCCGATCACCCGTGGCGCAACTACCTGCAGCGCAGCGCGCTCACCCTCAAGGGCCTCACCTACGCGCCGACCGGCGCGCTGATGGCGGCCGCGACCAACTCCCTGCCGGAAACCCCCGGCGGGGAACGCAACTGGGACTACCGCTACACCTGGGTGCGCGATTCCAGTTTCGCGCTGTGGGGCCTGTACACGCTGGGCCTGGACCGGGAGGCCGACGACTTCTTCGCGTTCCTCAACGACGCGACCACCGGCGACAACGGCGAACCGGTTCCGCTGCAGGTGCTCTACGGCATCGGCGGCGAACGGCAGCTCGACGAGTTCATCCTCGATCACCTCAGCGGCTACGACAATTCCCGGCCGGTGCGCGTCGGCAACAACGCCTACCAGCAGAACCAGCACGACATCTGGGGCACCATGCTCGACGCGGTGTACCTGCACGTGAAGTCGCGCCAGCAGGTGCCGGAGACCCTGTGGCCGCTGCTGGTCCGCCAAGTGCACGCCGCCATCGAGCACTGGCAGGACCCCGACCGGGGCATCTGGGAGGTGCGCGGCGAGCCGCAGCACTTCACCTCGTCCAAGGTGATGTGCTGGGTGGCCCTTGACCGCGGCGCGAAACTCGCCGAGCTGCACGGTCAGTACGAGCACGCAGGCGAGTGGTACGCGATCGCGGAGGAGATCAAGGCCGACGTCCTGGCCAACGGTGTCAACTCCGAAGGCGTGTTCACCCAGGTCTACGGCGGCGACACACTGGACGCCTCGCTGCTGCTGGTGGTGCTCACCCGCTTCCTGCCGCCCGAGGACGAACGCGTGCGCGCCACCGTGCTGGCCATCGCCGACCGGCTCACCGAGAACGGCTTGGTGCTGCGGTACCGCACGGAGACCACCGACGACGGCTTGAGCGGCGAAGAAGGCGCGTTCACCATCTGCTCGTTCTGGCTGGTCTCCGCGCTGGTCGAGATCGGGGAGATCCAGCGTGCCCGGCATCTGTGCGAACGCCTGCTCGGCTTCGCGAGCCCGCTGCGGCTGTACGCCGAGGAGATCGATCCGCGCAGCGGCCGCCACCTCGGCAACTTCCCGCAGGCGTTCACCCACCTCGCGCTGATCAACGCCGTGACCCACGTGATCCGCGCCGAGGATTCCCGGCACGCGGGCCGGTTCCAGCCCGCGCATACGCCGCAGGGTCATCCGGTCTGACCCGGCGACCGGCCTACGCGGGGACCAGCCCGTCGGCCTCCTCGCGCAGCACCCGCAGTTTCCCCAGCCGCGCCTCGAGGTCGGCGATCCGCTCCGGTGCGTGGTCGCCGTACTTGCCGTAGTTCTCCTCGGCCGAGCGCAGCGCCTCGTCCGCGCTACGGGAAACCTCGGTCGCGATGTCGGTGAAGTGGTCGCGCAGCACCCGCTGCATGGCGCGCAGGCGGTTGCGCGACTCCTTGCCGACCTGGAAGATCACGTCGTCCATCAGGCGGGCGACCGCCACCTTGGCCTCGGCGCGGCGGCGCAGCTTGCGGTTCTTGCGGTCGTCCCACAACGCGTTGACGCCCAGCAGCACGCCCGCGCCCGCCGAATACCAGTTCACCAGCGACATGCCCAGCAGGCTGGTGGCCAGACCGACCATCAGGATGCCGCCGTAGGAGCCGCGCAGACCGGTGAGGAACTGCTGGGTCACCCCCGCTTTGGCGCTCTCCAGCGGCTCCAAGGGCTGCACCGCCTCGAGCACCTCACCGGGGTTGTCCAAGCGCAGGTCCGGTAGCGGCGCGGCGCGGTTGTCGGCCGGGAATTTGGCGGCCACCTGCTCGCACAGCTCCATCGAGCGGTAGTGCGCCACGGCGAAGTTCTCCTCGACCGCCTCGCAGATGCGCGCGTCCAGATCGGCCCCGAAATCCTTCCACCGGCGCGCCGGATCGGTCTGCGCGATCTCGGCCTCGGCGTCGCGGATGAGGCTGCGCAACCGGTGGCGCAGATCGTGCTCGATGTCGGCCATCAGCTCCGTCGCGCCGTCGACCAGGGTGACCTGCCAGTTCGCGGTGCGCTGGCGCAACTGGTCGGCCTCGTCGCGGGCGCGCACGAGCTGGTCGGTGATCTCGGCCCGGCGGCGCGGATCGCGCAGCGCCTCGGCCTCGGTGCGCAGCGACAGCGCCAGGTGATCGCAGACCAGGCGGATGTCCTGGACGGCGGCTTCCAGTGCCACCGCGTCGGCGCGGGCGACCACGTAGTCGCGCAGGTGATCGATCAGCTGCGGCACGCCGGATTCGATGTCGCGCTGATAGTCACCGGTCAACCCGGCCTGCCGGTGCAACTCCGCCGACACCGGCGCCACCGCGAAACCGAGCCCCGCCGAGTCGAGCAGTTCCCGATTGCGCTGCTGGGTGTGCGACCAGTGCGGATAGACATCGATCTTGTTCAGCACGCAGACCACCGTCGGGCAGATCCGCTGGATGCGCTGCAATTCGGCGATCTGCTCCATGGTCAGCTCGGCGCTCGCGTCGCCGACGTAGAGCACGGCGTCGGCGGCGGCGATCATCGACCAGGTGGTGCGGTTGTCGCCGAGCGCGCCCGGGGCGTCCATGACCACGACACCGTCGGCGAGCAGCGGACTCGGCTGGGTGAACTCGGCGCGGACGACACCCTGGGTGGCCAGCGCCGGACCGGGATCGAGCGGATCGACCGACTGACGTTCGGTGCGGCCGTACTCGGTCTGCCGCACCAGCGTCGCGGTCGGCTCGGGGCCGTACTCGACGATCACCGGGACGCTCAGATCGCTGTTCGTCGCACTGACCGAGGCACCGACCAGGCTGTTGACCAGCGTGCTCATGCCGTTCTTCGGAGGGCCGACGACCACGAGCCGGACCCGGGGATCACTCACCCTGGCGCGGACCATACTCAGTCGGCTGCCGAGGTCGTCGCGTCCCGCGGATCGGGCCGTCTTCCGCAACTCGTCGAGGATTCGAATGAGCGGGGCCATCGCGTCCGGATGTTTCACCGTCGCAGCCTTCAGCCCGGCAGCGGCAGACAACCCTCCTCCTTACTCTCGGTGACTCTGGTTTGGTACCCCCTGCGGACGCTCCGCAGTCCTCGCCGACCTCTCGCGCCTGCTACATCAGCGAGACGTCCGACAAATCCGACGGCTGGTGGTGCATACCCGCGATGGCCGAGTCCGGCAGCAACCCGCTCGAGAGACCGCTGTAGGAGGCCGACGTCAGTCCGGAGTGGTCGTAGCCGTGCTCGGCGACCATCGAGGTGTCGGCTGTCATCGGCGCCGAGATCCCTTGCGGCTTCGGGTCGATCACTTGCGGCTTGATCGGCGCCTGGGTGGGCGCGGGCACCACCGGCGCCGGTGCCACCGGAGTGTGCGGCTCGACGGTGGGCGCGTGCGCCGGTGCGCTGTAGGTCGGCTGGTCCGGCGCGGTGTACGTCGGCTGCGACGGCCTGCTCACGGTCGGCACGTCGTCGGTCGGCAAGTTGTGCGTCGGCACGTCGTCGGTCGGGTAATTGCTGTGCGAGGTGCCACCGGTGCTGGGGCGGCCGGTGACGCCGCCCGGTGTCGTCACGTCGTCGTCCGGGGTGGTCGAGCCGTTCGTCGGCGCGGGGGGCTGCGTGACCGTCGCGCCCGGGGTCTTCGTGATGGGAGCGTCCGGCGGGTTGGTGACGCCCCCGTGCGGCAGCGTGGTGGCGCCCGGGAGCTTCGTGACGTCGTGATCCGGCGTCTTCGGCACGGACGGGGTGGTCACCTCACCCGGCACGCTCGGCGTCGGCGTGGTCTTCACGATTGTCGTCGGAGCCGTCGGCGTGGACGGCTGCGTCGGCTGGGACTGCTGCGGATCGGTCACCGGCGTGGGCTTCACCGCGGGCGTCGGGCGCACCGCGTCGAACAGCGCGGGGACCGCCGCCGCCGGAGCGGTCAGCACGGACGGACCCTCCGGCGCGGCGAGCACGTTCGCGATCGGGGTGGAAGCGGCATCGGGCTGGATCGTGGTCTGCAACGGGGTGACCGCGACCACCGGAGCGGCGGCGACCGCCGCGGGCGCGGCGGCAGGCGGCGGGGCGGCGGGAGCCACCGACGCGACCGGCGCGACCGCGGCAGCGGGGGCGGGCGCGACCGGCGCCGAGGCGGCCAGCGGCTGCGCGACGCCGGAGACGGCATGCGGCTGCGCGACTCCCGCCGACGCGGACTGCGCCACGCCGGCCTGCGTCCCGGACGTGCCCGGCGACGTGAGCCCGCCGAGCAGACCGGGATGGCCGTGGCCCGGCGCGTTCGTCTCGGTGACCGCGCGCTCGGTGCCGTCCGGCACGTGGATGCCGTCGGCCAGCCAGTCGGTGTACTGGTCGAGCTGGTCGCCGACGTCCCCGGCCGCGACGTCGACCTGCATCTCGGAGGTGAAGTAGATCCCGTTCGGGCCGATCCCGAAGTCGACCGACCACTGCGTGCCGACGAACATGCCGAGATCGCCGCCCTGACCGACACCGTCGAACGCGTCGTCCACCGGCTGCACCGCACCGAGTCCACTGTTGCCGGGCAGGTCGAAGACGGTGGAGCCGGGCGCGACGAAACCGTTCGGCCCGGGCAGGCCGAACCCGTGCCCGGCTTGGCCGAGCCCGTGGCCCGGCAGGCCGAACCCGTGCCCGCCGGGGGCGTCGAGCTCGTTCGCCGAGTCCGGCCGGGCTCCGGGCAGCGGCATACCGCTGGACACGTTGCCCTCGGTCCCCGGGATGGTCAGTCCGTTCCCCGAACCGCCGTCCGTGCCGGGGATGCCACCCAGGCCGGGGACACCGCCGCCGGAGTATCCGGGCAGGTGCATCCCGTGGCCGCCTGCGTCGCCACCGGGCAAGGTCGGCAGCGGGAATCCGGCGTCGGTGCCGCTGTAGTCGTCGCCGAACGCGGGCAGCGATCCGGCGGGCCCGACACCGGCGCCCGGCAGGGTGAACCCGGGCGTGGGAAGCGAGCCGGGCGCCGGATTCCCATGCGCGACCGGGACATTCGAGCCGTGCGAGGAAAACGGCGCAGGCTCGACGACCTGGTCCGGGAAGGTGATCACCGGACTCGGCTGGTCCGGATCGGGATCGGTGTTGTGCGCCCAGCCGGTCTGCCAGCTGTCGAGGCGGGACTCGCCGGGCTGCGCGGGAACACCGCCGCCGTTGGCGGCTACCAGGGCCCCGCCGGTGACATAAGCGCCCGCCCGCGCGACCCGCGCGACACCGGTGGCGACACGGTAGGCGGTGTCGCCGGCGCGCTCGGCCCCTTCGGTGTCTTCGTCGAAGGGCAGATCACGCGTCATAGAAGGCTCCACTCTCGGTTCTCCAGCATCCTCACCACGCCGGTCCGACAAGTGAAGATCACCCAACAGTATTTCAGGAATACTCCCCTGTCACATTCCCCAGGACTGTAGAGAATGCGACCGTGGTGAGCAACACAACCCTGCCATTCGAATTACCGGATCGGAAGCCCTATTTCCGGTGGGCTTCCGGACCGCGCTCCGTCCCGAATACGCGGCGCTACCAGGCCCGATCGCGAACGTCGTGATCGCGGCGGCGGGCGGCGGCGAACGCGCGGGGGAAAACTAATAGAACTCTAAGAGTTGCCAGAGGAGTGCTGAAGATCCGCGCCTTACTGTCGAATTCAGCGAACCACCCGTTCGGCAGCAACGACGCGGAGGAGACCACGCCGTGGGCGCATTAACCGGAGGACCCGGAGCCCGGGCCGCGACCGCCCGGCCGAAGCTCGTCGCACCCGCCTTTCCGGCCGGACCGTGGGATTAGATTGACGCCATGGCCGGACAACGAATCCTGGTCGTGGACGACGAGGTCCGCCTCCTCGCGTCACTGCGGCGCGGACTGGAACTTTCCGATTTCGAGGTCGTCACCGCGGCCGACGGCGCGGCGGCGCTGAGCATGGTCCGCACCGCAACGCCCGACGCGATGGTGCTCGACGTCAACCTGCCCGAACTCGACGGCGTCGGCGTGGTCACCGCGCTGCGCGCGATGGGCAACGACATCCCCATCTGCGTGCTCAGCGCGCGCACCGCGGTCAGCGACCGGATCGCCTGCCTGGAGCGCGGCGCCGACGACTACCTGACCAAGCCGTTCGACCTCGGCGAACTGGTCGCGCGGCTGAACGCGCTGCTGCGGCGCAGCCAGAAGCCGGTGCAGCGGCCGGATGAGGTGCGTACGGTCGGCCAGGTGCGCATCGACCCGGCCGGACACCGGGTACTGGCCGCGGGCCGGCCGGTGGAACTCACCAAGCGCGAATTCGAGGTCCTCGCCCTGCTCGCCGAGCACACCGGGATCGTGCTCGGCCGCGAGCAGATCCTGTCCGCCGTCTGGGGATACGACTTCCCCACCGACACCAACGTCGTCGACGTGTTCGTCTCCTACCTGCGGCGCAAGCTGGAGGCCGACGGCGCGCCCCGGGTCATCCACACCGTGCGCGGCGTCGGCTTCGTCCTCCGGGAGGAACCATGAGCGGGTCACCGTCACTGCGCACCCGGGTGGCCGTGGTGTCGGGGGTGGTCGCGGCGCTCGTCGCGCTCACCCTGACGGTCACCTTCACGGCCCTGCTCGGGGCCACCGGCGAACGCCAGTTGGACGAGACCGTCTCCTCGATGGCGGTGCGCGTCGCGCCGCCCTTGAAAGCCGCTACCGCGCAACCCGTTCCGCCATCCGCGGCCACACTGTCCCCCGAGCAGGCGCCCGCCGACGCGGCGGACGCTCATCGCCCCGGGGTGCCGGGCGACGCGGCGCTCGCCCGGGTCGACGGACTGCCCGGCGTGCTGGTCGCGCTCGATCCCGATCGCGACGTCGTGGCGGCGGCCATCCAGCGCAGCCAGCGCATCGGTCTGGCCATCGGCGTGGCGGGCGCGCTGCTGGCCGCGCTGCTCGGCTGGTACCTGGCCGGATTCGCCGCGCGCCCGCTGCGCAGGCTGGCCGACGCCACGCACAGCATCGACACCTTGGAGCAACTGCCGCCGCTGTCGGGCCGCGGCGCGCGCGAAGCCGAGGAGCTCTCCGACGCGATCACCCGCATGCTGGCCCGGCTCGAGGCCGCCCACCGCGCCACCAACCGCGCGCTGACCGGCGCTCGCGACTTCGCCACGGTCTGCGCGCACGAGCTGCGCACACCACTCACCGCCCTGCGCACCGACCTGCAAGTGCTGGCCACCAAGGAGATTCCGGCACGGCAGCGCGGGGCCATCCTGGCCGAGGTGCTCTTCGCCGAGCAGCAGATCGAGAACACGCTCACGGACCTGGAACGCCTGGCCGTGGGCGAACTCACCGGACCGGACGTCTTCGAACCGTTCGACCTCTGCGACATCCTCGACCGGGCGGTGCACGACGCGCGGCGCAGACACCCCGAGGTCCGGGTGGAACTCGCCGAATGCGCCCCGGTCACCGTGACCGGCCTGCCGGGCGGCGTCATGCTCATCGTCACCAATGCCGTCGCCAACGCCGTGCAGCACGGACGTGCCGAAACCGTCCTGGTGAGCGCCCGGTCCGCCGCGCAGGACCACGTGGAGATCGTCATCGACGACGACGGCCGCGGCATGCCCGAGGCACTGCGCGCCGACGCCTTCGACCGCTTCGTGAAGGGCCCCGGTTCCCCCGGCTCCGGCCTCGGCCTGGCCTTGGTCCGCCAGCAGGCCGAATTGCATTCCGGCACGGCCGAATTCGACGAAAGCCCGCTCGGCGGCGCCCGCCTGCGCGTGCGACTGCGCGCGACGGGCTAGCCGCCTACTTCTTGTCCTTCGGCTTGTCCGAAGCGGCGTCGGAGGACAGCGCCGCAACGAAGGCCTCCTGCGGGACGTCGACGCGGCCGATCGTCTTCATCCGCTTCTTGCCTTCCTTCTGCTTCTCCAGCAGCTTGCGCTTGCGGCTGATGTCACCGCCGTAGCACTTGGCCAGCACGTCCTTGCGGATGGCGCGGATGTTCTCGCGCGCGATGATCTTCGAGCCGATCGCCGCCTGGATGGGCACCTCGAACTGCTGGCGCGGGATCAACTCGCGCAGCTTGGTGGTCATCTTGTGGCCGTAGGCCTGGGCCGCGTCGCGGTGCACGATCGCGCTGAACGCGTCCACCGCCTCGCCCTGCAACAGGATGTCCACCTTCACCAGCTGCGACTCCTGCTCACCCGACTCCTCGTAGTCCAGGCTCGCGTAACCGCGGGTGCGCGACTTCAACGAGTCGAAGAAGTCGAAGATGATCTCCGCCATCGGCATCGTGTACCGCAGCTCGACCCGGGTCTCGGACAGGTAGTCCATGCCGCCGAGCTCACCGCGGCGGGACTGGCACAACTCCATGATCGAGCCGATGAACTCGCTCGGCGAGATGATGGTGCACTTGACCACCGGCTCGAAAACCTTACGGACCTTGCCCTCCGGCCAGTACGACGGATTGGTGACCACGTGCTCCGCGCCGTCCTCCATCTCCACCCGGTACACCACGTTCGGCGCGGTCGAGATCAGATCCAGATCGAACTCGCGCTGCAGGCGCTCGCGCGTGATCTCCATGTGCAGCAGGCCGAGGAAGCCGCAGCGGAAACCGAACCCCAGCGCCACCGAGGTCTCCGGCTCGTAGGTCAGCGCCGCGTCGTTGAGCTGCAACTTCTCCAACGCGTCGCGCAGGTCCGGATAATCCGATCCATCCACCGGATACAGGCCGGAGTACACCATCGGACGGGGCTCGCGATATCCGGTGAGCGGTTCGGTCGCGCCGCCGCGCGCACCGGTCACCGTGTCGCCGACCTTGGACTGGCGCACGTCCTTCACGCCGGTGATCAGATAGCCGACCTCGCCGACGCCGAGACCCCCGGTCGGCTTGGGCTCCGGGGAGACGATGCCGATCTCCAGCAGCTCGTGCGTCGCGCCGGTGGACATCATCTTGATCTTCTGGCGCGGGGTCAGTTTGCCGTCCACCACGCGCACATAGGTGACCACGCCGCGGTAGGTGTCGTAGACCGAGTCGAAGATCATCGCGCGGGCCGGGGCGTCGGCGTCCCCGACCGGCGGCGGCACCTGGGCGATCACCTGGTCGAGCAGATCCGGCACGCCCTCGCCGGTCTTGCCGGAGACGCGCAGCACGTCCGACGGCTCGCACCCGACGATGTGCGCCAGCTCGGCGGCATAGCGCTCCGGGTCCGCCGCGGGCAGGTCGATCTTGTTCAGCACCGGGATGATCGTCAGATCCTTGTCCAGCGCCAGATACAGGTTGGCCAGCGTCTGCGCCTCGATACCCTGCGCGGCGTCGACCAGCAGGATCGCGCCCTCACACGCCTCCAGCGCACGGGACACCTCGTAAGTGAAGTCCACGTGACCGGGCGTATCGATGAGGTGCAGCACGAAATCGGTGCCCGCGTGCTCCCCGGTCCGCGGCGTCCACGGCAGCCGCACATTCTGGGCCTTGATGGTGATGCCGCGCTCGCGCTCGATATCCATCCGGTCCAGATACTGCGCACGCATCTGCCGCTCCTCGACCACACCGGTCAGTTGCAGCATCCGGTCGGCCAGCGTCGACTTGCCGTGGTCGATGTGCGCGATGATGCAGAAGTTCCGGATCCGGGCGGGATCGGTGAACGTCGTGTCGGCGAAGCTGGCGGGCACTCCACTCCTCATGGGTATCGGCAAACTGCCGTCCATCGTCCCATGCTGCTGTGTTGGTTTTTGCAGCGCCTGCGGCGCTGCGTGTTCACGGCGGCTGTGTTTGTTTTGCAGCGCCTGCGGCGCTGCGTGTTCACGGCCCCGAGAAGTCTCGCGTTCGAGCGACCGAGACTCGCGCCTACGGCGCATGCGCTTCGGTCGCCCGAACGCGAGACGGGCCGCGAACGGTGCTCGTAAGACTCGCACCCGGTGGGCTGAGAGGGTGGGTGAGTGGCGGGCTTGTTGTTTACCGGCAGGCGTGACACGAGCCGGGGCGGGCCACGACGTCCAGGCATGACCGCAGAAGTAGGCCGCGGTGGTCGTCGGGCAACGCTGATTCGCCGCGCCGAGAGGCTCGCTCCCAGCGGCGAGACTCGCGACAATGTCGCATGCGCTTCGGTCGCTCGGACGCGAGACGGGCCGCGAACGGTGCTCGTAAGACTCGCACCCGGTGGGCTGAGAGGGTGGGTGAGCGGCGGGCTTGTTGTTACCGGCGGGAGTGTTTACCAGCCCCTCTGGCACGGGCTTGCGCGGGGACAGCGTTGAGGCCATGGACAGAGAGGTGGGCCGCGACAGTCGTGTGCAGCGTCTGACGCGCTGCGCTGCCCCCATCGCCGGGCGCATCGAATGTTTCGGCGGCGATCGTCGCCCTGAGCATCGACGCGCTGTTCGTCTTTCCCGACGACATTCGTCTGCTCGGTCCGGGTGGGCGCGGCCGTCCGACTTCGTGGGCTGCTCGGATCGAAGATGGCCTGGCGACACAGCGGATCACGGGCGGGTGATATGCGGCGGGCGCGCCGTTATTCTCCAGAGATGGCCCGAAGTTGGAACTCCCTCGGCAAGCAGATCGGTCTCATCGCTCAGCAGCAGGGTCCCAAGATCGTCAAGCAGCAGGGGCCGAGACTGGTCGATCGGCTGGTGGGATCGCTGGCTCAGCGGCGCGCGCCCGGCCGGGTCTCGGTGCGGCCCGCCGCGTCGGTTCCGGTCCCGACCGCCGAGCGGGCGCGGCAGATCGTCTACTCGCCGCAGCTGGACGGGCGCGCCGATCCCGGGGAGATCGTCTGGACGTGGGTGCCGTTCGAAGAGGACCCGAGCAACGGCAAGGACCGGCCGGTGCTGGTGGTCGGCCGCGACCGTCGCACGCTGCTCGGCCTGATGTTGTCGTCGAATCCGGAGCGTGCCTTCGACCGCAATTGGATCGGCATCGGCAGTGGGTCGTGGGACCACGACGGCCGCCCGAGCTGGGTGCGGCTCGATCGGGTGCTCGATGTGCCCGAGGCGGGCATCCGCCGGGAGGGCGCCATCCTGCCACGCAAGACCTTCGACTTGGTCGCCCACCGGCTCTGCGCCGAATACGCCTGGCACTGAGGGTGCGGATGTGGTGCCCCACCTGTTCTGCTGTTCCCCATCCCGGCGCTGATCACCCCGGTGTGCACCGGGCCGCGGGAGCGGACGGCGGGCTGACCTCGAAACGTTCCGGTGCAGCCGGTCAGGAGATCATTTCGCGGGAGCGGCCGTACAGCAGGCCGTACAGCAACGCGCCGAGCGCGCCGCCGATCAACGGGAACACGATGAACGCCCAGACCTGCCCCATCGCCCCGTCCTGGTAGGGCGCCACGGCGAGACTGCGGGCCGGGTTGACCGAGGTGTTGTCCACCGGAATCGACACCAGGTGGATCACCGCCAGCGTCACGCCGATGGACAGACCGGCCAGCGGCACGTCGGAGATCTGGTCGGTCGAGGACAGCACCACGAACACCAGCAGCGCGGTCAACATCACCTCGACGATGATCATCGCGGCCAAACCGAACCCGTTCTGCACCACCACCTCGCCGAGCGGCCCGCGGATCGCCGCCGGGCTGTGCTCGCCCCACCCGTTCGCGCCGAGCCCGTCGACCGACCGGTCGTACGACGGCAAGTTCTTGGCCAGCGCGAACAGCACCAGACCGGCGAGCAGTCCGCCGATCAGCTGCGCGATCACGTACCCCGCCGCGGACACGCCGCTGAGCCTGCCGAGCAGCAGATGCCCCACGGTCACCGCCGGGTTGACGTGGCAGCCCGAGATCGGCCCGATCGAGTAGACGAGGAACATCAGCGACAGACCGAAGCCCAGCGCGACGCCAAGCGGACCGACCTTCTCCCCCGCCAGCACCGCGGTGCCGACGCCGCCGATCACCAGGACGAAAGTGCCCAGCGCCTCGGCGCCCCATTTCTTGCTCTCGGGAATCGGTTTGTTCTCGACAGCCTCTTCGACGACTTCCTGGGCCGTAGGAGACATCTGTCCACCTTCCGCGTTCCAGACATGCGCTCGGACGGGTCGTGGTACCGCTTCGACAACAGAGCCGCTCGACAGCGACGGTCGCTTCGAGACGCTACGCGAGTCGGGTGATCTCTACAACAACATCGGGGGTGGATCGCGCCGCCTCCGGTCCGGTGTCGATTTCGTGCGCCGGACGGCGGCTGGTACCCTCGATCTTCGGCGCTGCGTTACCCGATCACTCCGGGTGTGTCGCGCGCTCGGCGAACTTTCCCAGGACAGACTCACCAGACAGGAACACGAGGAACAGGCGTGGCCAACATCAAGTCCCAGCTCAAGCGGATCCGCACCAACGAGGAGGCGCGCAAGCGCAACCAGTCGGTCAAGTCCGCCCTGCGCACCGCCATCCGCAGCTTCCGCGAGGCCGCTGCCGCGGGCGACAAGGACGCCGCTGCCGAGCGCCTGCAGTTCGCCAGCCGCAAGCTGGACAAGGCTGCCTCGAAGGGCGTCATCCACGCCAACCAGGCCGCCAACAAGAAGTCCGCTCTGGCGCTGGCCCTCAACAAGCTCTGATCCACCCGGTACCGCGCGCCGGTACCGCCCGCTGTGACGCAGCCGCCGTGGCCACGATGACCATGGCGGCTTTTGTCGTGCCCGACACCTTCACCCAGGGTTTGGGCATTCGGCCCGCGCCGTGTCAGAGGTTCCAGCTACCATTCGGCGCATGGTAACCGTGTATGCCAATCAGACGGTCGTTCGCGCCGAGGATCTGCCGGACGTGATCCGCGCGGCCGAGGTGCTCGGATTCGGACTGAAGATCGAGAATGTGCTGGTTCCCGACGACGACGGCGGTTACTCGTTGGAGTGGATCGTCACGCGGGACGAGGACGTGCCCCCCTACGAGGAGTGGGAAGGCCGCTACGAGGACGCGGACGACGACGGGGAACTGGTGCTGAGTTCCGCCGAATAGCCCTGATCAAGGTGCATCCAGGCCGGCGACGAGCCGGTCGAGTGCCGCTTGGGAGTCGGCGTCCGCGGCGCGGTAGATGATGATCCGCTGGTCGGGGTCCTGCACGGGCATCAACACCTCGTAGCTGACGACCAGCGGACCCACCACCGGGTGCCGCAACGGTTTGTTCCCCCGCCCCTGTACCCGCACGTCGTGGCGGGCCCAGGCCTGCTCGAACTCGGCGCTGGAGGCGGTGAACTCGGCGATCAGGTCGGCCAATGCCCGGTCGTCCGGGTGCGCGGCCCAGGCCGCGCGCAGATCCGCGATGCCCTCACGGATGATGCGTTCGCGCTCGACATAGAAATCCCGCAGGCCAGGGTCGAGCAGGCACAACCACATGGAGTTGCGCTGCCGCTGCGGCAGGGCGCCGAAGTCGGTGATCAACGCCGCCATCTCCCGATTCCAGGCCAGGATGTCGTAGCGGTGGTTCACCAGCATCGCGGGCAGCGGCGACAGATCGCACACCAGCATCGCCAGCGCGGGCGCGGGCACCGTGCTCGGCTTGCCGCTGTCCGGCTGCCGCTGCCGGGCCAGATCGAACAGATAGGCGCGCTCGTCGTCATTCAGGCGCAACGCCCGCGCCAGCGCGTGCAAGACCTCCACCGACGGCCGCAGGCCACGCCCCTGTTCCAACCGCACGATGTAATCGGTGCTCACGCCAGCGAGCTCGGCCACCTCTTCCCGCCGCAGCCCAGGCGTCCGGCGGGTCTGCCTGCGCTGCGGCAAGCCCAGATCGTCCGGCGTCAGCCGCTCCCGGCGGGCCCGGAGGAACGCGCCCATCTCCTGCACTCGATCCGTACCGCTCCCCGCCGCTGCGCAGTCACGCGCGCTGCCGCCTCCGGGCCTGAGCTCGCGGCGCTGAGTGGGATTTGCGCCACTCCCGGGCCCTGCGTGGTCACGCGCGCTGCCGCCTCCGGGCCTGAACTCGCGGCGCTGGGCCGAATTCACCGTGCCAGTCATCGTCATCGATCCTACGGCTGCCTAGGACCGGCTTTCCCAGGAAGAAGCTTCCCTTACTGGGACTCGCGCGCCGCCGAACACTGTGTATCGACAACACGGCATCGCGAAACACAAGGAGTTGGACATGTCCGGAGCTCGCACCCTCGACACCTATCGGCTGCTCGGCCGCTCGGGCCTTCGGGTGTCTCCACTGTCCTTGGGAACCATGACCTTCGGCGCCGATTGGGGCTGGGGCGCGGACCGGGACGAAGCCCGCAAGATCTTCGACACCTACGTCGAGCGCGGTGGCAACTTCATCGACACGGCCAGTCAGTACACCAACGGCACCTCCGAGCAACTGCTCGGCGAATTCACCGCGGACAACCGCGAAAGTCTGGTGCTGGCCACCAAATACACCATGCTGCGCCGACCGGGCGACCCGAATTCCGGTGGCAATCAGCGCAAGAGCATGGTCGGCTCGGTCGAGGCCAGCTTGCGCAGGCTGAACACCGACTACATCGATCTGCTCTACCTGCACGCCTGGGATTTCCTGACCCCGGTCGAGGAAATCCTGCGCGCGATGGACGATTTGGTGCGCTCGGGCAAGGTGCTCTACGTCGGCATCTCCGACGCCCCGGCCTGGCAGGTCGCCCGGATGCAGACCATCGCCGACCTGCGCGGCTGGTCACCGCTGATCGCGCTGCAGATCGAGTACAGCCTGATCGAGCGCACCGTCGAACGCGACCTCATCCCGATGGCGCGCGAACTGGGCCTCGGCGTGGTCCCGTGGTCTCCGCTGGCCAGCGGCGTGCTCACCGGCAAGTACAGCCGCGCCGATCTCGCCCACGAGGCGGAGAGCTCACCCGAGGGCAGCCGCAAGAACGTGGCCGCCGCCAACGGCTCGCTCACCGAACGCGGTCTGGCCATCGCCGAGGTGGTCAAGCGGGTCGCCACCGAAATCGGGCGGACGCCCTCGCAGGTCGCCCTGGCCTGGACACTGCGCGACCCCGCGGTCACCGCACCGATCATCGGCGCGCGCACCGCGGCGCAACTGGTGGACAACCTCGGCGCACTCGAGGTGGAGTTCGACGCCGACCAGCTCGCCCGGCTCGAACAGGCCAGCGCGGTGGACCTCGGCTTCCCGCACGAATTCCTGGCCCGCCCGATGACCCAGAGCGTCACCTTCGGCGACTTGAAGATCGAAGGGCGCTGATCGCTGCGATGAATTCCGGCGCACCGCCTCGTCGGTAACGGTGACAAGCACCGACCGCGGAGGGTGACGATGGACTTGGACAAGATCATGCTGTGGACCCGCACCGAACGTCTCGGCGTCGCCGACTTCCTCGACGATCTGGACGACCACGAGTGGACGGCCGACTCGCTGTGTCCGGGCTGGACCGTGCACGACGTCTTGGCCCATCTCACCCTGTCCAATCGGGTCACGCTCGCGGCGACGCTCCTCGGAGTCGTCCGGGCGCGCGGCGACTGGAACCGGATGACCGAGCGGATGGCACGCGAGCGCGCGCGGCGCTACCCACCCGCCGAGCTGATCGCGCAACTGCGCGAAGGGGCCGGATGGACGCGGCGAGCACCGGGCGCCGGACCGCTGGACCCGCTGGTGGACACCATGATTCATGGCCAGGACATCGCCCGTCCGCTCGGCAGGCAGCGTGCGGTGCCCGCCGAGCAGGCCGTCGTCGCGCTGGAACACGTACTGCGAAGCCCGTTCTACGGCAGCAAGAAGCGTCTGCGCGGGGTACGCGTGGTAGCCACCGACGCGGAATGGTCGGCCGGTACCGGGCCGGAGGAAATCCATGGACCGCTGAGTGATCTGTTGCTGCTGGCGACCGGTCGGGCGGCCGGGCTCGCGGGGGTCACCGGGACAGCTGTGGAACGACTCGCCGAGGCGCTATAGGTCGGCGCTCGGACCGAGCCGGGCTGGATGCGGCAGCATCCGCTGCGCGAGCGGTTCCCGGTGGCTGGGCTGCAGCGGTCCCGATCATGTGCGTGGTGGGCGAGCCGGACCGGGGCTCGATCAGCTCGCGCCGTGCAGGTCCAGGATCTGAGTGAGGGCGTGTTCCAGTGCGTATCCGGCGTCGGCGGCGCCGCCCTTCACGTCGGCGTTGAGGGCGGCGACCACCTGGAGGGCGGAGCCGATGGTCGCCGGGGTCCAGCTGCGGGCTTGGGCCTGCGCCTTCTTCACCTTCCACGGCGGCATGCCGAGCTGCTGGGCCAGCTTGAACGGGTCGCCGCGCCCGGCCGAGCCGACGCGCGCGATGGTGTGCACCGAGTCGGCGAGCGCGTCGGCGAGCAGGACGTGCGGCACGCCGCGGTCGTTCGCCCAGCGCAGCGCCTCCATCGCACCGGGGCGATCCCCCGCCACGGCGAGCTCGGCCACGTCGAACCCGGAGACCTCGGCCTTGCCCGAGTAGTAGCGGCGCACGGCCGCCACGTCGATCTTCCCGCCGGTGTCGGCGGCCAACTGCCCGCACGCCGCGGCCAGCTCACGCAGATCCGAGCCCACCGCCTCCAGCACCACTTGGACGACCTCGCCGGACACCCGCACCCCGGCGGTGCGGAACTCACCGCGCACGAACTCGACACGCTCGGCGGCCTTGCTCAGCTTGGCGCACTCGTGAGTGACGGCCCCGGCTTTCTGCAAGACCGGTACGAGCGCCTTGGCCCGTCCGCCGCCGGAGTGCAGAACCACCAGCACCACGCCTTCGGGCGGGCTCTGCACCGCCTCGGTGATCACCGCCACCGCGTCCTTGCCCGCCTCGGCGGCCGACTCGAGGATGATCACCCGGTCCTCGGCGAACAGCGACGGGCTCAGCAACTCCGCCAGCTCCGCGGTACTCGCGTCACCCGCGCGCAAGCGGTCGACCGGCACCGCGTCCGGATCCGGCGCCAACGCCCGCACCTGCGCGGTCAGCCCCGCCAGCGCCCGCTCGATCAGCAGTTCTTCTTCCCCCAGGACCAGATGTACCGGCGCGGGACGCTCGCTCACGACAGCGTCCCCTCGATGCCGGAGGGCGTCGCGCCCGAAGGCTCTGCCGCATTGCTCCACTCATCGCGCTCGTCCACAGGCCGATCCTACGGTCCCCGACCGACACCCCATCGCGACCACACGGCGGATCTCCGACCCGCCGACCGGCGGGCACTCGCGGAAGCGGCTACCGACCGCGTGGTCAACGGGAACTCGTCACGCGTAGGTGTGCCCCGCCGCCGATGACAGCGATATCGCCTCGGCGGTCCGTCCGGGCCACCGTCGCACCGAGGGCGGACAGCTCGGCGAGAACGGCGGGGTTGGGGTGTCCGAACGTATTGTCGGCACCCACACTGACCAGCACCAGGCGAGGACGCACCGCGTCGAGGAATTCTCTTGCGGTGGTGCGTGACCCGTGGTGCGGCAGTTTGAGGATGTCGGCCTGGATGGGAATCCCGGCCCGCATGAGGGCTCGCTGGCCCGCGACCTCGATGTCACCGGTGAGCAGTATTCGTCCTGCGGGCGTGCGGGCGGTGACGACGATCGAACGGTCGTTGGCCTCCTCGGTTTCGGCTCCCGGGACCGGCCGCGGCCCGTCCCGGGACGGCGCGAGCACCTCGAGTTCGACCGAGCCGAAATCCAGCACGTGTCCAGCCGACAATTCCAGCAGCGGCACTCGCGCCCGCTCCGCGACGGCCGCGACCTGAGCCAGTCCCGAATCCGGGATGTGCGCGTCGCTCGAAGCCCCTGGGACCTGACCGTTCTCCTGTCCGGCTGCGCCGCAGTTTGTTCCAGTCCGGACGGGAAGACGAACGAGGGGAAGACGGCCAGCTACCGACTCTCCCGGCACTCCCGCCGAATCGAGCAGAGGGGCGGCCCGAGTGATCAGCGCATGTCTCTTCGCGGCGTGCGCATGCGCAGCGGGCACGGGACCGCAGCCACCGTCGGCTTCAGGAGCCGGTCCAGCGTGTTCGGACCGGATCCGCGCCGGAAGCCCATCGAGTTCGTGGACGCCGACGGCTATCGCGTCGACCGCGCGGCCGTGCAGTGCGCCGGTGAGTCCGCCGATGTGGTCGGCGTGCGGATGGGTGAGGATCAGCAGCGGCACACGTTCGATGCGCAGCCGGTCCAGGCAGGCGCGCATCGGGCGCGGGTCCGGTCCTACGTCGATGACGACGGCGGCGCCGGGGCCGACCGCCAAGGCGAGGCCGTCGCCTTGGCCCACGTCGCACGCCGCGAGGACCCAGCCGTCCGGCGGCCAGCCCGGATGCCAGAGCCGCACCGGAACCAGCACGGCCGCGACACCCAGCGCCGCCGCGGCGGCGATGTGCCGCACGGCTCGTGCGCGCAACGCCGCGATCGCGCCCGCGACCAAGACGCTCGCGACCAGCCCGCCCGCCAGCCCACCTGGCACCCCCACGGACGCGCCCGGCACCGCGGCCGCGTACTCGGCCACCCACAGCAACCACCACAGCGGGGGTGCCGCGCAGCGCAGAGCCAAGTCGGCGAGCGGCGACCATAGGCACGCCAGCACCGCACCACCCGCTCCGATGACGGTGATCGGGGCGACGACCGGGGCTACGAGCACATTCGCGAGCACCGCGACCAGACTGATCCGCCCGGTGAGCGCGATCATGATCGGCATGGTGACCACGAAGGCACCCGCGGACACCGCGACTATCTCCGCGGGCGCCCGCCACCAGCCCCGCGCGCGCAACCAGTCGGCCCAGCTCGGCGCCAACAGGATCAGGCCGCCCGTCGCGACGACCGACAGCGCGAATCCCGCATCGACCGCGAGGCCGGGCCACAGGGCCAGCAGCGCGATGATCGCCGCGCACAGCGCGGGTAGCGCCTGTTTGCGGCGACCGGTGAACACGGCCAGCAGTGTGATCGCGCCCATCGCACCGGCGCGCAACACGCTCGGGTCCGGCCTTGCGACGACGACGACCATGAGCAGCGCCGCTGCCGCGACGCCCGCCGCGGCGCGGGGACCGAGCGTCAGCAGCCGCACGAGCAACAGCACGGCGGACAGGAGGATGGTGAAATTCGCCCCGCTTACCACGGTCAGGTGTTGCAAACCGGCGATCTGGAAGGCGTCGCGCACTTCGTCGGTCAGTGCGGAGGTGTCACCGACGACGAGTGCGGGCAGCAGACCTGCGGAGCCGGGCGGAAGTGCCCGTGCCGCCGACGCCGCGAAATCGGCGCGCACGGAATCGGCGACACGCTGCCACCAAGGCAGCGGTCCGGCGATGCCGGGCGCTCCTTGCGCGTGGAGCGTCACGACGGTGAGATCGGGCCGGCGCGGCTGATTCACCCGGGCCCGGAACTCGACCGGCCTCCCCGGTGAGAGGTCGGCCCACTCCGGGCCGGAAGCCAGGATCACCACCGCCCCACCGGCTCGTACCGTGGCGCCGCCGCGCCTGTACTCGCGCAGGTCCGCCCGGATCACCCACTGCCGTTCTGCCCCGAACAGTTTGGCGCGCAGCGGTTTCGGATCGTCCGTCAGTGTGACCACCACATGCAGTGACTGCCCTGTCGCCGCGCGCAGCGGATGCGTCGCCACTCGATGTTCCCGCCATGCCGCCGCGGCCGCGAACCCGGCGCCGAGCACAACGGCCGCGAGCGCCACCACGGCCACTGCTCGCCGGCGTTCGCTGCGGTGCGCGATCGCCCATGACAGCAGGACCCACAACCCGATAGCTGAGACCGTCAACAAGGCCGCCACCAGCACCCCGGCCCGCCACCCCGCCGTCAGTGCGACAATGGTCGCGCCCCAGCAGCACAACGCGGCAGGTAACAGCCGAGCGTCCAGCACCTGCGCGAGGCCGGACTCCTCCACCGCAGCGCCCTCCTTCGGACTCCGAAAGCGCCCGGCACCGGCGGTCATACCCGCACCAGATCACGCAAGCGAGCCAGGCGGGCCGGGCCGATGCCGTCGACCTCGCCGAGTTGCTCCACGGAGGCGAAGCGCCCGTTGCTCGTCCGCCAGCTCACGATGGCGCGAGCCGTGACCGGCCCGACACCCGGCAGGGCATCGAGTTCGGCCTCGGTGGCCGTATTGAGATCGATCCGGCCCGCCGGGCTCGACGGACGACCAGGGGCGGCGGCCGACCCGGACGGTGCACGCCCACCCGCACCGATTGTGCTGCTGCCTTGCGGCTGCGCTCCCGTGCTCGGCCCGGCCGGACCGACCAGCACCTGGTCACCATCCGACAATCGCTGAGCCAGATTCAGGCCGCTGGTATCCGCGCCTTCGCTCGGGCCGCCCGCCGCGGCGAGCGCGTCGGCGACGCGCGAGCCCTCCGGCAGCCGGACCAGACCGGTGCGCTGGACCAACCCGACCACGCTGACGACCAGTTCGGCGGGCGCCGGCCCGGGCGTGCCACGTTCCTGCGGTTTTCCAGGACTGCCGACCGCCCTTGCCGACGCAGCCGCGCCGGTGGCCTCCAAGGCAGAGGTTTGCCGGACCGGCAACGGTGGCACCGTGTTCGCGATCGGGCGCTCGCGGAACACGAACACCCCGGCGATCACCATCGCGGCGAGCCCGACGAGCGCGAGCGTGCGCACCCCGCGACGGCCCGGATCGATCCGCATGCCCCGGAACCGTTCGGGCACAAGACGTTGCCGTCGACCCGGATCCTCCAGCCAGCTGGGAGACCGCACGCGACCGACATCGTCTTCGTCCTCCCGGTCGCCAGCCGGGGCGACCGGCAGCCGCAAGAGCCCCCACTTTCCCGCGTCGCCCGCACTGTCGCCGGGCAGCGGTTCACTCATCTGCGCAGCGCCATCGGAGAACCCGCTCTCAGCTGCCGACCGGCGACGCTCTTCGTCCTTCTCGGACTCGGGGGCACGGATGTCCACCTGCTCGACCTCCCGAGAGGCGGGCCACGCTTCTCCAGCCACCGGAGCGGGGCGAACGACACGCGTCGTGCCACTGGTCTTCACTCCGGATTCCGCCGCGTCCGGCGGCTTTTCGCGTAAGACCGATGGTCGTGTGACCGGGCCCGGCTGCCCCTGGCGTGGCATGGCGGCTCGGGCGTGTTGCCCGGGCCGCGATCTATCCGGCTGTCCGGTCTGCCGCTCGAAGACTCCACTCGGAGATCGCGCCGTCGCCCACTCGGCAGGTCCGCGCTCGGCCGATCCGGGCTCGACCGGCCCGTGCTCGGCCGCCCCCGGTTCGGCCGTCCACGCGCCCACACCGGCCGTTCTGCTCGCGCCGACCCGGGCGGTCAGCTCACCCAGCCGCCGTCGTACCCGCTCGCGTTCGTCCTGTCGTAACATGGCGGCGACGGTAGTGCCGCGACGTGTCGAAGGACGCGGTCCGACCAGCCGATTCGACGAACCTGTTGATAACCGCCGCGCTGTGCACAACCCCTACTCGACCAGTCGGCGACTCGGCCGAACACGCCGTGCGCTCAACATACGAACCTCCCGGATCAGGCACATCGAGAACCGGCCGGAACGTCCGGCTCCTGCCCCGATTCACACCGCCGCCACCGAGCCGGCTCCGGACCGGTTACCAACGCGAGCAAACCAACTGCATCGTGCATCGTCACAGAGAAGTGAGTGGCGCGGTCCCACCGACGACGCCGTGGAACTCCCGCGCAGCGGACCAGGCGTCACCCGAGATCCTTGGCGAAGCAGTTCGACAGGGGCAGAACCTCGTACGGCGAGAAGATCGGGATCCGGTGATAGCCGCTGCGCTTGTAGAAGCGAACGGCCTCCGGTTGCAGTTGCCCGGTTTGCAGGATCAACCGGGGGCGTCCCGCCGTGCGGGCAGCGTCCTCGGCGGCGGCGAGCAGCAACGCCGCGGCGCCCGAGCCGCGGTGCGCGGGGCGGACGAACATCCGCTTGACCTCGAGATCCTCAGCGTTCCACCGCAGAGCGGCGTGGCCGACCGGACCGTCCGAGTACGCCACGAAGGTGCTGTGCACGGTGGCCGGATCGACCACATTCGGATCGGTGGGCAGCCGCCGCGCCAAGTGGGCGTAGCGCGGCCCGACCTCGGCCGCCATCTCCGCGCGCAACGTCACCGCGTCCGGATGCTCCCAGTCGACCGAGCTCACGGTCAGCGGCGGACGAACCGGCGGCCTCGACGAACTCATGCCCCGACGCTAACCGCGCGTCCGGCGTCGCGGTCGCATTCGAATCACCGAGATTTGTTGTCCCGGCGGCGGTTCGGCGGCGTTCAGTGGCAGCCACCCGGGACGACGAGCACGCCGAGCGCTCCCACTCCGAGGTGCACCGCGAGCGCGGGCCCGAATTCGGCGACGATGAGCTCCCTGATGCCGGGGACGAGTTCCCGCAGCTGAGCCGCGATGGTATGGGCGGCGTCCTCCGCGCCGAGATGCTGCACGGCCACCGCCGCGCCGTCCTCGCCGGCCGCGTCGACCGCGGCCGCGACGAGTTTCGTGTACGCCTTGGACCGCGTGCGAACCTTCTCGCGCAGTTCCAGCCGCCCATCCACGAGGTGCAGCAGCGGCTTGGTGACCAGCTCGCTGCCGAAGAAGGTCGCCGCCGACGACAGCCGGCCACCGCGACGCAACTGTTCGGTGCGATTGACCAGGATGAACGTGCGGGCGCGCGCGGAGGCGGCGACCGCCGCGTCGTAGACGACCTCCAGCGGAGCGCCTGCCTGTGCCCGCCGCGCGGCCGCCAATGCGGGCAGCCCGGTGGCCAGCCCGGCCCCCAGCGAGTCGACCAGGCGGACCCGGTCGGCGGCGTCCATGTCGCGTACGGCCTGCCGACCGGCCTCCCACGTCCCGGACAGTCGGCGGGAGAGATGCACCGCGACCACGCCGTCGCCGCCACTGCGTTCCAGTGCCCGCTCGTAGACCTCGCGCAGCTCACCGGGCGAAGGGGCCGAGGTGGTCACGGTGTCGGAGGCGTAGTCGATGTCCACGGGGTCCACGCCTTCCCGCATCGCCCGGTCGCCGACCAGGACGTGCAGCGGGACGACGGCGATATCGAGTTCCTCGAGGTGTTCGGCAGGGAGACCGGCGGACGAATCGGTGACGACCACGACTGCCACGGACTACCGAACCTCCTGCAGGGTCTTCACCATCGCGTTGGCCACCGCCGTGTGACCATCCCAGCCCCAGTGGATGCCGTCCGGGTTCGCCTCGCCGGAGAAGATGTTCTCGCGCACTGCTTCACCCAGGTCGACCAGCGGCACCGAGGTCCGCCCCGACCAGGCGCGCAGTGCCTCGACCGCGCGTGGTCGCCCGGAGTGCACGCGCCCGTAGGCCGCGCAGTCGTGCACCGACGGCAGCACCGCTACGAACGGCAGGTCAGGGCGCAACTGCGCCAGCGCCGTGCGGGACTGTTCCAGGTAGTCGACGCTCACCTTGGGCGGAAGCGCCACCGGCCTGCCGAGTTTCGACAGCTTCGGCTGCAGCCAGTTGTAGGTGGCCCGGACGACGCGGCGCAGGGCGGGCGGCCGCACATAGCGGATCAGTTCGCGCAGCGCGGTCGGCAGCGGCGACGGCAGCGTGTCCATGCCGCCGACGGCGAAGACCACCGCGCCCGCGCGCGGCACCGCCGCCCACACCCGGGGATCGCCGATCAGCGCCCAGTAGGCGTCCCGGCAGGTCCAGCCGATCCGTGCCACCAACTCGACATCCCAGTCCAGTTCGGCGGCCACCAGATTCGGCCAGATGCGGGGATGGTCGGCGGGCAGTCCGCCCTTGGGCCCGAAATAGGACAGGGAGTCGGCGATCACCAATAGCACCGGGCGCGCGGACTCCGCTGCGGGCTCGTCGCGTACTACGGATTCCGAAGCGGAAGCGGCGGGCTCGGCTCCAGCGAGTTCGGCGTCACCGGACTCGGCCGAGTCGTTGCCGATCACGGAATCAGGAGCGGGCGAGGTTGGCGCGGCCGAAACAAGTTCGGCTCCCCTGGACACGGCGGGCTCGACACCGACGACGGATTCCGAATGGGAAACGGCGGGCTCGGCCGGAGCAAGCTCGGTTTCCCCGGATACGGCGGACCCAGGGGTCACTGTGGCGGGCTCCAGCACGGTGTCGGTCGACGGGGGCGATGTGGAAATCACGTCGGCCGCGAACTCGTCCGCCGATTCGCCGAGCGCCGCCGAGGACCCGTCCCCTACTGGCGCAACCGATTCCTCATGCGCTGCCACGGACCCGTTCGCCGCCGAGGCGACCGTTCCACCGAACGCTTCCGGCGACTCGGCGATCGTTTCCGGAGCGTCGTTCGCAGTGCCGAGGGGCGAGTTGTCACCGCCGACCTGTGGCTCCACGCCGATGACGTCCGTGACGACTTCGGCGGATCCGTCGTCCTCCGCATCGGATTCCTCGGCGGGCTCGGATGACGCGCCGGATTCCGTGGCCGACGATGGCTCGGGCGTAGCCTCGGGTTCGCGGGAGGCCGATGGCGGACCGCCGAACAAGGCGTCGGGCAACTGCCGCTCGGCTTTCGCCGACACCTTACGGAACAGTTCGTCCGGGACCGATCTGATCGGCTCTTCAGAGGACATCCGGTGCTACCTTCGCCGCTGCGTTCCACACATCCAGACGCCATCCGGGCTGTTCGATGCTCGGGCCGTGACTGCTGAGCTGCACCCAGCTGGTGTTGGCCAGTCCTCCGAGGATGGGCCAGTTCTGCGGCGGCAGGTCGAGCAGCGCGGCCGTGAGGGCGGCGATCAGCCCGCCGTGCGCCACCAGGATGATAGTCCGGCCGGGCCAGTCCTGCCGCCCGACCAGCAACTCCTGCACCACCGGCAGCGACCTCGCCCCGACCTCGAGTTTGCTCTCGCCGTTGGGCGGCGTGTAGTCCGCGTTCAGCCGCCAAGCCATGCGCGCGCCCGGATAGTCGGCGTCGACCTCCAGGTGGGTCAGACCCTCCCAGTCACCGAGGTTGGTCTCCCGCAGCCTGACGTCGGGGACGACGGTGAGCCCGGTGTGCTCGGCCAGCGCCGTCGCGGTGTCGAAGGCCCGGCGCAGGTCCGATGAGTGGATTGCGATGGCGTTGCGCGAGACCAGCTCGCGTGCCGCCTCTTTGGCCTGTCTGCGGCCGAGTTCGGTGAGATCGGTGTCGATCTGGCCCTGCATGCGGTCGGTGGCGTTCCATTCGGTTTGCCCGTGGCGCAACAGGATCAGGGTGCGCACGCCGGCATGTCTGCTCACGATCGTGCCTCGTCCTCCGTCGCCGCGGCGCGCGTCTGCGGCGCGGCCCCGGTGATGCCCTCCACCGGCACGACGGGGCAGTCCTTCCACAACCGTTCCAGCGCATAGAAATTGCGCTCGTCGCTGTGCTGGATGTGCACGACCACGTCGACGTAGTCCAGCAGCGCCCAGCGGCCTTCGCGGGTGCCCTCGCGCCGGACCGGCTTGTGCCCGGCCGCGCGCAGCTTCTCCTCCACGTTGTCGACGATGGCGTTGACCTGACGTTCGTTGGGCGCGGACGCGATCACGAAACAATCGGTGATCACCAGCTGCTCGGACACGTCGAGCACCACCACGTCGGATGCCAGCTTCTCGTCGGCGGCCCGCGCGGCCACCTGCGCGATCTCCACCGACTCGACCGACGCGGTCATCCCCGCACCTCGCTGTGCTCGCTCACGCTCAGCTACCTTCCGCTGCTCCGGGCACATACAGGTGCCGCTTCGATATGTACTGCACCACGCCGTCGGGGACGAGGTACCACACCGGCCGGTTCTCGGCGGCGCGGCGACGGCATTCGCTCGACGAGATCGCCAGTGCCGGGATCTCGATCATGGTCACCGCATCGGACGGAAGATCCCGCAGATGCTCCTCGAGATGATCGATGTTCAGCTCGTACCCCGGACGGCTCACCCCGACGAACTTCGCCAGTTCGAACAGTTCCGCCCAATCCTGCCATGTGAGGATGCTGGCCAATGCGTCCGCACCGGTGATGAAGTACAGCTCGGCGCCGGGATACTGCGATCGCATCTCGCGCAGCGTGTCGACGGTGTAGGTGACCTTGCCGCGGTCGATGTCCGCGCGGCTCACCGAGAACCGGGGGTTGGACGCGGTCGCGATGACGGTCATCAGGTACCGGTCCTCGGCGGGGCTGACCTGCTTGTGCGATTTCTGCCACGGCTCCCCGGTGGGGACGAATATCACTTCGTCCAGGTCGAACCGGTGGGCGACCTCGCTGGCGGCGACCAGGTGCCCGTGGTGGATGGGGTCGAACGTGCCGCCCATCACCCCGAGCTTGCGGCCGCGCCGACCTCTCTCGTGCATGACTGCCGAGCTTAACGGGTCGCGTCCAGCCCGCACGGGCCGGTTGAGCGGGGCGGGCGCCGATCTGGTGACACCCGCCCGCACTCCGGCGCCGCGTTCAGGCGCTGGTCTCCGTCACGCCGCCGATCTCCAGCATCCGGGCCAGTTGTGCGCGGGTGTGCGCGAGTTCCTCGGCCGCCTCGGCCGACCGGTCGGCCAGCGCGGCCAGTTCGGCGGTCAGCGCCCGCATCGACGGGAGCCAGTGCCCGGGATCGGCTCCGGCGGACACCTGGAGCCAGGCCGCCGACCGCAGGCAGCGCGCCCGCGCCGCCACCTCGCCCAGCCGGGCCGACAGCTCGGCCGCCCGGTGGTAGGCCGCCACCGCCTCCTGGTCCCGCCCGCAGCGCTCGAGCGCGGTGGCGGCCGACCACGCGAGGTCGGCGTGCAGATCGGTTCGCTCCGGGACGCGCTCGACCAGCCGGGCACCTTCGAGGAACTGATGCGCGGCCTCGCGGTGCCGGTCCAGCGCGAGCAAGGACCGGCCGAACTGCGCGCGCACCGCCGCCAGTTCACCGGACGGATACGGGAGAGCCCCGCTGACCAACGCCTGCTCGAACAGGGCGACGGCTTCGCCGTGGCGCTCGGCGCGGTGGAACGCGCGCGCGGCGACGACGGTGTGATGCAGCATGTCCGGTTCGGACAGCCCTTCCCAGCGCGCGGCGGCGCGCACCGCGGCGTCGGCCAGATCGAGCTCGCGGTCCGGCTGACCGGCGACGGCGATGACCAGCTGCGCGCCCAGCCGGGCGGCCTCCTCCCCGGTCAGCACCGGCGTGCCGAGCACCAGCGCTTCGCGCAGATACGCTTCCGCTTCCTCGGGTGTATCGGCGAGCCGGGCGGCGCCGAGTTCGGACAACCTGCGCACCTCAGCGGCCCGGTCACCGGAGAAGTCGTCGACCGCCGCACCGGCGACCGGATCGCTGCCTGCACCGGGCAACATGCCGTCTTCGGCCCCTCCAACGACCGGACCATTCCCCGCGTGAACCGACACGCCGCCGTCAGCCGTCGAACCGGCGTCCGGAACGCTTCCGGCGCGGGGCGCCCCCCTCCTGGCCTCGGCCGCCTCACCAGCGGCCGGACCACTCCCGGCACGAGGCAACACGCGGCCGTCGGTCATCGAACCGGTGTCCGGAACGCTGCCTGCGCGAGGCACCATGTTCTCCTCGGCCGCCTCACCAGCGACCGGTCCGCTTCCGGCGCGGAGCGACATGCTGTCGTCGACCACCCCATCCGCGACTGGACCACTCGCGACACGGGGCAACACGCGGCCGTCAGCCGTCGAACCGGCGTCCGGAACGCTTCCGGCGTGAGGCGGCGAGCTGTCCTCGGCCACCCCATCCGCGACCGGACCACTCCCCAGGCGGGGCAGCGTGCTGCGGACGCCGAGCGGCAGCCGGTCCAGCAGCGGCGTGGCGGCGAGCCGGGCGGCGGTGCGCAGGCTCACCGCGTTGTTGCCGTTGCGGGCGTCGTAGCGTGCGCACAGCGCGCCGATCTCGACCTCCAGCTCCGCACGCACCGATTCCACTGTTCCGTCCGCCAAGGGGAGCTCGCCCAGCCGCAGGGTCACCAACCTGCGCAGCAGCACGCACACGCCGGTCGCGAACGCCAGCCGCGCGCCCGCGTCGGCGGCGGAATCGGCGAGCCAGCTCGCGTGTTCGGCGAGGATCTCCAACCCGCGCGCCTCGTTGCCGGTCAGCGCGCAGAATTCCAGGTGCAGCGCGACCGACGGACGCAGGTCCTCGGTGTGCCGGACCAGCGGGTACCCGGTCAAGTGGGCGTCGCGAGCGGCGGCGACGCGACCGGTGCGCACCAGCGGAAGCAATGCCTCGGCCAGCACGCGGTGGGGTTCTTCGGCGCAGGTGCGCTCGCCGTCGAGCACGGGTCGCCAGTGCGCCAGCCCGGCTTCGTCGTCGCCCAGATAGACGCTCGTCACGCCCCATTCGCTGCGCTCGCAGGCCTCGCAGTCGGACATGCGGTCGCGCGCGGCGGCCATCGCGGCCTCCAGCCACGTGGCGGCGGCCGCGGTGTCACCGGTCTTGCGGGCGAACTCGGAACGCAGCGCCAGCACCGGGCGCGGACTGTAGCCGCGCTGCCGATACCGGCTCTCCAGCTCGCCGAACCAGCGATCGATCGTGGCCAGCGGGATCGACGGGTTGTCGATCATCCCCCAGGTCATCCATTTCAGGTACCAGTGCACCATGTACGTCATCGCGCCCAGTTCGGCGGGGTGATCGTCGTAGATGCGCAGCAATCTGCCGTACGCGACGGGGACCAGATCGCGTTCGCCCGCGTAGGTGTAGGACCGCGCCAGTTCCAGCAGCACCCTGCCTTCGAGCGCCCGATCCGATCCCGCCTTCGCGGCGGTGGCCAGGCTCTCCAGTCGCTCGGTCCGGGTCCGGCCGTGCGGCAGCGCGCAGACCTTCGTCAGCGCCGTGCCGATCGCGGTGGCGTCCACAGTCACTCCGTCTCTTCGCCGCGGCCCGCGGCGCGTTGCGTGGCCCAGCCGAGCAGTTCGCCGAAGGCACGGTTGAGCAGTGCCGTGTCGGCCGCGCTCAGCGGACGATGCGTCATCAGCAGGGCTTGCCCGTACAGCGATTCCACGGCCGTCTTCAGCAAGCCCGGATCGCCGATGCGGGCCAGTCTGCGCACGACCGGGCTGTGGTGGTTGAGCACCAGTTGCGCGCGCGGCGTGCCGACGGCCAAGGCGCCGAGGATCTCGGTCCACAGCTCGTCGGCGCCCTCGGCGGTCTGCGCCCTGGCGCGTTCGTTGCGTGCGGCGCGGCCGTCGAGGTAGAGAGCGGGCACCGAGACCGGGTGAAAAGCGCGCAGGATCACGTCACAGGACAGCGGGTCGAGCGCGGTGCGCGCCACGCCGAGCACCGGCACCAGGGCCAGTTCCTCGCCCGGGTCGACCGGGTCGAGCGCCGCGGTGATCGCGTCGGCGTCCAGTTCCACCACCTCGACGCCCGGCAGCAGCCGGGGCAGCTGCGCGACCAGCTCGCGGTCGTAGGCGTAGCCGCCGTTCACCACGCCGATCCCCTGCGCGGCAGCGGTCGCGGCCACCTGACGGAACTCCTCGACCGTCGCGGTCATCCGCACGGTGCGGTGACCACGGGCGAACTCGGTGAGCGGCACCCGCCCGTCGGTGGTCTCGAAGTGCAGGTGCGGCAACATGATCCGCAACAGGTCGAGGGAGTGCCTGGCCATCGCCTTCACCCCGAGCGCGTGCACGGACAGGAACGCGGCCAGCCGCTGCGGCTGTTCGGCGGCGATCTCGGTGAGCCAGTCCCGGATTCGGTCGCCGAGCACCTCCCGGACCACGGCGAGCCGTTCGTCCTCGTAGAGTCCCTCCCGCGACGCGGTGGGACGCAGCGTGTCGGTGTCGAGCACACAGCGCACGAAGAACGCCCAGTCCGGCAGCACGCCGCGCACCGCGTCACCCAGCAGCATCCCCTTCAGATACACCCGATGCGCACTGCTCTCCGACGGGTTCCCCGGCTGGGACAGCACATACGCCACGCCGCTCACACCGGCCGGACCGGCGTCCAGTTCGATCACGTCGAGTGGAGGAAAGCCCAGCGTGCGGTGGCCGTAGTCGAGCAGGGCGACCCGGCGCTCGGCCTGCGTCGGATATGCCCGACGCCAGACCGGAACGCCGTCGGTGACCGTCGTCACTGCGCCGTCCGCCTCCACCGTCACCTCGTAGGGCAGCAGCGACCCGAACTCACGCGCCAGATCGATCACCCGCTGCGGCTGGAACCACGCCTGGGCTCCCCCGCGCGGAGCCAGCCACACCGTGGTACCCGGCTCGGGATGCGCACTCGGGTCGAGCGAGCGCACCGAGTACGTGCCGTCGGCGGCGGCCAGCCACTCGACGGGCGGTGCGGCCGGGTCGGTGGCCGTTCTGGTGACCACCCGGATGGTCTCGGCGACGGTGAAACAAGCCAGCAGTCCGATCCCGAACTGTCCGAGGAACTCCCGGCGTGCGCCTTCGATCTCGTCACGCTTGGCGGAACGGCCGATGGTGGCGAGGAACCGGTGCACGTCCTGCTCGGTCAAGCCGACACCGGGATCGCTGAGCCGCAGGCCGGACCGGTCCACGGTGAGCCGGATCGCGGTGGGCCCACCCGGTTCCAGCAGGGTGCGCGCGGTGACCGCGTCCACGGCGTTCTGCAACAGCTCGCGCAGATAGACCCGCGGGCTCGAGTAGAGGTGATGCGAGAGCAGATCGACTATCCCGCGCAGATCGACCTGGAACGAATAGTTGTTGTGCGCCGCCGCCGAATCGCGCGGCGTTCTGTTCACCATGGCTGCCGATCTTTTCGGCGCGCGCCAAAGGTTCCCTTAACGAAGGCTTTCGGTCAGGTGGGACGCTTGGACTTCGGCAGTTTGCGCACGATGGCGTCGTAGGAGAGATCGACCAGCTCGTACAGTTCGTTATCCGGGACGGCGCCCGCGAGCTGGATGACGTTCCAGCCATATCGCCCGATGTACGCCGACGCCGTCACGTCGTCCGGGTACACCCGGACCAGTTCGTCGGCCTCCTCGCGGGAGCCTCCGCATTTGAGGCCGACCGAGGTGGCGCCGAGGAACGCGAAGATCTTGTCGCCCACCTTGGCGACGACGTCGCCCTCCCACGGCTCGTCCTGCCAGGCGCCCGGCTTGGCCAGGCAATAGCTCAGCAGCGCGGCGTCGTCCATGCTCTTCTCCTACACCGGCAGCAGCCGGGACACGACCGCGGTGAGCTGTTTGGCCGAGCGGCATTCGTGCATCTCGATGACCTCGCCGTACCTGTCCGCGGCGGAATCGCCGGAGCCCCACTGGTCGCGCCGTTCCGGATTGAGCCAGTGCGCGTGCTTGGCGACCTCGACCAGCGACCCGAGGGTGGCCAGTCGCGGGTCGCGGTAGTTCGTGCGGGCGTCGCCGAGGATGAGCAGCGACGTGCGGCTGGTGACGGCGTCCGGGAAGTCCCTGGCGAATCCGGCCAGCGCGTTGCCGTAGTCGGAGTGCCCGTCCGGCCCCGCGACATTAGCCTCGGTGAAGATCCTGGTCATGGCGTCCTCGAGCTGGGTGTGCGGATCGAAGAACCGGGTCACCTCGTCGACCTGGTCGACGAACGCGAAGATCCGCACCCGGGAGAACTGCTCGCGCAGCGCGCTCACCAGCAGCAGCGTGAAGTTGCTGAAACCGGCCACCGAGCCGGAGACGTCGCACAGCAGCACCAGGTCAGGGCGGCCGGGCCGCGGCTTACGGTTCACCAGATCGATCGGCACCCCGCCGGTCGACATGGATTTGCGCAGGGTGCGGCGCAGGTCGATCTCACCGCGGCGGGCGTGCCTGCGTCGCGCGGCCAAACGCGAAGCCAGGATGCGGGCCAGCCGCTGGACGCCCCGTTTGAGTTCGGCGAGTTCGGCTTGGGACGCGCGCAGGAAGTCGACCTCTTCGGCCTGGCGGGTGACGCTGTAGCTCGCCACCCGCTCGCGGCCGAACCGTTCGGTGGCGCGCCGCCTGGTCTCCGCCTCGACGGAGGCCGTGAAACCGGCGATCCGCTGCCGTGCCGCGCGGCGAGCGACCTCCATGTCGAAATCGCTGGTGTCGGGCCCGAGGGACAATCCGGCGAGAATCTTCGCCAGCAGGGTGTGCGGCTGCACCTCTTTCAGCGCTTTGTACGCCGAGAACGACGAGCCGCTGGCGGATTGGTACCGGCCGAGGCGCTCGACCAGTTGCGCGGCCAGCGCCTCCAACTGCTGGGTCGCCGCGTCTTGCGTGAGCAGTTGCGCGAGCAGTTCGCGCAGGGCCGGGATGTCGACCTCACCGGCGGGCGTGCGGGGAATCTCGATCGCGTCCTCGGCCGCCGTGCGTTCGCCGAGCGCGACCGGGAACCACAGGTCGAACAGCACGTCGAAGATCGCGCGGTGGGTGGTGCGCCGCAGCAGGGCGCAAGCCAGACCCTCGCGCAGGACCTCGCGGTCCATCAGGTCGAGCACGGTCACCACGCGGCCCGCGTCCACCGTCTCCGAAGGCCCGACCGGTATCCCGCGCGCTCGCAACGCCTCCACGAAACCGACCAGATGCCCCGGCAACCCGTGCGGCGCGCTCAGGTGCGCGGCCTCCGCGGGGACCGATCCCGCCGCCATGGCTCAGGCCAGCTTCAGTTCGGCCAGCGCGCGCTGGTGGTCGCTCTGGTGTTTGAGCACGACGCCGAGGGTGGCGCGCACGGTGGTGTCGTCCAGGTCGCGCAGGCCGAGGGCGAGCAGTGTGCGGCCCCAGTCGATCGACTCCGCGACCGAGGGGAGCTTCTTCAGCTGCATGCCGCGCAGCACGTGCACGATCCGCACCAGCTGCGCGGCGACCGCCGCGGACAGCTCGGGCACCCGGCTGGCCAGGATGCGCCGCTCCAGTTCCTCGTCCGGGAAGTCCAGGTGCAGGTAGAGGCAGCGGCGCTTGAGCGCCTCGGACAGCTCGCGGGTGGCGTTCGAGGTGAGCACGACGAACGGCTTGCGGCTGGCGGTGATGGTGCCCAGTTCCGGCACCGTCACCGCGAAATCACTGAGCACCTCGAGCAGCAAGCCTTCGATCTCGACGTCGGCCTTGTCGGTCTCATCGATCAGCAGCACCGTGGGATCGGCCCGCCGGATCGCGGTGAGCAGCGGACGCGAGAGCAAGAACTCCTCGGTGAAGACATCGGCCTTCGTCTCCTCCCAGTCGTTCTCGCTGGAAGCCTGGATCCGCAGAATCTGCTTGGCGTGGTTCCACTCGTACAGCGCGCGGGCCTCGTCGACGCCCTCGTAGCACTGCAATCGCACCAGCTCCGCGCCCGAGGTCTGCGCGACCGCGCGCGCCAGCTCGGTCTTGCCCACCCCGGCCGGTCCCTCGATCAGCAGCGGCTTGCCCAGCCGATCGGCGAGGAACACCGACGTGGCGGTGGCCTTGTCCGCCAGGTAGCCCGTGCTCGCCAACCGCTCGATCACGTCGTCCACCGACGCGAAGACCGGTTCCTGTACTGCGCTCTCCGACACCACCCGGCACCTTCCTTCCGAACCACTCCCCACGCTACGGCAGCGCGGCGCCCGCGCCGACTCGGCGTCGGTCGCGACCGCGCCCCGGCCCGGGTCAGACCGGCCGGATCTGGCCTTCGCCCCAGACGATCCACTTGGTGGACGTCAGTTCCGGCAGGGCCATCGGGCCGCGCGCGTGCAGCTTCTGGGTGGAGATGCCGATCTCGGCGCCGAAGCCGAACTGCTCGCCGTCGGTGAACGCGGTGGAGGCGTTCACCATCACCGCGGCGGCGTCGACCCGGCTGGTGAACTCCCGCGCCGCGGCGAGGTCGCCGGTGACGATGGCCTCGGTGTGGCCGGTGCCCCAGGTGTTGATGTGCTCCACCGCCGCGTCCAGGCCGTCGACCACTTTGAGCGCGATGTCCAGCGTGAGGTACTCCTCGCCCCAGTCGGCGTCGGTGGCCGGGACCTGGCCGGGCAGGTCGCCGTGGATGGTGACGCCGTGCCGCTGCAGCGCTTCGGTCAGCCGCGGGACCGCGGTGTCGGCCAGTGCGGCGTCGATCAGCACGGTCTCGGCCGCGTTGCACACGCTGGGACGACGGGTCTTGGCGTTGATCAGGATCTGCTCGGCCATGTCCAGGTCCGCGGCGGCGTGCACGTAGACGTGGCAGTTGCCGGTGCCGGTCTCGATGGTCGGCACCTGCGCGTCGCGGACCACCGCGTTGATCAACCCGGCGCCACCGCGCGGAATGACCACGTCGACCAGGCCGCGGGCCTGGATCAGATGGGTGACGCTGGAACGGTCCCCGCTCGGCAGCAGTTGCACGGCGTCGGCCGGGATGTCTTGCGCGGCAAGCGATTCGCGCAGCACCGCGACGAGCTCGGCGTTGGACCGGGCGGCCGAGGACGAGCCGCGCAGCAAGGCGGCGTTACCGGACTTGAGCGCGAGACCGAACGCGTCGACGGTGACGTTGGGCCGGGCCTCGTACACCATGCCGACCACGCCGAGCGGGACGCGCACCTGTTTGATCTCCAGACCGTTCGGCAGGGTGGAGCCGCGGACCACCACGCCGACCGGGTCGGGCAGCCCGGCCACCTGCCGCAATCCGGACGCGATGCCGTCGACGCGGGCCTTGGTCAGCCGCAAACGGTCCAGCAGCGATTCCGGGGTGCCCGCCGCCTGTGCCGCGGCGATGTCCTCGGCGTTGGCGGCGAGAATCCGCTCGGCGGCGGTCAGCAGGGCGTCGGCGGCGGCGTGCAGGGCGTCGTTCTTCTGCGCGGTCGTCAGCTGGGCCAGCACCCGCGACGCGACCCTGGCCTTGTGCGCGGCCTCGTGCACGACCTCGCGAACATCCGGCTGGGTGGTCGTTCCTACCGTCATGTGCTACAGCCTACGCACCCGGTTCGGCGCCGAATCCACCCGCTGGGCGGGGCGGCGGCGGTGCGTGCGGGCGGCAGGCCCGGGGACTACCGTCCGGCACATGACGGCCGAATGGGACGCCCCCGCGATCGTGGTGCTCGGCAGCATCAACATGGACTTGGTGACCACGACCGGACGCAGGCCGGTCCCCGGGGAAACGGTGCTGGGCACCGGCTTCGCGATGGTGCCGGGCGGAAAGGGCGCGAATCAAGCCATAGCGGCGCAGCGCGCGGGTGGCGATGCGCGTTTTCTGGGAGCGATCGGCACGGACGTCTTCGCCGCCGAACTGCGCAGGACACTCACCGATGCGGGGGTGTCGACCGACCGGCTGCGCACCGTCGCCGGGCCGAGCGGCGTCGCCACGATCGTGGTCGACGGCGGCGGCGAGAACAGCATCATCGTCGTCGGCGGCGCCAACGCGCGGATGACCGACCTGACCGAGCACGACCTGGCGGCCATCGCGGCGGCCGACATCCTGTTGTGCCAGTTGGAGATTCCGGTCGGCACCGTGGCCGCCGCGGCGCGCCACGCCCGGGCCAACGGCACGACTGTCCTGCTGAACCCCTCACCGGTCCGCCGCCTGCCCGCCGAACTGTGGGCCGATGTCGATGTGGCCGTGGTGAATTCGGGCGAGGCCGAGCGGCTGGGCGCGGACCTCGATTCGGTCGCGCACCTGGTGATCACCCGCGGCGCGACCGGCGCGGACTATCGCGGGCCCGGCGATGCGCGGCTGTCCCGGCCCAGCCCGCGAGTGGATGTCGTGGACACCACGGGTGCGGGCGACGCGTTCACCGGCGCACTGGCCGCCGCCTGGCATCGCGGGCCGGAATGGGCGCTGACCTGGGCGTGCGCTGCCGGAGCGCTGGCCACCACCAGGCTCGGAGCGAGCAGTTCGATCCCCACCCGCGAGGAGATCACCGCCGCGTTGTCCGCCGAGTAGCGCCGCGCGCCGACCCGGCTGCCGGTGCGTCCGAGCCGATAACGTGGGGGCGCCGATATCGTGGGGGCATGGCCACCACGCCGGATCGCATTCCCGCCGACGGCGACACCGCCCTGACCGACAAGCTGGACGCGGCCATGGTCGCGCTGAGCTTCGTCGACAACGCGGGCATCACGCGGGTGAAGGCGGTGCCGAAGCAACGGCTGGACCTCGCGTCCTGGTACGGCGTCGGCGTGTCCCCGTGCTTCGAGACCTTCGCCTTCGACGACCTGATGGCGGTCGGGCGCTATCTCGGTGGTCCCGACGGGGATCTGCGGCTGATCCCCGATCTGACCATGCTGACCGAACTGGCCTGCCAGCCCGGCTGGGCATGGGCGCCCACCGACAAGTACACCCAGGACGGCACCCGCTTCGCCGCCTGCCAGCGCCATTTCGCGGCGCGCCAGGCGGACGCGGCACAGGCGGCGGGGCTGGGAATATCCATGGCATTCGAGACCGAATGGTCCGTGGGCCGGGCCGACGACACCGACGGCTTCACCCCCGCGATCCACGGCCCCGCTTACGGCATGGTGCGACTCGGCCAGGTCGCCGAGTACGCCGCGGACCTGGTCGCGGTGCTGGAACGGCAGGGCATCACCGTCAACCAGTTCCATCCGGAATACGCACTCGGCCAACTGGAATTGTCGGTCGAGCCCGCCGAGCCGGTCACCGCCGCGGACGAGGCCGTGCTGGTCCGGCACACGATCCGGCAGGTGAGCGCGCGGCACGGCTGGCGGGCGCTGCTGGCGCCGTGCATCGAACCCGGCGGCACCGGCTCCGGCGCGCATCTGCACCTGTCGGTGCACGACGAGCAGGGGCCGCTGTTCGCCCACGGTGACGGTCCGCACGGGATGCGGCGGACCGGCGAGGCGTTTCTCGCCGGAATCCTGCGCGAACTCCCCGCTCTGGTCGCGGTCGGCGCGGGCAATCCCGTGAGCTTCCTGCGGTTGGAGCCCTCACGCTGGGCCGGCGTGTGGCAGTGCTGGGGTCGCGAGACCAGAGAAGCCGCGCTGCGCTTCGTCACCGGAGTGCGCGGCACCGAGGGCTGGGCGGCCAATGCCGAGATCAAGTGCTTCGACGCGACCGGAAATCCGTACCTGATCGTCGGCTCGGTGATCGCCGCCGGACTCGCCGGGGTGACCGAACATCTGCGCCTTCCGCTCGAAATCACCGGGGACCCGGTGACTTTCGACGCCGAAGCGCTCATGATGTCGGATGTGCGCCGACTGCCGACCACACCGACCGAAGCCGCCGATCGGCTCGCCGCCTCCGGGCCGCTCGCCGAAGCGATGGGCGCCGAACTACACGACGCGCTGCTCACCGTGCGGCGCGCGGAAGCCGAGCGGTACGCCGAGGCGAGCGCCGAAGAACTCGTCGCGCTGACGCGTTGGCGGTTCTGACCGTGCTCACCGACGGTGTTCCGCTCACCGACCACCACTGTCACGGCGTCGCCACCGAGGCGCTCGACCGGCCCGGCTTCGAGCGCTTGCTCGGCGAAGGCGCGCACGGAAGCTTCGATTCCGCCCTCGGGCTCGCGGTGCGCCGCTGGTGCGCCCCGGCACTCGACCTGCCCGCCCAGGTGAGCCCGGACGTCTACCTCCGGCACCGCGCCCGGCTCGGGGCGCGCGAGGTCGCCGTGCGGCTGTTACGCGCGACCGGCGTGACCCGATGGTTCCTGGATACCGGGATCGGCGGCGGCACAGCGGATTTCGCCGGTCTGGTGGACGGCGAAGTGCGGGAGGTCGTCCGGCTGGAGGAAGTGGCCGAGCGAGTCGTCGCGCAGGTCGGCGCGGTGTCCGGGGTATACGAGCGGATCGAGGCGGAGCTGCGGGCGCGGGCCGCCCATGCCGTGGGGCTGAAGACGATCGTCGCCTACCGGTGCGGTCTGGACTTTCCGCTGCGCGATCATCCGCCGACCAGTTTCGCGCCCGAGCATCGGCTCACCGATCCGCAGGTACTCGGCTGGCTGGTCGGCCTCGGCGCGCGGATCGGCGCCGAGTTCGGCATTCCTTTGCAATTCCACACCGGGTTCGGCGACCCCGATCTGCGCCTGCGGCGCGGCGATCCGGCGCTGCTCACCGATTTCCTGCGCCGGACCGCAGGCACCGGCCTGTCGGTGCTGCTGCTGCACTGCTGGCCCTTCCATCGCCACGCGGCCTACCTCGCGCACGTCTTCGATCACGTCCACCTGGATCTCGGCCTCACCATCCCGTACGTCGGACAGCGCGCGGGCGCCGTGCTCGCCGAGACGCTGGAACTCGCTCCGTTCCGGGCGCTGTGCTACTCCTCGGACGGTTACGGACTTCCGGAGCTGCACTATCTCGGCGCCCTGCTGTGGCGGCGCGGGCTCGGCAAGCTGATCGACGAGTGGATCGCCGACGACGCGATCACCACCGCCGACGCCGAAGGGCTGGTCGCGGCCATCGCCCACGGCAATGCGGAGCGCGTCTACCGCGCCGCGCTCGCCCCGACCGGCCGCTGACATCCCGGCATTCCGACCGGTTCGATATTCGGGTGCGCCGGGGGTCCCCGGTCCCTACCGTTGGAGATGAAAGCCGACGAAAGGATCGAGACCATGTTTCCCGTCGAGCTGCGCGGCACCAAGGCGCAGACGCTGATGTGGGCCCACGAGCACGAGGTCGAGCAGGCCGCGCTCCAGCAGCTGCGCAACATCGCCGCGCTGAAATGGGTCCACGGCGTCCGCGTGATGCCGGACGTGCACCTCGGCAAGGGGGCCACGGTCGGCTCGGTGATCGCGATGCGGGACGCGGTTGCGCCCGCCGCGGTCGGCGTGGACATCGGCTGCGGCATGGAGAGCGTGCGCACCGACCTCACCGCCGCCGATCTGCCCGACAACCTGCGTTCGCTGCGGACGCGGATCGAGGCGGCGGTACCGGTCGGCTTCCAGGCCCACCACGACGCCGTCGACGTCACCCGGCTCGGCGCCCAGGTCGCCGGGCTCGGCGCGAGCACCGCGACACTGCGCGCGGGCTGGGACCGCTTCTGGGGATCCTTCGGCGCGCTGGACGACCGGGTGCAGGCACGCGAGTCCAAGGCGCACAAGCAGATGGGCACCCTCGGCGGCGGCAACCACTTCATCGAGGTCTGCCTGGACCAGGACGACCACGTGTGGATTCTGCTGCACTCCGGCAGCCGCAACATCGGCAAGGAACTCGCCGAGCGGCACATCGCGATCGCGCGGAAGCTGCCGCACAACGTCGACCTGCCCGACCGCGACCTGGCGGTCTTCCTCGCAGGCACGCCGGAGATGGACGCCTACCGGCGTGACCTCACCTGGGCCCAGGAGTACGCGGCGCGCAACCGCGCGGTGATGCTCGCCCTGGTCTGCCGCGCGGTGAGCGCCGAATTCGCCGAGCGCGGCGTGCGTTTCGAGCAGCCGATCAGCTGCCACCACAATTATATGGCGGAGGAACTGATCGACGGCGTGCCTATGTTGGTCACCCGTAAGGGTGCTGTGCGGGCGGGCGCGGGTGATCTCGCGCTGATTCCCGGCTCGATGGGCACTCGCTCGTATGTGGTGCGCGGAAAAGGGAATCCGGCGTCGTTCCAGTCCGCTTCGCACGGCGCGGGGCGGCGGATGAGCCGCAACGCGGCCAAGCGGCAGTTCACCGTGGCCGATCTCATCGCGCAGACCGAGGGCGTCGAGTCGCGTAAGGACGCGGGCGTGGTGGACGAGATCCCGGCCGCGTACAAGGACATCGACTCGGTCATCGAGGCACAGCGGGACCTGGTCGACGTGGTCGCGACATTGCGCCAGGTGCTCTGCGTCAAGGGCTGAACGTCGCGTAACTGCGCGCCGGGCGAATTGTTCTCGCCCGGCGCGCAGTTCGCTCGCCGTGCAGTCCCCTCGGCGCCCACGTGAGTTCGCGGCCTGTAGGTGGTGGGGATCGACACGCTGCGGACCTCGGCATGGAGTGCCCGCCGCGAGGGCAACCTCCTCGATACCATCGGGTATGCCTTGGCGGACGTTCTTCGCACCTTCTCCGGAATCCGACCCGGCGGCAGGACCGCCGGAGATTCCCGGTGTGCGACGGTCGAAGGTGACCGCCCGTGGCGTGCGCTTCCACGTCACCGAGGCGGGTCCGGCGCACGGACGTCCGGTGCTCGCGCTGCACGGCTGGCCGGAGCATCACTACGCCTACCGGCACCTGCTCGCCGATCCACCAGACGGACTGCGGATCATCGCGCCCGACCTGCCCGGCTACGGCTGGTCGGGCCCCGCGCCGCACCGGTGGGCCAAGGACGACGTCGCCTCCGACCTGCTGGCGCTGCTGGACGCGCTCGGACTGGACCGCGTCCTGCTGATCGGCCACGACTGGGGCGGCTATATCGCCCACCTGCTCGTGCTGCGCGCGCCGGAGCGCTTCGACGCTCTGCTGGCGCTCAACATCGCCCACCCGTGGCAGACGCCGCGCGGTTTCCTCCCGCACGCGTGGCGGTTTCTGCTCTACCAACCCGCCGTCGCGGCTTTCGGCACCTACCTGCACCGGCATACCCGCTTCCTGGAGCAGCTCGTCTTCCCGCGCGCCGTCCGCGATCGCGCGGAATTCGGACCTGAGGTGGCTCGCACGTACGCGGACCGCTTCCGCGATCCCGTCTGCGCCCGCACGGCCACCGACACCTATCGCACCTTCCTGCTGCGCGAAGTGCCCCGGTCGGCCGGGCGCGGCGAACGGCGCCGGGCGACGGTCCCGATCCGCGCCCTGTTCGGCGTCCAGGACGCGGCGATCCATCCGTCGCTCGCGTCGGAGAAGACCGCCCGTGCCGACGACTACCGCCTGGAACTGGTCGATGACTGCGGCCACTTCATCAACGAAGAGCGACCTGACCTGGTGCGCGCCCGGCTGGTCGAGCTGGCGGCGGAGACCGCGCGACCCGCCTGACCACGCCGTCAGGCGAAACCCGCTTGGTGCGCACGGGGGACTCCGACTTCGATGACGTGGGCACCGCGCCCCGGAAGCGGCGAACGCGCTGCACCGCCCACGGTCGGGCGGGCCGCCACCTGTCGGAGTCGTCGGGCACGATGGAGCCCATGACCACGGCCACCGACGCGTCCTCGATCGACCTCACGGCCCCTGACGTGCGCGAGCATGCCGAACAGCTGTTGCGCGAACTGGCCGGGGCGGGCGCCGCGCTCCGAGAGGACCAGTGGACCGCCATCGAGGCGCTTGTCGTCCAGCGGCGCAGGGCGCTGGTCGTGCAGCGCACCGGCTGGGGCAAGTCGGCGGTGTACTTCATCGCCGCCAAGCTGCTGCGCGGGGCCGGGCGCGGGCCGACGGTGATCGTGTCGCCGCTGCTCGCGCTGATGCGCAACCAGGTGGCGGCGGCGCGGCGCGCGGGGGTGGTCGCCGCCACCATCAACTCGGGCAACGTCACCGAGTGGGACGAGATCCACGCACAGGTCGCGGCCGGCGCGGTCGATGTGCTGCTGGTCAGTCCGGAACGACTGAACAACCCGGACTTCCGGGATCAGGTGCTGCCCCGGCTCGCCGCCGACGCGGGGCTGGTGGTGATCGACGAAGCGCACTGCGTGTCGGACTGGGGCCACGACTTCCGGCCGGACTACCGGCGTATCCGTACGCTGATCGCCGACCTCGGCTCCGACGTCCCGGTGCTCGCGACCACCGCGACCGCCAACGACCGGGTGGTCACCGACGTCGCCACCCAGATCGGCACCGACACCTTGGTGCTGCGCGGCACGCTGGACCGCGAATCGCTGCACCTGTCGGTGGTGCGCTTCGACGACGCCGTGGAACGCACCGCCTGGCTCAGCGGCCAGCTGCATCGGCTGCCCGGCTCGGGCATCGTCTACACCCTCACCGTCGCCGCCGCGCACGACTTGGCCGACGTGCTCAACTCGCACGGCCACACCGTCGCCGCCTACACGGGCCAGACCGACCCCACCGAACGCGAGGCGTTGGAGGCGGCGCTGCTGAACAACGAGGTGAAGGCGCTCATCGCCACCTCCGCGCTCGGCATGGGATTCGACAAACCCGATCTCGGGTTCGTGGTGCACGTCGGCGCGCCTTCCTCGCCCATCGCCTACTACCAGCAGGTGGGGCGCGCCGGGCGCGGCACCGATCGTGCCGAGGTGATCCTGCTGCCCGGCCCGGAGGACGCCCGGATCTGGAGCTACTTCGCCTCGGTCGCCTTTCCGCGTGAGCACATCGTGCGTGCTGTGCTCGACGCGCTGGACTCCGAGCGCGCGCTGTCCACCGCGGCGTTGGAACCGCTGGTGGAACTGAACCGCTCCCGGCTGGAGATGGTGCTGAAGGTGCTCGACGTGGACGGCGCGGTACGCCGCGTCCGCGGCGGCTGGATCGCCACCGGCAGGCCCTGGACCTACGACACCGAGCGCTACGAGCGGCTGTCCATCGCCCGGGAGACCGAGCAGCAGGCCATGATCGACTACCAGTCGACCACCGGCTGCCGCATGGAGTTCCTGCGCCGCCAACTCGACGACCCGGGCCTGTCCACCGAACCCGCCGATTCGCCCGGCTGCGGCCGCTGCGACAACTGCACCGGCAGCCGCCCGGACCGCACCGTGGCCGCCGACGCGGTGGCCGCCACCAAGGCCCGGCTCGACCGTCCCGGCCTCGATCTCGCACCGCGCAAGCAGTGGCCCACCGGCATGGCCAAGCTCGGCATCCCGCTGTCCGGCAAGATCACCGGCGGCGCCGAGACCGGTCGCGTGCTCGGCAGGCTCACCGACCTCGGCTGGGGGCAGCGGCTGCGCGCACTGCTCGACGGCCCGGACGACCCGGTTCCGGACGCGGTCTTCGACGCCTGCATCGCCGTGCTGCGCGAATGGGACTGGGCGGCTCGCCCGACCTCGGTGCTCGCCCTGGAATCCCCGCGCTACCCAGTGCTCACCGCCACCCTCGCCGCCCGCCTCGCCGAGGTCGGCCGCCTGCACGACCTCGGCACCCTGCGCACCCGCCCCGACCGGCCGCCGGTCTCCGCGGCCAATTCCGCACACCGTGTCGCCGGCCTGTTCGACTCGTGGGAAGTCCCCGACCTCACCGACGTGCCGGGCCCGATCCTGCTGGTCGACACCCTCACCGACACCGGCTGGACCTTCACCGTCGCCGCCCACACACTCCGAGCGGCCGGAGCCGACGCCATCCTCCCCTTCGCCCTGGCCACGCCGACATAGCGACGACGTTCGGCGACCCACCCCCGCCACACCATGGTGGCGGGGGCCCGGGGCATCAGTTCATGCGGCGGTGGGGTCGAACTCGGCGGTCACGCGGTCCACGAATTTCCTGGCTTCGGGGCTGTTGTGGTCGGTGGGCAGCTCCACGGGCTGTCCGTTGATCGGGACGGTTACCGGCCGACGGTTCGCCGGTACCTTCCCGTCACCGTCACCATCGCCGCGCGGCACACCGGCCGTGGCCAGGATGCGGCCCATCACGGTGTCGGCGCCGACCGGCGGGAGGGCTACGACGCCCTGCGGCCACTGGACGCCTTTGATTTCGAAGAAATCATGGTAGCCGGCTATGTGCTGGTACCCGACCTGTTGGAAGTACAATTCGTCCGGCGTCGAGCCTTGCGTTTGATCGATTTCTTTGTTGAACGTGCCTTGGAACACGCCGCTGGTGGGGTCGAAGTGTGCGTATTGACCTGCTACGGACGCCTGCGACTCGAGCACTTCGAAAACAACCTCCATGCCATCGGGAGCAGGCCGGTTGTACTGGGAGTAGAGAGCCTTGGCGCCATCGATGTCGGACGGGTTCCACATATGCGGGACGATGTCGAGGTCGTTGGCGTAGCGCTGCACTCGTTGCAGGCGTTGGGTGGCGTAGGTGACGAATTCCTGATTGCAGAAACTCGGTCCGGCCGTCGAGAGCACGCTGATCCTGGCTTTCTCGGAATTGTCCCATAGCCACTGGGTGTCGCGTAGGAACAGGGCCAGCGTGGGCGATAGGGCACCACCGAGGCTGTGGCCGGTGACGGTCAGGTCGATCGCCTTGTCGCCGAGCGTGCTCAGGAACTCGGGCAAGGTGTGACCGGCACCGGGGCGAGGGCCGGAGGGCTCGAGATTTATGAGGGTTTTCACCCCGATGGCCGTGCCGATCGTGTGCAAGGCGGCGTTATTCGCGAACCACGGCGTCTGGAGAATGAAGGAGTCCTCGATGAGCCAGTCGAACACCAGTGCGTCGCTGCTGCCGGCCATGGCGATCACGTACCTGGAGCGATCCTCGATGCTTCGCACCATGTACAGGGCGTTGACCGCGTACAAGTCGGTGTCGAACAGCGCGACTCCCGGACCCCAGACGATCTCCCACCCTCCGATGACCTCCTGGTTGGTGTCGAGACACTGCTGGATCTTCTGAGAGAGCGTCCCTTCCAGGTCGCTGTCTTCTTTGCTGATGCTGTTGACCAGATTCGCGTACTCGCACAGCTGGTATGTGATCTTGTCTTGCAGAGTCGGCTCATTCATCGTCGTGGATCGTGCAGTCATGTACCGCTCCTTGTCGTATGAGTTTCATCCGAAACAGAGAGGAGAAAGCGGTGACGCCAATTCACACGCCGCGTCCGCATCGGGGACAGATCGTCCCGGACCGGTAGCTGCGGATACGAGTCTAATCGGAAATGGGAGAGTTGACTCTGGGACGAATATGTCGATGGTCAGGCGGGCTAGGGCGAGGGTGACGGTAGCCGAGTAATCAAAGACTGAGCGTCGCCCGCAAGCGTGCGTCGAGGGATTCCGTTTCCTCCTGGGTGAGCACGCCGAGGTGTTCGGTGAGCCAGGGGCGGTAGGCGCGGTGCAGTTTCAAGGTGTCGGCCCAGCCGTGCTCGGTGTGGGTGGCCAGCACGTGGCCGGGGTCGGCGTCGCGCAACGGGACGACCTGGAGCCAGCGATAACGTGAGGTGATCATCGCCGAGTCGGAGACGAGCACGACCCGCATGCGTCGCGGGAAAGGAGTGCCGTCACTGAGCGTCGGGGCGTAGCGCCAGACCTCTCCGCGTCTCATGCGGCGCTGCCCGCGTCGTCTTCGGCGACCTGGGTGAGCGTCACGTCGTCGTAGGCGGCGGCCAGCTCGGCCTCCTCGTCGATGGTCAGCGCGGTCAGGCTGTCGTGCACGAGCGTGCTGCGCAGCGCGGCGTTGATCACCGCCGACAGGCTGCGGTTCTGGCGATCGGCGGCTTCCCTGGCCCACTCGGCCACCTGGGGGTCCAGTGTGACGGTCACGCGCGTCGCCTTGCTCACATCCGTATGCATACCAGAGCGGTGCGACGACCGGAACCGGCTCGAGGCGCCCGCTGTGGGAATGCCTGATCATCGCCATGGGCGGCGCTTCGGACCGCCCCCGATCCGGCTACGCCTATTAAGGTCGATTCGTGGCAAGCAAATCCGCGGGGTCGGCGATCGAACTCGAGGTCGGTGACCACACGATCCGTATCTCCAATCCGGACCGGGTCTACTTCCCGGAAAGCGGCGCGACCAAGCTCGATCTGGTGCGGTACTACCTGAGCGTGGGCGACGGCATCGTCAACGCGTTGCGCGCCCGGCCGTGCATGCTGCACCGTTTTCCCAAAGGGCTCGCGGGCGACAAGGTGCATCAGAAGCGGCTTCCCGCGGGCGCACCGGACTGGATTCCTACAGTGCGGGTGTACTTTCCGCGTTACGGGAGGCACGCGGACGAGCTGTGCGTGGAGAAGCTCGCCGATGTCGTCTGGGCGGTGCAGATGTCGACGGTCGAGTTCCATCCGTGGAATTCCCGCGCCGCCGACACCGAGCGTCCCGACGAGTGGCGTATCGATCTCGACCCGATGCCGGATTGCCCGTGGTCGCGGGTGCAGCGCGTCGCGGGAGTGGTGCACGAGGTGCTCGACGAACTCGGCGCCGTCGGATGGCCGAAGACCTCCGGCGGCAGGGGCCTGCACGTGTACGTCCGGATCGCGCCGGAGCAGGGCTTCCAGGACGTGCGCCGGGCAGCACTGGCCTTCGCCCGTGAAGTCGAGCGCCGCGCACCTGACGACGTGACCACCACCTGGTGGCGCCGCGACCGCGATCCGAAACTGCTGTTCGTCGACTACAACCAGAACGCGCGCGACCACACCATCGCCGCCGCCTACTCCGTGCGCGGCGTCCCGTCCGCCACGGTCTCGACCCCGGTACGCTGGGACGAGATTCCCGACATCGATCCGCGCGATTTCACCATGTCCACCGTTCCCGCTCGCTTCGCCGAACTCGGCGATCTGCACGCGGGCATGGACGACGCGGTGTTCGATCTGGATCCGCTCCTGGAGTGGGCCGAGCGGGACAAAGTGGACGTGGAGCTCGACGAGGAGCACACCGATCGGCGCGAGGCCTAGCACCGCGCCGAACCGGCGCCCTGCGACCGGTCGTCGCACGCCCCGCGGTGCTACGGTCGCAATGTCCATCCTGCTCGCGACCACGTCCTACTGCTCCGAAGGAGGTCCGTCCATGAACCGACCGGCAGTAACGATCGCGATCGGCCCCACCGACCCGCCTCCCACGCTGGTGGAGAAGGCCGTCGTAGAGGCGGGCGCGGTGATCTCCGGCCTCGACGAGGCGCGGGGGCTGATCTGGGTCGGCGGCCCCGGCGAGTTCCCGGACGAATTGCCCGCCGGTGTGGAGTGGGTGCAGTTGCCGGCCGCCGGCGTCGAGGACTGGTTCACCGCGGGCGTCATCGCCCGGCATCCCGGCGTGCGGTTCACTTCGGCCGCAGGCGCTTTCGCGGCGAGCGTGGCCGAGCACGCGCTGATGCTGCTGCTCGCGGGCGTCCGGTACCTGCCCGAGCACCTGCGCGCGACGGACTGGCGGCAACAGGACTTCTTCCCGCACGTCGGCACGCTGCGCGGCAAGACGGTGACGATCGTCGGCGCGGGCGGCATCGGCCGCGCGCTGATCCCGATGCTGGTCCCGCTCGGCGCGCACATCATCGCGGTGAACCGCAGCGGGCGTCCGGTCTCCGGCCCGGGCATCCCGTCGTCCGTGGAGACGATCTCCGCCGACCATCTCGGCCGGGTCTGGCCGCACACCGATCACGTGGTGCTCGCCGCGCCCGCCACACCAGCCACCAGGCGGATCGTCGGCGCGGACGAGCTCGCGCGGCTCAAGCCGTCCTCGTGGATCGTCAACGTCGCGCGCGGCAGTCTCGTCGACACCGACGCGTTGGTGACGGCGCTGGCCTCCGGCGCGATCGGCGGCGCCGCGCTCGACGTCACCGACCCGGAGCCGCTCCCGGCGGGGCACCCGCTCTGGACGCTGCCCAACGCCATTGTCACACCGCATGATTCGAACCCGCCCCAGCTGCGGATCGCGGCCTTCGCCGATCACGTCGAGGCGAATGTCGAGCGGTTCCTCGAAGGCCGCGAACTACTGGCGCCGATCGATCCCGCGCAAGGGTACTGACCGGGACAGACGCGTGCGCCGACGTCCTGGGTCGTCGCGCCGTCAGCCGGGCAGGGCTCGGCCGAGGATCTCCTCGATGACCTCACTCTTGGCATTCGCGTAGTGCTGCACGTACTTCCATTCACGCCGGGCCAGTTCCCGTTTAGTCCGCTCGTAGTAGTTCCGGTCGTCTTCGTGCGTGCGCAACCAGTCGCGGAACGCCAGGATCCGCTCGATCTCCGGTGCGCCCGACTCCGGTGCGAACACGTGCAGGTTCACGCTGCGCCGCGCGCCGCTCTCCACCCGGCCGACCAGACAGCGATGCTGATACCAGTCCGGTTGCCGAACTCGCAGGGCGTATCCGGCGGCCTCGAGCGCCGGTAGATAGGCGGCTTCGTCGGCGGCGTCCGGAACGAGCAGCAGGATGTCGATCAACGGCTTCGCCGCGAGACCGCGAACCGACGTGGAGCCCGTGTGCTCGATCCGCAGGGCCAGATCGCCGAGCGCGGCGCGTATAGCGGCTTCTTCCTCGGCGTACCAGGTGGGCCACGCAGGGTTGTATTCCTCGACGACCACCTTCACCGCATAGGGCTGCAAGTCGCCGATCATCGACGCCGCGATCCCGTCGTCGTCCACCGTCGCCACAACTCACACTAACCGTCTTATTAGCCTTCTTAAAATGTGCCATTGACAACTGGCACATTCATGACTGATTCTGGACCCATGACAAGGTCAACGAGGACCTCGGTCCCCGGCGTTCCCGCCGCGCCCTCCACCCGCGCCACCGTGGCCGCGGCGGCCACCAGGCTCACGCTTCGTCCGCTCAACTGCGCGGTGCCGATGAACGCGCCGGGTGTCTGGTTCGCCCGCAAGCTCATCGCCACCTTGATGGCCGTCGGTGGTCCCGTTCCGCCCGGCACTTCCGTCACGCAGGTTCGCTCGGGTGCGGTGCGCGGCGAATGGGTGCGCGCGGCGGGCGTGCCGTTCGGGACGCGAGCCGTCTACTACATCCACGGCAGCGGCTATGTGATCTGCTCGGCCCGTACGCATCGCGCGCTCGCCGCTCGGCTTTCGGCGAAGACCGGGCTTCCGGTCTTCCTCACCGACTACCGCCTCGCGCCCGAACACCGGTTCCCCGCCGCGGCCGACGACGTCGAGGCGGGCTACCGCTGGCTGCTCGGCCGTGGCATCGCCGCGCACGACCTCGTGATCGCGTGCGATTCCGCGGGCGGGCACCTCGCGCTGGACCTGCTCGTCGAGAACGGCCGGCAGCGGCGGCCCCAGCCCGCGGCGGTCGCGATGTTCTCCCCGCTGCTCGACCTGACCCTCGGCTTGGCCGCCGAGCAGGAACGCATCCGGACCGATCCGCTGATCTCCGCCGCCGCGGCGAGCAGGCTGCCCGCGTCCTACACCAGCGGGCACCCGGCCGACGCGCCGCGCCTGCGACTGGAGGTTCCGCACGGCCTGTCCCTGCCGCCGATCCTGGTGCAGGTGGGCGGCACCGAGATGCTCGGCGCCGACGCGCGGGCGCTGTGCGAGATGGTCCGGCGCGCGGGCGGCAGCTGCGAACTCGAGGTCTGGCCGGGGCAACTGCACGTCTTCCAGGCCCTTCCCCTGGTGGTGCCCGAGGCCGACCAGGCCCTCGCCCGCGCCGCCGACTTCCTGCGCGCGGCGCTGGTCGCTACCTCCGGCACGGAAAAGGTGAGTTGAGATGTTCGGATTGGACAAGCTGGTGGCCCTGGGCCGGGCCAAACGCACGCACGGCGCACGAGCCGTGGTCACCGGCGCGGGCAGCGGCATCGGCCGGGCGTTCGCGCTGGAGATCGCGGCCCGTGGCGGCCGGGTGATCTGCGCCGACATCGATGAGGCGCGCGCCGACGAGACGGTGGCCCTCATCGAACGCGCCCACCCCGGCGCCGCGCACGCTTTCCGCTGCGACGTCGCACGGCGCGAAGACGTGGAGCTGCTGGCCCGGTTCGCCGAGACGCTGTTCGAGCGCCCGGTCAGCCTGGTGATCAACAACGCGGGCGTCGGCATCGGCGGAAAGCCGGTGGGCCGCATCGGCTTCGACGACTGGCAGTGGGCGCTCGGCATCAACCTGTGGGGCGTGGTGCACGGCTGCGAGGTCTTCGCCCCGCGCCTGCGCGCCGCCGGGCACGGCGGCATCATCAACGTCGCCTCGGCCGCCGGATTCGCCGCCGCCCCTTCGATGGCCGCCTACAACGTGTCCAAGGCGGGCGTGCTGTCGCTGTCGGAGACCATGGCCGCCGAGCTGAGCGGCTCCGGCGTCGCGGTCACCGTGCTGTGCCCCACGTTCGTCCGCACGAACGTCGCCCGGGACGGCCGGATCACCAGGGAGTCGGCGCAGCTGGCCGATTTCCTCATGCGCTGGACCGGTTTCTCCCCCGAGCGCGTCGCGCGCACGGCGCTGGACGCGCACGACCGCGGCCGGCTCTATGTGCTCCCCCAACTGGACGCGCACGCCGTCTGGCTGCTCAAGCGGTACTTCCCCGCGCAGTACACCTTCGTCCTCGGCCTCCTGGATCGGCTGCTGCCACAGGAGGACTCGACCACCGCCGACCGCACGTCGGTCACCGACAAGACAGGAGTCTGACATGGCCATCGCGATGGACTTCGACGACATGCTCCGCAAGATCAAGGACCGCCAGTGGGCGCTGGCCGACATCGACTGGGACGCGCCGGGCGCCGAGACGATCACGCCCGAACTGCACGCCAAGCTCAAGCCGTTCATGGCCGACCTGATGTGGATCGAGAACGTCGGCGCGCGCGGCTTCGCGGCGATGGCCAAGAAGGCGCCGACCGAGACGCTGCGCGAGATCTACCGGTATTTCCACGCCGAGGAGCAGAAGCACGCGAACGCCGAACTGGCGCTGATGCGCCGCTGGGGCATGCTCGACGGTGACGAGATCCCGCAGCCGAACGTGAACGTCAAGCTGGTGATCGACTTCCTGGACAAGTACTCCGACGACATGTCGCTGTCGTTCCTCGGCACCGTGATCCCGATGCTGGAGGTCGCGCTGGACGGCGCGCTGATCAAGTTCATCATGGACGAGATCGAGGACCCGGTCTGCCAGGAGGCGTTCAAGAAGATCAACTCCGACGAATCCCGGCACCTGGCCGTCGATTTCGCCGTGATGGACCTGCTCGGGCACGCCGAGATGCGCAAGTTGCTCATCGACCTGGTCGGCGGCTGGGCCAAGCCCTCGCTGATCATCGGCGTGCTGAGCTACGTGCCGCTGCTGAACAAGATGCGCGACAACATCGTCGCGATGGGCGTCGACGAGGAGAAGCTCTACGGGGCGCTCAAGCGCTACGCGAATGTCGGCGAGCGCAGCGAGTTCGCCCGCAGGCTCCCGATGTACCAGATCGTGAAGACGCACGGTGGCTGGGTGATCGATCGCGGCCACCCCTACCACGTGGTGGCCGACGCGCTGGTGAAGATCACCGGTCTGCTGCCGAAGGCGCTGCTGCGCGGCAACCCGACCTGGTCCAAGGAACTGACCTACGAGCCCGCGGCATGACAGGGAACCCGATGAGCACGCACACCTTGGACGTCGCCGTCATCGGCGGCGGGTTCGCCGGAATCGGCACGGCCATCCGGCTGAAACAGCGCGGGATTCACGATTTCGCGATCTTCGAGCGCGGCGACGCGGTCGGCGGCACTTGGCGCGACAACACCTATCCGGGTGCGGCGTGCGATATTCCGTCCCGGCTGTACTCCTACAGTTTCGCGCCGAACCCGAACTGGTCGCGCACCTACTCCGGGAGCAACGAGATCCTCGGCTACATCGAGGCGATGACCGCGGAATTCCGGCTCGGTCCGCATCTTCGGTTCGGGCACAATGTCACCGGCATCGTGTTCGACGAGCAGGCCGGGGTCTGGGAGATCTCGATCGAGGGCCACGCGGACCCGATACTCGCCCGCACCGTCGTGCTGGCGTCCGGACCGCTGGCCAACGCCAGCCTCCCGGACATCCGCGGCATCGAGACCTATCAGGGCCACAAGATCCACAGCGCCCGCTGGGATCACGACTACGACTTCACCGGTAAGCGTGTCGCGGTCGTCGGCACGGGAGCCAGCGCGGTCCAGATAATTCCGGAACTGGTCGACAAGGCCGCCTCGGTGAAGGTGTTCCAGCGCACGCCCGGCTGGGTGCTGCCGCGCGTCAACCGGCAGACCAACGGCCTGACCAAGGAGCTCTACCGCCGGGTGCCCGCCGCCGAGCAGCTGGCCCGGCGCGCGTGGTTCTACGGACACGAGTCGGTGGCGCTTGGCGTGGTCTGGAACACGCCGCTGACCAGGGTGGTCGAGCTGGTCGGCAAAGCGCAGCTGCGCAGACAAGTCAAGGATCCCTGGCTGCGCCGCCAGCTCACCCCGGACTTCCGGGCCGGCTGCAAACGCCTGCTGATGACCGACGACTACTACCCCGCCCTGCAGCGGGACAATTGCAAGCTGATCACCTGGCCGATCGCCCGGATCTCCGAGCACGGCATCCGCACCGCGGAAGGCATCGAGCACCAGGCGGACTGCATCGTCTTCGCTACCGGATTCGACGTCTCCAAGGCCGGGACGCCCATTCCGGTGGTCGGACGCGACGGCCGGGTCCTCGCGGAGGAATGGTCGCGTGGGGCCTACGCCTACAAGAGCGTCGCGGTCTCCGGCTATCCCAACCTGTATCTCACGTTCGGACCCAATTCCGGGCCGGGGCACAACTCGGCGCTGGTCTACATGGAAGCCCAGATCGACTATCTGGTCGGCGCGATCGGCATCATCCTGGACCGGGGGCTGCGAATGCTGGACGTGCGGCAGGATCGGCAGGACCGCTACAACGCCGCCATCCAGCGCAGGCTGTCGGCCACCACCTGGAACTCGGGCTGCCGCAGCTGGTACCTCACCGAGGACGGCTTCAACGCCACCATGTATCCGGGGTTCGCCACCCAGTACGTCCACCAGCTGCGCACAGTGGAGCTGGACGACTACCTGGTGGTCGAATCGACCGCCGACCAGCGGCGACCACGGGTCGCACCGGTTTGCTAGGTGCCGTGGAGCCGGCGGTGCGGACGATAGACTCGGTCCGCAGGGATTCAGCAGTGCGCCGCCGGTCCATCGGCGCCGTGGTCAGCGAGGGAGGTGAGGTCGACGCCGGAGTACCGGATCGATGACCTCGCGCGCGCCGCGGGCACCACCACCCGCAATGTGCGCGCCTACCAGGAACGGGGTCTGCTGCCGCCCCCGGTCGGCAAGGACGGCCGGGCCAGCATCTACGACGACGCGCACCTGGAGCGGCTGCGTTTGATCGACGCGCTGCTGCAACGCGGCTTCACCACCGCGCACATCGCCGACTTCATCACCAGCTGGGAGACCGGCAAGGACCTGACCGAGGTGCTCGGCCTGCAACACGCCGTCACCGCGTCCTGGGCCAAGGACGAGACCTTCGAGGTGCCCCGCGAGCTGATCGGCACCATCCTCGGCGCCGAGGCCGACGAACTGGTCGACCGGCTGCGCGAGATGAAGCTGGTCCGGCTGGAAGGCGACACGGTGGTGTTCACCGACACCCAGCTGCTCACCTCGTTCGCCGAACTGCACGAGTACGGCCTGGAACTGCGCACGCTCGTGGAGATCTACGCCAAGGTGGCCGACCGGATCGATGACATCACCCACATCATGATCACGGCCGCCAAACAGCACATCATCGACGAGCACGGCCCGGGCTGGATGCCCGACACCAGCAGCGAGATCGCCGACACCACAACGATGCTCAACAAGATGCGCGAGCTGGCCGTGGCCTCGGTCCACGCCACGCTCGCCCGCTCGCTGGATGTCACGCTGCGCCGCGAACTCGGCGACTACCTCGCCACGGCGGCCGAGCGAGAGAAACAGCGCAGCGAATCCGGTCGCGACGTACCCTCCTAGACAAGCGCAGAGTGCCGACCTTCGACGGATGGAGTGCCGTGGCGTCCGACCGACCGAGAATCCCTCCGCTGCCGCTGGTACGGACCGTCGAATCGGTGCGCGCCGCGCTGGCCGTCGCGTTCCGCAAGCTGGTGCCGGGACACGTCGCGCTGATGGAGCTGATCGCCGCGGGCTGGATCACCCAGGCCATCCATGCCGCCGCGGCGCTCGGGGTAGCCGACGAACTCGCGGCGGGCCCGCGGTCGGGCGCGGAGCTCGCGGCGGCCGTCGGCGCCGACGAGGACGCATTGCGACGGTTGCTGCGGCTGCTGATCAGTCATGGCATCTTCACCCAGCGGCGGGACGGACGCTACGCGCTGACGCCGATGGCGCGTGCCCTGCGCCGTGACGCGGAGGTGTCGTTGCGCGACGCGGTGCTGTTCTTCGGTTCGCCCGGCCATCGCAACCACTGGTCGCACCTGGTCGAGGCCGTGCGCACCGGCGAGCCCGTCGGCGAGAAGCTGGACGGGATGCCGTTCTTCGAATACGTCCAGCACGACCGCGAATTGGGCGACCTGTTCGATCGCGCGATGACCAGCATCAGCACCCTGGCGATGGAGCCGCTGTTCGCCGCCTACGATTTCGGCCGCTACGAGACCTTGGTCGACGTCGGCGGCGGCGAGGGGACGCTGCTCACCGAAATCCTGCGCCGTGCGCCACGATCGCGGGGCATCCTGTTCGACCTGCCCGAGGTGGTGGCCGCGGCGCCCGCCCGGCTGGCCGAGCTGGGCCTCGCCGAACGCTGCGCGGTACGCAGCGGTTCGTTCTTCGACAGCGTCCCCGAAGGCGGCGACGCCTACATCCTCAAGCACATCCTGCACGACTGGGCCGAACCGGACGCGGCGCGAATCCTGCGCACGCTGCGCGCGGCCATGGCCCCCGACGCCCGGTTGCTGATCATCGAACTGGTCGTCCCCGAGCACACCGCGCCGCACCCCAGCAAATTCATCGACCTGGAGATGCTGGTCAACGCGGGCGGCCGGGAACGGACCGAGGCCGAGTACCGCGAGTTCCTCGCCCGCCACGGCTTCACGCTGACCCGGTGCGTGCCGACGGCCTCTCCGGACAACCTGCTGGAGGCCCGGCCCAGTTGACCGCGGCGGAACACGGCCCTGTGCAGCCGTTCCGTCAGGCCGCCGGGACGACGAACGCGAGAGTGGCGATCCCCACTGCGCCGTCGGCCATGCATGTGACGCGCATCGGCTTGCCGACCGGCGTCTCCTTCGACTCGAAGCCGCTGTAGTAGCCCAGCACCGGCCCGGACCGCACCGACGGCAGGACCAAGCCGAAGCACTCGGCCTCCAGCACCGACGCGCCCTCGCCGCTGTGGCACAGAGCGGCCGCATCGGTGACGCCGCGGTCGACGTAGCAGCCGGTCGGTTCGGCGGCGGCGGGCGCCGCCGCGGCCCAGACGAGGCCGCCCCCGAAGAACAGCAAACCGATTCCCGCGCCCACGCGCCGCGTCCTGGTGTGCACCGCAATCCTCCTCGGCAGATCTCGGCCGTACTGTTGCCGTGCGGGGGCTCGCACTTCGCCCCCTGTGCGTCCCCGAACCCTTTCAAATATTTCAGCAGAATCGAAGGGGTCGGTCGAGCGCGACACCATCACGAAATCACTGTTTTCCAGGCTGGATACCGGTAGCACCGGACAACGTTGTGCGGCGGGCGCGTGGGAGATCTGCGGTCCCGGCGCCGGAACCGCTAGGCTACGAGCAGCATCGGCGGGTTCGTGAGGATGTGATGCGGCCGTGGAATGGACCTTCACTCCGGACGAGTTCGCCCACATCTGGCGCGAAACGGACCTGGATCGCCATCCCTACCCCCTGCGCATCCTGGAGACGCCCCGCACCGAGGACGAGGCGGAGAAGTTGCGCATCGCCCTCGCCGAGCGGCTGCCGCTGAGTTCCGACCCCGACCTCTCGGCCTGCCTGCGCATTCTGGCCAAGCCGCACACCAGGATCGTGGCGATCGGGGGCGCGCATCAGCCGGGCAGCGAACTGCGACTGCTGGCCGCCGCCATCTACGACCGCGCCGTGCTCGCGGTGCAGGAGCCCGGCGCGAGCCCGGATTTCGGTGGGCGCGTGCGTATCTCGATCGGGCACAGCGCCAAGCTCGGCCGCCGGATCGCGGCGCTGCTGCCGAAGACCCCCGCGGGGCGCGAACCCGCCCGGGTCGCCTCCGGTGACGCGGTCCGCGACCAGGAGACCGTGCCCGCGCGCCAACAGGCGGCGCCGCGGATCCGCAAGCTGCTGCTCGAGCCGCATACCGCCGAGGGACACATCAGAATCGAACCGCGGCTGGATCGTCCTACCCCTCCCCCGCCGATCCACTACACCTGGATCGACGTGCGGAACGACGGACGATACCTGATCAAAGCGGGCGAGGAAGTGCGCATCGCCCCCGCGTCCACTGAGCAGATCGCCATCCAATTGCAAAAGCGCATCCCGATTTAGCGCGTTTCGCAGCCATTGCCGCGGACTATTGCTGCCCCGGCGCTCGGCTTCCGGTTAGTCTTGGGCGGACCGACCGATCTCAGGGGTGAGCGATGACGATCGAGACCAGCCGAGCCGATATCGCGCGATTCAAGGAGGCCGCGCGGGCCGGGAGCGTCCAGTTCGATCCGGCGGCGGCGCGGCAGTGCGCCGACATGTACGAGCGTCAGGCCGATCGGCTGATCCACTTGCAGCAACGCCTCGAATCCGCCGCGGAGCTAGATGGTTTCGGTGGGTTCGTCTCCGCGCAGCAGTTGCAGGCCGGTTTCGGTCACAAGGCGCGCGACGCGGCGGCGCTGCTCGACCACTACATCGAAGCGGCCTACCGCATGAAGGAAGCGTTCTTGATCAGCGGAGGACTGTTCGAGGAGGCCGACGCCGCCGGCGCGGCGGCCCTGCGCGCGGTGCGGACGAGGTTGCCCCGATGACCGGCTCCGATCCCACCTACATCAACTCGATGGAGCATTTCGAGTCCCTGCGGCACGAGGAGATATACGCGAAGGCGCAGCAGATCGACGCCGCGCAGGTGCTGCGCGCGTCGACGACCTGGCTCGAGGTGGCCGGGGCGCTCACCACGTCGTTCCCGCTCACCCGCGGCGGAGTCGATCGCGTGATGGACTCGGCCGAGTGGAAGGGCGCCGCCGCCGACGCCGCCCAGGCGTCCGCCCGCAGTTTCGCCGCGTCCGCCGACGAACTGGCCGCCGTGCTCGGACAGGTGGGTGCCCGCCTCGGCGGGGTCGCCGCGGCCGCGGAGGCGGTGAAACTCGCAGTGGTGCCGCCCGGCGCTTCCGGGCCGGTCGGCGCGATCGCGCAACTGCTGGAGGCCGGGGCCGAGCGGGTCGTGGTGGTGCGCGCGATCACCGAGGCGCGCGATCCGGAAGCCGCGGCACGCGAGCTGAAGACGGCGCTGCTGGCGAACGCGTGAACGCCGCGGTCAGGAAAGCAGCTGCCCGCGGGTGAACGAGAGCGCGGTCTCCACCGCCGTGTTCCCGTTCGACGCCGGCTCCGGCGCGTGCGTGCCCGGCTCGTCGACGATCCTGGCGTAATCGCCCGGCCCGGCCGGATCCGAATGCAGCCAGACGAAACCGAGGTCGGCGAGGTCGAGCGTGCGCGGCAGCGCGGCGGCCACCGCGCGGTCGTCGCCGATCTCGGCGAGCAGCACCCGGGCGGGCGCGGCGCGCAGAGCCGGCCAGGACGCGGCAAAGCCGGGGTGCAGCGGACGGGCCGCCACCTCGTCCTCGGGAACCCAGGCCAACTCGGTGCTCTCGCGATTGCCGGTGGTCGGGAGAGTCATCGCCGCGTCGGCGACCACGGTCGTGTAGGTCCAGCCGCTCGGGGCCGAGGCCGTCACCCGCTCGCCGCGCACCCGGACGTCGGCGGGATCGATGCCCGTCTCCTCCCATGCCTCGCGGACCGCCGCGTGCACGGGCGTCTCGTGGCTGTCGCGCGCCCCGCCGGGCAGCGCCCAGGTGCCGCCCTGATGACTCCAGGGCGCGCGGTGCTGCAGCAGCACCGCCGAACGGCCGCCGCCGAGCGGAGCGCGCAGGAGAAGTCCGGCGGCGCCGAAGCGACCCCAGTGCCGCAATCCGTCGGGGCCACGCGACCAACCGTCACCGTCACCACGCATCTCGTACCCATCCTCGTCCTGCTACGACAGTGCCCCACCCCGTTTCCTCCCAACCGGGGGTGTTTCACACGCCGCGGCGCCCGTACGACCACAATAAACTCCGCACCAACACGCACGGGTCGATCGGATTCTCGGTCCAGCCGTCGAGAAATCCGCGCAGGCGGCCCAAACTGGGGAGGTGGACATGGCTAGCTCCGAGCCGACGACGGCCGAACTCCGGCCGTCGTCCGCGCCCGAGCCCGCCGGTCGGGACATTCCGGGCGGGCTGAGCGTCGCGGTGGTGCGCGAACGACTCGACCTGGCCAACCTGCGTTCGTTCGCCAATTCCTCACCGGGGCGCCTGATCGCGCTCGGCCTGCTGCTCATCGGCCTGTGCCTGGCGGCGGGTTCGATGACCGCGGCGACGGTGGGCGACCGGCAGCAGGGCCTGGACGTGCTGCTCTACGACACCGAGCCGGACGCGCACTCGGCGCACCGGCTCTACACCTCGCTGTCGATCGCCGACGCCGCCGCCAGCACCGCCTTCATCGCGGGCGGCCTGGAACCGCAGGCGGTGCGCGACCGCTACACCCAAGCCATGGGCGAGGCGGCCGCGGAGTTGGTGACCCAATCCGACCGTGCCGTCGGGCCGAACGGGGCGATGGATTCGGATGCCCGGCTTCGCACCGGCATAGTTACCGGCTTGCCGGTGTACTCGGGTCTGGTGGAAACCGCACGAACGAACAATCGCAGCGGATATCCGGTCGGGGCCGCGTATTTGAGTGAGGCGTCCAACCAGATGCAGACGACGCTCCTACCGATGGCCGAGGAATTACACAACCATCGCTCGGCGGCGGTGACCGCCGCGCAGCGCAACCACGTGCGCCCGCCGTGGTCGGCGATCGGCCTGCTGATCCTCACCCTCGGCGTGCTGGTCTGGGCGCAGCGGGATCTGGCGCGCCGCTGGCGGCGCGTGCTCAATCCGGGCCTGCTGCTCGCCTCGGCGGCCATGCTGATCCTGCTGGCGTGGACGGTGATCGCGGGCTCGGTGTCGGCGACGTCGATGATCAGCGCCCGCGACGACGGCGCGGTGCCCGCCTCCCGGCTGACCGAGAGCCGCATCCTGGCGCAGCAGGCGCGCGCCGCGGAAACACTGAAACTGGTGCGCCGGGACGCCACCGGCGACTACGACCGCACCTACGACGCGGACATCGAGCGGCTGGCCGATCTGCTCGGCAACTACCCCGCTTCCGCGCCTGCGGCGGGTGAGGTGCGCAACGCCGTTCCGGCGCTGGCGCGCTGGCGGGTGGCGCATCAGCGCATGAACGACGCGCTGGCCAAGGGTGATTTCAACAGCGCGGCCGTGGTGGCGACCGGACCCGGCGCCGCGGACGCCACCGTGCAGGTGGAGGCGCTGGACCGTTCGCTCGAGCAAGGTATCACCGCGACCAGGGACACCCTGCGCGACAGGATCTCCCAAGCGGCGCGCGTGCTGGACTTCCTGGGCGCCGGAGCGATGGTGCTCGGCATTCTGGCGGCATGCTATGTCGGACTCGGCATGTGGCCCCGGCTTCGGGAGTACCGATGAGATCCGCACGCGGGATTCTGGCCGTCTTCGTCGTGGCCGCACTGGCGAGCGGCTGTACGGGCGATGCAGGCGCGCCCGCGCCCAGCAAGAGTCCCGTCTACACCGATCCGCCGCTGCCCGCCAAAGCCGTTCCGGTATTCACCGATTCTCCCGTTCCGCCGCCTCCGGGCACGCCGCGATGTGGAGACCCGACCGCCAGCCTGCGCCCGACGGGATCGGGGAGCGCCGCGCGCGGCCCGACGATCGACGCGATCCGGGCGCGTGGCCGGCTGCTGGTCGGCCTGGACACCGGCAGCAATCTGTTCAGCTACCGCGACCCGGTCTCCGGTGCCATCGTCGGCTTCGACGCCGACATCGCCAGGGAGGTGGCCCGCGACCTGCTCGGCAGCCCGGACCTGATCGAGTTCCGCAGCCTGGGCTCCGCCGAGCGCGAGACGGCGTTGCAGAATCGCACCGTCGACCTGGTCGCCAAGACCATGACGATCAACTGCGAGCGCCGCGAGAAGGTCGCCTTCTCCACCGTCTATCTGCACGCGAACCAGCGCGTGCTCGCGGTGAAGAACTCCGGGATCCGCGGTCTGGCCGATCTCGCAGGCCGACGGGTCTGCATCGTTTCCGGCACCACGTCGCTGGAGCACATCCGCCGCCATCAGCCCGCCGCGACCATCCTCACCGTACCCAGCTGGGCCGACTGCCTGGTCGTGCTGCAGCAGCGCCAGGTGGACGCGGTCAGCACCGACGACGCCGTCCTCGCCGGCCTGGCCGCGCAGGACCCGTACACCGAATTGGTCGGCGGCAGCATCAGCGAGGAGCCGTACGGCATCGGCATCCCCAAGGGCAACGACGATCTCGTCCGTTTCGTCAACGGCACGCTCGAACGCATCCGCAACGACGGCACGTGGGTCGGTCTATACCAGAAATACCTACCG
>NZ_JABLTE010000090.1 GCF_013315795.1 Nocardia barduliensis
GCCTCAACCGGCCCCACCCCTGACGCCGGCGGACACGGTTTTTGCCTTCCACCCCGAGCAGCTGAGCAGATGGCTCGACGAGATCTGGCGCACCGGCGGCGTCGTCGCCTGGGCGAACGTGCTGTTCCCGGCGGAGGTGCCGCTCGGTGATGCGGGCGCCATCACGCGGACCCAGCTCCCGCCCGGCCCACTCATGACCGACTCGGGTGTCAACGTCCCACAGAGCACCTCACTCCTGCTCCCGCCCGGCTACAACCTGCCGCCGCTCGGCACGCAGCAACCCGCACCGTCAGAGCCACGTCCGTTCGGGCCGCCGGCGAGCTGGCAGCACATGATGTACGCATACCTCGTGGAGAGCACGGGCGTCTTCGAGATCCTTGGCGAGGTTGCCCGCCGTTACGCAGTCGGGGAAACGCTGCCGACGCCGAGGCTCGACACGATGGTGTGGCTGCGGGCAACGGAGGAGCTCTTTTTCCGTGACCCGCCGCTGTTCCGGGTGGGCAGCCTGACCAGCCAGTTGCGCCCCGACGCTGGGGTGAACAGGCGCAACGCGTACTGGCGGATGTTCGGGCTCGACCTGCCGCATCCGGCAGGCGCGCGGATCGAAGGGCAGCCGTGGAAGCGCGACACCGGAACGACCAGCAACACCCGGTTCCTCGAACTGTGGAACGAGCTGCTGCGGCAGGTGTGGCTCGGAATTGAAAACGTCACCAACACGAGCGGGCCGAAACCCACCGACGACAGCTACATCGCCTACCTGTCCCGGACGATCGGCGAGATGCTCCGGTTGCGTCGTCGCGGCGGAATGCTCTCGCGTGAAGAGTTCTCCTACGTCTGCATGCTCAGCTGGTTCCATCTCACCGTCGAGTTCGACAACTCCGTGGTTCTCGACCTGCACGCCACCGCCGGAGCAGGCGGCAACGCCGCAGATCGGCTCGCGGCGATCGGGGAACGGGTCGGAATCGCGCCGTCACGCCAAGCGCGTGAACTTTTCGAGCTGGCCGACTTGGTCTCGCCGTTGCTCTGGGCACTCGAGCTGCGGATGTTCGACGCGCCGCTGGCGGCGCCTCTGCTCTACAACGTCAATATCTCGCTGGCGGCGCGGATCATGAACCGCATTACCGACCTGTGGCAGTCTGCGACCGGGGAACGGGTCAAGGACCTGGCCGTGACTATGAGGCGAGGTGCGGCACCGGCTCGTTCGGCGCAGCCTGTCACACTCCCGCGTGAATTCGTACCGACCGCACCACGGCCGTCGTCCACCAACGGCAGGCCCGTCGGAACCCGGTCCTGACCCGAAGCCCGGCACGTCATGACCGAGTCGTCGGTGTTCGTCCCTCTCTCCGAGGCGCAGCCGTTCGCACCGGTGGTGTGGCCGGTCCGAGACGACGTGTTCGCCGAGGAGGCACTGGGCGAGTTCGGCGCAGTCGGGCCGTGCCGCGATGTCACGGTGGCGCCCACGGATCGTCCACCGGTGCTGCGTCAGGGCGCCGTCCACCCGAGCATTCGGGAGGTACAGCGTAAGTTGAACGCCTTCCACCGCCATCGTGTCGACAACGGCGAGAGCGGCCTGCCCCACGCTCCGCTGGTTCTGGACTGTGTCTATGGCACCAGAACCCGCGACGCCGTCAGGGCCTTTCAGGTCGTCTCCTTGCCTGGCCAGCTGAAGGAGCACGACGGCAGGGTCGGGAAAAACACCTGGTTGCCCCTTGATTCGATCGCGGTCGGCAGTGCTGGCGTCGCTGAAGTCACGGTCGAGACGTGCAGGTTCACCGATGCGAGCGGACGGGCGATCGACTGGGACCACATCATCGGTCTGCACGGAACGACCGTCGATGTCGAGATATCCGCATCCGGCCTGCCGGCCGCGGCGATGCCCGTCGCTGTCGTTGCTCAGATCGCCGCTCACCCGCCGAATCTCGTGACGTCTCCCGGCGGAGCACCGATTCGAGTCGACGTGCCCAAAACGGGGGCGGATCCAACCAAGCCCAGTCGAATCCGGTATCGCTCCTCGCAGCCGTTGCGCGAACTGGCTCCGCTGCTTCTCGGCGGCGATCTGAGCGTCGCCATCGTCGGGCGACGTGGCGCGACGAGCGACGGTGAGTTCCGCAGGAACCTGGACGCGTTGCATCGGGGCGCTGCGACCCAACCGCTGAGTGCCGGGTCGCGCACCGCCGACGAGTTCCGGGAGGCCCCGGACGCGTTCGACCTTTTCCGCGCGGGTGGTGTGCAAGTCCTCGAGGTGCGCGTCGCCCCACGCCCGCACTGGCGCGCTCCAGCTGGGCAACGGCGTCTCGGCAGGAGCCCGGCGAGGTTCTTCTACTACTCCGGACACGGATTGTCGTCGAGCGGAATGCTGGCCATTGATACACAGGGAAAGCAGTGTGGGCAAGGCGGGTCGACATTCGACAATTGGCTCGGGCCGGCCGAGATTCTTCCGCTGTGGACGGTAGGCGTGAGCCCGGATGTGCTGATTATCGCGGGCTGCTCCATGCTCAAGATCAATCTTGGTGAACACCTGTTCCTGAAGAAACCACTGGTCGGGCCCGGGCTGGCATGGTCACAACTTCTCGCCAACCGGCAGGGAGGCCTCACCGCGCTGCTCGGTTACGGGGGACGGGCGCCGTGCGACAAACCGAACGGAGACCGCATAGCAGCGGCCATGGCACGTCGAATCCGGTCGGGATCGACAGCTTTTGCGTGGGATTGGCTGACCGTCAACGGCGACAACAACGCCGACAACGCCGCAGCGATCGACGTGCAGGGCTTTTGGTGGATCGAGTCGAAGACCCTCGGCGGCTACCAGATCCGTGGGCCTTTGAAGCTCCCGTAGAAGAGGTGCATCATGCTCGACAGCGGCACTGAGTTCGCGCTCGACGGCGAATCTTCGGTCTTCGCCGAGTCGCAACCGGATGGCACGACCTTGGAGTGGCCCACGCAGGAAGACGTCTTGGCCACGCCGGACACAACGTTCGAGGCCGACGACCAACTCGAAAACAATTGGGAAACAGAAGAAGACGACACATGGAAGGCCAATCCCGCGGGCCCCGAATCGTACGCCGACGAGGTCGACTACGAAGGCGACGTCGAGTACGAAGCCGACGACTACGCCGATCCCGGCGAGTTCGGCGAGGTCGACTACGAGGACGACACCATCGCCGGTGAGTTCGACGAGGTCGTACCCGGCGAGGAAACCGAACTTGACGCCTACCATCAGAGCCGCCGGCGGGCCGCGGCCGCGACGCCGGCCGCGCCGGATGTATTGTGCAGTGTCATCGCGCGCATCGCGGAGCAGGAATTCACACGGTGGCGGCCGTCGGGCACCCGGTCGCTAGCAGAGACCGAACCCGCAGCCACGCCGATTCTCCAGGACTACTACCGAAATGGCGTCGGAGCGCCCGTCACCGCGGCGCAACTGCAGAGCCCCGAATTTCAGAAGGCGCATCCGTGGAGCGCTGTGTTCGTGTCCTGGGTGATGCGGAAGGCCGGCGCCGGAAACACTTTCGCCTACTCTGCGGCGCACCAGAACTACATTCGCGCCGCCCGGCACAACCGGCTCACACGGAACACCGCGAGCCCGTTCTGGGCGTACCGCGCCACCGAAGTAGCGCCGCAGGTAGGTGACCTCATCTGTGCAGCCCGGGCCAACAGCGGGGCGACATATGACAACATTGCCGACCCGCAACGACGGAGAACGCACTGTGACATCGTGACCGCGGTCCGTCCAGGGCGCATACGGGTCATCGGCGGAAACGTGCGGCAGAACGTCGACGAGAAGACAATACTCACACACCCTGACGGCCGGTTGCGTCTCGACGGCCCGCAGGCGCGATTCTTCGCCGTCATCAGGTATCAGGCCGGTGCCGACGCGCCACGACCCACGCCAGCGTCCACACCGTTGGCCGGAGTTGCGGCGGGCAAACTTGTGGTGAAGCAGCTGCCGATGCTGAGATCGCACGCAGGAACGCCACCCGATCTAGTGCTGAAGTGGAATGCGATGGCCCAGCCGTCGGCCGTCGACGTCGTCGTCCACCTCCACGGCCACCACGGGGGCGGAAAGGACATCGACATCAACGCGCGCAAGCTCCCGATCAGCGGACTGGACTTCGCCGACCCCGCGAGCCCCGCCGCTATCGGACGGACCACTCCCACCCTGCTCGTGCTTCCCCGTGGTCATCACGACCCCCAGACCCCGAAGGGCTACAACCCGGCGCGGTACACCTTCCCGGTATTGACCCGCCCAGGCGGGCTGCAACAGCTCGTCGACGAGGCCCTCGCCCGGTTCACCGCACAGACCGGGGCCGCGGTACGCCGGAATCGGCTCATCCTCACCGCGCATTCGGGCGGCGGTGCAGCGTTGATGCGGATCCTGGCGCACACGGATCCCGACGAGATCCACGCATTCGACGCGCTCTACAACGACGCGACACCGTTAATCACGTGGGCGAAACGGCGGCTTGCAGCCGGGACGGGTGCACTACGCGTGGTCTACCGTCCCGGCGAGGGGACCGCCGCGAACAGCGAGGCGGTCAACCGGGCGATCCGCGCCGCGAAGTCGCCGAACTTCCGCGTCGAACGAACCACTGTGGGCCACAGCAATATTCCGCGGCGATTCGGATGGCGAGTGCTCGCGGACGCTTCGGCCGACCTCCCCGGGGTCACCGGAGCGCGCGAGTTCGACGCTGAGGCTTACGACAGCGCGGCATACGACAGCGAGGAATACGACAGCGAGGAATACGACGAAGCTGCGCCGGAGTACACAGTCGGCAAGCTCGATGTCGAGTATGGCGACGAAGCCGCTTCGGACACCGGGGATTACTACGAGCCGGATCGGGAGGCCGAATACCCGAGTGATGTCGAGTCCGGCGAAGTCGAGGAAGCACTGCTGGAGGAGGCGACCGACACGGAGACCGACGCACCCGAGTGCGAGTCGTTTCTGTCGGGGCTCGTATTGACTAGCAGGCGGGGGCCCGACGATCCGGGCGAGGAACATTGGGACCCCCACAACACGGGCCTGCCGCTGTACGACACACCATCCGACATACGCGCGAAGAGACTGTCGGCCAACTTCACCGTCGGTGAACTGGTGACGAGCGGTGGAGTCCCGGCCGAGCGCGCCAGGATCTCCCCGGCGTTGGTCCGCTGCCTCCAGGCAATACGCGACCGCGCTGGCAAGCCGGTGAAGATCACCTCGGGCTACCGCTCGTGGAAGCGCAACGTCGAGGCATCCCGGCCCAACACGCCGAAGCTCAGCAGGCATTGCAGTGGCCAGGCAGTCGACATCACAATCGTAGGCCTGAGCGGACTAGACATCGCCAAGCTCGCCGTCGACTCGTGCGGCAACGAGATAGGGATCGGCGTCGGTAGGAACTTCGCGCACATCGATGTTCGCGGTTCGTGGATAGTCTGGTCCTACAAGGGTGTCGATCAGGCAAGCGTGCAGGCTGAACTCGGCGAGTACCGGCGCGGCCGAGACGCAGCGCCGGTCCGAATGCCCGGAGGTCAGGACGTCGAACACCGTTGCCGTCGCTGCGGAGCACCGCCGTCACCGCGGACACCGTCGGACTGGAACGACCGCATCCTTGCCGTAATGCAGTTGCTGATCGATCGATACGGCTACCCGGTGAACGGTGCCGCGGGTTTGGTCGGCAACCTGATCGCCGAATCGGCATTGCTGCCGAATCGGATCGAGGGCAGCACGGCTGACCAACCGATGCGGGCGCGCGACTTTGCGGGACGGCTGACAGACTTCACCGCCGAGCAGGTGCGTGACCGTGACTTTGCCGCCAAGCGCGGTCCTCGTCGACCCGGAATCGGTATCGCGCAGTGGACGCACCCGCGGCGTCGCGCGGGACTATTCATCCACAGCCTCAACGGGAAGGTGTTGGGCGCGGCGATACTGTTCGATCTCGGTGCCCAGGTGGACTATCTGGTGACCGAGATCAGACGCGGATTCCGCACGATGAACGCGACACTGATGGCACCGTGCGTCACGGTCAATGACGCCGCGGACGAAGTCGTCTACCGGTTCGAGCGACCCGGAAGTGTCGTGCAGGACGGCAAGCTGCTGCCGCGGGACGATCCTCGCGTGCAGCAGGTGTTCGAACAACGACGGTCCCTCGCGCAGCGCGCCCTTCGCGTATTTCGCGCACAACAACCTGTGAGCCGACAGCGATGATCTTGGTCCAGATCGCTGAACTAACCTATGCGCCAAGCCTTCTCGGTTGCTTGACTCCCGGCATGCTGCTTCTGCCGACCGTAACTTTTTGCACGGCAAGTAAGAGTCGCGCGAAGGGGGTTTCATGCTCAAGTACACGATCGCGGTGTTCTCCACGTTGCTCTTGTCTTTCTCGCTCTTGTCTTCTTCACCCGTGCGCGCTCAAAGCAGCGTCACGCTCACCGTGAGTGGCACGTTTAGCGGCACGACTCCGCGCGTCGTCGGCTATAACTTCCACGCGCTTCCGCGTCCTGACCAAGCGACTTGGATGCGTCACTCCGAGATGAGTGGCGCGCGCAACTGGCTCGACGAAGATTTGCTGTTCGAGGACCAAGGGCCGCCCGCGCCGGTCGCGAGCGCGACGCAGTTCATTCGCCGCCGGATGCATATGCGCACCGAGATCAACGACAGCATCCTCGGCAACGGGCCGAGCGCGCAGTGTGGCGCGCAGCTCAGCGCCAGCACGCCGAGCGCGTTCGTCGACTGGAACAAGGTCTTTGCGACGTGGGCCGGTAGCGGCAACGCAGAGACAATCGATGAAGAGGTTCGAGATGGTGACGATCCGCTGTTCTCGATCACGCTGTCGAAGTCTCGCGCTCCGCTCCGCACCGACACGGCCGAGCCGTTGTATTGGCAGGACCGTTGGATCCTGTGGCGCAACGTGTTTACGCACGCGTACTACGCCGCGACGCGCTGGCAAGCCGCGACTTGGCTGTTCTACAACGAGCCGAACTCTGCGACAGGTCTCACCAAGCTCGAGTTTGTCGAGCGCCTCCGGCTCGCATCCGACGCGGTGCAGCTCGCGATCAAGACGATCAATAAGCGACGCACGTACTGCGGCGACCCGCTCCTGACCGCGAAGATCGTCGCGCCGGCCACGCTCGGGAACAACACGCTCTACACCAACTCCGCGTCGCAAGCCTGGCTGAGTGGCCCCTCGCCTGAGGGCAACAAGGGTTACTTCTGCGATCCGGCGATCGTCGATGACACGTCCGGTAGCTGCTATGGGCGCTCGGTCATTCAGCATCGCGTGACCGACAATTTCTATGGTTGGTCGCTCGCGGCGGCCGACTCGTTCTCCACGCTGTTTCACACCTACGCGTTCCAGAAGTACGAGGGCATCGACGCAGCTCGCTATCAGATGGAGGACGTCTGGACGTATCTGGACAACTACCCCGGCGGCGCTCCACTCATGGAGGTCGCGCTGACCGAGACGAACATCGACCGGACGGGTACCTGGCCTTCGGGCACGACCGCGGACACGCCGAGCCAGTTCTCGAGGTTCGGTCAGATGCTTATTCATGACGCGTACGCCGACCCTGGCATCTCCGGCGTCGAGCCCGACAAGAGCCTCTACATCGCGAAGTTCCACCAGGACGCCGCCGATCCCAAGGGTTGCTTCCATATGGGTCGCAGAAATCAGGTCGGCGGCGCGACCATGCTCGCCGAGGTCGCGCGGCTCTTCGCGAAGGGCTTTTCGGGCGCGCATCCGCGCTACACCGTCAGCTCGAGCAACGCAGGCGTGAACGCGGTCGCGTCGTACGACGCCGCCAAGTCGGTGTACTACGTGATGATCGCCAATGGCTCGACCACCGACTTCAATGCGAGCCTGAATGCGAACGCGCTGAGCTTTGGGCCCACCGCGGTCATGGCCGAGACCGTGTCGGCCGAGCGCCGCGGCAACGCTTCGGTGATGAACGTCTCGAGCAAGACGTTCCCCGTTTCGGTGGCGGCGCAAAGCGTGACGCTGATGACAATTCCGACGCCGTCCGTCATCCGATTTACGACGCTGACGCCCGCGGCCGACGCTACAGTCAAGGGCGGTGTCAATCGCTTCACGAATTACGGCACTAGCTCCAATTTGTGGGCCGCCGGAAGCACGAACAGCGCGGGCGCCCGCAACGTGAGCTTCCTGCGGTTTCAAATCCCATCGTGGATCGACCGCGACGACATCCTTTTCGCCGTGCTCGATGTGTACGGGCAAGCGAAGACGACGGATGGGACGATCGGCATGAACGCGATCGCGCACGTCTACGGGATCGAGGACGACTCGTGGACCGAGACCGGCGTGAAGGGCTACAACGCACCAAACCTGGCTTACGAGGACACGCCGACCACGCGCATCGAGGACAACTTTGTCACCGATGTCGGCTTGAGCGCGGAATTCGTCGGCCACCTCACCGGGCTGGCGCAGGCCGGGCACTTTGGCACCGACGTGACGCGCTGGCTCAAAACGCAGATCGACAACAGCGCATCTTTCATGCTCACGCGTGAGATCCGCTTCAATCCAGGCGATGCCACGCTCAACGCCGAAGACACGCTCACCGACGCGACGCGCAGCGTCTGGATGGCGGCGCGCGAGGACGCCGACTCGTTGCGCAGGCCGCGGTTGATGATCTACACCCGCTGACGCCTTAGCAGTAAGTGGTCCTGACTCTGAAGGTCAGTCACCGCCAGGCACTCGCAAAACGTGCCGTCTTCACCGGAGTCGCCCGAGGAATAGTGCGGGGTCGGAACATCTTCCCTGCTCCAGGTTTCTTCTGTCTGGTCGGACGGCTGCCGTGACCCGATCTGTTCTCTGGCGACCGCTCTGGCGCGAAAGAGGGAGTAGGCCTATGGGCGGCGCTGCTTCGCCGAGTCGCCGATGGGACCGCGCCAGAACACGCGAGTCTGACGGTGAGTGCCGAAGCAGCGACGCCGGAACGGTGGAAGCCACCCGCACCCCAGTCGGGCGCTCGTAGATGACGGTCGCGTCTGTCGCGATCAGCCAGCGGCCACCGGCGATCGGCGTGTCGGATGCCTCGACGTAGATTTCGACTACCGTGAGTGTCGGTCGCGCGCGACCATTCCTGCTGTCGTGGCGGTTGCGGCCGCCACACCGGGCACGCCCGCGCGCGGTGCGCGCCGAGGCTGTATCCGAGGATCACGAGAACAGCGCATCGCATGAGCCGTCCGGGCAGCGGGCGCCCTCGTCGACCGGCACGGTCGGCGAACGCACACCCACGACTGCCCGAGTGACCTTCCCGCGCACCGTACACCGGCGCTCCAGGATCGGGGTGGGCCGGACGCGAGCGCGGTGCCTGTGCGGGGGTTGGGTTGTCTTTCACTGTCCGCGGTTCGGTGGTGCGCGGTTGCGGCGCGGGCCGGCCGAGCAGTTACGGCGGTGATCGTGCGAGGCAGGGAGTGGGTCGGTCGTGGTGGCTGAGCCTGTGTTTCCAGGCTGCTCGGTGTTGGTGATGGCGAGCCAGGCGCTGGATGCGCTGCTGGTGAAGCCCATGCGCGTGGGCGATGTCATCGAGGCTGACGATTCCTGGCTGTAGGTGGCCGCGGGTGTGGCTGATGAGTCCGGCGGTGGTGAGGACGGCCAGGGTGTTGTATCCGGCGCTGGGGCTCACCGACGCTGCGGCGAACACGTCTGCGGCTGTGGTGAGCCGGTCGCGGGTGATGAGTTCGTGCAGGCGGCGGCAGTGCAGTCCGAGGACGGTCCAGGCGGGATGGACGGGTTCGACCCGAGTGCGGCTCGCCTGAATCGGGTTGTGGCTTAGGTTATCTCTCGTTCATGGTCATCTCCTCTCGGGAAATTAGCTTTAATAGGTGGCCGGTCGGATAACGAAGAGGATGGCTCCTCGATTCGCTATCCGCCGGCCGTGTGAGCGGGGGTTGAACGCCGCTCTTTGTCCAACCGCTACTCGCCGGTCTGTTTACTGCGACGCTGCCGCGGGTCGACGCCTCGGCCTTGGCGATCAGCTCCGGATCCTGTTTCGCGGCTTCGATGTACCCGTCAACGGCCTTGAAGCATTCCTGCTTGAGGTTGCTTCCGCGCAGTTCGGCGATCCAGGTGAGCTGGGCGTGCCGGGCGGTGTCGATACGGATGGCAAGGGCGATCTCCTTGCCTCCTTCGGCTGTGGACATCGTCTTTCTCCTCTGTGTGAGCAGGCCGGTAAACGCCTCTTGCGCTTACGGTTACGGCCGCAGGACACCGATGACGGCCCACCGCGGGCGGCCAGTTGATGGGGGACATCGAGCTGGTCCGCCTCGCGGGGCACTTGGTCGGGTGGAGCCGCCTTCAGCTAATGACGAGCCGGGACACGGCTCAATCGTCCATTCGGGCGACGAGTCGAGTGCTCGGATGAGCGATCGGACACGAACGGACGGCAGTCATACAACAAGCTGAGTTACTCTATATGGCAATGGATTTCGTGTTGTTCAACAGCCAACGGTGGAGCTGGAGGTGGCTGACTGGCAGAAACGGCCCTCCACGGAACGCTACTCTTCTGTCTCTATGCCCCTGAGGTGTTTGGCTACGGCCGGTAGCGCAGTCACATCCTCTCCGAGCTTTACCAGGTGCGTAGCAATCATGTGACAGTACTGAAGGGCGTCCGGTCCGGACTCGAAGTCGAATCGTAAACGACTCTTCTCCGACGGATTTCCGGGGAGCTTCACTGTCATGCCCCACCTTCCATCGAAGCGATCCATCCAACACGTCGTTTGTCCATTGGTCAGTGGATCGTAATGTGCGACGCAGTCGCGATAGTCGGCGAGAGTCTCGCCGTAGGTATCCCAGCTGTTCGCAAGAGTTTTTGCGAATTCCGCTGGAAGCAACGGTGATTTCACCGCCGTTCTGATCGACCTCCAGCGGCCAGACGACCCCGAACTGTGATGCTTCCATAGGACCTTACGAATTACTTCGTACACTCTTCGCGCCGCGCCGAGCAGTGCGTCGATCTCGTAGAATATACGGGGATCGGATACGTTTCCTTGCGCTGTATCCTTTGGGTGTGGATAGGTATCCTCGAAGAGCTGACAGCCACGAGCATAGAGAGTTATCAGCTGATTCAGGTGATACAGCGTCGAGTGAAGTGCGTAACGGAGATCGTACTCTTCGTAGAAATCCGAAATTGTGTGGGCGCGGTCGATCCTGGTGATGTTTAGTGTTCGCTCATTGAGAGAGGAACCATCGACGTCGACAACTGTAAGCGTGAAGCCTGAGTAGATCGGAATGCGCGTCGTTGCGATTACGCCGCAGGAGGAGATTTTCGTCCGAGACGGCACGACGATGCCGTGCTCAAGCACGTTGATGTCATCTGGGTATTTCATCGCGATCCTCGACTCGTCGGCAACCGTAGATCCCAAAACACCTATCGCAGTTCTGGTTGGATGGATACGCTACCGATTGAAATCATGGTCTGCCCACTAAAATTCCGCGACCTGCTAGCCCATTCCCGCCCGACGTTCGTCTGCCGATTCAGGTTCGAAAGAGGGCAGATCCATCAGCTCGCCGAAAATTACAATCAGCGAGTCAATGTCGCCCACAGCTTCTTTGGGTCGCACAACGATAACTGCGGTCTTCCAATCGCTGTCCGGCCCTCCGCCACCCCTCAGAACCATGTCCACAGATGCGCCGAAAGCGACTAGATTATGGCTAGAGAGTTCATCCAGCAATTCACGCATAGAGCGCTCGGCCTCGCGAATACCAGTGCGGCCTTGATCTTCCACCTCAAGACTAACTTCTCCCCAATCCCGCGCTGAAGTCAGGAACACATCCGCGCTATCGCATGCTTCTGCAGAAGCCTCATCCTCGTCCGGACTTTCAAGCATGTAGCCATGAGACTTATGAACAACGTTCCACGCTTGCTTCCCTGTGGTAATTCTCGGTAGCACCACGGGTCGTTCGGGATCCTTCAGTACCACCCGGGTCGGTCCAGAGTAGGTTTGCACCGTGTGAAGCCGCGAATGAACCCATCTCTCGTGCTTCGTCTTCAACGCCTTAAGGACTTCGACGGTGTACTTGGCGGTCTGCTCGTCCACCACGCGATGGTGATTTCGGCAAAGCAGAATCAGGTTTTCATTGCTGTCGATGTCAACCTCGAGGGGTACACCAACGCGTGGGCCACCAGGCGACTGCGCGACAATGTGCGCCTCTTCGCCGATGAGAGCATCCCGGTCCTCCTCAGCCTTGGCGGGCTCTACGAGCGTGTGTCGGCAGATTGCGCACTTTGCCGCCGCGAGACCCCAGAGCTGCTTCCGATCCCGATCAGTTATCGCCACAGGCAGGTGACGCTACACCGAACCACCGACATCTGTAGGCAGACAGCAGCTTTGCGAAGCCTGAGCATCGCCGTTACTCCAACGCCTTCCACACCGACCATGGACGTGTTCCACAATCGCCTCTGATGGTCGCCAATCGGTGCCGAGCCTGCTCCTCGAACGCTGGATTCGCTGATGCCGTGTGCACTGCCATCGTGGTCATGTGGAACTCCCGGATATCGCGGAGCAGTTCGAAGCCTGCCCACTCTGTGACGTCATGGCCATACACGCTGCAGAACTCGTCGTACTGCTCCTCGGTGATCCACCAGAACGATCTCCACTTGATCGCCGTGTGCACCAGATCCTACTCCGGCGGCCCGATTGAGGTCCGCTCCAGATCAAGCAGGACGACTCGGCCGTCGTCCGTGGCGGCCACGTTGCCGACCCAGGCACCACCGTGAATCACACCAAGGCAAGCCTTTCGGCAGTCCCCCTCCACCTCTGCTGCAGATCGGCGATACGTGCGCGCAGCCACTGCCGATCTTCGTCGCTCCAGCTCTGGGCAGCCCCGATCCGCTCCTCCAGTCGTACGAACGGCGCCACTTCGCCAATATTAAAATCTGCCGGCGGCGGCAGGCGATGCAGTTGCTTGAGGAGCGCGGCCACCTGCTTCCGTTTCCCGACGCCTCGCGCTGCTGAGGCGTGAGCGAAATGAATGCCTGCCAACCACTCGCTCACGCCGCTGACGCCCTCGCAGCCACCCTCAACACACCGGCACCCGGCATCGAGGTTGATGCAGCTGACGCCGACCCCAGCAATCCCAACCCGCCTATGCGGTGCGGCGCAGTCCGGCGAGCACCCGCTTCAGGTCAGCGGCCGATACCTGGTAGTCGTCCTCGACCTCGGCCAAGCCCTCGTCCACCCAGCCTCGGATAAGTTCGGCGAGGTCGATGCCACGCTTGCGAGCCTCCGCTTCGGCCCGCTTCCTCTGGCGCATCCTCAGCCGCACCGTGGTCACCACGAACGGGTCTTCGTCGGCAGTGGAAGGCAGCACCGTCTCGGCGTCCACCGGCTCGCCGAACACCAGCTCGCCTGCCTCGGCGGCGGCGGCCAGTTCCTCACCCTCGAGCAGGGCCTTCGTGTCCTTGTCCTGTGCGCTCATTGGTTGTTCTCCCACTCCTCGAACGCGGCTTGCTGCTGCGGGGTCATCGGCGCGGCGTAGGTGATCTGCTGATCCCGGCCCTCCAGCGGCCGCAGGACGACCAGGATCGGCGCGCCCGCCGGTGTACGGGTCCAGACCGCCAGCCCGCGAGCACCGGACTTCGTCTCGACCCGCTGCACCCATCGACGCCGCGCGTCCAGTAGCGCCGCGATCACCTCATCGGTGCCCAGACCCTGCAGACGACTGATCGCCGATGGCAGCCACTCATAACCCACCCACCAGAGAATACCTCGAGCATCTCCGCAGATCAGCGCGTATGAGCGAGTCGTGCGCTGAGGGCTGGGTCACCATTCCTCGTCGATAGGGTCCCGGCGGCCTCGGAGAGGCAGTTGAAAATTGACGCCGGGACGCTCGCTTACGGGGCGTGGGTTCGCATCTCTATCCAGAGTGGGTAGTGATCGGAAATCCGCCATGACACGTCGTTGCGGGTGAGCCCGGGGTAGCAGTGGGGCAGGAAGTCGAAGGATCCGGCGCGGCCGGTGTAGGTCAGCGAGGTGAGCAGGCTGTCTCCGTCGGGGGTGGAGAACCACGCGATCTGGTCGTAGAAGTGCCTGGTGTTGTCGTTGTCGAAGATTGTGCGGGGGACGGTGTTGAGTTCGGTGGGTGGCCACAGTCCGGTGGAGACGAACGCTTCGTAGAGGGGGTCGCCGATCCGGTCGAGGTTGAAGTCGCCCAGGACCAGCAGGTTGTCGTTCCAGTCCGTTTTGCGGTCGGCCCATGAGCGCATCCATTGCGCGAACGCGGTGACCTCCGGCAGCCGTTGCGCCGGATTGTCGCCCCACAGGACATGCACGGTCGTGAGGATGAATTCGGTCGTGCCGCGAACGAAGCTGGCCGCGTAGGGCGTGCGGGCGAATTGGCGGACCGGTTTGTCCGCGATGGGTGGCAGCACGATTTCGCCGACGAGTCCGGAGGGTTGGACGCGGCGGGAGTTGTAGACGAAGGCGAGGCGTTCGTCGTTTCCTGCGTCGCCTTCGGTGGCGTCGGAGGCGATGACGTGCCAATGCTGGCCGAGTTGCTCCAGGAGAAAGGTGAGGGCGGTGGTGTTGCGGTGGACTTCCTGCAGGGCAACGACATCGAAGCGGGAGATCACCTCGGCGATGAGGGTGACCGCACGCCAGTCACGTTTGGGGGAGTCGGTGGAGGTGGCCTGCCAGGTGCGGCTGAGGTTGCCGAACATGCGCAGGTTCCAGCTGCCGATGAGGAGATTGTCGGCGGATGCCGTAGGGATCGTGGCGGCTACAGCGGCACCCAGCTGAGACGCTTGGTGTCGAACATCGACCGGCGGCGTGCCCATAGTTCTATTGCAGCACAACCCGCTGGGCCGGAATCGATTCTCTGCGCGAGACACGCCGTCGCCGACAGGCTTGCTATCGGCTGAGCCATTCGGCTCGAATTTGTATGCCTTCCTCGGCAGCGCATACAGTTGCTTTGTCAGTTACCGAGCGATCGCTCAGGTACGATACCCCTGATCGCGGCCCCTGGACCGGTTTGCCTGGTTCAAGGGCCACGATTGGTTATCGCCCACCAGCTGTTGATCATGGGTCGCGGCGCAGTCGCCGACGAGCGAACAGGACAATCAGCGCCATCGCCGGTGGTCCCGCAACGATCTCGGCGTTCGCGGGCTGATTTTGCACGAGGTGGGTGCGACGCGATATCGCCGATTGCCGTCATCAATGACGCTCCGTCGCAGCGTTCGGAGGCACACCCGCCAAGGAGAATGACTGCGTCCCCGGTCCGGTGAGTGAGTCCCGGACGACTTCGAGGCCATTCCACGTACTATTCCCCTCGTGAGGTCGCCTAGCGTGATGCCAGCCTGGGCGACGAGAAACCGCCATCACCACAACGACCTCCGAGGATCCGGGGCGCCCTCGCCCCACCTCGGTAGGGCAGTCGGGCCCGTGAGCTCGGAGGTTTGGTCCCCGAGTTGGAGGGTGGCCTGGAGCTCACCGCAGAGACGCGTTGTCGGCCCACGGGTGACGGGTGCGGGTCGCGGGCTGTGTCGGTGCTTGGGTGGGTCCGCGATCAAGCGGGTGGGGTTCGTTGGTGAGGGCTGCGAGCGCGTGGGCGACTTCTTCGTGGGTGGCGCGGATGTAGGTCGTGGTTGATCCGGTGTCGCTGGTGGCATCGGTGTGGCCGGCGTAGGCGTGGGCGACGGCGTAGCCGAAGTTGCGTTCGACCCAGGTGAGGGTGGTGTGACGCAGCCAGTGGGCGCTGACGTTGTAGGCGGCGACCCAGGGCAGATGTTCACGCAGCCGGTTCCAAAGGTGGTCGTAGCGGCGGGAAGTGAGATGTCGCCCGTTCCTGTAACGCAGGACAGAAGCATTGTCGGATCGGTCCTGGCCAGAGGCGCTGGAGCAGGGGCGTTGGTGGATGTGGTCTTGCAGGTGGTGCATGAGGGTGGGGGAGATCGGTTGCCACCGTGTCGTTTCGTTCTTTTCGCGGAGGTAGATCTGGCTGTAGCGGGGGTCGAGGTCTCGGATTCGAAGATTCAGCACTCCGCCTCGCCGACAGGCGGTTTCGACATGCAGGCGCAGGATGAGCGCGTCGAGTTCGCGGTCGTTGCCTGTGGTGGCCGCGGCGTGAAAGATCTCCGACAGTTGCTGGTCGTTGAGGGCGTGGCGGCCGCTGGGCGGCCGCCGGTTTTTGGGCACTCGCAGGGCCGGGTTGTCGGTGAGGTAGCCGTCGTCATCGGCGTGCCGGTATACCCGCCGGACCGCGGCGAGCATGTGCTCATAGGCACTGTGCCCTCCGCGGGAGTTGCGCCGCACCACAGCATGTTTCTTCGCATGTTCGGCCAAAGCCCGAATCTCGAGGGCACTGGGCTCGGTGATCAACCGGCTACCCCACACCTCGACAAGCCGCTTCCAATACGGCCCGTAGTTGCGTAACGAGCCCGGGGAAGCCGCCGCCTCGACCAACGCCACGTAGGCAGCGAAGGTCGGAATCCTCGTGGACCCCGATGTTTCGGCAAACCCCGCCTCAGCAGGGGGCGGTTGGTCGGCGTGGGCGGATGCGGTTGCGTGCGTGATGTCGAGCAGTTGTTCGGGGCGTATGCCGAGTTGGTCGAGAAGCACCCGGGCGGCGGCGACCGCCGACTCGTCTTTCACCGCGACTCCTCTGTGGTGTGTCGGTGCTGGGCGGTGAGGATGGCTGTGAGCAGGTGCGGGGGATAGAGCCTCACCGAGGACCGACTCACGGACCCGACCATCAGGACCTGATCGCCCGGCTGCAGCAGACAACCGCGGCGTATGTCGGCCGAGAGAAAGATCCAGCCGTCGCGCAGCGCCGCCGATCGAGGCGCCGACCCCGGCGTGAGAACGACCGCTCCGGCATCGATGTCCACCGCGAGGGACCGCAGATCCGACCAGCCCAGCGCTTCGGTGATCCGTTTCGAGCACAAGCGGCCGTGGTGAGTCAGCGCCGACACGGCGTAGTGTTCGCGCTCGCCGCGAATAGGTGACAGCGCAGCCAGATTCGGCAACGGCAGCGCCTGGATCGTTGCGGGAACCACCGCAGCGGTTGTCCCCGCAGGCCGGGTAATCGGCGTCATACGACCCCCACCGGGCCGGCGCCAACGAGATGCATCTCGAGCTCCGATCTCTTCATCGAACAGCGGACGTGCATTCACTGCAAGGTTGCCGAGAAGTGGTCATCACACGGTGTCGTGCCGAGGAAGCGGCGAGCTGACACGCTTCGCTTGATGGGCCGGATCGCCGCGGACCAGCATTATAGGACGCTTATGCATGGGATGGAAGTGCATAGGACGATTACGCTCTGGATCAATACGCGTGGGACGTATGTGCTTGGGCCGACATGTCCAGTCCAGGCAAGCCCGCGCTCAATCCGACCGCTGCGGCGTTCGGAGCACGGGTACGTGCCCGCCGCACCGAACTCGGCTGGAGCCAAGAAGCCGCCGCTCATGCGTGCGGAGTCCACTGGACCTACCTCGGGCAAGTCGAACGCGGGCAACGCAGTCCGCGGGTGGAGAACATCATGAAATTTACTGCTGGTCTGCAGACGACGCCGGGGAAGCTGATGGATGAGCTTCCGGTCCCCGAGGACTCGGCATAGGCAGTCCCGACGGGGCGAATCTGTGGCGTAAGGGACAGTGCAGTCACCCAATCGACCGATCGGGGAGTATGCGGTGCGAGCGGATGGGTTCGAGCCGTCCGATTAGTAGTCTGTTCGGTTGCTGACAGCGCAGGGTCCTTGCAGCACCGCTGCAACGTCGTCCCCTGGCGTCTTGTACTCGTAGCTGGTGGCAGTCCTACGCAGCTCGCGCCGTTCACACTTGACGGCCAACCCGACTGATAATCTCGTGCACTCACCTAGAACGGACCTCGACGCGATCACTGGGAGCACAGTCATCAACGGGAACTCGGCAGGTCCGCGGCATTCGAATGTTCGGCTGATCGTGGCTGCTGGTGGTACCGGTGGGCACATCGAGGACCGTCACCTCGAACCCGGACTCCCGGCGCAGCAGCCGACGCACCACATGCGAGCCGATGAAGCCCGCCCCACCGGTGACGAGTACCTTGATCATCCTCTACCGCTTCTGAAATGCTCACCTGCTGAGTGTGTTTCAGCCGCAGCACCACCGTTGTTGAGGGTGGCGGACCGGCTGCAGGCGTGGGTTCAGTCAATCGGTGGCAGTGGGGGTGAGGGAATGCTGAACTGAACTCACTCACGGTTCATTCCATTCACGCGATCACACCGCAATCGGGGGCTCGAGGTTTGAACACACCACAGCGACAGCAGAGCATCAGCGTCGAACAGGCCGCCGAAGCCTTCGCCGCTGAAGTCGCCTACTGGCGCGACGTCAAAGGGCTGGCGAAGAAGGCCCTCGCAGCAAGGATGGGTTTCGACGCCTCCTACGTCAGCCACATCGAATCCGGACGCCACCGACCCACCGTGGACTTCGCCCGCCGCGCCGACGAAGCCCTCGAATCAGGCACCGCGATCTGGAAACGCTGGCGCGACTACGAGACCGCCAAACTCCACGCCTCCAAACCCACACCGACCACCACACCAGCTTTGTTCGACCAGTACCCGGAACCGATCTCGTTGTCGAGCACGACGCCGCCCGCCTCGACTACGACGGCACCGCCTACCGGCTCACGAGGCGCCGCCTTCTGCGCAACACCGGTGCCGAGCCGATCACCCGCTTCCTTATCCGCATCAGTGTCGACCGATACCCCGACGAGCCTGAACGATCTGGTGGCCCCGGCGTGGAAGATGAGCTTGACGGGTCACTTGGCCGCCGCCGACGTTCTGCGCCACCGGCGGACCGCCCGGTTCCGAGCACGGCGCCATCGGACAGTCGGACGGGGACGGCTCCCGTGCCGTCGTCGATCGTCCAGTAGCGGTATCGGCTTACGTTCCCGTCTTCCTCATCGAGATGGGGGGAGGCGTAACCTCGCTCGGCATGGTCACCGGTGAGGCGTCCCTCGCCGGCCGGTCCCCGGACAGTCGGCGTGCCCGGCGGCGGAGAAGAATAGTTGCCGTTGCCGTCACGACCACCGCAATCACCGCGGTGGTCGACCAGAACGACGCGGGCGCGTTCGTGGCGAAACGAATGAGAGCCTTCCCGGCGAAGACGACGAATCCGGCGATGGCGGCCATCGGAACGACGGTGCAGATCAGGTAGGTTTTGAAACGTATACGCGACGCGGCGAGAGCAACATCGACCAGCGGATTCAATTGCAGCGCCAGTCGAAGGAACACGATCGTCCTGGCAGGCCTGGTCTCGAGCCTCTCCATGTAGTTCCGGACCTTGTGAGGAATACGGTTGTGCAGCGATTCCACACCGAACCGGCGAGCGATCAGGAAGACCGCGGTCGAGGCCACGATGTTCGAGATCGTAACCCACAGGACCGCCTCGAATCCGGGCCAGATGAGCAGAGCGGCAGCCGAAACAGGCGCCCCGAGGATGACGAAGTGCGCGGCCGTCACCAGTCCGATGAAGACCAGTGGCCCAACGACACCGCTCGACTCGACCAGAGCACGAAGGCGTTCCGGGTCGGTGAGGACGCCGAGATCGACGATCCCAGGCCCGACGAGTACGACGGCAACCACCGCGACGGCCACAAGAACAAGGCGGGCCACGGCCGTTCGTGACGTGGCTGCGCGCGGCGGGCGCTCGATCGGCCGGACCTCAGCCGACTCCTCGTCGTCCCCTTGCGGTTCGGTGCTCAATGTGGACTCCTCGCGCGGAGTCCCGGTGCCGCGAGGCGAGCGCCGCCGTGGACCCGGACGAAGGGAAGAGCCCTGGGGCGGGATGTTGCGGGGTGGTGGTCCCGCACTGAACGGGCCCGTGTCGGCCGTTCACCGGCCGGTCGTGTGTCATGGATGGGGATGTATGCGGACGGAACCCCAATCCGTCTAGCCATGGAACTTCTCCTCCACGTAGGCCGCCGACTCGTACGCGGCTCGATCCGACGCGGTCCTCGCCGGCCGAAGACGCCCTTGTCCGCTTATTCTGACATATGGAATATATTGTTGTGAAATGGAATTAGGGCTGAGGCTGGCACGCTAGCGCAGTTCCGTCATGTGACACAAGGAACCAAATAGGCGCGGAACGTCGGCGGCACCGCTATGGCAATCGGTAGGCGTCAGCGCCGATGTCTCGTGGGCCATACGGCGGTCACCACCGACAGACGGCCGACGTTGTCGACCTGGGGCCGCACTCGTCGATGCAAAGGTTGGTCGAAGAAGCGCGACGATCGAGATGATCATGACCCCGGCGGCCTGGCCGCTCGCACCCCATCTGCGCCGACCCTCGCGTCGATCGGCGGGGGCGGCCGTCACCGAGCAGACTGTCTTGCCCGGGGCTTGCCGGCATCCGCCGAGCGCGCGCACCGTTCAAGGTTGCACCGGCGATGTCACAGTGGCAGTCCTTGCTCGAGCAGATCGATCGCACGGATCATCTCGTCGAGGGTCCCCGGCTGCAGTAGATCGTCGATGTAGGTCATCACGTGGAGCAGGACGCCGGTGAGCGCAGCGGTGAATACGCGGACGGCGAGCTCGTCCGGCTCACGACCGGTGTACTCGGCGAAGAACCGCGCAAGATTGCCGAAACTGTGGTCCCCCTGGGCCTGCGCCGCGGCGCGCAGTTCGGGTTCGTTGTCGATGAGTTGCCGTCGCTGGGCGTTTCTCGCCCACGGGTCTGCGGTACCGAGAGCATAGAGACCGGTGACCAGTTGTCGCGTGAGGTCGAAGATGGGCAGGCCCTTCGGGAGACCGCGCATCAGTTCCTCCATGCGAGGGCCGAGGCCGTCGTCGAGAATGATCATCTCCTTGGTCGGGAAGTGTCGGAAGACGGTCATATGCGAGACGCCCACCTCCCGGGCGATCTGTTCGACGGTGGTGCGCTTGAACCCTTGCTCTGTGAACAACCTCAATGCGACAGCGCGGATGGTGTCGCGGGTGTGCTTCTTGCTGTGGCGCGGCCGAGGGCCGGTCGGCGTCGCCGACCGGCCCTCGGTGTCGTCCCGAGTGCTCATCGAGTCCCTGTGATAGTGGGTTGTGGGTCGGACACGCGGTCGTGTACCGGGGGCAGTCCGTTGTCTCGTACCGCAGTCCCTTCGATGTCGAAGTCGAGGACCAGTCTGTCGAGCCAGGGCGGCAAACGCCATGCCCTGTCCCCGAGGACCCCGATGATCGCCGGCACGACCATCATGCGGATGATGATCGCGTCGAGCAGCACCGCCACCGCGAGACCGAAGCCGAGCATCTTCGAGATTGTGTCGGGCGCGAGCATGAACGCCGCGAATACGCAGATCATGATGGTCGCCGCAGAGGTGACGACCCGCCCGCCGTGGCGGTAGCCGGCGACAATGGCCTCCTTGGCCGACATCCCGTTGAGGTACTCCTCTCGCATGCGGGTAGTGAGGAAGACCTGGTAGTCCATGGCCAGACCGAACACCACGCCGATGAGGAAGATCGGCAGGAACGACACGATGGGCCCGGGATACTCGACCAGTCCCGCGGCTCCGTCCTGGAACACCGCAACGGTCAGGCCGATCGTCGCGAGCACCGAGAAAACGAAACCGACCGTTGCGACCAACGGCACCCAGAGCGACCTGAATACCGCGATCATGATGAGGAACGCCAGACCCACCACCACGATGAGGTAAGGAACCAGAGCTGTGCTGAGCTTCGACGACAGATCCGAGGTGATGGCTGTCTGTCCGCCGACGTGCAACTGGGCGCCGGCCTGTTCCACGGTCGGCGCGAACTCGCGGATGCGTTCCATGAGGTCTTGGGTGGCCTCGTCGGCGGGAGCGCTGCGCGGGGTGACAGTGATGAGCGCGGAGTCCGCGCCGCTGTTCGGATCGGGGGTACCGTTGCCGACCCAGCTCAGCGCGCCGGGGTTGGTGACGTCGTCGAGAGTCTTGATGTAGTCGACCGTGCTCTGCGCGACGCTGTCGATCGGCCGACCGGCGTCATTGTGGAGCACCACCAGCAGTGGACCGTTGATCCCCTCGCCGAACCCGCGAGCCAGCAGCGACTGCGCGGGCTGCTCGGCATCGGAGGTGAGCGAAAGACCGAGTTCCATCTTTGTGGCCGGAAAGGCAGCGGCGGCGAGGATCGCGAGTCCGACGACGATGAACGGGATGGGCTTGCCGGTGACGAGGCGGCCCAGCCGTACCGTCAGCGAGTTCGAGGTCGACGAGGGCTCGGCATGCTTGATCCAGGGGATCTCGGGAACGAACGCCCGCTGACCGACCGCGCCGAGTGCCGCCGGGATGAGGGTCAGTGCCGTAAGTACCGCGACGACGACCGCGACCGCGGCGCCCGTACCCATCTGCGTGATGATCGGAATTCCCACGACCATCAGGGCCACCACGGCGATGACCACGGTCAAGCCCGCGAACACCACAGCTGATCCCGCGGTACCGACTGCCCGTCCGATCGCGTCCTCCCGCGACCCGCCGCGGTGCAGTTCGCTTCGGTAGCGCGTGACGATGAACAACGCGTAGTCGATCGATACGGCGATCCCCAGCATCGTCACGATGGCGGTGGCCATAGTGTTGATGTCGAGGAATTGCGCGGCAACGGTGACGAGCATGGTGGTGCCGATCACCCCGACAATCGCGGTGACGAGGGGAATCAACGCGGCGATCAGCGCACCGAAAGCGATGATCATGACGACGAACGCGACGCCGAAACCGAGCAGTTCGGCGGTAGCGGCACCATCATTGACCTGCATCAGTGTGCCACTGGCCTCCACCTGAAGCTCGCCGGTGCGGAACTCGTCCATGATGTCGATGAGCTTCTCACGCTGGCCGGGATCGAGTTCGGAGGACTCTATGTCCTGTCGGACCTGAATCAAGCCAACCCTGCCACTGTCGCCGATGATCGACGACGCCAGTGCTGGATTCGCCTCGGCGGCGGTCAGCGGATTGACGATCGTCGTCGGGTCGGCGATCCCGTCGAGGGTGCGCAACTGGGCGACCATTCCGTCGATTTGCCATGAATGCGCCAGCAAACCGTCCTCGGCGGCGACCAGCACGCTCGTCGAGGCCTTGCTCTGCTGATCGTCGACCGCCGGAAAGTACTCGGCGAGCTGACTCGTGGCCGTTCCCGAATCGGTACCTGGAAGGTCGAAGTTCTTCTCGAAGGCCGGATCGAGAACCTGCACCGCTACGGCCAAGCCGACCACCGCGGCCAGCCATCCCGCGATCACTCCCCACCTGTGCTGGAAGCAGAACCTTCCCAGCCGAAACAACGCTGACGCCACCGCGGGTATCCCTTCATCTCGTTGGTTGCTGTGCCGATCCTGTTCGGGGGCAGAGACGACGTTATCATCCAGTTAGTTACTAACTAACATGACAAGCGTCACGTATTGTCTTGTGCACCGCATCCCGACATCGCCGCCGCTCGTGAACACCAGCCCGCCGCCGGGCAACAACTCCGACGCAACTCGGCGGCGCTCCACACCCGCGACCGCAACCTCCGACGCGCTGCCCGCCGCGCCGTCGACGCCGCGCCCACGCAGGGCGAAGACATCGACGCCGCCGGCGCAGCAGCTCTGCCCGAGATCCTGCCCACGGAAGTCTCAGGCTGGGGACGTTGTCACCCGCAGGGCGAGCCCTTTAGCTCCCAGGCCCTCGGCATCGACCGCGACCTGCGGCCCTGAACAGCGGTTTTTGCCCACATCGACGCTATCCGTGACCGAGAAGTCCGGCGTCGCGACTCCGCAAAACCGGGGAACATCAGTGGTCATCGCGCCGATATTCGGCTGGTTTCACGCCGCAGCACCGGAGCGACTTCGGTCATGTAGAGCTCGAGCGAGTCGCGGGTCATGGACCACGGAAGGTTGCCGACGTCGATCTGCCCCATGAAACGGTCGATGCCGAGCAGTTCGACGCGCCGCATGATGGCATCCACGACCTGTTGCGGGCTCCCGACCGGCAGGCTCGCCTCGATCCAGGCCTCATACGTATGGCGCGGGAACCCGTCGGCGGCGAAGGGTACGCCGCTCGCCTGCAGATACCGTGAGTAGTACGGATAGAAGTCCTCTCGTGCTCGCTGCGATGTCTTCCCCACGTACATGTGCCCGCTCGCCGCAACTCGCAGCGAGGATCGTTCGTGTCCTTTCGTCTCGGCTGCGCGGTGGTAGAGCTCGACGCGCGGGACGAACTGCTCGGGACCGGCGAAGAAGCCGAGATTCATCGGGAGACCGAGGGCTCCGGCGCGCATCGCGGAGGCGGGGGTACCACCGACGCCGACCCAGATCGGCAGCGGTGTCTGGACGGGCCGCGGCGAGATCGCCGCAGCCTCCAGGGCGGCCCGAAATCGGCCTGTCCACGTGACGACTTCATCGTCGCGAATCTGTAAGAGCAGCCGCAACTTCTCGTCGAAGAGCGCGTCGTAGTCCGCGAGGTCGTATCCGAAGAGGGGAAACGATTCGACGAAGGCGCCGCGCCCGGCGATGATCTCCGCACGGCCGTCGGAAATGTTGTCGAGCGTCGCGAATTGCTCGAAGACCCGAACCGGATCCTGGCTGGATAGCACGGTCACTCCGCTCGAGAGCCGAAGCCGCTCGGTCACTCCGCTGATCGCGGCGAGCACGATTTCCGGTGCCGACATGCTGAAATCGGGCCGGTGGTGTTCTCCGAAGGAGATGACGTCCAGCCCGCCCGCATCCGCCAGCTTGCCGAGCTCGAGCATTTGGGTGAACCGCTCGTGCAGTGTTCCGGCAGAGCGTCCGTCGCGGTGATCGAGGAGTTCGCCGAAGGAGTAGATTCCCAGTTCCATGTCGTTTCCTGGTCGCTGTTTCGGCGGTCGGGTTCAGCGTGTGGTGATGACGATCTTGCCGAGCGTTCCGGAGGCGAAGCGGTCGAATGCCTCGGCAGCGCGCTCCAGGGGAAAGACGCTCTGGATGGACACCGACGTGGTGTCGTCCCTGTGCAGCGCCGCGAGACGATTGAGGGTTTCCGTGTCCGGATTCGCGTACAGCGCATGCACTCGGACGGTCTCGGACGGAAGTTGATCGGGGGAACCGAGGAGCGTCGAAATCACCTGGCCTCCGGGCTTCACCACGTCGAGCAGTCGGGAGGGGTCGCCCGCGAGGTGGAATGCGACATCCACGCCGCGCTGCTCGATGCTGCGCACGGCATCGGTCAGGTCGCCGTTGTGGTTCACGGTGTGGTCGGCACCCTGGGATCGAGTGAACTTTTCCTCTTCGTCCGTGGCTGCCGTCGCGATGACGGTGGCGCCCGCATTCTTGGCCAGCTGAACGACTTGGCTTCCGACGCCGCCTGTCGCGCCGACGACCAGCACGGTCTGTCCGGCTCGAGGTGCCGCGATTTCGATGCCCTGCAGGGCTGCGACACCGGCGAGGCCGAGTGCGGCCCCGGTGGTGAAGTCGATGCCCTCGGGCAGCCGGGCGAGTCCGACCGCTACCGGAACGTTGACGAACTCGGCGAAGGAACCCTCGCCAAGATAGGGCTTGGTCACGACGCCGAAGACGCGATCGCCCACCGAGTACTGATCTACGTTCGCGCCGACGGACTCGACCACGCCGGCGAAGTCCTTGCCCAGGACGACCGGGAACCGGTGTTCCATCATGTCGGCGAAGTAACCACCGGCAGTCGCGAGGTCGAAGCCGTTGACCGACGCGGCGTGGACCCGCACCTGGATTTCGCCGGCGGCGGGGGCCGGGATGTCGACATCGCGAACCTGGGGGGCATCGCCGAAGCCGGTGAGGACGAATGAACGCATTGTGGGTCTCCTCGAGGTGAGTCAGGAACGATCTATTTAGTGGAGTACATGCTCCACTTAGAGTGTAGCGCGTAACCGGAGTAGCTATTCCACATGGCGGTAGAATCGGTCCTATGAACTCCCCCGAGTCACCCGCGCTGCGTGCGGATGCGCTGCGCAACCGCGAGCGTGTGCTCGCGGCGGCTCGCGCGGTCTTCGCCGAAAAGGGGCTGGACGCGTCCATGAATGAGATCGCCCGCCGTGCCGGGGTGGGCATTGCCACCCTCCTTCGGCGTTTTCCGACGAGGGAGGCTTTGCTGGCCGCGGTGTTCGCGGAGAAGCTGGCCGCTTACCACACAGCTGCCGATGCCGCCCTGGAGCAGGCAGATCCCTGGGAGGGGTTGTGCTCCTATATCGAACGTGTCTGCGAGATGCAGGCCGAGGATCACGGTTTCGCCGACCTCTTCACCACGCAGTGCTTTCCCGATCCGCCCGGGTTGCGGGAAGCGCGTGACCGCGCGGCGGACGCGCTGACCACGTTGATGGAGCGTGCGAAGGCGGCCGGGAAGCTGCGGCAGGACTTCGAGCACCAGGACCTGCCCCTGTTTTTGATGGCCAGCGCCGGCGTGGTGGCCGCGACGCGGCACGTTGCGCCGCAGGCCTGGCGTCGGGTTGCCGGCTACCTCATACAGTCGCTGGCGACGTCGGCTGCACAGCCTCTTCCGCCGGTGCCCTCACGTGCCCAGGTGTATGCCGCCATGACAAGGAACGAGCCGGACAGGTAGTAGCTCGTCGGGCCGGGCCACGGCTCAGGTGCGATGCAGCCGGCGCTTACTCGGGCAGGAGGATGTCCTCGCGCGGGGTTTCCGGGCGGTAGGTGCCCGCGCTGCAGCACGCCAGTACGTTGCCGCGGCCTTCGCTCCCGGTCAGGATGAGCAGTGGCGGCGTCTGGACCTCACCGGCTGGATCGACAGCTCTCTGGAGCACAGGTATCTACTTGTGCGCTCATCACCCCGAGTGGACCCCAGACGCCGGTGCTGGGTACGACCCGCAGGGAGAGCAGGTTGGTGAGGCAATTGACGAGCTGGTCGCTGTTCTCGGCGGCCGACCCTACGAGTTCGTCGCAGCGCGCGTCGAACCGGGATCGTCGCGGCGGCCCCGTGGCGTCGTAGCCATGACCGGCTGGCTGCCTTTGTCGGCCAGCACTCGATCCGGGTGCCTGCGCGGACCCCCTGGCCGAGCCTTGGCAGCCAGATGCCGTCGATGACGGCGCTGAACTGCGGGATGTCACCGGCCTGGCCGACGGTGAGAGCAGCATCGACAGCGGCCGCAGCCGGTGTGCGCAAGTCATATGCGGCTCGCTGCTCCATCCACCGCGTGACCGGCCCAGTGCGTGATCGGCCGTGTCGGCATCGTAGTGGCCTGCGGGCGGCTCGGTCTGCCGGACGCCCTCACGGCGGGCCTCGGCGGCGTGCTGGTGAGCGCACGTGATGGTCGAGTCCACCCCGATCTGCTCGGTGGCGTCGCCGCGGGCTTGCCAGTGGTGCAGGATCTGAGCCCCAGATCCTGGCGCGGGCCCAACGACGAGACAGGGCGACCCAACCGATTGTGGGTCGCCGACGCCACGCGCATACCGTGCGGACAGGACGCGTTCTGGCTGGCAGCGGTCCGCGACGCGTTCTCCAACCGAATCGTGGGCTGGAATACTTCGGACCGCTGCGACACCGAACTGATACTCGGCGCGCTGGAATACGCGGTATGGAGCCGCGACCTCCGCGACGGCGGTCCGGTCCACCACAGCGACCGCGGCTCAACCTACCCCGCGTGCCGCTTTTCGAACCGGCTCGCCGACAACGGGATCGCGCAATAGGTGGGCTCGATCGGCGACAGCTACGACGAAGCCCTGTTGGAGAACTTCTTTCTCCACCTCGAAACCGAACTGATCTACCGGCGCAGCTGGCGGACCCGGGAAGAAGCCGAGAACACCCTCGTTCGCCTAACGCCGACTGGTACAACACCCAGCGCATCTACACGAGACTCGGCCGGCACCGGACGAGTCCGAAGCTGTCCCGTCCGGAACCTGACATCCCCGCCCTCCAGCAAAGCCGGGAACCTCGGGTCCGGAATTCGACGGGATAGGCGCGAGGTACGGAGATCAGCGTTTGGGAAGGTTGTCAGTCGGCAACCAGATTGGAATCCGTTTGATGGGGCAGAGAAGTGGTCACCTATTAGTGCTCCGGTCCCCAACTTCAACGACGCACGAGCGTATAGCTCGCCGGTTTCTTCGCGAAAACGGTTCATGCCGCGCTGGGCGCGACCGTGCCGAATCTTCCACCGGCGGCGGATGGAACGCTTCGGGCCTGCTTGACGCCCGCGACGATCAGGAGGACCGCACCGCCGATGAACAGGACCGTGCCGATGCGGGTGTAGCCCACCGACTGCAATGCGGCGGTGAGACTGGGCGCGGCCGCTCCGTTCACAGCGAGGACCACAACGACCTGCACCAGCCCGGCAGCGACGCAGAGCAGACCGGCAGCGGTGCTGCGAGAACGTACGGCCACGATCGCGATCACCGTTGTGACCAGTGCGAACATCCACGCGATCCACTGGTAGAACGCGGCTTGCAGGCCAGTGGCGCTCACCTCGCTGATTGCCATGAGATCCGCGAAACTCAGGTACGCCGCGGGTGCGGCGGCCGTCGGCGGGATGTACACCCACGACGGGCCGAGGAGCGCCAGCCACTGCGCGACGATCGCCGCGACCAGAAAGCGGTTCACCGTCTGCTGCCAAGGGGTGGGGGAGATGTTCATGTTCGAACCTTTCTGTGCCGCCTGAAGGAGGGTCGATGTCTGCCGGCACGAAGCGCCGGGAATGCGTCGGCCACGGACGCGGGCGGGGACTTCAGCGATTGCGGAAGCGGGCCGGCAAGGGTTGGCGCGGCGACTTCCGCGGTAGCTGTGTTATTGATCACTAACAAGGTAATTCACACTATTGAGCAGGTCAAGGGAATGTCACAAGAAATCTGAGCTAGTAGGTTAGGGGCGATAAACATGCTCCGGCGTGGATACACGCCGCGCGTCCTCGGCCGGTCGGCCGATTTGACCGCTGGAGCGGGATCGGCAACCGCCGACGGAAGGACCGCGCCGAGGGCTCGAGCATTGATCCGTCTGGATCAATCGACGGCTACGGGAGGAGGTGGGCCCATTACGTCCGATGCCATCGCAGCAGGGGGCCGATCCCGCCCCCTCCTGACGCGACGAATACCTGCACAGTGCCTCCATGTTGTTCGCCCGGTTCAGCGTTCACGGTGTCTCGACCAATCAGATCGCCGCTCAGCTCGGACTCTCCGGCCCCGCGCTCTACCGGCACTCCGAGAGCAAGGACGCCATCCTGGCGGAATTGCTGCTCCGCGACGGCGCTCACAAACTCGCGCCCATGTTGCGGGCGATGGCATTGGCCGCTCTGCTCGAGTCCGACATCACCTGACCCGGAACCGCTCTGGGCGGTCCGATGCCGGCGAGCGCGCGGATGGCCGACCCACGCGGGCAGGCAGCCGGCCGCGTACAGACGGCCACGCTACGTCCGGTTCGTCGACGCGCTCTCCACCATGTCGACCGGGAAGATCATGAGGCGGAGGCTGCCCGGCCTGTTCGAAACGTAGCTCTCCCGTGGTGGCGAGGCGCCATGACCCGGGTCCGTTCTTGACATCGCGGCCTACGCGAGAGCGGTAGTGATCGCCATCGGATCACGCGTGGGACCGGCCGGACCCCGTCCCCGTACCTTTCTCGATGCGTTACGGTCAGGGTCTTCCGGAAGGCGATGAAGCCCCGGGGCACCTCGTGCTTCCCCTCGGATCGCCGCCGACGACCGGCCCTTCGCCGGGCGACGGTACCGGCTGCCCGGAGAGGTCAGGCGTTGCGGTCGGCTTGCACCGGGAGCCTGAGGCACGACGAGTTCGACCCGCCGTGCAGGAGCTCGATTGTGCAGGTTTCCCAGCTCGTAGCGCTCGCCATCGGTTGGCCGTTGCCGAGGTTGCGGGCGTAGCGAGGGAATGCGCCACCGCTCACCTGCAGCCGGAGACGGTGCCCCTTCCGGAAACGGTAAGCCGTCGGCATCAACTCGAGCGTGACGAGCAGCGTGCCATCACCGTCCACCTCGACGTCTTCCGCCGGAACCGACTTCGGGCTCAAGCGACGAATGCCGTCGGTCACGTTCATGGAGCGGCCGTCCGGGCTCACATCGCAGAGCCGAACGAACAGATCGGCATGCGGGCGGCTGGTGCGGACCCGGATTTCCGCCACCACGGTGCCGATGACATCCAGGTACTCGGCGAGCGACGGCCCGGTGAACACCGCTACATCGGAGCGGCTTTCGATGTGCCGGTTGTCGACCCGCATCGGCGACGTCACGGACAGCATTGCCCCGCCGGCGCTCGGCGTGGGATCGGCGGGGTCATAAGTGAACGAGGTCACCGCGTCCGCGGGGTGGTCGACAGGCTGGTCGGACAGCGATGCGTCACCGTGCAGATACAGCGCCGTCGACCCGATCCCGCGCGGCGGCCAGAAGTCCGTCTCGATCCACTCATCCGCCTCCTGCAGGAAGAATCTGACGGGCGGACCTTCCGGGGCTGGCCCATCCAGAAGGTAATGGCCGAGCCAGATGAGATCCGACCGAACTGCCGCGCCGGATAGGTCGGGGCGTCCGTGTCCCCACGGGCCGATCGTCAAACGCGCTTCGACACCCGCTTCTCGCAGGCGGGTGTAGTCGGCGAGCTGGCCTCTCATGAAGAGGTCGTACCATCCGGTGACCATGTTCGTCGGAGGCATTCCGGCGAGATCGACGTTCGAGAAGTCACCAACGTCCCAGTGATCGTCATCCGGTTCCGCATGACCGACGAATTCACGCCAGAACGGCACCTCTTCGCCGGTAAGCGCCACATCGGCGGCTTGCAGCGGCAGGCTTCGCGCGACCTGCTCGAACTTGCGGGCGCGTGCCGGATCGGGCAGCAGACTCGCGATGAGCGGGCGAAATCCGGAGTCCTTCTTGCTGACCAGCCTGACCCACTCGAGGGCCACCTCGAGTTGCGGCGCTCCGCGATCGTAGAACCCGGTGATGATCCGGGAAGCGGCGACAGTGATGCTCGACGCGACGAGCGGCGGATCGGCGAACGGAGCTATTGCCCATTGCGTATGCCCCAGATAACTAGCGCCCTTAGTCGCCACCCGCCCATCGCACCACGATTGAGCGCGAACCCACTCGAGTGTGGCAAGACCATCCTCCCGCTCCGTGGTGAAGGCGCGGAACTGGCCGCCGGAACCGAACGTCCCTCGACACGACTGAACGAAGACCTGAAAACCGCGACGAGCGAGGGTCTCTACTTCACCCATGGGGATCACGCCTTCGCGGCCGTAGGGCGAGCGGACGAGCACAACGGGCATCGGTCCGGACATCTCGGACGGCTGATACAGGTTGCCCAGCAGCGTGGCCCCGTCCTTCATCGGCACCGGAAGGTCCCGGCGAATCGAGTAGGGAACGGTATCGCCCGGCAGCTTCAACATCGAGTCGACCAAGCGGCCGAGCAGGCGTTTCGTCAGGCTGGGTGCGATGGCCCGTGAAGTTTCTTCGATCGTCATATCTGTCTTTCTCGGGCTTTCTCGGGGTGGCAGGGCGCATGGTCTGCACGACTGGTTCGTCGGTTCCGGCCGCTGACGCATCACGGGGCGGGTTTGCCATTCTCCTCGCGCGGAAGAGCGTCGTGCACCGGGGCGGGTCGCGGTCGCAGCTGCGATATTCGCCTGTGCATCCTCACTGGCTTCCGTTGTTGTTATTGAGCGATAACTGCAACATCGATGCTTTGGGCCAGATAGAAGATGCTGACGCGTTGATTGACAGCGGCGTTGTTATTGAACGATAACTCGTTCCGTCGGGGCGTTCGGTCATCCTCCCTATTCAGCGGTTCCAGCACCGCCGAACGGTGGTGAAGTTCGCGACATGCGCAGCTCGGAGGACAGGATCGGTGACTTTGCCCCGGTGACCTGCTAAAGGAGTCCGGGGACCCCGAGCTGATCGGCTCCCCGGACTGTTTATCGCGGTAGTACTGCTACGGCGTGGGCGGGATGATCGGCAGGATGATGTGGGAGGGTCGTGCCGCGTCGTGGAAGATCGTCTGTTGGGCGGTGCGCAGGGTGGCGGGGTCTCCGGTGTTGAGGTTGCGATCCCAGCGGGGGAAGTTACTGGAGGTGATCTGGACCCGGATGCGGTGACCAGCGAGGAACACGTTGCTGGTCGACCACAGGTCGATCTCGTACTCACCGGGTCCGCCGGGTACGGCCTGGATGCGCTGGATCCCGTCACAGAGGTTGCGCGAGACTCCGTCGGTGTCGACGTCGCACAGCCGCGCGACCCAGTCGGTGGAGGGTGCGTCGGTGGCGGCGTGCAGGCGGACGCGGACCCGGCCGGTGACTTCGAGGTCCTCGGTGAGGGGTTCGCTGGTGTAGACCAGGACGTCGTGGCGTGCTTCGGTGGCGGCCTGGTCGAGTTGGCCGGCCAGGTACTCGTTGGCGATGACCAGGTTGCCGCCGTGGGTGTGCACCGGGTCGGCCGGGTCGTAGAGGTAGTGGTC
>NZ_JABLTE010000091.1 GCF_013315795.1 Nocardia barduliensis
CCCATCAGCCGCCCGGCTACCCGGCACAGCATCGCTCGAACACCGGTCTCATCGTGACGATCGTCCTGGTGGTCGTGGCGCTGCTGGTCGGGATCGGCATCGTCGTCGCGAAGGTCGGCTTCTCGGATTCCGCCTCTCCGCTCGACCTCGGCACGAAGACGCCCGCAGGGCCGTCCGACGCGGACAAGCTCGCCAAAGCATTCCCGAGCCTGATCCCGCAAGGCGTCGATACCAAATACGGCGTCGGCTCGGGCCCGGGGTATCGCGGCAAGACCTGCTTCCTCGGTACCGCCAAGCCCGGCAGCAAGGTGTCCAGTGGCAACGGCGTCCCCGACTTCCCGAACTGGACCACGGCCTGGAACTGCTGGGGCACGCCGATCGCCGAGCCCGACTACGTTCTCATCGGCTTCAAATCGCCCCAGGACGCCCAGGCCGCGGTGCGCGACCTGCCGTCCAATACCTCGGGGTCCGAACGCAACAGCGGCAAGTCCTATTCGACCTACCGGTGGCAGGAGAGCGGCGGCGGATTGCCGGACGGCTTCCTCGTCGTGGACTTCGACGATCCGGCCCGGTCGAGCTACCTGCTGTTCGCCACGGTGACGCTCACCGACAGCAACCCCAGCTCCGGATTCGGCATCACCACGGCGAAATTCAAGGGCTGGTTCGCCGACCTGCCGCTGTGAACCCGACGGCTCAGTCGACCGCGAGCGCCTCCACGATGGGCATCCGAGCCGCGCGCAACGCGGGCGGAATCGACCCGAGCAGCGCCAGCGCCAGCGCGATCGTGCCGTAGACCAGCAGCATCGGGCTCGGCTGGTAGGCCACGTCGATGGTCAGCGCCTGCCCGATGGCGACCGTGGCCAGATACTGCACCGACGCGCCGAGCGCCAAACCGAGCACCGCGCCGACTATGCCGATCCCCGCGGCTTCGGCCAGTACCGACCGCATCAGGAACCGGCGCCCGGTGCCCATGGCCCGCAACACGCCGAGTTCCCTGCGGCGCTCCAGCACCGAGAGCATCAGCGTGTTGAGCAACGCGACCGTGGCGACCAGCACCACGATCCACAGGATGGCATTGCTCATCGCCATGCCCTGCCGAATGCTCGACGACGCGGCCACCACCGTGTCCGTGCCGGTGTCGACGTTCAACTCCGGCGGCACCACCTGCCGGATCGCCGCGAGCACCGCCGCGCGATCGGCGCCGGGCTCGAAGTCGACGGCGATGACCGTCTCCCCGGGCCGCTGGTACCAGGTGCGCATCAGCTCCAGGTCCATCATGACCACGCCCGCGATGGCGGAGAAGTACGGGATCACTTGCAGCACCCGCACCGTGCGCGGTCCGGTGGGCGTGGGCAAGGTCAGCTCCGCGCCGGCGCCGACGCCGAGCGAGCGCGCCACGTCCCGGGAGATCGCCACGCCCTCACCGGCCGACAGCCGGGCGACCGAATCGTCGGTGAGCATGCGCATGCGGGTCTCGCGGGCATCGGGCGGAAACCCTTGCAGCATCACGCGACTGCTGCCCAGCGTGGCGAAGGCCATCTGCGCCGGGCTGAGATGCGCGACGCCGGGCACCGCCGCGAGCTTGCCCGCCAGGTCCGCGGGCAACAGCGGCCCGGTCGGGAACTGGGCCATCGAAGCCGGACTGACGTAGACGTCGTTGCGGGCCAGATCCGTGAAAGTGACCGTGGCCGAGTCGATCATGTTGCTCGAGGCGCCACTCATGCCGACGGTGGCGCCGACACCGATCATCACCGTCATCGCCGTCGCCCACACTCGTCGCGGCGAGCGCTCCAGTGTGGTCGCGCCCAGCGCGCCGGGAGCACGGAACCAGCGCGCGATACCGGCCGCGACCCGCACGATGGGACCGGTGGCGGCGAAGCAGAGCAGGATCGCGGCGATGAACGACATCGAGATGGCGGTCAGCGAGTAGCGGCCCAGATCGCTGCTCGCGATCAGCACAGCGGCCCCGGCCAGCCCGCCACCGGCCACGACAGCCAGCCACCGCAGCAGCGGACTCGCCGTATCGGTCCGTCCGGCCCCCACCGGAGCCAGCGCCTCGATCGGCTGGACCCTGTACACCTGACGCGCGGCGAGGGACGCCGCGAGCACACTGGTGAACACGCACGCCACGACCGCGAACGGGATCACGTACCAGGGCACCGAGTACTCGGTGCGCGCCTCCACCGACTGCACGATCGCGGTGGGCAGCGTGCCGATCGCGACACTGCCCATGAACACCCCCAGCACCGCGCCGACCGCGCCGCCCAGCACACCGAGCAGCGCGGCCTCGGCCAGCAGGTCGCGCACCATCGGGCCGCGTTTGCCGCCGATCGCGCGCAACAGCGAGAGCATCGGCCTGCGCTGGGCGATCGCCATGCTCATCGCGTTGTAGATGAGGAACGCCGAGACGATCAGCGCGGCGGCCGAGGCCATGGTGGTGGAGTAGCGCACGATCTGCACCGCGCCGCCCGCCTGGGCGGTGCGCAGGCTCGGCTCGGCCACCACCGCGCGGCCGTCCACCGCCGCGGTGAGCGCCGTGCGCAGCTGAGCGAGGTCGGCGCCCTCGGCGGGAACCACCTGCACGGAATCCAGCCGTCCTACCCGATCGGTGATCTTCTGCGCGAGCCCGAGCGGGGCGGCGATGAGGTGACCGTCGTTGAGTTTCCGGGAAGTCTCCTCGTCGAGGACGCCCGCGACCGTCACCGTCGTACTGCCCAGCGTGAACTGCTCGCCCTCGGCGCGGCCGAGCCCCGTGCCCACCAATACCCCGTTGGGCACCGAGAGCAGTTTCCCCGTGAAAGCGCTCATCGGCGCGGTCAATTCACTGCCGAGCGCGCCGATATTCGCGTCGGCGCCGATCAGCAGCGCGCGATCGGCACCGCTGCCGACCTGCACCCGCAGCATCGGCACCGCCACCGCGACACCGGGCGCGGTCGCGATCCGGCGCAGCAGTTGCTGGTCGAAGCCTGCGTCGGTGATCCCGCTGACCTCCAGTTGCGCCTTGCCGCCGAGGCCGCGGGTCAGCTTGTCCACCGAGCCGGTGACCGAACCGGAGATACTCAGCACCGCGACCAGCAGCGACGCCGAAACGCCCATCACGACCAGCGACATCAGGGTGCGTCCGCGATGGGCGAGCAGCTCGCCGATATTGAACAGCCGCAGGCGATCCCACGCGGCGCCGATCATGCGGTGTCCTCCCTCGCCTGCGTGGTGACGCTGCGCTGCCGCCTCCGGGCCTGACCGCTCACGCGGTGTCCGTATCTCGCGTGAGCGGGGCCCTGCGTGGTGACGCTGCGCTGCCGCCTCCGGGCCTGACCGCTCACGCGGTGTCCGTATCTCGCGTGAGCGGGGCCCTGCGTGGTGACGCTGCGCTGCCGCCTCCGGGCCTGACCGCTCACGCGTTGACCGTCCGCTCGACCTTGTCGTTGGACCCGATCCGCCCGTCGCGCAGGGTGATCACGCGGTCGCAGTAGGTGACCGCGCCCATATCGTGGGTCACCATCACCACCGAACTGCCGGAACCGGCGATCTCCCCGAGCAGTTCGAGGATGGCGGCGCCGGTCTTGGAGTCGAGGTTTCCGGTGGGCTCGTCGGCCAGGATCAGGGGCGGGTCCATGATCAGCGCCCTGGCCACCGCCACCCGCTGCATCTGCCCGCCGGACAGTTCGGCGGGGCGGTGTTCGGCCCGGTCGGCGAGCCCGACCCGGTCGAGCAATTCCAGGGCGCGCGGCTTCGCCTTGCGCAAACCCGTGCCGTCCAGCAGCTTCGGGATCGCCACGTTCTCCCAGGCCGAGAGCGTGGGCAGCAGGTTGAAGAACTGGAACACGAAACCGACCTGGTGGCGCCGGAATGCCGACTGCTGTTCCTCGTCCAGCTCGCCGATCTCCTCGCCGCGGAACCGGATCGAGCCCGCGTCGGGACTGTCGAGTGCGCCGAGCAGATGCAGCAGCGTGCTCTTGCCGGACCCGGAGGGCCCGATGATGGAGGTGAATTCCCCGGTCTCGATACGCAACCCGACGTCGTCGAGCGCGCGGACGGCTTGGCCGCCCACCCGATACTCCTTCGTCACGCCCGATAGTTCCAGCATCGCCGGTTCCGGCATGGTCGTCCCCCGCTCCGTACGGTCGATCAAAGTTCTTAGTTCCTCGTCGCGCGTTACCGCGCCATGGCCTCCGACGCGAGTTTGCGGCGACGATACTGTGCGTCGAGCACCGCGCGCAGCACCGGCTGTTGGGCCGCCAGTTCGAGATAGGCCTCCATCGCCGTCAGCCCTTGGTCGAGTTTCGCGGCGAAATGGAGGTTCCACCGGTAGCGCAGCGCGAGCAGTAGCCCGTCCGCGCCACCGAACAGCCGATCCAGCTCGGGGAACCCCTCGAACAGGTCGGGATCGGCCGGGTCGAGCGCCGCGCGGGTGAGCACGGTGTGCACGATGTCGGTTCGAGCGTGCTGATCCGTCCAGGACATGGCCATCGCCTTCCTCTGTGAACTATCGCCAACGCTACGGACGCGACCGCGTTGTTGTCGTCGTGCCAGGGACCCGAATGCGTCTCCGCCCACGGTAGGAGGCGCGGACCGTTCGCGGGACGATGTACCGGCCCGGATCCGGCGGCTAGCCTTACAGAATGGGTTCGACCGGCGTATCCGAAGCACCGCCAGGTACCCCTCGCACCGGCCGCGTGCGGGCTTCGATGCGGCGCATCCGGGAGCGGTGCGCGGAGTTCGGGCGCGATCCGGTCGCGGCGTTCCGGCGCAGCGTCGAGGAGTTGCCCTACGACTACCCGCCCTCGATCATCGTCAGCGTCGATGTCGCGGTGCTGGCCGTCGCGGTCGCGGCGGCGGTGCAGCGGCACAGCTACTTCCCGACCCTGCTCCCGGTCATCGCGGTGCTGTTGACCTGCGCTTTCGGTCCGCTGCACGCGCTGCTGGGCGTGCTGCCGCGCCCGCTGCTGCTCGGTGTGCTCGCCATGGCGGCCGAGGCGCTGTTCCTCGCCCAGCCGGTCGCGGCCGATTTCGCGCCGTTCGTGCTGGTGGCCGCCGCCGGGGAGATCGCGGCGATCGCACCGAAACGGGTGAGCATCCCGGTCACCGTCGCGATGATGCTGCAGCTGGTCGCCTTCGACGCGATCGGGCACGTGCCGGAGGGACTGCCCACCTACCTGGTCGGCATCGCGTTCGGCTGGATGGCCGGACTGATGCTGCAATATCAGCGTCGCTTCCTCTACCAGGAACGCGGCTACCAGGACATTCGCGCGGCGCAGGCCGCTGACGAGGAGCGCCACCGGATCGCTCGCGAAGTGCACGACGTGATCGCGCACTCGCTGAGCGTCACGCTGCTGCACCTCACCGCCGCCAGGCACGCGCTGGAGACCGACCGCGACGTGGACGAGGCCGTGGAAGCCCTGACCGACGCCGAACGGCTCGGCAGGCAGGCGATGGCCGACATCCGCCGCACCGTCGGCCTGCTCGACGCGCGGCCCTGGAAGCAGGTCCCGGAACCGGGCGTGGAGGACATCGAGGACCTGGTCGACGATTTCGTGCGGGCCGGTCTGGACGTGCGCTACGACCGCGACGGCGATCTGGGCGCGGTGTCACCCGCGGTCGGGCTCGCGCTGTATCGGATCGGTCAGGAGTCGCTGGCGAACGTCGTCAAGCACGCGCACGGCGCGTCCGCGCGCGTCCGGCTCGCGGTGGACGCGACGCTGGTGACATTGACGGTGGACAACACCGTGCCCGCCGGGCTGCCCGCGCAGCGCGGCGCGGGCATGGGGCTTTCCGGGATGCGCCAGCGCGCCGAACTGCTCGGCGGCCGGATGACCGCGGGCCCGTCCGATCGCGGCTGGTCGGTGCGCGCCGGTATCCCGCTCGCGCCCGGCCGCGGCGGATTGTCGTGTCCGGTGCTGCCCGGCGCCGCGACGACCGGACGGGAGGGCGCGTGAGCGAGCGTCGGCCAGTGAACAGACGGCACCGCGTCGTCGGAACGAGGGAACCGAGCGCCCGGCAGGATGGAATCGTGAGCGAGTGGCGTCGAGTGAACCGAGGGCCCGGCGTGTCCGCGCGCGGGACGGCGCCGGGCCTGAGCGAGGCGCGGTCGTGAGCATGACCTCGCCCGCGAGTGGCGAAGACGCGGTGACCGTGCTGGTGGTGGACGACCAGGAACTCGTGCGCGGCGGTCTGCGGCGCATCCTGCGCAGGCGCGACGGATTCGTGGTCACCGAGTGCGCGGACGGCGACGAGGTGCCCGCCGCCGTCGCGGAGTCCCGGCCCGATGTGGTGCTGATGGATCTGCGGATGAAACGGGTGGGCGGCATCGACGCGACCAGGATGCTGCGGGCGCGCGACGGCGCCCCGCCGGTGCTCGTGCTCACCACCTTCGACGACGACCAGCTGCTGTCGGGGGCGCTGCGCGCGGGAGCCGCCGGATTCATCCTGAAGGACTCGCCCGCCGAGGACCTCATCCGCGCGGTGCGGATGGTCGCGGGCGGCGGAGCGTGGCTGGATCCCTCGGTGACCGGGCGCGTGCTGTCGGCCTATCGCACGGTGCGCCCGGCTCGCACGGCCACCGACGTCCGCCTGTCGGACTTGACCGCGCGGGAGTACGAAGTGCTCGAATTGATCGGGCGCGGCCGGGTGAACGCAGAAATCGCGCGCGAGCTCGGCATCTCCGAAGTGACCGTGAAAAGCCATGTGGGACATATATTCGGGAAGCTCGAGCTGCGGGATCGAGCCGCGGCGATCGTGTTCGCGTTTGACCACGGGGTGGTGACACCCGGAGAATCCACTCTTTGACGGGCGGTTTCCTCGCGTACCGGGTGATCCCGGTGCGCGTCCCCTGCCCGGGATGCGGAGGGAGGACGGGTGCAGGAACCTGGGCCGAGAACCGGAACGCGGTTCGGGCCGTACGAACTGCGGTCGTTGCTGGGCAAAGGGGGAATGGGGGAGGTATACGAGGCATACGACACGGTCAAGAACCGTGAGGTCGCGGTCAAACTGCTGTCGGAAGAACTCGCCAAAGACCCGACATACCAACTGCGTTTCCGCCGCGAGTCGCAGGCCGCCGCCCGGCTGGCCGAACCGCACGTCATCCCGATCCACGACTGGGGCGTGATCGACGGTGTGCTGTTCATCGACATGCGGCTGGTCCGTGGCGCCGACCTGCGCACCCTGCTGCGCGGCCAGGGCCCGTTGAGTCCCGCTCGCGCGGTCGGCATCATCGAGCAGATCGCCTCGGCCCTGGACGCCGCGCATGCGAGCAACTTGGTGCACCGCGACGTGAAACCGGCGAACATCCTGGTCACCGACGCGGATTTCGCGTATCTCGCCGATTTCGGGATCGCGCACACCGAGGGCGACAGCGCGGTGACCCTGGTCGGCATGGCCGTCGGCTCCTACATCTACATGGCGCCGGAGCGCTTCGACGTCGGGCCGGTGACCGGCCGCGCCGACGTCTACTCGCTGGCCTGTGTGCTGCACGAATGCCTGACCGGAGCGACACCGTTCCCCTCGGCGAGCATGAACGTGCTGATCAAGTCGCATCTGTCCGACCCGCCGCCGCGGCCGAGCACACAGGTCGGCGGCATCCCGGCCGCGCTGGACGAGGTGATCAGTCGCGGCATGGCCAAGGATCCGGCCGACCGCTTTCCGACCGCGACCGCGCTGGCCGGGGCCGCCCGCGCCGCGCTCGCCACGGCGCAGGCCACCGGCCCCACGATTGTGGTGCGCGCGCCCGACCGGGCGCAGCGTTCCGGTGAGCAGGCGTCGGCCGCGCCCGAATCGACGGGTGAGCTGCCTGCGGTGATCCATCCGAGCGCGCCGACGGTGGTCCGGCCCACGGAGACCCAGTTCACGCCGCTCCCGTCGGCAGACGCTCCTGTGCCGCAGAACGTTCCACGAGCGCCGTACCCGCCGGAGGTGGAATTGCCTCCGATGCGTCCGTTCCCGGACGCGCACCTGTACCCGGAGACCCAGGCGTACCTGGAGACGGCAGGATATCCGCAGGAACCGGACTTTCCGGCGCCGGCCACACAGGTGTATCCGCAAGAACCGGACTATCCGGCGCCAGCCACACAGGTGTATCCGCAGGGCTATGCCGATTCAGCGCAGACGTACCCGAGGCAGCCGGTGGACTCGGCGCGGACCGGCGCCGACGCCACCCCGATCCCCGCGGAACCGACTATCGTCCAGGCGTATTCCGAGCTGCCGCCGCAGTCGTACCCGCAGCTCCAGGATCAACACTTCGACGAAACACAGCGGCACCCAGGAGTGCAGAACTATCCGGAATACGCCGATCCCGGACAGTCATTCGGTGTGGGCGCCCCGCACGGTAGCTCCGGCTATCTTCCCGCGCCGGACTCGGCTCCCACGGAGTATCTGGCACCGGTCAGGGAGGACGGCCACGCGGCCGGCGCCGTCTATCCGCCGCGAGGCGACTACCCCGCGCACATCGGCGACCTGGTGGGCCGCGAGGATCCGGAGTACGGCTACGACGATTACGACGATTACGACGAGCCCGCCTACTCCGCATCGCGTCCTGGCCGATCCATAGCGTTGCCCATCATGGTGGCCGTCTTCGCCATCGTCGCGCTGACCGTCGGTGGCGCTGTCGCGTGGCAGTCGTTCGGCTCCGGCGACAATGTCGAGCCGACCTCGGCCGCCGCGCACTCCGAAGCCCCCGCGCCGACCGCGCGGCCCGGTACCCAAGCGCCGACCAGCGCGTCGCCGTCCGCCAGGTCCACCTCGGCCAAGGCGACGCCGGTCACGCTGCCCGGCGGCGCGAAGCCGTGCGGGCAGGGCCAGGCGAGCTCCGGGGCGTTCACCCAGTCGGCGACGGGGACGGTGGTGACCAGTTGCGCGTTCGCCGAAGAGGTGCGCAGGGCCTACGTCGCGCTCGGCACGTCGCAGAACAGCGCCCGTGACGCGCCACGCACCGTCGTCGCGACCAGCCCGGTCACCGGCCGGACCTACACGATGGATTGCCGGCCCGAAGGACAGTTCATCACGTGCAGTGGCGGTGAGAACGCCGTCGTGTACGTCTACTGACAGTTTATCGGGGGCGGGACGCGGCCGGTCGTCGCCGGTCCCGTGGCGCCGCTACGGCACGGCCGGGCTTCCGCCCGGGACCACCGGCAGCCCCGCCGCCTGCCAGGCCCGGAAGCCGCCGACGAGGTCGGTCACCTGCCGCAGCCCGAGCCGGAGTCCGTCGGCGGCCGCGAGGCTGGAGGCGTAGCCCTCGTTGCACACGATCACCACCGGAGTGTCCGGGGTGAGGCCCGGTAACCGGTGTTCACCGTTCGGATCGAGGCGCCACTCCAGCACGATCCGTTCGACCACCACGGCACCGGGGATCTCGCCCTCGGCGCTCCGGTTGGCGTGCGGCCGGATGTCCACGATCAGCGCGCCCCGCGACTGCAAGGCGGCGGCTTCCTCCGGCGCGACCCGTTCCAGCTGTGCTCTGGCCCGCGTGACCATTTCCTCGGCGCCGGTACTCATCGTTCACCCACTTCGCTCACTGACGTCCCTGCGAAATCCGTCAGCGTACGGTATTCGCCGGACCGGTCGCCGTGCGGTCTACGCGAGCGCGGGCATGGGCGGGGATTCGGGAAAGACGACCGGCAGCGACACCAGGGCGCGATGGAAGGGGCCGGGTCGCCAGTGCAGCTCGTGCGGGGCGACCGCGAGCTGGATCTCGGGCAGGGCATCGAGTAGCTGGTCGATGGCGTCCTGCGCGATCAGATAGGCCATCGATCGCGCGGGGCAGGCATGCGGTCCGGCTCCCCAAGCGAGATGCGCGCGATTGTCGGTGTATTCGCCGGTGTGGATCGCCGGGTCGTTGTTGCACGCCGCCATGCTGATCACGACCGGCTGATGCGCGGGCAGCCACACGTCATCGATGAGGATCGGCTGCTTCGGGTAGCTGAAGCAGTAATTGGCCCCTGGTGGATCGTTGAACAGCACCTCGTCCAGGGCGTCCCGGGTCGAGAGGCTGCCGCCGAAGACACCGCTGGCGAATCGGCGGTCGGTGAGCATCAACCGCAAGGTGTTGGCGATCAGGTTCTGCTGCGGTTCGATTCCCGCGCCGTAGAGCGTGACCAGCTGGTGGATCATTTCCATGTCGTTCAGGCCCGCGGGGTGGCGCAACAGCCGGGAGGTGATGTCGTCGCCGGGGTCCTTGCGCTTCATCTGCACCAGGTCGAACAGTGCGTCGGCGAGCATTGCGTTGCCCTTCTCGGCGTTGACGCCTTCGAAGATCGCGGCCATGCCGATCGCGACCTGCTGGCCGATCTCCGGTGGGCAGCCGAGCACCGAGTTGAGCACCGCGAAGGTGAGCGGGAACGCGTACTGGCTGATCAGATCCGCCGCGCCGTCCTGGCAGAAGGCGTTGATCAACGGCCCGGCGATCTGTTCGGTGATCGTGTGCAGCACGTGCAAATCGACCGCGCCGATGGCCGCGACATTCACCTGCCGGTAACGCTGGTGCTCGAATCCGGTGTTGCGCAGCGCGTTCGGCCGCCACTCCATCATCGGCAGGATCGGGCACTCACCGGGAACGCTCTGCTGCCAGACCCGTGGGTCCGCCGGAAAATGCACCGGGTCGTTCAGGATTCGCAGTGCTGTGTAATAGCCGATCACCAACGTAGCCGGAACGTTCGGCGCCAGCTCGATCGGTACGAGCGAACCGTATCGGCGGCGCATCTCTCGGTAGGCCCTATGCGGGTCGGCGGCGAAGGCCTCGGTATACAGCGCGACCCGGGGCCCCTCGTTGTCGATGGGCGAACTGTGTTGGACGGGGCAGTCTTTCGGGGTGGCCGAGGTGTTCTGCGGGGACTGTGGCATGGACAAGCGCGTGACTCCAGAAGCAGACTCTTCGACGCGGTCGGCGCGTGCTGGCACGCGGGTCGGCTCCACGCCGGTCAGGTGCGTGTTTCGCGAACTGTCCCGGGATAGTAAGCAGTTCGCACCCGGCCGTGGGGTCGTTTGCGCGGACCGATCCGCGAATCCAGAGCTATCCGCCGTAGCGCCATTTCCGCGACCGGTGACCGGCGAGCGGCCACCGGCGCTCGGGCGACGCTGGCTGATGACGTGATGATCGGGCGCTCGGCCCGGCTCACTCGCCGAGTTCTGCGGCATACCGTTCGGAGAGCATGGCGACCCGGTCCTCCGGCCACGGGCAGCGGATATCTCCCTGGGTGGCGGCGAAGAAGAGTTCCAGGTGAACGTGCCAGGCGGCCAGCAGGTCCGGCCGCAGCCGCGCCAGGCGCGACGGCACGCGCTGGGTGAGTTCGACCCGCACGCCGAGGTCGGGGTCGGCATCGAAGAACCAGCGCACCGTGCCTGCGACGGCACCGTCGTGCCGCCACCGGTACTCCAGCGTCCGTGGCGGGTCGACCTCGACGAGTTCGCCTGCCTCGACGTGCTGATTCGTCGACCGGGCCGGAGGCAGGGCGCCCACGGACGGCGTCTGCTCCTCGACGAGCAGCGACCACAGCGTTTCCAGTGGCTGCCACACCAGGTCGCGGGTGAACCGCAGCAGGTAGCCGTCGGCGACCTCGTCGCAGGATCCGACGTCGAGTCCGAATTCGGCGATGTAGCGCTCGATGTCGGCCGGCCGGGGCCTGTCCGGTTCGCTGTGGGTGCCGTCGAGCGCGGCGGCGAGTACCGACAGGCAGCCGTCCCAGCCGGTCGCGGACCTGGCCGCGCCGAGCCGTGCGAGCGGTCCGCCGCCGAGGACGTGGGTGAAGATCAGCAGTGTCCCGGCTCCGTCGGCCACGAGTTCGAAGCGCAGCACGTCCTGATTCCAGCGGAACATGTAGACCTTGGGTGGGTCGACCTCGAGCACCTCACCCGCGGAGACGCTGTCGACCGTCTCGGGCGCCTCGGCGAAGGTGAACCGCATCGCCGCGCCGGGCCGCAGTGCGGTGCTGACCGTTGCCGGGAACCAGGCGGCCATCTCGCTCGGATCGCTGATCGCGCGCCAGACCTTCTCCGGTGGATGCGCCAGCCTGCGTTCGAAACGAAGGGTGGGGGCGCCGTCGATGGTGTGCAGCTGTGCTCGGGGATCGCTCATGATCGTCCTTTCTCGTCGGGCATGGTGTCGAGGTGGCGTTCCAGGGCGTCGAGGCTCGACTCCCACATCCGCCGGTACGGCGCGAGCCATGCCTCGATCTCGGCCAGCGGTTCCGGTCGCAACCGGTACCAGCGGCGCTGCGCGTCGTGTCGCACGTCGACCAGGCCCGCGCCGCGCAGGACTTTCAGGTGCTTGGACACCGTGGGCTGGGCCAACCGCAGGTGCGTGACCAAATCGCCGACCAGCCGCTCCCGCTCGCGCAGGAGGTCGAGGATCTCCCGGCGGCGAGGCTCGGCCAGTGCCTCGAACGTTGATGCCATATCGGAAATATAGCTTGAGTGGAATATAAGAGCCAGTGCTCGGGCGTGCCAGGGATCGGTAGGCAACTCGGCGACCGCCTATCGACTCGGTCGTCCCAGTCCTCGGGATCGAGGAGTGGAGGCCGGGGTCCGAGCAGTGGTCACTTTGCCGAGCCGAGTACGTCACGTCGTGAAGCCCGCCGAACGTGGTCGCCGAAAGTCGGAGCGGAAAGGTCGTCGCCTCGGTACCCGATAAACGCTGCGGTGATACCTCAATGCTATTGAGCGTGACCGGCGTGCGGCGATCTGTTTCGCACTGCCCGTGGCGGGCAGGGATTTTGGTGAACTGGGGCGTAATCAAAACATCTAGTACGTTCTCCGGGATAACGAGAAGCAGTTCTCGGGTGAGGTCGGCGGCGAACAGCGTCGCCGGTACCGATCCCGGCCGCTCGGCGACATCGGGCGGGTAGGTGGAGGTGTCCATGCTTGTTGACCACGCCGTCGTCACCTGGCGGGGCCACAAGGATCAGCCGGCCTCCGGCCGCGTCATCGCCGTCGCGCTGGGCGGTCGGCGAGGCGGGCGGGTGCGCCGGGATGCCACGCCGACCTCGCAAGCCGGCCGAGTTCGCGAAAAGAAATGTGTCGAAAATGCTTACTGATCGATTCCGCAAAGCCCGAAACGCTCTCGGCTGCGCGGCGCTCGTCGTCTCCCTGGTCGCCGGATGCGGAAACAATCGCGTGGAAGATCCGGCATCGAGCGAACCCACCATCACCGAGGCCGCGTCGCGCACCGACCAGAAGGGCTTGTCCCTCATCCTGCCGGGCACCTTGGCCGCGAGCTACGCCGAGCTCGCGGCAGGCGTGCGCGGGAAGCTCGGGATGGCCATCATGCCGGTCGGCGGCGAGCAGGTGGTCACCTTCGGTGAATGGACCAGCGGGCCGGCCTGGTCGACGATGAAGGTCCCGCTGACCATCGCCGCGCTGCGGCGCAATCCCGGTGGCTCGAATTTCGCCGCGTCGGCGGCGATCACGCAGTCCGACAACGCGGCGGCCGACGTGCTGTGGCAGTCGCTGGGCACCGCGCAGGAGGCGGCCCAGGCCGTGCAGGCGGTGCTGCGCGAAGGCGGCGACAACAAGACCGTCGTGCCCGCCACCCGCGCCCGTTCCGAGCATTCGGCCTTCGGGCAGGCCGAGTGGTCGCTGACCGATCAGGTGCGGTTCGCCTCGCGCCTGCCCTGCCTGCCCCAGGCCGAGCGCGTGACCTCGTTGATGGAACAGGTTGTCGTCAGCCAGCGCTGGGGCCTCGGCGAGTTCAGCGGCGCCGAATTCAAGGGCGGGTGGGGCCCGGACGCCTCGGGCGCCTACCTGGTGCGGCAGTTCGGGATCATCGACATCCCCACCGGGAAGATCGCCATCGCGATCGCGGTGCAGCCCGAGTCGGGCACGTTCAGCGACGGCATGAACGTCCTGGACAAGCTCGCCACGGTCGTCTCCGAGCATCTCGACGAGCTGTCCGGGGGGCGCTGCGCCGCCGCATGAGCCCGTCCGGCCAGGTGAGTGTTACGTACCGTTCACGGGGTCGGGGCTGCCCAGAACGGACATGAGGGGCAAGATAGCGGCCATGCGCATCGGAGTTCTGACCGGAGGCGGAGACTGCCCAGGACTGAACGCGGTCATCCGTGCCGTCGTTCGCACCGCGAACGGCCGCTACGGAGACGCGATCGTCGGCTTCGAGGACGGCTGGCGCGGTCTATTGGAGGACCGGAAGATCCAGATCAGGAACGACGACCGCACCGACCGCATCCTCACCAAAGGCGGCACCATTCTCGGTACCGCCCGCACCAACCCCGACGTGCTGCGCGCGGGCCTGGGCCGGATCAAGCAGACCCTGGACGACAACGGCATCGAGGCGCTCATCCCGATCGGCGGCGAGGGCACGCTCACCGCCGCGAGCTGGCTGTCCGACGAGGGCGTCCCGGTGGTCGGCGTCCCGAAGACCATCGACAACGACATCGACTGCACCGACGTCACTTTCGGCCACGACACCGCGCTGAGCATCGCCACCGAGGCGATCGACCGGCTGCACACCACCGCCGAGTCGCACCAGCGCGTCATGCTCATCGAGGTGATGGGCAGGCACGCGGGCTGGATCGCGGTCAGCGCCGGCATGGCGGCAGGCGCGCACCTGACCCTGGTGCCGGAGGTCCCGTTCGAGGTGGACGAGGTGTGCGCCATGATCAAGCGGCGCTTCCAGCGCGGCGACAAGCACTTCATCTGCGTCGTCGCCGAGGGCTCGCATCCGGCGCCGGATTCCGGATTCACCTTGCGCGAGGGCGGTATCGACGAGTTCGGCCACGAGCGTTTCACCGGCGTGGCCCAGCAGCTCGGGGTGGAGATCGAACGGCGCATCGGCAAGGAGGTCCGCACCACCGTGCTCGGTCACGTGCAGCGCGGCGGCAGCCCCACACCGTACGACCGGGTGCTGGCCACCCGCTTCGGCCTGCACGCGGCGGAGGCGGTGCACGCGGGCAAGTTCGGTCAGATGGTCGCGCTGCACGGGACTTCCATCGACCTGGTGCCCCTGTCGGAAGCCACCAAACAGCTCAAGCGGGTGCCCGCGGATCGCTATCGCGAAGTCGAGGCGTTCTTCGGGTAGCCGCTCGGCGCGAAGCGTCTCGCCCGAGGCGTATAGCTTCAGATAGCATTCAAAGCTATATTGGCCTTATGTCCAGGACTATCAGCCAAGCCGAGCTGCGCAACGGAAGTGCAGGCGTGATGGATGCTCTGGAAGCCGGGGAAGACTTCATCATCACCCGCAATGGTCGGCCTGTGGGCGAGCTGCGCCCCTTGGCGTCGGCACGCGAGATCACCACCGCCGAGCTGAGGCGACGGCTCGCCCGCTTCGCGCGGGCGGGTTCCAGCGCCGAGGAACGTGCCCAGGTGGACGCGGTCTTCGGGGAAGACCGCGTCGATGACGAGTGAGCGATTGCAGTCGGGCCTGCTGGATACGTGCGTGTTGATCGATCTCGATGAGATCTCCGACGATCGGCTTCCGGCTATACCGAAGGTCAGCACCGTGACACTCGCCGAACTCGGGCTGGGGGTTGCCGCAGCGCCCGATCCTACCGTTCGGTTGTTCCGCACCGAACGGCTGCAAGAGTTCGAAAGCGCCTTCGAGGCGTTGCCTTTCACCGCCGAGGCCGCCCGCCGTTTCACATTGATGGCGGGCTTGCTCGCGGTCGGCGGACGAAGTCCGAAGCCTCGCAAATTCGATCTGATGATCGGCGCGATCGCGTCGATACACGGCTTGCCGTTGTTCACCCGAAACCCCAAAGATTTTCACGGGCTGGAACAGGTACTGACTGTAATTCCTGTGTGACCCGCATCGGCGAGCGTTTCATCACGACGGCCCGTCACATGCGATGCCAACCCGCTGGCTCCGGCTCCGCGGGCCTCGGCTCAGCGATCGGTACGCTGACAGCATGCGCAGTGGGCGACTGATCGCGTTGGCTCTGTTCGTCATCGCCGCGTTGGTGGCCGGGTGTGCGGAGTCGAATCCGCCCGAGCCGACCACGGGCGATTGGCACGGCGCCATCGAGGTCCCCGGGCAGCCCCTGCAAGTCGGAGTGAGTTTCCGTGACGACGGCACCGCCACCATCGACATTCCCTTGCAAGGTGTGACGGGTGCGCAACTGAAAGACGTCAGCTCCGATCGCGAGGCCGTGTCGTTCGCGATCCCCGACATCCCGGGCGACCCCGTGTTCCGCGGCAGGTACGAGTCCGGAACCGACCGGATCACCGGCGATTTCACGCAGGCGGGCCAGAGCTTCCGGCTGGCGCTGAGCCGAGGCAAGGTCGAACCGCCCGCCCGCCCGCAGGAGCCGAAACCGCCGTTCCCGTACAAGACCGAGGACGTCACCTATCGCAACGGCGACATCACCCTCGCGGGCACGCTGACCGAACCGCAGGGGCCGGGACCGTTCCCCGCCATCCTCATGATCACCGGAAGCGGCCCCCAGGACCGCAACGAGGAACTGATGGGCCACAAACCCTTCCTCTTGCTGGCCGACACCTTCACCCGCGCGGGCTACGCCGTGCTGCGCACCGACGACCGCGGCGTCGGCGGCACCAGCGGCAAGCTGGACGACGCGAACTACGCCGACCTGACCGAGGACGCCGTCGCGGGCGTCCGCTTCCTGCGCGCCCGCCCGGACATCGACCCGGCCCGGGTCGGGCTCTTCGGGCACAGTGAAGGCGGCTACCTCGCGCCGCTGGTGGCCGCGCGCCCGGACAGCGGCGTCGCGTTCGCCGTCCTGATGGCCGGACCCGGCGTCCCCGGCTCGGACGTGCTCGTCGAACAGACCGGCTTGATCGCCGCCGCCAACGGCGTCCCGCCCGACCAGGTGGACGCCCGGGTGCGCGACACCGCCGAACTGGCCGCCCTGCTGAAAGCGGGTGACCTGGCGGGCGCGAGGCAACTGGCCGTCCGGCAGAACCAGGCCCTGCCCGCCGACCAGCGCGTGCCCGACGACCAGGCGGCCGCGCAGATCACGCCGTATCTGGCCGCGCTGGTCGCCTACGACCCCGCGCCCGCCCTCGCCGCCCTGCGCGTTCCCGTGCTCGCGTTCTTCGGCGCGAAGGATCTCCAGGTGCCTCCGGCGCAGAGCGAGCAGCCGATGCGCGAGCACCTCGCCGCCGGTCCCGACGCGACCGTCCACGTCTTCCCCGGCCTCAACCACCTGATGCAGCCCTCCGAGACCGGCCGTCCCAGCGAGTACAGCACCATCGAGACGACTGTCGCTCCCGAGGTGCTCGACTACGTCACCGGCTGGCTGCGGCAGCGGGTCCCGGCGAAGTGACGCCGCGCGCACGACGCGAGAGCCGCTGCGCTGCGGCGGGAGCGCTTACCTAAACTGATGGCCATGAGCGCACCCACGGTCGACCTGATGGATTACTCGGATGTCATCGCTCGGTTCGAGCCGGTGCTCGGCATGGAGGTCCACGTCGAGCTGAACACCGCGACGAAGATGTTCTGCGGTTGCCCGACCGAGTTCGGCGCCGAGCCGAACACCCAGGTGTGCCCGGTGTGCCTCGGTCTGCCGGGTTCGCTCCCGGTGGTCAACCAGAAGGCCGTGGAGTCCGCGATCCGGATCGGCCTGGCGCTGAACTGCTCGATCACGCCGTGGGGCCGGTTCGCGCGCAAGAACTACTTCTATCCCGACCAGCCGAAGAACTACCAGATCAGCCAGTACGACGAGCCGATCGCCACGAACGGGCACCTGGACGTGCTGCTCGACGACGGCAGCACCTTCCGGGTGGACATCGAGCGCGCGCACATGGAGGAGGACACCGGCAAGTCGGTGCACATCGGCGGCGCGACCGGCCGCATCCACGGCGCGAGCCACTCCCTGCTGGACTACAACCGCGCGGGCGTGCCGCTGATCGAGATCGTCACCAAGCCGATCACCGGCGCGGGGGAGCGGGCCCCGGAGGTGGCGCGGGCCTACGTGACGGCGCTGCGGGATCTGCTGAAGTCACTCGGGGTTTCCGACGTGAAGATGGAGCAGGGTTCGCTGCGCTGTGACGCGAACGTCTCGCTGATGCCCGTCGGCGCAACCGAATTCGGCACCCGTACGGAGACCAAGAACGTCAACTCGCTGCGCAGCGTCGAGGTCGCGGTGCGCTACGAGATGCGCAGGCAGGCGGCGGTGCTCGCGAGCGGCGGCACGATCGTGCAGGAGACCAGGCATTTCCACGAGGCCGACGGCACCACCTCGCCCGGCCGTCGCAAGGAGACCGCCGAGGACTACCGCTACTTTCCCGAGCCGGACCTCGAGCCCGTCGCGCCCGACGCGGAGTGGGTCGAGCAGTTGCGCGCCACCATCCCCGAGTACCCGTGGTTGCGCCGTGCGCGCATCCAGTCCGACTGGGGCCTGTCCGACGAGGTGATGCGCGACTTGGTCAACGCGGGCGCGCTGGACCTGATCATCGCCACCGTCGACGCGGGCGCCCCGGCCAACGAGGCGCGCTCCTGGTGGGTCGCCTACCTGACCGAGAAGGCCAAGGAGCGCGAGGTCGCGCTGGAGGACCTGCCGATCACCCCGGCCCAGGTCGCCGAGGTGATCAAGCTGGTCGACGCGAAGACGATCAACAACAAGGTGGCCAAGCAGGTCGTCGACCACGTGCTGGCGGGGGAGGGCGATCCGGCGCAGATCGTCGAGGCCAAGGGGCTCGGCATGGTCAGCGACGACAGCGCCCTGCAATCCGAGGTGGAGAAGGCCCTGGCCGCCAACCCCGACATCGCAGACAAGATCCGCTCCGGCAAGGTGCAGGCGGCGGGCAAGATCGTCGGCGACGTCATGAAGGCCACCCGCGGCCAGGCCGACGCGGCCCGGGTCCGCGAACTCGTCCTCGCCGCCTGTAGCTAGGGGTATCGCCCCGGCGCTTCACCGGGGCCGATCGACCGCGACGGAACTGTAGTGCGTGGCCGGAGTCGGCGGCGTGCCGAAGCGGGCGTTCGGCAGGTACAGGTGTTCCCCGAACGCGGCGACCGTCGTCGGCACGTCGAAGCGCGGGTCGGTCACGCGCCGCACGACCGTGCCCGTCCGGCCCGCGGAATCGAGCTGCACCACGGCGATCGCGTTGGACCGGTTCTGGACGACGAACAGTCTGCTGCCGCGGAGGAGCAGTCCGTCACCGTTGGGCAGTGCCGCGCCGAGATCGATCTGCCGTGTCGCGCCCGTCGCCGGGTCGACGCGGAACAGCAGGCCCGTCACCGACTGGACGACGATCAACCCGGCGCCGTCGGGCGTGCGCACGATCCCGTTGGCGTTGATTGCTCCGGGCTGGTAGCGGATGTCGCCGGTCAGCGGACGTCGCACCACCGCCGTGGGCGGCGGCAGCGCGCCGTCCTCGCCCACGGGCAGGTGATACAGCACGGGTGACCACGAGTCGGTGAACCACGCGCCCGTCGGCGTGAGCGCCACGTCGTTGACGAACGTGTCCGGCGGTGTGCCGAGGCGGTAGCTCGCCGCTACCGCGCCCGTACGGGTGTCCACTATGCGGGCGTCGCCGCCGGTGCCGCCTGCCACGAACAGCCGACCGTGCTGGTCGAGTTGGAGCCCGAGCGCCTGCGTCCCTGTCCCGGGGCTCACGATGTCGCCCCGGCCGGTCAGCAGGCTGGCGCGGTAGATGGAGCCGTCGGCCCGGGAGCCGAAATAGGCCACCGGCGTCGATCCGATCGCGATACCTTCGGGCTGGAACCCGGCGGGTAGGTCGAACGTGGCCGGGAGAACCGGACGCGGTGGCCGATCGGCGGGTACCAGCGCGGTGGCGCCGACACAGGCGAGCGCGACCGAGATACCGAGAGCTCGCTTCATCCCGCACTCAGTAACCGACGGTGAAATGCTCGCTCTCGCCGGGATTCTCGAGTTCGTCGAGGACCGCCACGGCGAGGTCTTCGGCGGAGATCCGGGACGCGCCGTCGGCGCTGGTGACGAGGGTGGTGGTGCCGCGTCGATAGATTCCGGTGCGCCGTCCGGGTTCGAGGACGGCGGGCGGGCTGAGGTAGACCCAGTCGGCCGCGTGCGCTCGGCAGGTCTCCCATTGCGCCACGCTGGCCGCGGCGATGGGTCGGATCGCTTCCGGCACGTACTCCGGACTGTCGAGCACGAGCCGGTCCGGGCGTCCTGGGTTGCGCAGCGGGGCGGCCCCGCCGACGACGAGAATGCGCGTCCGGGTGGTGGCGGCCGCGTCCAGCAGGGCCGCCGTAGTCGCCGTGACGGTGTGTTCCTGACCGAGGGCGGGACGGGTCGCGGCCACGATCGCGTCGGCGCCGTGGAACAGTCCGCTCATCTGGCCGGGGTCGTTCGCGTCGCCCTCGACAGCGGTCACTCCCGGCGGCAGGGTGGCGGGCCGCTGTCTCCGGAATACCGCGACGAGCTCATGGCCTCGGCTCGCGGCTTCGCTGACGACGCGTGAGCCGACCATGCCGGTGGCTCCGACGACGGCGATCTTCATCGAGGTGTCCTTTCGAGTGGGGGTGTCGAAGCAACGGGCGTACGGGTGGGGGCGGGCAACTGTCCCGCGACGATCGCGGCGAGCGCGAGCGCGAACCCGGCGAGTTGGATCGGCCCGAGGGTCTGGCCGAGCAGAACCGCGCCGAGAACCGCAGCGACCAGCGGCGAGAGCAGGACGAGAACCGCGACCGAAGTGACAGGCAAAGTACCGATGCCGCGGAACCACACGACATAGGCGAGCAGACCGCCGATCAGGCCCAGCCAGAGGTAACCGAGGACAGCGGGCGGGTCGATCGCCGGAGGCGGCCCCTCGACGAGGAACGTGACGGGCAGCAGGAACAACCCGCCCGCGGTGAGTTGCCAGCCCGCGAAAGCGGTGGGTCCCGCCGCGGCGGGCCGTCCCCACCGTTTGGTCAGCGTCAAGCCGAGCGCCATCGAGGCCGCGGCGCCCAGGCCCGCCATGATCCCGGCGAGGTCGAATGCCGCATTCGGTCCGATCACCACCAAGCCGACCCCGGCGACGCCTATCGCGCCCCAGGCAAGACGCCAAGCGGAAGGGCTTTCGTACAGGATCACCACGGCCAAGACGGCGACGGCGAGTGGCTGGGCCGCCGCCAAGGTCGCGGCGACGCCGCCGGGTAGGTGTTCGGCGGCGAGGAACAGCAGAGGGAAGGGCAGCCCGATGTTGAGCACGCCCAGCATCGCGGCTTTCCCCCACCAGGCGCCACGCGGCAGCGTCCGCGTGATCGCCAGCGCGATCAGGCCCGCGGGCAACGCGCGCAGCAGCCCGGCGAACAGTGGGTGTCCCGGGGGGAGAAGCTCGGTGGTGACGACATAAGTCGTGCCCCATGACGCGGGAGCGAGCGCCGTCAGGACGGCGCGAGGCAGATTCCCCCCGGAGGCGCTCGCGCCACCGGAAACCATCTGTGCTGCTGGGCTTTTCACCCACGCAGTCTCACCCGGTAGAGATCAATGAGTCCAACACATGTTTGTCACTCGATCAATCTCGATACACGATTGATCCATGGAGCTCCAGCAGATGCGCTACGTCCTCGCCGTCGCCGAGACGAACAGCTTCACCCGGGCCGCCGAACGGTGCCTGGTCGTGCAGTCCGCGCTCAGCCACCAGATCGCCCGCCTGGAGCGCGAACTGGGCGCGCGACTGTTCGAGCGCACCAGCCGCCGGGTGCGCCTGACGCCTGCCGGAGCGGCGTTCCTCCCGGCCGCCCGCCAGTGCCTGGACGCCGCCGAGCGCGCGGCCGCCGAGGTCGCCGCGGCCGTCGGCGAGGTACGCGGACGGCTCGCCGTCGGCCTGATTCCCACCGTCGCCGCGGTCGACATCCCGGAGGCACTGCGTGAGTTCCGCGGGCGATACCCGCACGTGCGCATCAGCCTGCGGGTGGGGGCGAGCGAAGAACTCGTCGAGAAGGTCGAGCACGGAGCCCTCGACGTGGCCTTTCTCGGATTGCCCACCACGGCCGGTCCCCGCGGTGTCGCCGCCCACGCACTCGCCCGCGACCGGCTCGTCGCCGTGGTCGCGCCGGACCATCCGCTCGCCGGCGAGCCGACCGTCGACCTTCGCAGGCTTTCTTCGGAGGTTTTCGTCGACCTCCCGGCCGGGACAGCCGGACGCCTGCAATCCGACCAGGCATTCGCCGCCGCCGGGCTCGACCGGGACGTCGCCTTCGAAGTGACCAGCGCGGACTACATCGCTCGACTCGTCAGACCCGGCCTCGCCGTCGCCATGCTCCCCTCCGCCTACGTCCCGCAACTCGAGGGAGTGGTCACCCTCGAGGTCACCGACGCACCGGCCCGCGTCGAATACGTCGTCTGGAGCCGCAGCCGCCCACCCGCCGCCACCGCCTTCCTCGCCATTCTGGGCATCACCCCCGAGGACCGGGACAAAGCCTGAAACATCTCGGATCCTCCCGAGCCGGTCACAATTTGCCGCAGTGCAGCAGTGCAGCAGTGCAGCAGTGCCGCAGTGCCGCAGTGCCCGACGCTGCAACGCCGTCGCGCCGCAACGCTGTGGCACCGCAGTGCCGTCGCGCCGGAAGGCCGCAGTGGGGCAACGTCGCAACGCCGTCGTGCCGCAGTGCCATAGGGTCGGAACGCCGCAGTGCGGAAACGCCGAAACGCCGCAGTGCCGCGACGTCGCAACGCCGGCGTGCCGCAGTGCTGTCGGGCCGTAGGGTCGGAACGCCGCAGTGCGGAAACGCCGAAACGCCGCAGTGCCGCAACGTCACCGGCCACGGCAGAGCAGAGGTCCGCGGTTACGACTTCACTCGACCACACCGGCCCGACTCCCGTTTTCGAGCGAAGCGAGACCGAGCACGCGCCGTTCGCGGCCCGGTTCGCGGCCGAAAACTCAGTCCGGTCCGCCGCCTCCGGCCTGTGGCGGCGGGATGCGGACGACGCGGTCGTCGAACGGCCCCGGCTGGCCGTCGGTCTTGTTCACCGTGGTCACCCAGATCGTGCCGTCGGCGCCGACCGCGGCGCCGCCGAGCTGTCCGTACTTGTCCTGGGCCACCAGGGTCGGCGCCGCGGTGACCGCGTGGGTGTTCGGGTCGGCGGCGGCGATGGCGAGGGCTTTCGCGCGGGTCAGCGAGATCGCGACGCCGTCGGTCGCGGCGGCGCAGCCCGCGACGCCGGGGCGGTCCGGCCAGGTCCACATGGTGGTGACCACGCCGTCCCCGCCGAGCCGTTGCAACCGGTCCTCGGCGGCGGTGCGGTCGGTGATCCAGATGCTGTCTTTGCTGTCCCGGCACACGTCTCCGGCGGTGCCGATGCCCGTGACGGCGATCTCGGGTGCGGGCGTGCGGCCGGGTACCGGTGAGTTCACGCGCAGCAGTTTGCCCGCGAGCGAGCCGGCCGAGGCCGCCGCGCCGGGGTTGCCCGCATCGCCGGTCAGCACCAGCATCTGGTCGGACGAGACGAAGTCGATCGCGCCGTGGTTGCCGGTGGCGCCCTTCGGGATTCCGGTGAGCACGTCCTTCGGGGCGCCGCCGTCGGCGATGCGGACCACCCGGTTGTCGCTGGGGGTGGTGATGTAGGCGTACATCAGGCCGTCCTCGCGGTAGGTCGGCGACAGTGCGATGTCGCTGAGACCGCCGTCGCCGGAGCCGTCCACGTCCAGCCGGGCGATCTCGACCGGCGGCTGCTCCGGGACCACCTTCAGGATGCGCCCGGTGCGGCGCTCGGCGACCAGCGCGCCGTCGGGGAGCGTGACCAGGCCGCCGGTGGTGTCCAGGCAGGTGGCCACCACCGCCGGGTCCGGATCGATGCACGGACCGCTCGGCCGGGTGGTCGAGGTGGGCGGCTGGCTCGGTTTCTTCGGGTCGATGTTGGCTCCGCGCAGGGTCGGTTCCGGGGTGAACGGACTGGACGCCGAATCGTCGAACCGGGCGCAGCCGACCAGCAGGACGGAGCCGAGCGCCAAGCTCGCCGCGACGCGGCCCACGACAACCAAACTCATAGCCCAGACGTTACGGAAATTCCGTCGCCCGCGCCCCCTCCGGGTGGGTGTTGCGCGCACACTGACACGCCGTACCGTACTTGCCCGCCGTGCCGCGGCGCGGCATAGGGTGTTGACCGTGACCGACAAGCCGAAAGAAGCGGCCGAATCCAAGGCCGGGAACTCCGCTCCCCCCACGGCCGAGCAGTCGGCGGTTTCGTCCACCGGTCGAGGCGTGACCAGCCCGTACGACTCGCCCACCGAGCAGTTCGCGCGAGTGGATCCGGCCCAGCGGCCGCAGCTGTCCAAGGACGTCCCGCGCACCGAGGACGAACTCGGGCTCGACCCGGAGGTTCCGTCCACCGCCGACCGCAAGGCCGGGGGCGAGGCGCCCACCTACGAGTACGCCAGCATCCCGCCCGCTCCGGCCCCGCCGAACGACACCGGCCGCCTGCGCCGCCGCGCCGGCGAAACCCGCCGGGGCACGCTCGATCTCGGCTTGTTGCTGTTGCGCTTGGTCGTCGGCGGCACCTTCCTCTACCACGGCTTGCAGAAGCTCACCGGCTGGTTCCACGGCCCCGGCCTGGACGGCACCCGCGACATGATGCAGCGCGGCGGCTGGGATCACCCCACCGTGTCCGCCATGCTGCTCACCGCGGGCGAGGTCGGCGGCGGCGCGCTGCTGATCCTCGGGCTGGCCACTCCGCTGGCCGCGGGCGCGTTTCTCGCGGTGATCCTGGACGCCTGGGCTTGGAAGCAGGGCATGGCTCCCGGGTTCCAGTACAAGGCCGGGCCGGGAGCGGTGGAACTGGAGAGCATCCTCGCCGGCGTCGCCGCCGTCATCATCCTGACCGGCCCGGGTCGGCTGTCCTTCGACCGCAACCGAGGCTGGGCCGTTCGTCCTGCCGCGGGCTCCTTCGTCGTCCTGCTCCTCGCCGTAGCGGCCGCGGTCGGCGCCTACTGGTACCTGCACGGCGGCAACCCGCTCACCGGCATCGGCCCCTTCGACTGAGTGCGGACGAGCTGAGCGGCCCCTGTCTCCCGAATCGGGAGACAGGGGCCGCTGCGTTCGGTGCCGGGGCGCCTAGGGCACGTGGCGGACCGCGCCCTTGTCCGCCGAAGTGGCCATGGCCGCGTACGCGCGCAAGGCCGTCGTCACCGGGCGATCCCGGTTGACCGGCTGCCAGGGCCGCTCGGAGGCTTCCATCTTCGCGCGCCGCTCGGCGAGCACCGCGTCGTCGACGAGGACCTCGAGCGTGCGGGTGGCCACGTCGATGCGGATCTGGTCGCCGTTCTCCACCAGGCCGATGACGCCGCCGCTGGCCGCCTCCGGGGAGATGTGCCCGATCGACAGCCCGGAGGTGCCGCCGGAGAACCGGCCGTCGGTGATCAGGGCGCACTCTTTGCCGAGGCCCGAGCCCTTCAGGAACGCGGTCGGATGCAGCATCTCCTGCATGCCGGGGCCGCCGGCGGGCCCTTCGTAGCGGACCACGATCACGTCGCCGGGCTTGATCTTCTTGCCGAGGATGACCGAGACAGCCTCTTCCTGCGACTCCACCACCACCGCGGGGCCCTGGAAGGAGAACAGCTCCTCATCGATGCCCGCGGTCTTGAGCACCGCGCCGTCGGGCGCGATATTGCCGCGCAGCACGACGAGGCCGCCTTCCTTCGTGTAGGCGTGCTCCAGGTCGCGGATGCAGCCGCCTTCGGCGTCGGTGTCCAGCGACGACCAGCGGTTGTCGGTGGAGAACGGCTCGGTGGTGCGCACCCCGCCCGGCGCGGCGTGGAACAGTTCGACGGCTTCCGAGGACGCCTTGCCGGAGCGGATGTCCCAGGTGTCGAGCCACTCGTCCATGGTGGCGGTGTGCACGGTGGTGACGTCGGTCTCCAGCAGCCCGGCCCGGCGCAGTTCGCCGAGGATGGCGGGGATGCCGCCGGCGCGGTGCACGTCCTCCATGTGGTAGTCGGAGTTGGGCGACACCTTCGACAGGGTGGGCACCCGGCGGCTGGCCTCCTCGATGGTGTGCAGATCGAAGTCGATCTCGCCTTCCCGCGCGGCGGCGAGCGTGTGCAGCACGGTGTTGGTCGAGCCGCCCATCGCGATGTCCAGCGCTATCGCGTTGCGGAATGCCTTGGCGTTGGCGACGTTGCGCGGCAGGACGGAGGCGTCGTCCTCGCGGTACCAGCGGTTGGCGATGTCCACCACCACGGTGCCCGCCCGTTCGAACAGTGCCCTGCGCGCGGCGTGCGTCGCGAGCGTGGAGCCGTTGCCGGGCAGCGCGAGACCGAGCGCCTCGGTGAGGCAGTTCATCGAGTTCGCGGTGAACATGCCCGAACACGAACCGCAGGTCGGGCACGCGGACCGTTCGACCTCGGACAGGCCCTCGTCCGACACCGCCTGGTTCGCGCTCGCGGAGATCGCGGTGACCAGGTCGGTCGGCGCCTGCGCGACGCCGCCGACGACCACCGCCTTGCCCGCCTCCATCGGTCCGCCGGAGACGAACACGGCCGGAATGTTCAGCCGCATGGCGGCATTGAGCATGCCGGGGGTGATCTTGTCGCAGTTGGAGATGCAGACGAGCGCGTCGGCTGTGTGCGCGTTCACCATGTATTCGACGGAGTCGGCGATGATCTCGCGCGAAGGCAGCGAGTAGAGCATGCCGCCGTGGCCCATGGCGATGCCGTCGTCGACGGCGATGGTGTGGAATTCGCGCGGCACGCCACCGGCGGCGCGCACCGCGTCGGCCACGATGTCGCCGACGTTCTTCAGGTGCACGTGGCCGGGCACGAATTGGGTGTAGGAGTTCGCGATGGCGACGATCGGCTTGCCGAAGTCGGTGTCGGTCATGCCGGTGGCGCGCCAGAGTGCGCGTGCGCCTGCGGCATTGCGGCCGATGGTCGTGGTTCGGGAACGAAGCGGTGGCATTTCGATGGTCCTCGGGTCGCGGGGGCTGACGTGCGACGGCGCAGAGCCTGCTCGGCGGTCCACCACGTTACTCCCGGTGGGCCGGTCCACTGCCGGTGGTGCCGCCGGGCGCGGCGTCCATGGTCGTCAGCCGGGTCGGTTTGTCGCCGGTGCGAGGTGTGCTGGCGACGACGGGTCGCCGGAGGTGCCGGACCGTCGAGGGTGGGGACGAGAAGGAGGGTCACTGCTCCGGAAAATCATCCCATCACTCGGCCGCAACAACCTAACCGCGGTGGATGTTCCGTCGCGGCGCATGCTCGATCGCGCGCCTTCGAGCCGGTCGTGAGTGCGGTCGCCCGCTATCGAGTGTCTTCGCCGGTGGGGTCCTCGGCGGATTTCGCGATCTCGTCGGCCCGTGTGCTGCCGTCACCCCTCGAGTCCGCCTCGGGCTCGGTCGAGTCCGCGGGTTCGGCGGGGGATTCCTCCGCCGGGGACTCGTCCGGGACCGCGAACGGGTCCGGGATCCGTCCGCCGGACGCCGCCGCCAGATCGCGCAGCCGGTCGTAGCTCACCGCGGGCAGCTTCACCTCGGTGCCGTCGGTCAGATCGGCGCGCACGTATCCGCGCTTGGGGATCCGCACGCCCTTCACCTGGGCCCAGTCGAGGTGACGCGAACCGAACAGCGTCCGCAGATCGAGCCCGGCCGCCGAGACGGTGGTCTGCGTCCGCAGCACCCACACCAGCACCACGGCCGGGATGAGCAGCAGCCACCACAGTCCGGCGGGCCAGCCGACGAACGGGAAGAACACGCACATCAGCAGGATGAACACGCCCAGGAAGGCCAGCCGTGGGATACGGATCACACGGGCGTCGGAGGCGCTACCCGTATCCGTTGCCGCCGCGGGCGTATGGGACGATTCAGAAGGTGGCACGGACTGATGCGGTGATGACACACCACCATCCTCGCATCCTGATGAACGGACACAAGCAACCGCACTGTCCCACATAATGGGACACACGGGGTCATCTGTTTGACTCTTCGGTTCACACCCGCTTAACGTCGTGCGCGTGAATCGAAACGAGTTGCTCGTACTCGGCCGGCGCGTCCAGCGTTGAGCCTGACACACTGAGTCGAATACGTCAGCTCGCGTTGCGACGCGCCACCCTCGATCAGCCCTGTGCTGTCGGGGGCTTTTTTATGTTCGGACTAATCTCCAGCATGGCGAAGCGCAAGACACCGCTGACACAAATTCCGGGGTCAGAACCACAACCAGTAAGGAACGAAGACGGTGAGCGCACCTACCGCACGGCCCGGGCCTTCGGCCCGTAGGCCAGCGCCTTCGGCGAACCAGCAGGCCACGCCCGCTGCCAACGCGACCTCCGCGGCCAACCGCCGCCCGGTCCCGCCCGAGCGGGTCACCGGCGCGCAGTCGGTCATCCGGTCGCTCGAGGAGCTGGGCGTCGACACCGTATTCGGCATTCCGGGTGGTGCGATCCTTCCGGTGTACGACCCGCTTTTCGATTCCACCAAGGTGCGCCACGTCCTCGTCCGGCACGAGCAGGGCGCGGGTCACGCGGCCACCGGATACGCCCAGGCGACCGGCAAGGTCGGTGTGTGTATGGCCACATCCGGCCCCGGCGCGACCAACCTGGTCACCCCGATCGCCGACGCGCAGATGGACTCGGTCCCGATCGTGGCCATCACCGGCCAGGTGGGCCGCAGCCTGATCGGCACCGACGCGTTCCAGGAAGCCGACATCTCCGGCATCACCATGCCGATCACCAAGCACAACTTCCTGATCACCGACGGCGTCGACATCCCGCGCATCATCGCGGAGGCGTTCTACCTCGCCGCGTCCGGCCGCCCCGGCGCCGTGCTCGTCGACATCCCCAAGGACGTGCTGCAGGCGCAGACCACCTTCAGCTGGCCGCCGGAGATGCGTTTGCCCGGCTACCGTCCGGTCACCAAACCGCACGGCAAGCAGGTGCGCGAGGCCGCGCGGATGATCATGGACGCCAAGGCTCCCGTGCTCTACGTCGGCGGCGGCGTGATCAAGGCCGACGCCTCGGCCGAACTGCTGCAACTGGCCGAGCTGACCGGCATCCCCGTGGTCACCACCCTGATGGCGCGCGGCGCGTTCCCCGACAGCCACCGCCTCAACATGGGCATGCCCGGCATGCACGGCACCGTGGGCGCGGTCGCCGCGCTGCAGCGGTCGGACCTGCTGATCACCCTCGGCGCCCGCTTCGACGACCGCGTCACCGGTCAGCTGGACTCCTTCGCGCCCGGCGCCAAGGTCATCCACGCCGACATCGACCCGGCCGAGATCGGCAAGAACCGGCACGCCGACGTCCCGATCGTGGGGGACTGCCGCGAGGTGATCGTCGAGCTCATCGAGACCCTGAAGGGCGATCCCGCCGCGGGCGCCTCGCTGCCGCTGCCGCTGACCGACTGGTGGACCTACCTCGACGGCGTGCGCGACGCCTACCCGCTGGGCTGGACCCCGCCCGCGGACGGCTCGCTGTCTCCGGAGTTCGTCATCGAGGCGCTCGGCCGTCTGGCCGGGCCCGACGCGATCTACTGCGCGGGCGTCGGTCAGCACCAGATGTGGGCTGCGCAGTTCATCAAGTACGAAAAGCCGCGCACCTGGCTGAACTCCGGTGGCCTCGGCACCATGGGCTACGCCGTTCCGGCGGCCATGGGCGCCAAGATGGGCGCGCCGGACAAAGAGGTGTGGGCGGTCGACGGTGACGGCTGCTTCCAGATGACCAACCAGGAGCTGGCCACCTGCGCCGTCGAGGGCGTCCCGATCAAGGTCGCGCTGATCAACAACGGCAACCTCGGCATGGTTCGCCAGTGGCAGACCCTCTTCTACCAGGAGCGTTACTCCAACACCGACCTGGGCACGCACTCGCTGCGCATCCCCGACTTCGTGAAGCTCGCCGAAGCCCTCGGCTGCCACGGCATCCGGGTGGAGCGCGAGGAGGACGTGGAGGCCGCCATCCGCGAGGCGCAGTCCATCAACGACCGTCCCGTGGTGATCGACTTCATCGTCGGCAAGGACGCCCAGGTCTGGCCGATGGTCGCCGCGGGAACCAGCAACGACGAGATCATGGCCGCTCGCGGCATCCGCCCGCTGTTCGACGAGGACGAGCAGGCCGCGGAACCGGCGGTCATCCACGCGGCGATGTCGCAGGAACAGAACAGGGTGAACAACGGATGAGTACCACGCATACCCTCAGCGTTCTCGTCGAGGACAAACCGGGCGTGCTGGCCAGGGTCGCGGCGCTGTTCTCCCGCCGCGGCTTCAACATCGAATCGCTGGCGGTCGGCGGCACGGAGCTGCCCGAGATCTCGCGCATGACCATCGTCGTCACCGTCGAGGACCTGCCGTTGGAGCAGGTCACCAAGCAGCTCAACAAGCTGGTGAACGTCATCAAGATCGTGGAGCAGGACTCCGACAGCTCGGTGGCCCGCGAACTGATCCTGGTGAAGGTGCGCGCCGACGCCAGCGTGCGGACCCAGGTGATCGAGGCCGTGGGACTGTTCCGCGCGAAGGTCATCGACGTGTCGCCGGACGCGCTCACCGTCGAGGCGACCGGAACCCGGTCCAAGCTCGACGCGCTGCTGCGGATGCTCGAACCGTACGGCATCCGGGAGATCGTGCAGTCCGGCGTCGTCGCGGTGGGGCGTGGACCGAAGTCCATCACCGCCACTCGATGAGGTAGTGGGCGCGCACACCGATGGGGCCGCCCGTCCTGCGGCGGCCACACGCTAGTCTTTCTGCGATCGACGGTTGGCGTGCCGCCCTCCCCGCGTACGCGGGAATGATCCCCTCCCGCTGCTGCGGAGGTGATCCGATCCAGAACAACGTAAATCCGCACCGGCGCAAGCACGGTGTGCCCCGCCTCGCGCGGGGATGATCCCGGAAGGAACCACAGTGGCAGTCGAGATGTTCTACGACGACGATGCCGACCTGTCGATCATCCAGGGCCGCAAGGTCGCTGTCATCGGCTACGGCAGCCAGGGTCACGCGCACTCGCTGAGCCTGCGCGACTCGGGCGTCGAGGTCCGCGTCGGCCTGGCCGAGGGTTCGAAGTCGCGTCCGAAGGCGGAGGAGGCGGGTCTGACCGTCGGCACGCCGGCCGAGGTTTCGGCGTGGGCGGACCTCATCATGGTGCTCGCGCCCGACACCGCGCAGGCGTCGATCTTCACCAATGACATCGAGCCGAACCTGAACGACGGCGACGCGCTGTTCTTCGGTCACGGCCTCAACATCCACTTCGGCCTGATCAAGCCGCCTGCCAACGTCACCATCGGCATGGTGGCCCCGAAGGGTCCGGGTCACCTGGTGCGCCGTCAGTTCGTCGACGGCAAGGGCGTTCCGGCGCTGATCGCGATCGACCAGGACCCCAAGGGCGAGGGCCAGGCGCTGGCGCTGTCCTACGCCAAGGGCATCGGCGGCACCCGCGCGGGCGTCATCAAGACCACCTTCAAGGAAGAGACCGAGACCGACCTGTTCGGTGAGCAGGCCGTGCTGTGCGGTGGCACCGAGGAACTGGTCAAGACCGGTTTCGAGGTCATGGTCGAGGCCGGTTACGCGCCGGAGATGGCCTACTTCGAGGTGCTGCACGAGCTGAAGCTGATCGTCGACCTGATGTACGAGGGCGGCATCGCGCGGATGAACTACTCGGTGTCCGACACCGCCGAGTTCGGTGGCTACCTGTCGGGCCCGCGGGTCATCGACGCCGACACCAAGAAGCGCATGCAGGACATCCTCAAGGACATCCAGGACGGCAGCTTCGTCAAGCGTCTGGTCGCCAACGTCGAGGGCGGCAACAAGGAACTCGAGGCGCTGCGCAAGCAGAACGCCGAGCACCCGATCGAGGTCACCGGCGCCAAGCTGCGCGGCCTGATGAGCTGGGTCGATCGCCCGATCACCGAGACCGCCTGATCTTCCGGCTGATTCGCACGGGTGGCCCGCTCCGAGAACTCGGAGCGGGCCACCGGCGTCTTCGCGGACTATCTAGCTGCTGCCGAACATACCTGGCGCTTGCTGCCCGTAGCCCTGCCCGAAGGGGCCGCCGTACTGGTTGTAGCCCCAGCCGAACAACGGATTGTTATTGCAGCTCCAGTTCTGGAACGGACCGAAGTCGCACCGGTTGTAATACGGGTCGTACCAGGCCTGATGGACCCCGGGTGTGCCCGGGGTAGCCGAGGCAGGCATCGCCATCGCGGTCAACGGGATTGCGGCGATCGCACCGGCGACGGCCACGCGGGCCAGGGTGCGGCGTGCGCTGATTGTGGAGAACAACGTAAATCCTTTCACTCTGCGGTGCGCGTTTCCGCCCACCATCCCCCGTTGCGGGTCTGCCCACGACCTCCCCCGCGGAGAG
>NZ_JABLTE010000092.1 GCF_013315795.1 Nocardia barduliensis
GGATTTCGTGGGCCTTTTTCGTGTAATGGTGGGTGGGTGCGCTGGGCTCGTCATCGGGGCGCTGCGTTCGACAGCGCTGGTTCTGTGGGTGGACTTCGTGAGCTTCTCTGCGTAGCGATCGGGCCGTGAACGGCGGGGGTCGGTCTGGCTACTGCTGGACGCCGTCGGCGAAGACCATCCGCACCTGGACGCCGGAGGTCCGCAGTTCTCGCGCCTTCAGGTACTCCGGGGAGTCGTACCACGTCCGGATTCGGTCCAGGTCGGGGTACTCCAGTACCACCGCGGGCCGGGCGGCGGGCCGGTCACCCTCGATCGCCTCTGGCACGGTAGCGGCGAGATAACGTCCGCCGTACTGGCGGATCGACGGCTCGGCCAGCCGCCAGTACGCTGGTCCGACTTCCTGGTCCGAGACCTCGGCTTCGACAGTGACGTAAGCGGGCATACGCGAGTCCGGGCAGGACGAGCGAATCGAACCTGGACCGCACTAGCGCCGCGTCCACCCGCGTCCACCCACGACCACAACCGGCCGTATCGGCCCGCGCACAGGTTTCGAGCAAGCGAGCCGACCGAACGCCCAGCGATGGACGGTCGCTTCGGCACACGCCGGAGGCCGCCGCTGACCCATGTCGCCGCAGGCGCTGCAAAAACGAGTGGCTCGCTTAACTAGACTCGGTTGGCCGCTCGAACCGTGTCGCCTGCGCTCAGGAGTTGTCGATGTCCACCCACCGCCCCCCGTTGGCGGGACTGGCCGCCGCGGCCGGTGCCGATACCTCGCTACGAACCGTCGCGGAGCTGATCGGCACCTCGTCGGTCGAGTTGGTCGCACCGTCGGCGGTGCGCCCGTTCGTCGCGGCGCGGGTGGCGGCCGCGCGGCCGCTGGTGGTGGTGACGGCGACGGGGCGGGAGGCCGACGATCTGACCGTCGAGCTCGAGGAGATGCTCGGCCCCGCGGTCGCGCAGTTCCCGTCCTGGGAGACGCTGCCGCACGAACGGCTCTCGCCGGGCGCGGACACGGTGGGGCGCAGGCTGGAGGTGCTGCGCCGGATCGCGCACCCCGCCGACCCGTATTTCCCCGGCCCGCTGCGCGTGGTGGTGACCACGGTGCGGTCGCTGATGCAGCCGATGGCCGACGGGCTCGGCGACATCGAACCGATCGTTCTGCGGGTCGGCGCCGAGCTGGACTTCGACGAAGTGCTCACCCGCCTGGTGGAATTCGCTTACACCCGGGTCGACATGGTGGGCAAGCGCGGCGAGTTCGCGGTGCGCGGCGGCATCCTGGACGTGTTCCCGCCCACCGCCGACCATCCGGTCCGGGTGGAGTTCTGGGGCGACGAGGTCACCGAGCTGCGGCCGTTCGCCGTCGCCGACCAGCGCTCACTGCCCGACGTGACGGTGGACGTGGTGGTCGCGCCGCCGTGCCGGGAACTGCTGCTCACCTCGCAGGTGCGGGAGCGGGCGGCCGAGGTCGCCGTCGCCAACGCGGCCGACGCGGCGCTGGTGGAGATGTTGGAGAAGCTGGCGCAGGGCATTCCGGTCGAGGGCATGGAGGCGTTGTTGCCGGTGCTGCGGCCCGGGCAGCTGCGCCTGCTCACCGAGGTGCTGCCCGAGGGCACCCACGTGCTGCTGTGCGATCCGGAGAAGATCCGCACCCGCGCCGCCGACCTGGTGCGCACCGGCGAGGAATTCTTGGAGGCATCCTGGACCGCGGCCTCGTTCGGCGGCGCCGCGCCGCTCGGCGGGCACGGACTCGACCTGGCCGCCTCGGCCTACCGCCCGCTGGCGGAGGTCCAGGCCGGCGCCGAACGGCAAGGTCTGCCCTGGTGGACGCTGAGCCCGCTCACCTCCGGCGACGCGTCGGAGGTCGTGCTGCCGGTGCTGCCCGGCCCGGCCGCGCGCGGGTCCGACGAACTGGTCGCGACCATGTTCGCCTCGCTGCGCGCCCACGTCGCCACCGGCGGCAGGGCCGTCGTGGTCGTCGCAGGTCACGGCACGGCACAGCGCATTCTGGAAAGGCTGGCGGATGCCGAGGTGCCCGCCGCGGCGCTGGAGCAGGGCGCCGAGCCGAACGACGGCGTGGTCGGTGTGCTGTGCGGTTCGCTGCACGACGGTCTGGTGTTCGAGGACGCCGGTCTGGTCGTCGTCGCCGAGTCCGACCTCACCGGCAACCGGGTCACCGCCCCTGCCGAGGGCAAGCGGATGCCGGCCAAGCGCCGCAACCAGGTCGACCCGCTCGCGTTGAGCGCGGGCGACATGGTGGTGCACGACCAGCACGGCATCGGCAAGTTCGTCGAGATGATCGAGCGCACCGTGGGCGGTGCCCGCCGCGAGTACCTGGTGATCGAGTACGCGCCGGGCAAGCGCGGCCAGCCGGGCGATCGGCTGTTCGTGCCGATGGAGTCGCTCGATCAGCTCTCCCGCTACGTCGGCGGTGAGATGCCCAGCCTGTCCAAGCTCGGCGGCTCGGATTGGGCCAACACCAAACGCAAGGCGCGCAAGGCGGTTCGCGAGATCGCGGGCGAGCTCGTGCAGCTGTACGCCGCGCGCCAGGCCGCGCCGGGCCACGCCTTCGGGCCGGACACGCCGTGGCAGCAGGAGATGGAGGACGCGTTCGCGTTCACCGAGACCGTCGACCAGATGACCGCCATCGCCGAGGTGAAGGCGGACATGGAGAAGCCGGTCCCGATGGACCGCGTGGTCTGCGGCGACGTCGGCTACGGCAAGACCGAGATCGCGGTGCGGGCGGCATTCAAGGCCGTGCAGGACGGCAAGCAGGTCGTGGTGCTGGTTCCGACCACGCTGCTCGCCCAACAGCACTTGCAGACCTTCAGCGAGCGGGTCGCGGGCTTCCCGATCACCGTGAAGGGCCTGTCCCGCTTCACCGATCCGGCCGAGGCGCGCGCCGTGCTGGAGGGGATGGCCGACGGCAGCGTGGACATCGTGGTCGGCACGCACCGCCTGCTGCAGACCGGCGTGCGCTGGAAGGACCTCGGCCTGGTCGTGGTCGACGAGGAGCAGCGGTTCGGTGTGGAGCACAAGGAGCACATCAAGGCGCTGCGCACGCACGTCGACGTGCTCACCATGTCGGCGACCCCGATCCCGCGCACCCTGGAGATGAGCCTGGCCGGGATCAGGGAGATGTCGACCATCCTCACCCCACCGGAGGAGCGCCACCCGGTGCTCACCTATGTGGGCGGCTACAACGACAAGCAGGTCACCGCCGCGATCCGGCGCGAGTTGCTGCGCGACGGCCAGGTCTTCTACGTGCACAACCGGGTGTCCTCGATCGACAAGGCGGCCAAGCGGATTCGCGATCTGGTGCCGGAGGCGCGGGTGGTGGTGGCGCACGGCCAGATGAACGAGGACGCGCTCGAGTCCACCGTGCAGGGCTTCTGGCAGCGCGAATACGACGTGCTGGTGTGCACCACGATCATCGAGACCGGTTTGGACATCTCCAACGCCAACACGCTGATCGTGGAACGCGCCGACGCGCTGGGGCTTTCGCAGCTGCATCAGCTGCGCGGCCGGGTCGGGCGCTCCAGGGAGCGCGGCTACGCCTACTTCCTGTATCCACCGGAGAAGCCGCTCACCGAGACGGCCTACGACCGGCTGGCCACCATCTCGCAGAACTCCGATCTCGGCGCGGGCATGGCGGTCGCGATGAAGGACCTGGAGATCCGCGGCGCGGGTAACGTGCTCGGCGCCGAACAGTCCGGGCATGTCGCGGGCGTCGGCTTCGATCTCTACGTGCGCCTGGTCGGCGAGGCGGTCGAGGCGTATCGCGCCGCCGCCGACGGTAAGCCGATCACCACCGAGGAGGTCAAGGAGGTGCGCATCGACCTGCCCGTCGACGCGCACATCCCGCCGGACTACATCGCCAGCGACCGGCTCCGCCTGGAGGCATACCGCAAACTCGCTGCCGCGCAGGATGATTCGGCGCTGGCGCTGGTCGTCGACGAGCTGGTCGACCGGTACGGCCCAGTGCCGGTCGAGGTCGGGCGCCTGGTCTCGGTGGCCAAGCTGCGCCTGCTCGCCCGCGAGTACCAGGTCACCGAAATCGCGGTCACCGGAACCACTTTGAAGATCTCGCCGCTGCATCTGCCGGACTCCAAGCAGATGCGTCTCAAGCGGCTCTACCCGAGCGCGGGCTACCGCGCCGCGTCCGGGGTGGTGCAGCTGCCGTTGCCGCGGGTGGAGGACAGCGTCGGGGCCGAGCGCGTCCGGGATGTGGTGTTGCTGCAGTTCGTGGCCGATCTGCTGCTGGCGTTGGACGGGAAGGCGCAGGGCGCGGTCGATCTCACCGTCGCCGCCGAGATGGCTCCCCGATGAGTTCGGCGGATCGCGACGAGTCCGTCCTGCGGGCTGCCCGGCACCGCGCCGCCGAACGCAGGGCCGACGGCGTGGATCGCGCCGCGCCGAACGGCGACGCGGTGCCGCGCACGGACACGGCGGTGGTCGCGGCCGGCCTGGCGGGGGCGGTCGAGGTCATGGACCGTCTCTGGCACTTCGGGGGCTGGGAGGTCACCCAGACCCACGACTCGCTGCGCCCTTACCTGCTCGAGGAAACCTACGAGCTGCTCGACGCCATCCAGCACAGCGATGCCGAGACGATCAAGGAGGAACTCGGCGACTTGCTGTTGCAAGTGCTCTTCCATTCCCGGATCGCCGAGGCTGCGGGCGAGTTCACCGTCGACGACGTCGCCGCCGCGCTCGTCGCCAAGCTGGTCAACCGCAGTCCGCACCTGGTGGACGCCGCGATCGACCCGTCCGCGTCGGTGGCGGAGAAGATCGCCGCCCAGGAACGTGCTTGGGAGGAACGCAAATCCGCCGAGAAGTCCCGCCGCTCCTGCCTGGACGGCATCGCCATGGCGCAACCCGCTCTCGCGCTCGCCGAGAAGATCATTTCCCGCAGCACCAAAGCGGGTCTGCCTTCCGATCTCGTTCCCGAGGCGCTGCGTGTCGTGCATCTCGGCGGGCCGGATAGCGCCGAAGAACGTCTCCGCAAAGCGACGCTCAGCTTCGCCGCCGCCATCCGCGCGACCGAAGACGCGGCGGAAAAGAGCCGCGGCGAGCGTCTTCCCCTCACTGCCGAGGATTGGCGCGCCTTCTGGCCGGAGGAGAACGAGTAGGCCGAAACGGGTCCACCTGTGCGCGACGGCTGGATCCGGGACACTGGAACTATGCCCTACCCCGAACTCCACGCGCGACCGCAGTGGCACCGGACCGGCATAGGCCGTTTCCCGGTCGCCGCCCACGTCGACGGCCGATGGTGGGTCCTGCGGCTCAACGGCTTCCCCGACCACCCCCTGTGGACCTTGTTCATCGACGGCACGCCCCGTTTCGACATCGACACCACCCCGCCCACCTGGGGCCGTCCGAGCGCCGCCGCACCCACCCTCGACCCCCACACAACCACACAGGTCGTGGCGCCCATTCAGCACTTGACCGCATACGGCAGCGAAGTCGGCGACCCCTGCGACGACCCGGTCTGCTGCGGCTGACGTCGGATCGGCCACGGCAGGCCGTGCGGGATGTTCCCCATCGACCGGCAGCCGTGGCCGACTCGAACGCTCAGACGTTGACGCCGTAGTCGCGGGCGATGCCCGCAAGGCCGGAGGCGTAGCCCTGGCCGATGGCGCGGAACTTCCACTCGTTGTTGTGGCGGTAGAGCTCGCCGAAGATCATGGCCGTTTCGGTGGACGCGTCTTCGGAGAGGTCGTAGCGGGTCAGTTCGGCGCCGGTGCTCGCGTCCACGACACGGATGAAGGCGTTGCGGATCTGGCCGAAGGACTGGCCGCGCGCGTCGGCGTCGTGGATGGAGACCGGGAAGAAGACGTTGGTGATCTCCGGCGGCACGGCCGTGAGGTCGACGTTGATCACCTCGTCGTCGCCTTCACCCGCGCCGGTGAGATTGTCGCCGGTGTGCTCGATGGATCCGTCGGGCGAGCGCAGGTTGTTGTAGAAGATGAAGTGCTGATCGGACAGCACTTTCAGATTCGGTCCGCAGACCAGCGCACTGGCGTCGAGATCGTAGTCGGCGCCGGTGGTGGTACGCACGTCCCAGCCGAGCCCCACCGATACCTTGGTGAGATTCGCCGCCTGCTTCGACAGCGAGACGTTGCCGCCTTTGGCCAGTGTGACGCTCATGATCCCCTTCCGCGCGGCACGGACGGTGCCGCCTCTTCTTTGCTGCCCGGTGCCGCCGGGCTGATTCAGTTCTGGTGGTCTGCCCAGGATTTCAAAGTGCTGACCCGGCTCTGCAACGCGCGCAGTTCGCTCTCGTCGTCGAGCACCGTGCGCTGAATGCCTTGCACGACCGCGAAGGCCGACTGGCGGTGGTCATCGATCACGTCGACGTCGATGCGGACGGCGACATAGTCGTCGGCGCCGGGCATCTGCTCGGCGACCACGTGCGCGGTGCCCCTGGCGCACATCGCCACGTTGCCGCCGCCGAGGATCAGCAGCGCCACTTCGGGATGCTCGCGCAACCGGGCCAGGGAGCCGCGGTCGTACTTCAGGCTCAGCAGAATCCGCCGATCACCGGCCCGCACGGGCCAGGAGACCGGAATCGCGTGCGGCGCGGGATCGGTCGTCACCAGCACGCCGATCGTTTCCAGCGGCCATTCCGGAAGCACGTCCAGCTCGGGATGATCTGTCGAGTTGTGCTGACGTTGGGCGGGGCTCGCTCCGGCTGCCATCTTCGTCACCTCATGGATCGTCGAGCGCGGCGGGCTGTGCCGCGCTTGATAGCAGTCTAAGGTGCTGCGCCACTTGTTCGCTGGCGCTGTGCAGTTTGTCCGGACCACTTCGGCGTTATTCCGCAGGCGGCGGTCAGGCCGAGACCAGCGTGGGGATGTCGAGTGTGGCGGCCCATTCCCGAGCCATGTCGGCGACGCGGATCTCCGTCGACGCGTCGTGCCGCGCGTGCTCGCCGACCTGGGTGGCGCCGCACTCGACGAGTCGCTCGGCGATGATCTCGCCGCCGCGATTGAACGTGTCGCCGTAAACGGTGTCGCCGAGCCCGAACACGGCGAACCGCAGGCCGTGCAATGCCGGGCGGTGGCGGTCGAGCGCGTCGTAGAAGGGTTCCGCGCCGGTCGGTATGTCGCCGTCGCCGTAGGTCGAGCACACGACGACGTGGAAGTGGCGCGGGTCCAGGTCCGCGATGTCGAAGTCCGTCATATCGTGCACCGAGACGTCGTGTGCCTCGCGGAGCTCTTCGGCGATGCTGTCCGCCGCGGACTCCGCGGTACCCATCTCGGTTCCGAACAGGATGACGACACGCACCGGCGCAACCTTTCTCCAGGCAATATGGTGAGCCTATCCTAACTGTGTAGCCCCGGGTGTGCCATGCCCCTGCCCTCCGGCGCGGAGCCGGCGGCAGCGGAAGGGCACGGGCAGTTCAGCAGCGCCGATTGACGGAATCTCCGGCGCGTTGCATCATTCGTAGTGGTGCCCGGTGTTTTCTGGGCAGACCACTTTCCCGCCGGCCGATGACCGTCCGGCTCGCGACTGCACCCGTGCCTTGCTCGTTCCCGCACGAAGGCAGCGCTTCCAACCATGACGCTTCGCGCGTCCGGCCGTGAGTGAGGTGAAAACGAAATGGTCTACCAGTCGTCTGCATACCAGGTGATCAATTCGCGCACCCGCTTCGGCACCCTTCCCCATTTCTGAATGTCACCGCGCCGAGCGCGGTCATCTCTCGCCGATGCCTCGTCATCGGCGGACTCACGGCTCGGCGCGGTGCCCCGGACGACTCGGAAACCGGCGGATCGACGGATGTGGAGACAGTGATGGTGGACAGGGGAGCAGTGAATTCAGGGGCGGTGGAGATGGTGACGCGGCGCATGGCGAGCAATCTCGCCGTGTCCGCGACGATGATGGCGGATCTCGGGTACCTGCGCGCGGAGCTGGCGGCGGCGGAGGTGCCGTTCCTGCTCGTGCGCGACAGCGGCCACCGGCTCGTGCTCGCGGCCGACGCGGCGCACCGCCAGATGGTGCGCCGGGTGACCGCCGCCGCGATGTCGGCGGGATTCTCCTGTGTGGAGTTGCGGCACAACATATTCCGGCTCGGGCGCGACCACGATCCGGCGCATCACGTCGAGCTGGAACTGTGGGAGTACCACGGCGACACGGTGACCTGCCCGCGCCCGAACGCGCTGACCCGGGAGGTGTTCGACCTCGCCGACGTCCAGCGCACGCAGGTACGGCTGTTCGACCGGAACTGGCCGACCCTGGTGGACATGTTCGCGCCGCAGACCAGTGACGTCGGTTTCGACATCGACCTGGTGTTCTCCTGGGTGGACGGTTCCGACCCCGAATTCCGCGCCCGGCGCGCCGGGATGCTGGCGCAGGTCGTGGTCGGCGAGGGCGACGACGCCGACGCCAGGATCCGGCAGATCGACGAGCTGAAGTACGCCCTGCGGTCGGTGCACAAGAACGCGCCGTGGATCCGCAGGATCTTCATCGCGACCGACTCCACGCCGCCGGATTGGCTGACCGCGCACCCGAAGGTGACCGTGGTGCGCGCGGTGGACCACTTCCGCGACGTGAGCGGCTTGCCGGTGTTCAATTCGCACGCGGTGGAATGCCAGTTGCAGCACATCGAGGGGCTCAGCGAGCACTTTCTGTACGCCAACGACGACATGTTCTTCGCACGGCCGGTGCGTCCGTCGATGTTCTTCACCCCGGCCGGGGTGAGCCGGTTCATCGAAGCGGAAACCCGGATCGGTCCCGGCCGCAACCACGAGCGGCGCAGCGGTTTCGAGAACGCCGCGCGGGTGAACCGGGCGCTGCTGGCCGATCGCTTCGGTCACGTCATCACCCGGCACCTCGAGCACACGCCCGCGCCGCTGCGGCGCAGCGTGCTGCTGGAGATGGAAGAGGAATTCGCCGCGGATTTCGCGCGTACGAGCGCGAGCCGGTTCCGGGCGGCCACCGACATCTCGGTGACCAACTCGCTGTATCACTACTACGCCATGCTGACCGGCCGGGCGGTGCCGCAGGAGGCGGCGCGGGCGCGCTACGTCGACACGACCAGCTACAGCGGCTTGTCTTTGCTGGACGGGCTCGCTCGCCATCGCGACGTCGACTTCTTCTGCCTCAACGACGGCAGTTTCCCCGAGGTCGCCGAGTCCGAGCGGGTGCGGATCGTCTCGGAGTTCCTGGCCGGGTACTTCCCCGACCCGGCGCCGTGGGAGCGGCTCAGTACACCGCCTCGTCGTCCGATTCCGGAGTCGACGCCGGGCGCCGCATGACGTGCGGGATGCGCCCGGCGGGCGGGATCACGATGCCCTCATCCGCGAGCCGCCGCTGCGCTTCCTCCGGCGTGGCCGGGACGCCGACCGTACGGCCGCGCTCGATGGGCACCACCGAGTGCACCACGGTGTCCGGGTAGACGTGCACGTAGTTGAAGGCCTGCGCGCCGTCCCGGCCGCGCAGGCCGCCGGTCGCCACGCCGAGATCCTGGCTGTAGCAGGTGGCCGACGCCACCGAGACCGGGATGCCCGCAAAGGTCGCGCTGGTGGAGAAGTGCAGGTGCCCGGCGAGGATGGCGCGCACGTCGCTGCCGTCGAGCACGTCGGCCAGCCTGCGCTGATCCCGCAGCTCCACGGTGACGGCGAGGTCGACCACGCACGGCACCGGCGGGTGGTGCATGGCCAGGATGGTGCCGAAGGGCGCGGGCTCGGCCAGCACCGAGCGCAGCCATTCCAGCTGGTCGTCGGAGATCTCCCCGTGGTGGTGCCCGGGGACCGAGGTGTCCAAGGCGATGATGCGCAGTCCGTCGACCACGTGCACCCGGTCCAGCGGGGAGGTGGTCGGGTATTCGCCGAGCAGGCGGGCGCGGAGGGCGGCGCGGTCGTCGTGATTGCCGGTGACCCACACGATGGGTGTTTGCAAACTTCTGGCGAACGGCTCGACGATCGACTTCAGCTTGGCGTACGCGGCGGGCTCGCCCCGGTCGGTGAGGTCGCCGGTGAACACGATCGCGGTCGGGCGGATCCGGCTCGCCGCGGCCTGCTCGAGCAGTTGGCGTAACCGCAGGTCGGCGTCGACATCGCCGTACAGGGGGTCGTCGCCCGCGATGAGATGTGTGTCGCTGAAGTGGAACAACACGTGATCCGGACGCGGGTACTCCGCGACTCTGGTGATGGACACCGGACCGAACTCCTCCTGGCGGTTTGCCCGCCATTGGCTTGGCTCCGTCGCCACGATAGCGTCGGTTACGGACAGGTTTCCCGACAGTTGATGAAGACACGCTTGCGGGAAGGTGAGGTTTCGGTGTCGAAAGCTGGGGAAACGTCGGCCGCTGTGGGATTGGTCACTGACCGCGGGCGTCGGCGGTCCGCAGGGCGTCCACATGCACTCGACCCCCGTTCCGATTCCGGATGCGGTCCGGAACGGGAACGAGGGCCGATGCGTGGCGGTGGGCCGCCGGTCAGCTGGGCGTGGTGAGGGTTTCCGGAAGCAGGCGCGGACGCTCCCGCTCCATGCCGTCGAGCAGCGCGAAATAGCGGCGCAGCATGAGGACCGCGGTGGTGGCCAGGCCCGCGGTGAGACCCCACCAGACGCCCGCGGCGCCGAGGCCGACCGGATAGGCCAGCAGCAGGGCGACGGGCAGGCCGACGCCCCAGTAGCCGATCAGCGACAGCCGGAAGCCCGCGTTGGTCGCTTTGAGGCCGCGCAGCAGGCCGGTGCCGATGTTCTGGGCCGCGTCGAAGAACTGCAGCACGATGCCGATCAGCAGCAGGGTGTGCGCGATCCGGATGGTGTCGGTGTCGGAGGACTCCAGGAAGGGGCGCAGCACCAGATCCGGAGCCACCACGTACACCGCGCCGGTCACCGCCGCGACCACCGCGGCATGGCGCAGCGCCAGCCAGGCCAGCGCGCGGGCGTGCGCGTGCTCGTCGCGCGCCACCGCGTGGCTGACCAGGATCGACGCACCGTGTGAGAGACCGATCGCGACCTGGAAGACGATGTAGATGATCTGGTAGACGACGTTGTGCGCGGCCAGCGCCGCCGGTCCGATGCTGCCCATGACGAGCGCGAGCACCGAGAACATGCCCGCCTCGGAGCCGTAGGTCAGCGCGATCGGCGTGCCCAGTTTCAGTTCGGCCCGGATCGTCGTCCACCGCACCGGCAGCGGGGACATCGGCAGGGTGCGGCCGAGTTCCTCGTCGCGCCACACCATCGCCCAGAACACGCCGAAGGTGATCAGGAACACCAGCGAGGTGGCGACACCGATACCGGTGAGGCCGAGTTCGGGCAGCCCGGCCATGCCGTGGATGAAGCCGAGGGCCAGCAGCAGGTTCAGCACCACCGAGCCCAGCGTCACCAGCAACAGCGCCTGGGGGCGCTGCATGCCGACGGTGTACTGGCGCAGCACCTGGAACCACAGGCAGGGCAGCAGGCCGGGGGCGAGCGCCACCATCAGGGGACGGGCGTCGGCGAGCACTCCGGGGTCCTGCCCGAGCCAGGGCAGCACCCAGCCCAGCCCGATCAGCGCCGCGCCGCCGACGAGCCCGGCGACGGTGGCGATCACGAAGCTCGACCGCAGCAGGTCGCGGATCTCCGGATCCGGCGATTCACCGCGCTTGCCCGCCGCGCTCACCGCGGTGGCGATCTGGTTGCCGCTGCCGGTGATCAAGCCGACGCACATGGTGCGGATCTGGTTGAACAGCACGATCGCCAGCCCGCCCGCGGCCACCTGCCGCACGCCGAGCGTGCCCATCAGCGCGATGTTGGTGGTGGACACCGCGATCTGGGCCAGCTGGGTCAGCGCGATGGGCGTCGCGAGGGCGGTGAGCCGCCCGCCGTCGCCGCGGAAGCTCGTCAGGATCACCGGTCCTCCTTCGCGGATGGCGGGCGGGTGGCCCCGCGCGGGGGCAGCGGCAGCGCCGCCCGGTACGAACGTCCGGAATTCACCGCGCCTCCACCAGCGTGTTCCTGGCGGCGGGCGTGTAGCGCCGCAGCATGTCCGCGACCTCGCGTTCGGCGTCGGGGTCGAGCAGATCGCGCGCGGTCATCCACTCGTCGTCGAACACCGTGTCCAAGTACTTCTCCCCGCCGTCGCACACGATGGTGACCACGGTGGAACCAGGGGGGAACTGCTCGAGCCGGGTGAGCGCGGCGTGCACCGAGCCACCCGCCGAGCCGCCGATCATCAGGCCCAGTTCGGCCGCGACGGCGCGCGCGGTCGCGAACGCCGCCACGTCGGTGACCTTGACGCCTTCATCCAGCAGCGAGTAATCCACCGCCGTGCCGATGGTGGCGCCCGGCGGAGTGCCGGTGCCCGACTGCCAGTACGGGCCGCCCGGACCGCCGAACGCGATCGAGCCGACCGGCTCGACGCCGATCACGTAGGGAACGCAGCCGAGCTGGCGCAGCCGGGTGGCGGTGCCGAACAGCGAACCTCCGGTACCCACCGCCGAGAGCAGGATGTCGACCCGATCGACGTCTTCGAGCAACTCCTCGGCCACGGCGTAGTAGCCCACCGCGTTGGCGTCGTTGTTGTGCTGCTCGGTGAAGAAGGCGTCGTCGCGCTCGGCCGCCATCGCCTCGGCCAGGTCCTCCCGTGCCGAGGTGGCCAGGTTGTCGTCGTCCTCGTCGGCGACGTACACCAGTTCCGCACCCATTGCCCGCATCGCCCGCAGTTTGTCCTTACATGCGTGATGGTCGACCACCGCGGTGAAGCGATACCCACGTTCGGCGGCAACTACCGCGAGGCCGAGCCCGGTGTTGCCGGACGTGGATTCGATGATATGTCCGCCACTGCGCAGCAAACCGCGACGCTCGGCGTCGAGCACCATCTCGCGCGCCATCCTGATCTTGGCCGCACCGGTGGGGTTGAACTGCTCGAGCTTGAGCAGCAGGCGGGTGCCCGTCGCGGTGGCCGCGAGCTCGAACAGCGGCGTGCGACCGATCAGATCCGTCACGCGCGTGACGAGCGGCATTGCTATCTCCTGGTTCGTGTCGGGGAAGTCGGGTCAGCTGTCGCGGGTCCAGCGGAAGCGGTCGCCGGGCGCGTCGTGCAGCACGACTTTCGGTGGGAGGGGGAGCTCGTGGAAGGGGGACTCGTTCGAGTCCATCTGGTAACCGGCGGTATTCGGGTAGATCAGCAGGTCGCCGACCTCGGCGGGGCGGGGCAGCGGCACCCGGCGCCAGCTGAGCATGTCGGAATCCAGGCAGGTGGCCGCGCCGACGCTGGTGGGTGTGACTTCGCCAGGCCGGGTGGGCCACAGCAGCGGATCGGGCAGGTACTCGCTGTCGAACCACTGCTCGGAGAGGCTGAGGCTGGTGCCGTCGACGGTGAGCAACCGGTAGGGCTTGCCGTGCGCATGCCTGGTCTTGCTGCCCTGTACGCGGAAGACGGTGCACCCCGCGTGCGCGAGCAGCGCGCGTCCCGGTTCGATCGCCAGGCGCACGGCGTTGTCACGCAGTCGCCTGGCGAGATCCTCGTATTCGAGGATCTGGGCCAGCATGGCCGCACCGGGCGCCGGAAAGTGATACGGGTAGTAGGAATCGAAGGACTTCCCGGAGTGGAACCACTGCCTGCCCACTTCCGCGGTGAACTTCGTCGCGGCCTCCGCCGCCACGTAGTCGACGCCGAAGCCGCCGCCGATCGACACGGTGGTGGCCGGATGCCCCAGCGTGCGCGCGTGCAGACAGCGCGCGATCAGCGCGCCCGCGAGTTCCGCGCGCGCCACCGCGTCGTAGCCGGACAGGTGGAAACTGAACCCCTCCAGGCGGAGGGAATCGTGACCGCCGCACACCGCGAGCGCGTCCTCGATTTCGCCGGACGTCATGCCGAACCGGCTGGCCGAGGCAGCGGGCAGCACGCGAAGCAGCACGCGCGCGGGCGCCCCGGGTGACGCCAGCGCGGCGAGCCGGTCCAGCTCGCCGAGATCGTCCACGGCGAGCAGCGAACCGTGCCGGGCGGCCAGCCAGAGCAGGTCGTCGGCCTTGGCCGGTCCGGTCACCATGAGTTCGTCACCGCGGACGCCCTGCGCCAGCGCGGCGGTCAGCTCGCCGACGCTGGCGACGTCCACGCCGGCGCCGTGTTCCGCGCACGCCCGCGCGACGCACGCGGCTTTGTTGGCCTTCTTGCCGTAATAGATCGTGCCGTGCACGCCCGCGTGGGCGAAGGCGGCGTGGAAGGCGCGGATGTTGTGCGCCACCCGCGCCGGGTACATCACATGGAACGGGCCGCCCATCGCGAAGGCGAGGTCGCCGAGCAGGTCCGGATCGGCCAGCAGGCGGCGCTCCCACGGATCGAGATGCGCGGGCATCGGGGCGGCGCCGATCGCATCGTGCGCCTGCCCACCCGGTTCCATGGCGATGCTCGCGTGTTCCAGGTTCACCGTGTGCCTCCGCGCGCTAGTCCCACAGCGGCACCTCCGTACCCCGGCCTTCCGCGATCGCCCGCTCGGCCAGCGCGTGGGCCACCGCGATATCGGTCAGTACGAGCCCGCTGTTGTAGACGAAGATCCGCTCCTCGTCCGAGCGCCGCGCGACCGCTCGGCGATTGAGGATCTGCGGCAGCTCGGCGTCCACGGCGCGCAGCGTGCCGTCCGGTCCGGCCATGTCGGTGCCGGTCAGCGCCATCTGCTCGGCGCTGGTCGCGATCACCCGGTCGGCGCCGGTCAGCGTCGATGGCGCGAGCCCGTAGCCGACCAGCACGGCCACCGAACCCGGTGCGAGGTCGCCGATTTCGAGCGCGACCTCGGTGGCGGGGCCCGCGGTGGCCAGCACGACATCGGCGGCCGCGGCTGCCTCGCGCGCATCGGCCACGGTCTCGAGCAGTGCGTGCGGATGGTGTTCGGCGAGCACGCGGTGCACGGCTTCCAGCCCCTCGCGGTGGGTACCGTAGACCATCAGTTTGCGTAGCTGCGGGTTCGCGGCGAGCAGATGCGGAAGCGCGTTGCGGCCCTGGGTTCCGGTGCCGATCAGCAGGACGCTCTCCGCCCCGCGCCGCACGGTCTCCCGCACCAGCAGGGCCGACACCGCGGGCGTGCGCAGCGCGCCTACTCGCGCGCAGTCCATCATCGCGATCGGCGCGCCGGTGGAGTCGTCGTAGAGCGTGATGGTGGTGTAGTACCGCTTCGTGCTGCGGTCGTGACCGGGGTCGAACTTGTAGGAGGTCTTCATCGCCACAACGCGTCTGCGGCCGTCCCGGCCGAGCATGGCGTAGGCCACCGACCACCCGTCCGGGTTCGCGACGCTGAGCTTGCGCGGGTTGTCCGAATCGCCCGCCGCGAAGGCCAGATACGCCTCTTCCACCGCGCGCACCACCGCGGCCGGTGTGATCGGCACGTCGGCGAGGTCGCTGCGGCTCAACACCCGCAGGGGTGTGCTTCGGTCACGCGTGCTCAAAGGATCCTCGATCATGTCGTACCGCATCCCGCTCAGCAGTGCCGCTCTCGACCGGCGAGGCGTTCGCCGCTCGGAACGGGGCCACGATTTGTTGCCCGTAGCCATTCTCGTCGGCTTCCTCGGCGCGGCGACGTCGTTCCGGAAGCCGGATGTTCACTCGCTTGAGCCACCGGTCGGTGCCGTCGTACCGGGCGGTGAACGGCACCCGGCCGTGCACGGCGACGTCGTTGTCCACCAGCAACAGCTCGCCGGGTTCGAGCGCGGCGGTGACACAGACGCGTTCGAGCTCCGCGGTGAGTTGTTCGTAGGCGGCGCGGAATTCGGGGCCTGCCTCCGCGAGCGGGGTGTATGCCGGATCGTAGCGCAGGGTCTGCTCATCCGCGCCAGCCGCGCTCCACAAGGTGGGAACAGCAGCGGCGGAACGAGTTTCGTGTCCGTCGCCGTAGGAGACGTCCGGCAGGATCGGCAGGGCGGGAGTGCTGAGCAATTCGCGCTGCCTGGCCGAGAGTTCGATCCGGCGCACCGACGATACGGTGGTCCCGACGGAGTCCGGGTTGCGCAGGCAGCCGAGCATCAGCAGGTTGGCGCGCCGCGGGTGGAAGGCGTCCTCGGTGTGCGGACTCAGCAGTACTCTGCTGCTGGCCCCGGACTGCTCGTGCTCGTGACCGGCCGCGGGAACGATGTTGTTGACCAGCCGTCCGTCCTGCTGGCCCTGCCAGCCGAACGGCTCACCCGCGCTGCGCGCGAGCAGCAGCATGGTCACGTCGAGTTCGAAGGAGCGCGCGCGCCGAGCCGGATCGCCGCTCCAGCGCGCCGCCTCCCGCCAGCTCGGGGGCGTGGGACCGAATTCGTTGTCCTGCAGAGGAAGTCGACCGACTACGGTGGCTCCGGCCGTGGTGGCGGGCGGGCGCATGGCGTGGCGCACCTCGGCCGGGAGTTCCGCGACGCCTGCCTCGATCCGTTCGATGAGCGCGGGATCGGCGAGGGTGCGCGCGGCGGCGGCCGGATCGGCCAGGGCGAGATCGACTGTGGCGGAGATCTCTCTGGCGAGGGCACGCACCGCATGGCCCGCTTCCGCGGAGAATTCGCGCCGTTCGAGGTCTAAAGGGTGAAGCGTCTTACGTTCGGAGAGAACGCTTTTCACCGGGTATCCCTTCTTCGCATCGGTTCGAAAAGCAGGGGTGACGACTGGTATTGCGAAGGTAGCCGTTCCCGCCGAGTGAAGCAAGGCTTACCTAAGCGAGTCGACAAAGAAATAGCAGAATCGTATAACTTCCGCCCGGCCGAAGTCGCCGGTTGGGGGAGATCGGAAAGCTCGTCTCGGAAGGTTTGCGGCCGGTACGCCCTTGCGCTGCCGTTTCGGTGCCGGTATCGGCGAGTCGCGGGATGCATTAGGCTAGCCTGTCCTGATCAGTACTTGGTGCGCGGGTATCGCAGTGCCTGGGTTCAGGAAAGAAGGCAGTGCAATGGGTTTGAATCGACGGCAACTGCTGCGCTCGGGTCTCGGGGTCGGCGCGGTGCTGCTGGTAGCCGGGTGTTCCGACGGCGCCGACTCGCCCGGATCCGCCCGGCGCGGCGGCACACTGCGGGTCGGTGCGCTCGGCACCGCGGCGCGCATCGAACGCGATCCGCACGCCAACCTGAGCAACGACAGCGACTTCCTGATCGCCTCCCTGGTCTACGACGCGCTCACCGTGCCGGGTGGGGACCCCAATGTCGTGCCCCGACTGGCCTCCCGATGGGAGCCGGACGCCGATCGGAAACGCTGGAGCTTCACCCTGGCGGAGAACGCGACCTTCCACGACGGATCGCCGGTGACCTCGCAGGACGTCGTGTGGTCGCTGCGCAGGCTGCGCACGGTCGGCGGCGCGTCGAAGATGCCGGTGGCCGTGGAGGACATCACCGCCGACGGACCCAACCGGGTGGTCCTCGCGGTCCCCGAGCCGAATACCCAACTGCCGCTGCTGGTGCGCCTGATGACCTTCACGGTCAAGAAGGACACCACCGACTTCACCGCGGCGATCGGCAGCGGACCGTTCCGATTGGAGTCCTACCAGGGCGGCAACGCCCGGCTGGTGCGCAACGACCGGTGGCACGGCACGCCGCCGCTGCTGGACGCCATCGAGGTCACCATGTTCGAGAGCGTGACCGCGCTGGGCAACGCGGCGCTCGGCGGGCAGATCGACCTGGCGTCCAACGTCGGCGCCATCGCGGGCCGCACCGCGGCGGGCCGCGGCGACCTCACGGTCGTGCGCCGCCCGAACGACACGGTGGTCGGCGTCGCCATGCGGACCTCCGACGGTCCCTTCGCCGACGCGCGGGTGCGCGCCGCGCTGCGCCTCGGCGTCGACCGCAAAGCCCTGGTCGACCAGGTGCATTCCGGCTACGGCACGGTCGCCAACGACATCCTCGGCACGGGCGACCCGCTCTACGACCGCTCCCTCGCCCAGCGCACCCGCGACGTGGACCGCGCGAAGGCGCTGCTGCGCGAGGCGAACTTCGACACCGGGCGCGGCTACCCGTTGGTCACCAAGGCAGAGGCGCCGGGCGAAGTCGAATCGGCCAAGGTCATCGCCAACCAGCTGGCCGAGATCGGCGTCCGGCTCGACGTGGTCACCCAGGAGCCGAACGCCTTCTACGACCAGACCTGGCTGAAGGCGCCGCTGTACACGATTTCGTGGGGCACCAACGATTCCACGCTCTTCTTCGCGAGCAAATTGCTGTCGAGCGGATCGAACCGGAACGAAACCGATTTCAAGGACGCGGCGTTCGACGCGGCCACCGCCAAAGCGCTGGCCGCGCACAGTGACGCGGAGTACAAGCAGGCCGCCCAGGAGTTGCAGCGCATCCAATACGAGCGCGGCGGCTACCTCGTCTGGGGCATGGCCGACGGCATCGACATCGCCGCCTCCCGGGTGCGCGATCTGCCCACCCTGGGCGGGTTCGCCCGCGTGCAACTGGAAAGGGCCTGGCTGGCCGGGTGATCTCCTTCGCGCGACTCCTGCTACGGCGCGTCATCCTGCTGGTGACGTTACTGGCCTGTGTCTTCGTCGCCGTCGACCTGCTACCGGGCAACACCGCCCGCGCGGTGCTCGGCCGGGAGGCCACCCCGGAGCAGATCGCGGCCAAGGAACGCGAACTCGGACTGGACCGTCCGCTGGCGGTCCGGTTCTGGGACTGGATTGCGGGCGTCGCGACCGGCGATTTCGGGCGGACCGCGCGTGGGCGTCCGGTCGACGACCTCCTGGCGGACAAGTTCCCGCCCACCCTGCTGCTCGGCGGGCTCGCGCTCGCGCTGACCGTGTTCGCGTCGCTCGCGCTCGGCGCGTGGTGGGCGACCCGTCCGGGCGGTGCGGCGGCGCGGGTGTTGCAGCCGGCGACGACCACGGCGGTGGCGATTCCGGAATTCGTCATCGCCACGGTGTTGATCCTGGTGTTCGCGCTGGCGCTGGGCTGGCTGCCCGCGGTCACCATCACCGGCCGGTCCGGGTTCCCGACCGGCGCCGAGATGCTGGTGCTGCCGGTGCTCGCGCTCGCGCTGCCCCAGATCGGCTGGAACACCAGGGTGGTGCGCGCCGCCCTGTCCGACGCGGCGCTGGCCCCGCACGTGGAAAGCGCGGTGCTGGACGGGCTTTCGGGCCGCGTCGTGCTGGCTCGGCACGTGCTGCCGTTCGCGTTGCCGACGATCGTCGCCAGCTTCGCCACCACGGTCGGCATGCTGCTCGGTGGGGCACTGGTGGTGGAGACCATCTTCAACTACCCCGGTCTCGGCGCGGTGCTGGCCGGCTCGGTGGCCGACCGCGACACCTCGGTGGTCGCCGCGGTGGTCGCGCTGTCCGGGGTGGTCATCATGGTCGTGCTCGCCGTCGCCGACGGCATTCGCAGCTGGTCGTTGCGGGGGCGGCGATGACGACGTCGATCGACCTCGCGCGTCCGGTCCGGCGCCGGCTCGGCCTGCTGATCGTCGTTCCCGCCCTCGTCGTCACGCTGCTGGCGGCGCTCGGGCCGACGCTGGCGCCCCACCCCGCCGAGCGGGCGATCGGCATCCCGTTCGGCGATCCCGGCGACGGCGCGCCGCTGGGCACCGACCGGCTCGGCCGCGACGTGCTCAGCCAGCTGCTCTACGGCGGGTGGGGATTGCTGCTGGTGGCGGCGGTGATCGCGGTGCTGGTGACCGCGGTGTCCTGCGTGCTCGGCGCGGTCGCGGCGCTGCGGCCACGGATCGGCGCGTGGATCGAACTCGGCACCGATTTCTTCATTCTCATTCCCGCGGTACTCGGCATCCTGCTCGTGCTGACCTCGTGGCCGGACGCGGGCAGCCTCGGGCTGATCGTGCTGGCGCTGCTGTTCGGAGTTCCCTATTGCGCGCGGATCTTCACGGCCGCCGCGGCGGGGGTAGCGGCCACCGGATACGTGGAGAGCGCGCAAGCGGCCGGTGAGTCGCTGACGCATCTGGTGTTCCGGGAAGTGATCCCGAATCTGCGCGCGGTATGGACGACGCAGCTGGGGCTGCGTTTCGTCGCGGGCGTCTACCTGGTCAGCACCGCGTCCTTCCTGCAACTGCCCACGACGCTGGGTGCGAGCAACTGGGCGGTCATGGTGCGCGAGAACGCCTCCGGGCTGCTGCTCAATCCCTGGGCGGTGCTGGCGCCGAGTCTCGCGATCGCGATCGTCGCGGTGAGCGTGAACCTGGCGGTGTCGGCGATCGGACGAGGGGAGCGGGAGGGAACGTGAGCGTCACGAAGCGCGAAGGCGGGACGGCGGAGCCGGATCACGCCCGACCGGTGCCCGGCGACCTCGTCGCGGTCGGTGATCTCACCGTGCTCGCCGCGGACGGGCGGCGATTGGCCGGTCCCGTGACGTTCCGGATCCCCGCGGGCACGGTCACGGCGCTCACCGGCCCGTCCGGTTCGGGCAAGACGACGGTGATGCGGGCGCTGCTCGGACAGCTGCCCTCCGCCTCGGCGCGCGCGACGGGTTCGGCGTCGGTCGCCGGACATGATGTGCTGGCGCTCGACGCCGCTGCGCTGCGACGTTTCCGGCGGCAGCACATCGCCTACGTCGGACAGGATCCGGGTTCCGCGCTGAACCCGCTGCTGCGCGTGCGCGCTCTGCTGCGCGAGGTGGCGCCGAAGGCGTCCGAGGCCACGCTGACCGACACGCTGGCGCTGGTCGGCCTCTCGACGGAGTACCTGCGCCGTCGCCCCGGGGAACTCTCCGGCGGCCAGCAGCGCCGGGTGGCCCTGGCCAGGGCGCTGATCCGCCGCCCCGGCGTGCTGGTGCTCGACGAGCCGCTGGCCGGACTGCACGGCGCGCTGCGCACCGATATCGCCGGACAGCTCGCGGCCCTCGCCCGCGAGCGGTCGGCGGCGATCCTGCTGTCCGGTCATGACACCGCGCTGGTGCACTCGATCGCGGACGATGTGGTCGAACTCGGCTCGGTCCATCCGGCGTCCTTACGTGGTGGGCAGCGGGAAACACGCACTCCGGCACCTACTTTCGGCGCTCGGGCGGTGAAGCGGCCGTCGGCTACGCTGCCCGCGCGCTCGGGCGACGGTCCCGCGCTCGGGGCTCGGGCCGAGCGCGTGCCGATGCCGGACGCCACCGCAGGGGTGTCGCGCACCGGCGGATTCCGCCCGGAGGAAACCGGTTCGGCGGACCGTCACGAGCAGCGCACCGTGCGGGACTTCGAGCCGTCCGAATTCGCCTCGTCTCCGTTGGGTGAGGGCCGGGATACGGAGGCGAGTTCTCCCGCCGGAATCGGTTCGGCCCACAGTGGTCCAGCGCGTACTGGTGGCCGGACGGGTGTCGGTCCCCGCCGAGACATCGGCGCGGCCAGGGCCTATGCCCTGCCACCCGCCCGCAACGGGCACGAGTCCGCGGCCGACGCGACCGGCGACCGCACGCGGGACGAGGTCGTGCTGCGCGCCGAGGGCGTCAGCGCCTCGATCGACGGACAGCAGGTGCTCGCCGATATCGGCCTCGCCCTGGGTGCTGGCTCGGCGCTCGCGGTGGTGGGCGCGTCGGGCGCGGGCAAGACCACTTTGGCGCGCGTGATCGCGGGTCTGCACCGTTCGGCGACCGGCTTGCTCGAGCTGCGCGGGGAGCGGATCGCCGTCGGCGCGAGAAGGCGTATTCGCTACGGCGCGGGCGGTATTCAGCTGGTCACCCAGAACCCCAGGTCCGCGCTCAACCCGCGCCGCACCGTGGCGCAGACACTCGGCCGCCCGCTGCGGCGGATCGGCGGCGTCGCGCGCCGGGACCTACCGCGCCGGATCGCCGAACTGCTCGCCGCGGTGGAGCTGTCCGCCGACCTGGCCGACCGTTACCCACACGAGCTGTCCGGCGGACAACGTCAACGGGTGGCGCTGGCCCGCGCCCTCGCCGCCGAACCCGCCGTGCTCCTGTGCGACGAGATCACCTCGGCCCTCGACCACACCACCGCGGCGGCGATCATGGGCCTGCTGGACCGGATCCGGGCCGAGCGCGGCACCGCCCTGCTGATCATCACCCACGACCTGGCCTTGGTCGCCGAGTACTGCCCGGCGCTGCTGGTCCTCGATCACGGGCGCATCGTCGAATCCGGTCACACCGCGACGGTGCTCGCCGCGCCGGCCCACGACGCCACCGGCGAACTGCTCGTCTGAGCCGGGCGCACGTCATGCGCGCACCCGACACGCGGTGGACTCCGTCACCGGATCACCGAGGGCACTCGCCGTCATCTGGATCATGGAAAGGGTGTTGCGAAAGATCGGCGTCTCGGCCGCCGTCGTGGTGATTCTCGGGCTCGCCGGTTGCGGAATCGACCGCACCCCGATCCCGGAGGGCATTCCGCCCGGACCGGGCACGCCGCTGCCCGTGATCGACCTGGACGCGCCCGGCCGCACCGCCGTCCAGTTGCGCGGCTGGGCCGACGAGCAGGCCGATCGGCTGGATATCCCGTCTATCGCGCTGGAGGCCTACGGCTACGCGGCGGCTGTGATGACCAGAGCCCGCCCGGACTGCGGCGTCGCCTGGACCACGCTGGCGGGCATCGCGAGTGTGGAGAGCAAGCACGGCACCCATCGCGGTGCGCAGGTCGGCGCGGACGGCTCGGTCCGCCCGGCGATCATCGGCATCCCGCTGGACGGTTCGCCCGGCGTCGCGCTGATCGAGGACACCGACGGGGGCGCGCTCGACAACGACCCGGTGCACGACCGCGCCGTCGGCCCGCTGCAGTTCATCCCGGAGACCTGGAAGCGCTGGGGCGTCGACGCCAACGGCGACGGCGTCGCCGATCCGCAGAGCATCGACGACGCGGCGCTCACCGCGGCCAGATACCTGTGCGCCAGCGGCGGCGACCTCACCTCCGAGCACGGCTGGCAGCGGGCGTTGCTCACCTACAACCAGTCGCACAAATACCTGCTGACGGTGCGTGACCGGGCCGCGAGCTACAGCGTCGGACGCCGGGTGTGATCGGCCGGTCCCCGGAGTGCCGGTTACCCGCCGCGCGGGCGGGACGATAGGCTCGCAGCGCACGGCCCATCCCGTGAGACCAACCGTGTCAGCAGCCGAAGGAGTGTCGTTTTCGTGGCCATCATCGAACAGGTCGGAGCTCGCGAGATCCTGGATTCGCGCGGAAACCCCACCGTCGAGGTCGAGATCGCTCTCGACGACGGCACCCTGACCCGCGCGGCCGTGCCGTCCGGCGCGTCCACCGGCGAGCACGAGGCCGTGGAACTGCGCGACGGTGGTGAGCGCTACGGCGGCAAGGGCGTGCGCAAGGCGGTCGAGGGCGTGCTCGACGAGATCGCGCCCGCCGTCATCGGCCTGGACGCCGTGGAGCAGCGCACCGTCGACCAGGTGCTGCTGGACCTGGACGGCACCCAGGACAAGTCCAGGCTCGGCGCCAACGCCCTGCTCGGCGTGTCGCTGGCGGTGGCCCGCGCCGCCGCCGAGTCCTCGGGTCTCGAGCTGTTCCGCTACCTCGGCGGCCCGAACGCGCACGTGCTGCCCGTGCCGATGATGAACATCCTCAACGGCGGCGCGCACGCCGACACCGGCGTGGACGTGCAGGAATTCATGGTCGCCCCGATCGGCGCGCCCACCTTCAAGGAGTCGCTGCGCTGGGGCGCGGAGGTCTACCACGCCCTCAAGGCGGTGCTGAAGGCCAAGGGCCTGGCCACCGGCCTCGGTGACGAGGGCGGTTTCGCACCCGACGTGGCGGGCACCAAGGTGGCGCTCGACCTGATCAGCGAGGCCATCGCCAAGACCGGCCTGAAGCTGGGCAGCGACGTGGCGCTCGCGCTCGACGTGGCGGCCACCGAGTTCTACACCACCGGCAGCGGCTACAAGTTCGAGGGCGTCGTGCGCTCGGCCGAGGAGATGGCGCAGTTCTACGCCGAGCTGATCGGCGCCTACCCGCTGGTGTCCATCGAGGACCCGCTGTCGGAGGACGACTGGGACGGCTGGGTCACCCTGACCGACCAGATCGGCGACAAGGTGCAGCTGGTCGGTGACGACCTGTTCGTCACCAACCCCGAGCGCCTGGAAGAGGGCATCGCCAAGGGCGCCGCCAACGCGCTGCTGGTGAAGGTCAACCAGATCGGCACGCTCACCGAGACGCTGGACGCGGTGGAGCTGGCGCACCGTAACGGCTACAAGACGATGATGTCGCACCGGTCCGGCGAGACCGAGGACACCACCATCGCCGATCTCGCCGTCGCGGTGGGCAGCGGCCAGATCAAGACCGGCGCCCCGGCGCGCAGCGAGCGGGTGGCCAAGTACAACCAGCTGCTGCGCATCGAGGACGCGCTGGGCGATTCCGCGCGCTACGCGGGCGACGTCGCGTTCCCCCGCTTCGCGTTCGAAGGCTGACCTGCGGTAGGAGCGAAGGGCCCTGAGGAGTAGCGTGCGTAACCACGCAGGGCCCCGGCAGTACCGCGAAGCAGAGACCGAAGGCGTGAGATGACGGAGCGACGTGCGCGTGGGACCAGTCCGGCCGGACGCGGGGACCGCCGCACGTCGCGTGCCGCCACCTCCCGCCCGGCCGACTCCGCGGCCAAGCGCGGCCGCAGGCGGTCGGAGGCCGCGGAGAAGCCGAAGCCGCGCAAAAGCGCGTCGCGTTCCGCCGCCGACCGGCACGACCACACGTTCCTCGGGCTGTCCACCGGCAAGGCGGTGATCCTCGCGATGGTGGTGTGCGGGCTCGCGCTCACCCTCGCGGTGCCGATGCGCACGTACTTCACCCAGCGCGCGGAGGCCGCGCAGCTGGCGCAGCAGCGCGCGGAACTGGAGGCGGATCTCGCCCGGCTGCGCGATCGTCGTGCGCAGCAACAGGATCCGGCCTTCATCCGCACCGAGGCGCGCGACCGGCTGCGGTTGGTGATGCCCGGCGAGACGCCGTACATCGTGCAGGTGCCCGGTATCGAGGCGCCCGCCCCGCCCCCGGCGCCCACCAGGGCGCGAGAACCCGAACCCTGGTACACCGAACTGTGGCGCAGTATCTCCGAGCCACCACCGACACCGGCGGCCGCCCCGCGACCGCAAGCACCGGAAGGACTGGAAGGACCCAGGTGACCGCACCCGACGACCAGGATCTCGCGATCATCGCCGAGCAGCTCGGCCGTGCGCCGCGCGGCGTGCTCGCCGTCGCCTACCGCACCCCGGACGGGATCCCGGCCGTTGTGAAGACCGCGCCGCGCCTGCCGGACGGTACGCCCTTCCCGACCCTGTACTACCTGACCGACCCCCGGCTCACCGCCGAGGCGAGCAGGCAGGAATCCGCCGGGGTGATGCGGGAGATGACCGAGCGGCTCGCCGCCGACCCGGAGCTGGCCGCCGCCTACCGCGCCGCGCACGAGAGCTATCTGGCCGAACGGGACGAAATCGAATCGCTCGGCACGGATTTCACCGGCGGCGGGATGCCCGAGCGGGTCAAGTGCCTGCACGTCCTGATCGCCCACTCGCTGGCCAAAGGGCCGGGGGTGAACCCGTTCGGCGACGAGGCCGTGGCGCTGGCCGCCGAGCACGGCCTGCGTGGCACCGCGATTCCGGCCGACTGGCCCGCGCAGCGGCCGACCGGCCCGCGAGAGACTGGAGCACAGCGATGAGTGACCGGGTAGCCGCCGTCGATTGCGGCACGAATTCCATCCGCCTGCTGATCGCCGACGTGCTCGGCGACGGACGGCTCGCCGACGTGCATCGCGAGATGCGCATCGTCCGCCTCGGGCAGGGCGTCGACGCGACCGGCTCGCTGGCGCCGGAGGCGATCGAACGCACCCGCGCCGCCTTGGCCGATTACGCCGCGCAGATGCGCGAGGCAGGCGTCGGCCGGGTGCGCATGGTGGCCACCTCCGCCACCCGCGACGCGGCGAACCGCGCGGACTTCTTCGCCATGGCCCGGGCCGAGCTCGGCACCGTGGTCGCGGGTGCCGAGGCCGAGGTGATCACCGGTGACGAGGAGGCGCGGCTGTCGTTCGCAGGCGCGATCGGCGAACTGTCCGAGGCGGCAGGGCCGTTCGTGGTGGTCGACCTGGGTGGCGGATCGACCGAGCTGGTGTTCGGGGACAGCTCGGGGGTGCGGGCCGCGTTCTCCGCGGACGTCGGCTGCGTCCGGATCACCGAGCGGTGCCTGGCGGGCAACCCGCCCACCGCCGAACAGGTCGCCGCCGCCCGCGCCTTCGCCGCCGAACGGTTGGCCGAGGCGTTCACCCACGTCCCCGTGGACGGCGCGCACACCTGGGTCGGCGTCGCGGGCACGATGACCACTCTGGCCGCGGTGGCGCTCGATCTCCCCGAATACGACTCGACACGGGTGCACCTCACCCGGCTGACCATGGACCAGGTCCACGACGTCTGCGATCGCCTGATCGCCATGGACCACGATCAGCGTGCGGCACTGGGCCCGATGCACCCCGGCCGGGTCGACGTGATCGGCGGCGGCGCGGTCATCACCGAGGTGCTCGCGGAGGAATTGGCCCGGCGCGCGGGCATTTCCGAGCTGGTGGTCAGCGAGCACGACATCCTCGACGGCATCGCCCTGTCGATCGCCTGACCGGCGCCATCGCTGACCGGCGCCATCGCGTGATCCGGCCGGCCGGTCAGTGCTGCGGCACGTGTCCGTCCAGCCGCACCTCGGCGTGCGCCTCGGCTCCGGGCCCCACCTCGGCGCGGCCCGCGCGGCGTGCTTTGCCGACCGCGATATCGGCGAGCCGGGAGAGCGACTCTTTGTTCCGCGGCACCAGCAGGAGCTCTTGCAGCACGTTGGGCACCAGGGTGCCCAATCCTCGTTCGGCGTGCTCGTACATGCGGATCTGGGTTTCGCCGGGGGTGGTCTCGACGAGTTCCAAACGGATCCAGGCGGCGCCGAGCGGCGAGAGTTTGGCCTCGAGTTCGAGCATGTGGGGCGGATCCACCGAGACGACCTGCGTGGTGTCGTTGACGGTGAACGGCCACACGCCGGCGCTGTAGTGCAATTTCGAGCCGACGTCGGGCCACTCGCCGTCGACGTCGCGGATGTGCGTGGCGCCGACCACCCAGGCGCAGAACAGCCATCCGTCGGACAAGACGGCGAAGACTTGGTCGGGTGTCGTCGGCACGGTGATTTCCACGTGGACCATCAGCTCAACGCTTTCTGGGTGTGGGCCGGGGCTGGTTTGCCTGTCGCTTGCGGGGTGCCCGGACGTGCGGCGGGCAAACCTCTCGGAGCGGACCGTCCGGTCCGGCATGAACAGAACACACGAATCCGCCGCCGGACCGCCGCCGGATGGGATCGTCGGAGCATGGTTGAAGCGCCAACGACGACTGCCGACGGCGGGCTGGGGCGGGTCCGGAACCCTGCCGTGGACCCGTGGACCCGTGGGGCCGTACGGCGGTCCGGTGCACCGGTCCACTATGCCGAGCAAGTTGTTCGCCAGGCAGTTGCTCTATACCTTTGGAACCCCGTCATCGTGCACCGTACGAACCCTGTCGTCGGGCTCGTGGCCGGGCACTCGTGGTGTGGGCACCTCGAAGTCGGGTAGGTTGGCTCGGTTCTATGACCCAGGTCACGAGTTCGCTCACTTCGGTATCACCGGGACGGTCGTGGTGTGCGCGGGGCTGATCGCCGCCGCCCTCGCACCGCGGATCAGCGAATCCACGGCAGGCGTGCATCGGCCCGCCGCATGGGTACAGAACACCAAGCACAGCAGCACGATCTAAGGAGAACGCGTGACTAAACCCGGGCCACAAGCCGAATCGACGGGTGATGTCTCGTCCCGGTGGGGCGGTCTGTTCCGCACCAAGTCCATCGAACAATCGATCCGCGACACCGACGAGCCCGACTCGAAACTCCGCAGGGACCTGACCGCCTGGGACCTCACCGTCTTCGGCGTGGCCGTCGTGGTGGGAGCGGGAATCTTCACCCTCACCGCGCGCACCGCGGGCAATGTCGCGGGTCCGTCGGTCTCGCTCGCCTTCGTGTTCGCCGCGATCGCCTGCGGCTTGACCGCGCTCTGCTATGCCGAGTTCGCGTCCACCGTTCCGGTCGCGGGAAGCGCCTATACCTACTCCTATGCCACCTTCGGCGAACTCGTCGCCTGGATCATCGGCTGGGACCTCATCCTGGAGTTCGCGCTCGCCGTCGCGGTGGTGGCGAAGGGCTGGTCGCAGTACCTCGGCGAGGTGCTCGGCACCACCTCCCCGGTCGCGCACATCGGCTCGGTGAGCTTCGACTGGGGTGCGGTGCTGCTGATCACCGTGCTCGGCGTGCTGCTGGCGACCGGCACCAAGGTGTCCTCGCGGGTCTCGGCGGTGGCGGTCGCCATCAAGTTGGGCGTGATCGCGCTCGTGCTGGTCGTCGGTTTCACCTATTTCAAGTCCTCGAACCTCTCGCCGTACATCCCGCCGTCGCAGCCGGGGGAGCGCGGCGAGGGCCTGCGGCAGTCGCTGTTCTCCTACCTGACCGGCGCCGGGCACAGCAACTTCGGCTGGTACGGCCTGCTCGCGGCGGCCAGCCTGGTGTTCTTCGCGTTCATCGGCTTCGACGTGGTCGCGACGACGGCCGAGGAGACCAGGAACCCGCAGCGCGCGGTGCCCCGCGGCATCCTCGGGTCGCTGCTCATCGTGACGATCCTGTACGTCGCGGTGTCGCTCGTGCTCACCGGCATGGTGCCCTACACCGAGCTGTCCGGCGGTGACGCGACGCTGGCGACAGCCTTCGGGATCCACGGAGTGACCTGGGCGAAGAACATCATCTCGATCGGCGCCCTCGCCGGGCTCACCACCGTGGTCATGGTGATGTACCTCGGGCAGACCCGGGTGCTGTTCGCGATGGCGCGCGACGGGCTGATGCCGCGCAAGCTCGCGCACACCGGCAAGAACGGCACGCCGGTTCGCGTCACGGTGATCGTCGGCGTGGGATGCGCGCTGCTGGCCGGGTTCGTGGACTTCGGCACGCTGGAGGAGATGGTCAACATCGGGACGCTGTTCGCGTTCGTGCTGGTGTCGATCGGCGTGCTCATCCTGCGGCGCACGCGCCCGGACCTGCCCCGCGGCTTCCGGGTTCCGCTGGTTCCGCTGGTGCCCGTCCTGGCGGTGCTGTCGTGCCTGTGGCTGATGCTGAATCTGTCCGTGGAGACCTGGTTGCGGTTCCTGGTGTGGATGGCGATCGGCTTCGTCGTCTACTTCGCCTACTCCCGGCGCAACTCCCTGCTCGGGAAGACGCCGGTCGGATAGTCACGTGCGGGCCTGTTCGGGCTCATCGGGTATCGGCGGATAGCCTGACGCGGTGTCGCAGCGTGAGTTGGTTGTTCTCGGTACCGCGAGTCAGGTGCCGACGAAACAGCGAAACCACAACGGGTATCTGCTCCGGTGGGACGACGAGTCGATCCTGTTCGATCCCGGTGAGGGTACACAGCGGCAGATGACCTATGCCGGTGTCACCGTCACCGGGCTCACCCGGATCGCCATCACCCACTTCCACGGCGACCACAGCCTCGGCCTGGCCGGCGTGGTGCAGCGGATCAACCTCGATCGGGTGCCGCATCCGGTCGATGTCGTCTTCCCGGCGTCCGGCGTCGCGTACTACGACCGCCTGGTCAACGCGACGTCCTACTATCACCGCGCCGAGCTGCGACCGCGTCCGGTCATCGGCCCCGGCCCCGTCGACCTGCCCGAGGCGCCGTTCACGGTGACCGCGGTCCGGCTCTCGCATCCGGTGGACACCTTCGGCTACCGGCTCAGCGAGCCGCCCGGTCGGCGCATCCTGCCGGACCGGTTGCGCGCGCTGGGGCTGCGCGGCCCGATCATCTCCGAACTGCAACAGCGCGGCAGCGTCGAGTTCGGCGGTCGCACAATCACTCTGGCGGAGATCAGCGAGCCACGATCCGGTCAGAGTTTCGCCTTCGTGATGGACACCAGGCTGTGCCCAGGTGTCCGGGAACTCGCCGCCGAGGTCGACATGCTCGTCATCGAAGCCACCTTCCTGGACGCCGACGAACACCTGGCCACCGAATACGGCCACCTCACCGCGGGCCAGGCGGCGCGGGCGGCCGCCGACGCCGGTGTCCGCAGCCTGGTCCTGACCCACTTCTCCCAGCGCTACCGCGACCTCGACGAGCATCTCACCGAAGCGGCGAAGTACTTCTCCGGCGAGATCCACATCGCCACCGACCTCGCCCGAATCCCGGTGCCGCCCCGCCGCTGACGGCCCGCCGCCGAGATTCGCCGCGCCGAGATGATCCGCGGACGCTAACACCGGCCCGCCGTCACCGATCTAGTTCTCTGGGACGCCTGCCAACCCCGGGCAAGAAACACCCGCCACCGGCGCCGGTCACCCGACCGCGCCGTCCGGCACCGGCAACGGCCGACGCCCCGCCACCCCGGCGAATTGTCGGAATTCCGGTACAGGCGTACGACTCGGTAGGCTGTCCCGGACGCCCCTATAGCCCAATTGGCAGAGGCAGCGGACTTAAAATCCGCCAAGTGTCGGTTCGAGTCCGACTGGGGGCACCGCGGAGAACGCAGGTGTTCGGCCTAACGGCGGCGAACCCAGCATTGCGCCACGTCGGCGAGGTTCCACCACGAGACGAATCGGGCGTCTTCCGATTCCAGCAGCCAGCGTCTCGACAGCCGATCGAAGAACGCGTCGTCACCCGTCTTGCCGCCCTTCGGTTCGCCGATGTAGATCAGCCGCCGACCTCCGCGCGCCTCGAACAGCCGCAACGCTGTGGATGCCATCGGATCAGCCCATCCGGGAGGCCAGCACAGGAACAGCGCCGAGTCGCCGTCCAGCTCTGCTTCGAACTCGTCGAGACCGCCGACCGGATACCAGGCGTCGCGTTGACCTGCCGCCGCCGGGAACGAGGCATTCGGTACCTTGTGCGGCGGCTCGGAGTCGAAAGCCCGCGTGTACACACCGACCTCGGCGAGCAGCCTCGCCCAGTAACCACGTCCCGCGCCCAGTTCGAAGACGGTCCGCCGTTGGCTGAATGTCCGCACCCACTCGAGCGTCTCCGGCGACGGAATCGCGTAGGCGTAGGCACTCTGCAAGATCGTCTGAACGAAACCCAGCCGGACGCTGCCTTTCGCGTTCCCGCCGTTGACGACCCGCCGTCGCCCGTCCACTCCGACAGACGGCCCGACGATGTCCCAGTACGGATTTCCTGAGGCCGATTCCCCACCGGTCAGGTAGTGCACGAACCTCAGGTCGAACGCCGCGTCGGCATCGGCATCACCCGTCCCCGACAGCATCGCCGCAGCGTCCAGGTACTCGGCCACCCTCGGATACTCCGCCTTCAGCCGCGCCTCGTTCCCGAGCAGTTCGGCCAGTTCCGCTCGACGCTCCGGCGTCAGCACGAGACCAGTCACGAACTCGATTCTCCGCACACGCCTTGCCCTACGCGAGTTGCCGTCGAATCCTCGCCCGGCCACCACCGATCCGAGTTGCCTGCGGCGGGGAGCGGTCCCCCCATCTGGAGCTGGCGCCGACGCAGGAGACGAAACCGGTGCGTCTGTTGGCGTGGCGAAGCGATGTCGCGGAAAATTTCCCCATACGGATGGGTGGTGGTTCAGCACGCTGTTCACGACTGCACGAGGAGGCGATCGGGCGCGACTCCGCCGTTCACCCAGGCCGAGGCGAGTTTGCGGGCGACCGCGCGGAACAGCATGTCCGCGGCGCCGTTCTCGGGGTGAATCGTCTCGGTGACCTTGTCGAGGCGAAGGGTTCGCTCGACTCCCGACACGTTGGCGTAGGCGTAGCGGACCTGTTGCTCGTCCTCTTCCAGCTTTCGGACCTCCGCGTACAGCGCCATCGCGCGTTCAGCGGGAAAGACCGTGGGCGCGGGCGATGACGCGCTCCATGAGCGTGCGGGGGAGGAGGCGGCGGAGGGTGAAGAGGGCGGGGGCGTTGCTGCCTATGGCGT
>NZ_JABLTE010000093.1 GCF_013315795.1 Nocardia barduliensis
CATCCCGCCCATGCCCAGCGCGACCACGAACCGCCCGCCCCGCGGCACCCGCAGATGGTGCACCACGGCCGCGCCGGTGTTGCCCGCGTCGGCGAACACGTCGGTGCCCTCCGGCAGTGCGGCGTCGATCGTCTCGATCAGATCCCGGTAGCGCAGACCGGGACCGGAGGCGGCGGGCACGTGCAGGGAGGTCAGCGGTTGCGCCGTGCGGACGCGCTCGGGTCCGGCGCCGCCGTCGTCCAGTTCGTCGGCGAGGTCGGCGAGCGTCCGCGACAGATCGGTGCTGGTGGCGTGGATGGCGGGCAGGTACGGCGGCGCGATGCCGATGCTGGCCACCGGGCGGTCGGCGAGCGCGGCCTCCGAACCGGCGCGGGCGGGTACCGGCAATCGCGTGCCGACCAGCAGGCACAGTGCCGAGGACCGGATCGCCGCCACCAGTTCCGGGTGACCCATGCTGCCCGCGACGCCGCAGTAGCCCGGATCGGTGTTGTCGTAGGTGTCCTTCGCGTCCGGCGCCACGCCCACGGCGGCGTCCAGCGCGGTCGCCAGGCGGGCGAGTTCGGCGCGCGCGTCGTCGCGCGCCACCTGATCGCCCGCGACGATCACGATCTTCCCGGTGTGCCGTGCGGTGCCGAGCGCGGCGCGAACGCGGGCGATGCCGGCAAGGTCGCGGCTGTGCGCCCGCGGGGCCGGACGAAACGGCGCCAGGTCGGCCGCGTCGGCCTGCTGCACGTCTTTGGGCAACAGCAGGACCGCCGGGCCGCCGCGCCGCGCGGCGTACACCGCCCGGTCCAGCTGAGCCGGCAGGTCGGCGGCGGTTTCCACGCGGGCGCAATACGTGCTGACCGCGCCGAAGAGACGGACGGCATCGATCGTGCCCGCGCGCCCGCTGGTGTCCTGGAACGCGCCGTTGCCTCCCAAGGCGGCAGGCGGCTGCCCGACCACCGCTAGTACCGGGACGCGCGAGGCGAACGACTCGGCCAGTCCGGCGACGAGGTTCATCGCGCCGCCGCCCGAGGTCGCCGCGACGACGCCCATTCCGCCGGTGGAGCGGGCGTAACCGTCGGCCATGGTGGCCGCGGCGAACTCGTGTTTGGCGACCACCCCGGTGACGTGGTCCGGCGCGTCGAAGATCGCGTCGTACAGGTCCTCGATATTGGCGCCGTCCACCCCGAAGACGTGGTGCACCCCGAGGGCCGAAACCGCTTGCACCAGATAGTCCACGACCCGAGTCGGCATCGGCATCCCTTCCCGCTGACGAAAGTCGACTGCGTACACGAGTGATACGGAGCAGGCTGCCGAACGGTTCAACGGAGGATCAGGAGATGTGGGCGCTCCGCTTGCGTGTACGTATACATCTACGTATAGTTGGGGCATGCCCAACAAGACGATCTACGTAGCCGACGACGACCTGCCGCTGTTCCAGCGCGCGCAGGAATTGGTCGGCGGCAACCTCTCGGGGGCGGTGGTCACGGCACTGCGCCGGTTCATCGAACTCGAAGAGGGTCGGCTGGAAGGCTATGACGAGATCGTGCTCAAGGTCGGTCGCGATGGTGTGCGACAGGTCCGCTTCTCCGGCACTCTGCTCGGAGAGTGGCACGACGTCAACGATACGCGGATCGAGCATGTCCGGGTGTATCGCAGCCGCAAGGGCAAATACGTGATGCACGCGCAGTATTCGAACTGGGACGAGTATCCCAACGACGTGGGGATGAACTGGCTCAAGGACTGGCGGGACCCGAAGAGCTGGCGTCGCCTGCTCGGCGTCGGCCAGCAGGACTGGGGCGACTTCCTCTTCGTCGTCGTGGATTCCCTCAGCGAGCTGAAGGGGCGCCTGCCCGACAAGCTCTATCGGCGGGTTCTCGACCTGGCCGAGGGGCCGAAGATAGAAGACCTGGACATCTGACCGTCGCGCCCTGCGCGACAACCGAAACCCGACAGCACCGCACCCTGGGGGCGGTGTGGAAAACACATGCTCACATTCGCATAGTCATACGTATTTCAGAAAGGAAGACCCATGGTCAACGGCCAGCGCATACCCGCCGTTTCGGTGCGGGGCCTGCGTAAATCATTCGGCGAACAGGTGGTGCTCGACGGTATAGACCTCACCGTCGCGGAGGGGACCGTCTTCTCGCTGCTCGGGCCGAACGGTGCGGGCAAGACCACCACCGTGCAGATCCTGACCACGCTGATCCACCCCGACGCCGGAGAGATCCGGGTGGGCGGTCACGACGTGCGCGCCGAGCGCAAGCAGGTGCGTGCGCAGATCGGGGTGACCGGCCAGTTCTCCGCGGTCGACGAACTGCTCACCGGGCGGGAGAACCTGCTGATGATGGGCGACCTGCACCACCTGCCGCGCCGGGACAGCCGCAGACTGGCGGCCGACCTGCTGGAACGCTTCGACCTGGTCGACGCGGCGGACAAGACGGTAGCCACCTACTCCGGCGGCATGACCAGGCGGCTCGACCTGGCCATGACCCTGGTGGGCGATCCGCGCGTCATCTTCCTCGACGAGCCGACCACCGGGCTCGACCCGCGCAGCAGGCGAGCGATCTGGGACGTCATCCGCGGGCTGGTCGACGACTACCGCGTCACGGTCTTCCTCACCACCCAGTACCTGGAGGAGGCCGACCAGCTCGCCGACCGCATCGCGGTGCTCGACCGCGGCAAGCTCGTCGCCGAGGGCACCGCGGCGGAGCTGAAGCGGCTGGTGCCGGGCGGGCACATTCGCCTGGAGTTCGCCGATCGGTCCGCGCTGACCGCGGCGGCCGGCGCGCTCGGCGTCCTCGCCCCGGCGCAGGAGGACGACGGGGAGAACCTCACCCTCGCGGTGCCCAGCGACGGCGGCGTGAAATCGCTGCGGACCGTGCTGGAACGGCTCGACTACGAGCAGATCGAGGTCGAGGGGCTGTCGGTGCACACGCCCAACCTCGATGACGTCTTCCTCACCCTCACCGGGCACCCCACCACCGAAAAGGAAACCGTGCGATGAGCTCCATGTCCTACGCGCTCGCCGATTCGGCGACCATGCTGCGGCGCAACCTGCTGCACGCCAAGCGCTACCCGAGCATGACCTTCAGCATCATCGTGATGCCCACGGTGCTGCTGCTGGTGTTCAACTTCGTCTTCGGCGGCGCGCTGGAGAAGTCCTCCGGCGGCAACTACATCGACTATCTCGCGCCCGGCATGCTGTTGCTGCTGCCGGCGTACCTGACCGTCTCGGTCGCGGTGTCGATCGCCACCGACACGAGCAAGGGCATCGTGAACCGGTTCCGCACCATGGACATCACGCAGTCGGCCATGCTGACCGGTCATGTCGTCGGCGCGCTGATCCAGGCGATGTTCGGCGTGGCCGCGATGGTCGGCGTCGCACTGCTCATCGGCTTCCGCCCCGATGCGAATCCGGTCGAGTGGCTCGCCGTATTCGGGCTGCTCGGGCTGGTGACGTTCGCGCTCACCTGGCTGGCGGTGGCGCTCGGCCTGCTCGCGCCGAATCCGGAGAGTGCCAGCAACACGCCCTTCCCGCTGGTGATGCTTCCGTTCCTCGGCAGTGGGCTGGTCGCCACCGACACCATGCCCGCGGGACTGCGTCAGTTCGCCGAGTACCAGCCGTTCACCCCGATCACCGAGACCGTTCGCGGTCTGCTGATGGGCACCGAAATCGGCGCCAACGGGATCATCTCGCTCGCCTGGTGCGTCGGCATCGCGGTGGTCGGGTACCTGTGGTCGTCCTCGGTCTTCCGGAGGCAGACGCGCTGAAACCCGGCGCGCGGGCGATCCCCGGCGGGCAATGCCCGCCGGGGATCGTGCGGTTGGTCAGACCGTGCCGGTGAGCAGCACCTTCCCGGTGTTCGCCGCGCGGATCTCGACCGAGCGGACTTGGTCGGGCGTGCCGTCGATGGTCCGGTCGATGGTCAGCTCGGTGCCGGGACCCGCGGGCCACTCGTCGAGCTTCTGCTGTTGGCCGCTGGTGCTGGTGACGTACAGCGCGAGATCCCAGTTGTAGCGCAGCTGCTCCCCGGGGGGATAGCTGCAGGACATCACCAGCCGTGTCCGTTCGCCCGCCGGGACGAGTTTGAAGCTGGCCGAGACCGGCGTCGGCTCCAGCGGAGTCATCTGGCGTTCGACGAACGCCTGCTCGCTGGTGCCCGGCTCGGTCGAGCCGTCCGATCCGGACATCGAGACGGCGATCGGCACGGCGATCGCCGCCGCGGCCGCGGCCGAGGCCACCGCGATGCCGACCGAGGTCCATCCGCTGCGGCGGCGGCGTCGCTCGGCCGCGTCGGCGAGCCGCGGTGGCGGCGGGAGCGTCGGCACGGGCGGTGGCGGCGGCAGCGTGGGCATCGGCGGCGGCGCCGGCTCCGTGGGCTCGCCCGGTCGCGCGGACGGCTCGATCATGGAGATCGCGATGTCGGTCTCCACGAGGGCGAGCATGCCCGGCAAGCCCGCGAACTCGGCCACGGCCGCCCGGCAGTCGGGGCAGCCGGCCAGGTGGCTCTCGTACCGGAGGCGCTCGTCACGGGTGAGGGAGCCGAGCACGTACGCCGCGTCCCACGTGGTGTAGTCGTCGGTGATATCCGTCATGGGTTCGTCACCCCCATCTCCTGTAGTGCCAGGCGCAATGCGCGCATGCCGTAGTGCATCCGGGATTTCACCGTGCCCGCCGGGACGTCGAGTTCCTCGGCGATCTGGTGGGTGGACAGTCCCCGGTAGTAGGCCCGCACGATCACCTCCCGGTGGTCGGCGCTGAGCCTGCCGAGGGCGTCGGCGACCAGCCAGCCGTCCAGCGCGCGGTCGGACTGGTCCGGCATCGCCTGTTCGGGCGGGCTGTCGGTGCGGAACTCGCGCCTGCTACGGGCGCTGCGATGCTCATCCACGGCGAGATTGCGCGCCACGGTGAACAACCACGCCCGTGCCGAGGTGGTGGACTGATCCAAGACGTTCGGGCGTTGCCAGGCCCGCAGCAATGTTTCCTGCACGATGTCCTCTGCCCGGCCTCGGTCCCGCACCAAGCCGAGCGTGTACCGCCACAGTGCGGTGGCGTGTTCGCGATAGAGAGCCCGCATCAATTCGTCGGACTGGTCGTCGGGTTGGCCCGTCTCGCCGCCTGTCTTGCGCACAACTGGACACCTCTCCGCTGGAGTTGCGGGGCCGGTCGGTGGGCGCACCCGATGCGTCACCCATGCTCTTGCCGGTTCAGTTGTGGTATCTCATGTCGTGTCTCCTTCGTTCCCTTCGAGGAGTACACGGTCTCAGTTGCGTTCGAGTTCAATCGGGTGTGAAGCGAGCAGGGACAGCGGGAGCGGCTGGCGGCGCAGCACGTGCGCCCACAGGTCCGGACGGCCCGAACTGATCGGATCGGACGGCAGGGCCGACAGCACGATCCAGTCGTCGTTCTCCAGTTCCCCCTCCAGTTGCCCGAAGGTCCAGCCCGCATAGCCTGCGAAGATCCGGATGCCCTCGACGAGCGGAGCGATCCGCTCGGGATCGGCGTCCAGATCGACCAGGACGACGCGTCCGTCGATGCGGCGCAGCCCGGGTACGCCCTCGATCCGCGCGCCCACCCGAACGGTGCCAAGGCACAGCGCGGCGTCGCGTTTCACCGGGCCGCCGATGAACAGCGTGCGCGGCGCCGCGACCGCGTCCGTCCAGCGGGGCAGCACTTCGTGCACCGCCGTGTCGCTCGGGCGATTGAGCACGACGCCGAGGCTGCCCGCCTCGTTGTGCTCGATGATGTAGACAACGGTGCGCCGGAAGGTCGGCTCCACCAGGTCGGTGGCCGACACCAGCAGTGTCCCGGCACGAACCACCTGTTCGCCGTGCCGGGGATCGCGTCGTCTGCGATCGCCGTGCCCGCCGCGAGTCTTCCGATCGTCCGGTTCTTCTGCGCGTGCCACTCCGACATCATCGCAGCTGTTCGCTCACATTGCGCCTTCTGCCGCTCACTTCCGCGTTCCGGATTTGCCGAGCGGAGCGCGGACCGGACGCCGGAGGCCCCGTCGCCCTACCGACGCGACATCGTAGAGTCCAGGACATGGAACCGCCCGAGGTGCGCCTCGAGAACAGCGACACCGTGTACGACTTCTATCGCGATCATCGCCAGAACCGCTTGCAGGCATGGGGGGCCTACGCCATTCTCGGCCGCCGCTACCACCCACGCGTCACCTATGCCGACGGCGCCAGGGAAGCGCTGCGCGCGGTGATCGAGCAGGGCAGGCCGCTGCTGCTCGCGATCAATCACCTCTCCGAGAGCGATCCCTACACCGTGGCCGCGGCGGCGTGGCGCAGCGGACTACGGCGGGTGATCGGCCGCGTGCGCGTGCTGGCCAAGGACGAACTGTTCGTCGATCCCGACCAGCGGCGCAAGATCGACATGATGGGCGGCATCCCGGTGTTCCGGGGCAAGGACCACGGCATCCGCGCGGTGAACGCCGCGGGCCAGCGCATGATGGACATCTGCGCGGAGCGGATGGCCCGCGGCGACGGCATCGCGGTCTTCCCCGAGGGCACCTGCAACGACGTGGATCCGGCCCGCGTGCAGGCGGTGGGCAGCGGCATCGGGCATATCGCGTTCCGCGCGATGAAACTCGGCGCGCAGCCCGTGCTGGTCTCCATGGCGTTGAGCTACGGACCGCGAACGGTGCGGGCGACGAAGGAAGAGGCCAAGGGGGCCAGCTTCCACTTCGGTGTCCCCGTGCTCGACCTGCCGCCCCGGCCCGGCGACATCGCCCGGCTGGTGCGCACCGATCTGCAGAAGGCGCTCGACGCCGCCGTCGCGGCGTACTGAAGGTCTACTGCGGCAGATTCAGCCGGTCGCGCGCCCAGTGCGGCACCATCGCGAGGTATTCGGGGCGGGTCTCGATGAAGTGGTTGACCGTCCGGCACATGGGCAGCGCGCCGAGTTTGTCGTCGCGCGTGCTGTTCAGGGCGGTCTCGACCAAGAGCCGGGCATAGCCCTGGCCCTCGTACTGCGGGTAGATCTCGGTGTGCACGAACGCGCGCTCGGAGGCGGTGTCCTGGTATTCGGCGTAGCCGGCGATCGCACCGTCGACGTAGATCTCGAAGCGTTCCAGTGCGGTGTTGTTGTTGACCTCGGTCGACATGGCTCGACGCTACTCCGCGCGCCGGTGTCCGGGTTAATCACACTCCGGTGCGGGACCGAATCCCGCCACCGACTTGTCTGTCCCAGCGGGCCTGCGCAGAATGCTCTTGGTCGGGTCCGTCGTCGCGCGCGAGCGGGCAGGCTCGGGGAGGTACGGAACATGATGAGGACACTGCGGGTTTCGCGGGTCGCGGCCACGGTCGTCGCCGTGGGTTTGCTCGGGGGATCGATCGTCACCGGCGTCGCGGACGCCGCGCCGGGAGTCGCGTTCGGTGCCTGTCCCGACGGGTCCGTGCCCGCCGACCGGGGCGTGCGGTGCGCCGTGGTCAGCGTGCCCATGAACTACGCCGACCCGGACGGGCCGAAGATCGAGTTGACCGTCAGCCGGATCGCCGCGACGGGCGAGCGGGAAGGTGTCCTGTTCGCCAACCCCGGCGGCCCCGGTGCGGACGCGCTGGACTTCTGGGCGCGCCGGGTGGAGGTGTTCCCCGCCGCGCTGGCCGAGCGCTACGACCGGGTCGCGGTCCAGCCGCGTGGACTGCGCTGGGCGACGCCGCTGGCCTGCGGAAGCACGAAGGACAAGGAAGGGCAGCAGGTCTCGCTCGGCGGCGGTAACCGCGACGAGATCAAGAAGGCCTGTGACGCGGCACAGCCCGGCTACCTGGACGCGATCACCACCGAGAACACCGCGCGTGATCTCGACGCGGTGCGCGCCGCGCTCGGTGTGCAGCGGATCGGTTACCTCGGCACGTCCTACGGCACCTATCTCGGCGCGGTGTACGCGGCGCTGTTCGGCGACCGGGTGGACCGGATGATCCTGGACTCCAACGTCAACCCCGACTGGGTGTGGACCGAGGAATTCGCCCAGCAGCAGGTCGCGGGCAAGCAGCGCTTGGACGATCTGTTCGCCTGGATCGCCGAACACGACGACGAATACCACCTCGGCGACACCGCTTTGCAGGTCTACCGCAACTGGGTCCGGTTGGCGGCCGCCCAGGGCGGCGGCTGGTACGCCAACCTGACCCCACCGCCCGCGAGCGTCGGCGACCTGCCCGGCGCGCTACCCGAGCCACTGGCCGAGATCGCGCGGGACGGCTACACCGGCAGCGTCGAGCAACTCGGCAAACTACAGAACCTGTTGCGCACCTTGGTGAGCGGCGGTGCCTCCGCACAGGTGCCGTTGCTCGGCGCGACCACCGTGGCCACCTACACCCGCACCTTCTGGCCGACCTTCGCCCGCGCGATGGCCGACGCCGCGGCCGATCCGCCGAACGTGCAGCGGCTGCGGGCCATCGAGGGCGCGACCTCGACCGATCCCACCGGGCGATTCGTGTTCAGCGCGATCACCTGCAACGAGAACGCCGTACCCGGCAAGCCGGAGCTGCTCGGCGCCGCGGTCGGCACCATCGCCTCCGGCGGCAACGCCATGGACGCGCGGGCCGACCTGGTGCGCTCCGGAATGGCCTGTGGTTCCTGGAAGCCCGTGACGAAGCCGGTGCCGATCACCGGTGCGGGCCTGCGCACGCCGCCGTTGGTGTTGCAGAGCCGCCACGACGCGCTGACCAAGTACGAGGGCGGTCCCGCCATGGCCGCGGCACTGGGCGGTGCGCTGGTCGTAGTCGACGGCGGTGACCACGGCACGTTCGGCCGCGGGAACCCGGCGGTGGACGAGGCCGTGCTCACCTATTTGCGCACCGGAAAGGTCGACATCACCCGGGCCGACCAGGCTCCGCTGTCGGCGAGCTGAAGCATTCCGCGCGCGGCGCGGGAACTACCGGTGCCGACACGGCAGCTGAACGGCGCACTCGGGGCGAGTTCGGGCCGGGGTTACGCGGTGCGGTCGGTCCGGTCGCGTTCCAGAATGTGGAGATGACGCGTTCACCCGCCGCGCGAGTGATCCTCGCTCCGGACAAGTTCAAGGGGTCGCTCACCGCGCCGGAGGTGGCGGCGGCTCTCGCCGCCGGGGTGCGGCGGAGCGCACCGGACGCCGAGATCCGGCAGGTGCCGGTCGCCGATGGGGGCGACGGCACGGTGGAGGCGTTCGTGGCGGCCGGCTGGACGCGCGTGGAACTGACCGCTCCCGGACCGACCGGCGTGCCGTGCCGGACGTCGTATGCCCGGCACGATGCCACCGCGGTAGTCGAGTTGGCTGCCGTCGTCGGCCTGGCGATCCTGCCGGAGGGGCAGCTCGATCCGTTGCACGCGAGCACCTTCGGGCTCGGGGTCGTCTTGGCGCACGCGATGGACCACGGGGTCACCGAGATCGTGCTCGGCCTCGGTGGCAGCGCCTCCACCGACGGCGGCGCGGGGATGTTGCAGGCACTCGGCCTCCGCGTCCTGGATGCCGACGGACGGGAATTGCCAAGCGGCGCAGCGAGCCTGACCCGCGCGGCGCGGCTGGACCTGGCGGGGCTGCACCCAGGCGTCGCCGGCACCGGGTTCACGCTGGCCTGTGACGTCGACAATCCGCTGCTCGGGCCGACCGGCGCGGCGGCGGTGTACGCGCCGCAGAAGGGCGCTGGACCCGCCGAAGTCGACCTCCTCGAATCCGCGCTCGCGAGCTGGGCGGAACTCGTCGGCCCCGAGTTCGCGCGACATCCCGGCGCGGGCGCGGCGGGCGGTACCGGTTTCGGCGCGCTCGCCGTGCTGGGCGCGCGGGTGCGCAGCGGCATCGAGGTCGTGCTCGACTTGCTCGATTTTCCCGCCCTGCTCGCGGACGCCACCCTCGTGATCACCGGGGAGGGTTCGCTCGATCGGCAGAGCCTGCGCGGCAAGGCGCCGGTCGGCGTGTGCGCGGCCGCCCGCAAGGCGGACGTCCCGGTGGTCGCCGTGGCGGGCCGCACGCTGCTCGCGCCCGACGAGATCCGGGCCGCCGGCTTCGCGGACTGCTATACGCTCGCCGACCTGGAACCCGACCGGGAACGCTCGATGGCCGGGGCGGCGGCGCTGCTGGAGCTGGTCGGCGCGCGGATCGCCGTCGAGCGGCTGGGTTAGCTCGCCGAAGCCAAGAGTTTCGCGGCCAGTTCGTGCCGGTGCCGATCGCCCCACTCCTCGAGCGGCCGCAGCGCCACGGCCAATTCCTCGCCGAGCGGCGTGAGCGAGTACTCCACCCGCGGCGGGACCTCGGGATAGACCTCACGGTGCACCACGCCACTGGACTCGAGCTGGCGCAGGTTCTCGGCGAGCACCTTCTCGCTGACCCCGTCGAGGAGCCTGCGGATCTGGCCGAAGCGCTGGGGGCCGGTGCTCAGCACCCACATCAGGTGCATCTTCCACTTGCCGCCGACGACATCGATCGCGACCGTCATGCCACACACATCGTGATCTGCGTCACTGTTCATGCCCACCGCGCTCCTTTGACCTCGTTTCGAACCTCGAGGTAAGCAACCGCACCCCGACGTTCGGTCTTCCCGACTCTACCTGCGGGAACGACGATGAATCCCGGCGCCGACGCAAATATCGAACGATTACCGAAGGGATTCACCATGTCCGAGCAGACCACCGCCCGTGCTGTCTCCGTCGTCGGCCTCGGGCCGATGGGGCAGGCGATGGTCCGGGCCTTCCTGGAAGCGGGCGTCGAGGTGACGGTGTGGAACCGCAGCCCCGAGAAAGTCGACGCCATGGTCGAACTCGGCGCCAAGCGCGCCGCGACCGTCGCCGACGCGCTCGACGCCAACGAGGTCACCGTGCTGAGCCTCACCCACTACGCGGCCATGTACGACGTGCTCGGCCAGGCGACCGGCCACTTGAAGGGCAAGGTGATCGCGAACCTGTCCTCCGATTCGCCGGAGAAGGCCCGCAAGGGCGCGGAGTGGGTGCGCTCGCACGGCGCGCAATTCCTCTCCGGCGGTGTGATGTCGGCGGGGGACAACATCGCCCATCCGGCGTCCTACATCTTCTACAGCGGCCCGCGTTCGGTCTTCGACGCGCACGCCGAGTTGCTGCGGCCGCTGAGCCCGCAGGAATACCTCGGCGCGGACGACGGTCTGGCGCAAGTCTTCTACCAGGGACTGCTGACCATCTTCCATCCCTGGTTGCTGGCCTTCGACCAGGCCACCGCGATGATCGACCGCTCCGGCCACGACATCGCCGCGTTCGTCCCGTTCGCGATCCGCTCCGCCGCCGCGTTCCCCTATTTCATGGAGGAGTTCTCGGTCGCCAACCAGAACGGCGGCTGGGCCTCGCTGGCCAGCCTGAAGATGATGGACGCGGGCGCGCAGCACGTCATCGACGCGAGTGAAGAAGTCGGTGTCGACGCGGTCCTCTCGCACACCGCCCAGGAGCTCTGGCGCAAGGCCGTCGCCGCCAGCGAGCAGGCCGGAAAGCCCATCTCCACCTACGCCCTCCTCCGCAATCCCTGACCTCTGTTCCCTACCTCCGACCTCGCAAAGCAGCCGCTTTGCGAGGTCGTTTCGTTTTGCGGGGTTGATATGCAGCTACAAGGCTGCATATCCTAGTGAAAGGCAGCCGAAAGGCTGCATGTTTCGAAAGGTGGGCGATGGACGAGGTGTTCCGAGCACTGGCCGACCCGAGCAGGCGGCGGCTACTGGACAGCCTGAACGCTCGCAACGGGCAGACGCTGCGCGAGTTGTGCGCCGGACTGGCGATGGCTCGCCAGTCGGTGAGCAAGCACCTCGCGGTGCTGGAGGCAGCCGACCTCGTCACCACCCGGCGCAGCGGCCGGGAAAAACTGCACTACCTCAATGCCGAGCCCATCAACGCCATCGCCGACCGCTGGATCAACCGGTACGACCGTGAGCGGGTGAACGCACTCGCCGACCTGAAGAGAGCACTGGAGGAACAACCGATGGGCGACAACGTGTTCGTCTACAAGACCTACATCAGGACCACCGCCGAGAAGCTGTGGCAGGCGCTGACCGATCCGGCGTTCACCGACCGCTACTGGGGCGCCAGCTTCGACACCGACTGGCGTCCGGGTTCGGAGATGATCTGGCGCCAGCGGGACTGGACCAGCAAGGACCCCGAACAAGTCGTGCTCGAGGCCGAGCCCTACCGCCGGCTCTCCTACACCTGGCACACCTTCGACCCCGCCTTCGCCGCCACCTTCGAGATGGACCCCGCCGACGTCGCGGCCTGGTCGCGCGAGCCGCGGTCGAAGGTGACCTTCGAGATCGAGCCGCGTGGCGAGGTCGTCGAGTTGACGGTCGTGCACGACGGCTTCCAGCCCGGCAGCCGCGTGCTGGACGCGATCAGCGGCGGCTGGCCGAGCATCCTGTCCAACCTCAAGACACTGTTGGAGACCGGCCGGACCTTGCCCGACCAGGACGCCGCCGTGCACTCGTGATCAACGGCGGTCGAAGCGCCGATCGGATCTCGGCTGGGTCCGCTTCGGCCGCCGCCGTACCGGAGGCGCGGCCTATAGAGAGCAGTGCTCTTGACTTCGCCGCGCTCTCCGTGGAACACTTCTCTCTATAGAGAGCAGTGCTCACAACAAGGAGTGGTCATGGACCTCAGCACCCGCTACATCGGCCCCGCCGGATTCGACGCGATCTTCAACCGGTTCGCCAATCTGCTGCCCAAGCTGGGCATCAGCGTGATGGGGTCGCGACTGCTCGCGGTGCGCGGGCGCAAGAGCGGGGAGTGGCGCACGACGATGGTCAACCTGATGGTGCGCGAGGATGGCGAGCGCTTCCTCGTCGCGCCGCGCGGGCATACCCAGTGGGTGCGCAACCTGCGCGCGGCGGGCGGTGGCGAGCTGCGGCTCGGACGCAAGGTCGAAGCGTTCACCGCCACCGAGGTACCCGATGCCGAGAAGGTGCCGCTGCTGCGTCTCTACCTGCGTAAGTGGGGCTGGGAGGTCGGCAGGTTCTTCGAGGGCGTGACCAAGGACGCCACCGACGAGGAACTCGCCGCCATCGCGCCGGGGTTTCCGGTCTTCCAACTGAAGTGAGTTCAGGCCGAGCGAGCCAGGAACTCGATGGCGGCGGCGTAACCCTGAATGCCCATTCCCGCGACCACCGCCGTGGCGATCGCGGAGATGTAGGAGTGGTGCCGGAACTCCTCGCGCGCGTGCACGTTGCTGATGTGCACCTCGACGATGGGGAGTTCCGGGATCACCAGCGCGTCCCGTAGCGCCACCGAGGTATGGGTGAGGCCGCCGGGGTTTATCACGATGCCCGACTCGGCGCCGCGCGCCCGATGGATGCGATCGATGAGCGCGCCCTCGGAATTGGACTGGAAGGCGACGATCTCGCGGTCGAATCTCGCCGCGGTGCGCTCGCACAACGCCACGACGTCCTCCAGCGTCGCCGACCCGTAGACCTCCGGCTGCCTGGTGCCGAGCATGTTGAGGTTCGGGCCGTTCAGAACCAGGATCGGGCCCGGCGTCGCGGTCACAGCCATGCACGGCAAGATACCGCGCCGCGCGGACCGGGCCCGTACCGCCTACAGCCCTTGCGGACCTTCCGAGCGCAGGTCGTCGACCTTGCGCATGGCCTCGCGCAGTTCCTCCAGCCACGTCTCGGCGTGCTTGCCCGCCAGCTTCACCGTCCAGGCCAGTGCGTCGGCGCGGGAACGGGCGACACCGGCGTCGACCAAGGTGTCGAGAACCTTGCGTTCGGGCTGACGCAGACGGGTCATGACCGGGACGGCCAGATGGGTGAACAGGATCTGTTCCCCGTCCACGGAGACGCCCCAGGCCACATTGCGCCGGTAGCGGTGCTGTGCTTCGTTCGCGATCTGCATCCGGGCGGGCCGGGTGGACTCACGGAACCGGGCTACCGCGCCCTCCTTGGTCGCGCGCGGCACTTCCTCGGCGGGGGCCTCGGCGTCGTCGGTGGCCGTCTTCTCCGGTTGCGGGATCGGCAGCTCGCCGATGACGACGATCTCGTCCCGGTCCACCTCGATCACCGGCGGACCGGTGAACCAGTCATCTGGCAATCTCCCGGCGAACCAGTCGGGCACGTCCGAGGGGTCCGGCAGGTCGGCTTGCTGCCAGCCACCGGTCCGGCCGAAGCCCCGGCCGCGATGCGCGTTTCTCATGACGGGTCACCTACTTACTGTGGTGCGTTGCTTTCATTGATTACAAGATTACTTCGCAAATCGGTACGGTGGTTCCGCTCTGTGCGAACAGGGACCCGATTGCTTCGCTCCGCGCCTTACGGGGTATTTATTGATCCGAAACGTCGAGTGCGGTGGTAACCGCGCGACTTTTCCCGAAGGCCGGTACGGTAGCGGCGCCGGTTGCCGCCGACCGGCTGGGCGATGATCATGAAAGGCCACCCGAGATGCGAGATCCCGGGGCACAATTGGGATGCTGAGCATGGGTAACGTCCGCGCTACGGAGGCATCGCGGTCTGGTCTTAATCGGGTACGGTGGTCTTGTTACTGGAGTGACAAGAGTGAAGAGTGGGCGACATGGACGTGTGGGGATCCCGCCGCTTTCGTGTTCGCGGCGCAATGGCACTCATGGGGGTGGCGGCGCTCGCGCTCGGGATCGGGTCGTGCGGGATACACGAGAAGCAGAATGAAGCCGAAGCGGTCGTAGAGCGCTTCACCGATCTGCTCGACGATCAGGACGCCACGAAAGCGGCAGACCTGACGTCGTACCCCACCGCGGCTTCGGCAACCCTCAAGCAAATGTTCAGCGGCCTGCAGGGCGGCAAAGTCGACTATCGCAAGACCCAGTTCATCGGCTTGGACGCGCAGTCCGCGATCTTCAGCATGGACGTCGAATGGAGCTTCGGCGAGAAGAAGAACTGGAATTACAGCGTGCAGGGCAATGTGCGCAAGCTGGCCATCGGCTGGCGGATCTCCTGGGAGCCCGCGGTCGTGATGCCGCAGCTCGCGCACAACCGGACGGTGCGGCTGGTACGCACCTACCCCACGCCTGCGCCGCGGGTCAACGACATCGCCGGTGCGCCGTTGATGACCGAGCAGGTGATCAACGTGGTCAAGCTCGATCCCGCGAAGATGCCCGACCCGGTCGCGTCGACCGACGCGCTCGCCAAGGCCATCGAGCCGGTCGCGCCGTTGATCACCGGACCAGCGCTGATGCAGCAGCTGGCCACCTCGCAGGGCAAGCCGATCGTCGCGGTGAATCTGCGCGAGGGCGACTTCGCGATCCTGGAACCGCGGATGGCGCCGATTCCCGGCGTGGTGATGGAGAAGCAGCCGCGACTGATCTCCGCCGACCGCCGGGTCTGGTCGCCGATGCTGGACGCGCTGCGCAAGGTGCAGCAGGAGAGCCAGGAGGCGCACTCCGGATGGGGCGTGCAGCTGTTCGAGCAGGACGGGCGGTTCGTCACCCAGCTCGCCGGTCAGCAGGGGCCGCCGGGGCCGGACATCGCGGGCACGATGGACCAGCGCTTGCAGCGGGCCGCGGAGGACGCGGTGGTCAGCGTCGCCACGCAGGCCTCGATCGTGGCGATCCAGCCGTCCACCGGGGCGGTGGTCGCGACCGCGCAGAACAGCCAGGCCAGCGAGCACGGTTCGGTGGCGTTCACCGGGCTGTACCCGGTGGGCGGCGCCATGGAACTGTTCCGCGCCGTCGCGGCGTCGGCGAAAGGCAAGGCGCCGCAGGACGTCTCCGTGCAGGACGTGGCCGAGGCGGCGACCGCGCTCGGCGTCGGCATCGACTTCAAGGTGCCCGGCCTGGACGAGGTGACCGGCCGCCTGGCCACCGCGGGTCGCAGCGCCGAGCAGGTACTCCAGGGCGGTGGCTCGGACGCCGTGCTGGCCAGCCCGTTCGGCATGGCCATCGCCGCGGCGACGATCGTGCGCGGCGCGGTGCCGCCGCCGATGATCGAGGCCGGACGCCCGAGCGTCACCGATGCCAAACTCGACCCGCTGTCACCGCAGACCGCCGACCGGCTGCGCGGCATGTTGCGCTCGGCCACGGACGCCCCGGAGCTGGCGAGCGTGCGCCGCTACCGCGATGTCGACGCGTTCGCCGCGACGGCGGGACCGGACGGGTGGCTGATCGGATCGATGGGCGATCTGGTCTTCGCGATCCACATCAACGACGTGGACAGCAAGGACGCGACGGCGCGGATGGCGGCCAGGATGCTTCAGGCGCTGGCGACTCCCGAACCGTGATCACCGCACGGCTTTGTACACCGCGCGCCAGCCGAGCAGGAACAGGGCCAGCACCACGCCGGCGACCAGCACGAAGCTGACCGCCGTGCCCTGACCGCCGACCACGCGCAGCAGCATGCCCCCGACCAGGGTGCAGGCCCAGATCACGACCCCGGCGGGCCACAGGGCGGTGCTGTCGAACCGCGCGTCGCCCGCGGCGGTGCGCCGCCCGAGCGACACGACGACGAGCCAGCCCAGTGCCAACCCGGTCGCGAACGGCCATACGGTGCGCAGCAGGCCGGCGAGCACCGCCTCGTCGTGACTGCGCCTGCCGATCGCGCAGAACACGACGACCAGCAGCACATCGGCGAGCAACGGCAGCAGTTTCCTCACGCGGGCCAGCGTAACGGGGCCTGGGGGAGCGGCGGCGGTCACAGCCGCCGCTGCTCGAACTCCTTCTCGAACTCCGCGTCGTCGGCCTGCCGGGTGCGGAACAGGAACAGGAAGACTATCCAGCCGGCGATCGCCACCAGGATGAAGCTCACCATCCGGTACACGAACGCCGCGGCGACCGCCTGCGCGGCGGGCAGGCCCGCGGCGGCGGTGAGACCGTAGATCAGCGTCGCGTCGACGTAGACGATGCCGCCCGGTGCGAAGGGGATGGACCCGACCGCCTTGCCGACGGCGAACGCCAGCAGCAGGCCCGCGATGCGTGGATCGGCGCCGACCGCGTAACACGACGCGCCGAGACAGGCCACGTCGGCGAAACGGTGCACCAGCGCCCACAGCGTGACCAGCACGCCGTCGCGCTTGCCGAGCTCCACCGACTCCAGTTGGGCGAGCACGTCGGCGATCTTGTTCACACCGTGATCGGGCGGGCGTTTGCGCAACCGGTTGGCCAGCGCGAGCAGTTTGCGCAGCAACGCCTCGAGCGAACCGGGATTGCGCGAGACGTGATTGCCCGCCCAGACCAGGGCGACGACGGCGGCCAGCGACAGGATCAGCTTCAGCGGGCCGACTCGTCCGTCCGCCAGCAGCGTGCCGCCGACCCCGAGCAGGGCCAGCCCCGCCGCGGCGACCACGCCGGAGAACACCAGCTGCCAGGAGGCGACGATGGGACTGGCGCCCCAGCGCCTGGTCTGCCGATAGGTGAAGGCGGTGGAGAACACCTGGCCCGCGGGCAGTGTCACCGACATCGCCGTCGCGCCGTAGACCACCGCGACGGACCTGCGCTGACTCACCGCGACACCGCCCGCGCTGAGCAGTTGTTTCTGCACCCTGGCGAAACCGCTCATCGACAACGCCTGCAGCCAGATCGCGGCCGCGAGCCAGCCCCAGTGGATCTCGGTGAGCTTTCGCCAGGATTCGTGCAGGCGCGGCCAGAGATACACGCCCTCGGCGATCAGCACGGCCAGCAGGGCGGCCCCCAGCACCCATTTCAGCCAACGGAATCTGCCACGGCGGGAACCCGCCGTGGGCGGCGGCGCAGGATCTCCTGCCAGTTCCCCGTCGGCCGTCACGCGGTCAGCCTAACGAACGCGCCGTTTCGACCCCGGTATCGTCGGGCGCGTCGGCCCGTTCTCGTGGCCAGGCCAGCAGCGTTTTCCTGCGTCTGCCGCGTAGCTGTACCTCGTCGCCGGTCTCCCACTGGTCCTGCTCGCTTTCCTCGGCGAAATACAGCGCGCTGCCCGAGGCAAGCGTCCGTCCGGGACGTTCTTTGGCCAGTTCGGTGAGCCGGGACGCCTCGTTGACCGGATCTCCGATCACCGTGTACTCGAAGCGGTTGGCGGCGCCGATGTTTCCCGCGACGGCCAAGCCGGCCGAGACGCCGATTCCGATATCGAGTCCTGGCACCTCCCGGAGGGTCTCGCGCAGTTCGCGCGCGGCGGCGAGCGCGGCGGTCGGCGCGTCCGGCCGGTCCAGCGGGGCGCCGAAGATGGCCAGCGCCGCGTCGCCGACGAACTTGTTCACGAAGCCGTGGTGCCGGTCGATGACGTCGACCACGATGCGGAAGAACTCGTTGAGCAGGCTGACCACCTCGGTGGGCGGCCGTTCCGCGGCGGTGGCGGTGGAGCCGACCATATCGACGAACAGGACCGCGACGAAGCGGGTCTCACCGCCGAGTTCGGTGCCGTAGTCCAGCGCCCGCTGCGCTACCTCCTCGCCGACGTGCTGGCCGAACAACTCCTGGAGCTGGCGGCGTTTGGCCGCCTCCTCCATCATCCGGTTGAAACCGACCTGCAACAGGCCGATCTCGCTGCCGTCGAAGACCTCGACCTGCACGTCGCGCGCCCCGGCTTGGACCCGGTCGATGGCTTGACTGAGCTGGCGCACCGGGTCGGAGATGCTCGAGCCGGTGAGCATGGACAGCGCGAGGGCCTGCATGATCACCACGCCGCACAGCAGCAGGATGGAGATGGCCAGCGACTGCGCGGAGAACTTCACGTCCGAGGAGATCTGGGTGACGCACAGCAGCACGATGGCGATGGTGGGGGCGAAGGTGCCCATGCCCCAGGTCATCGCCATCCTGGTGCCGACGCCGGGGGTGAGGGTGTGGTCGAAGGTGCCCTCGGTCAGCGCCTGCGCCGCGACCGGCCGCAGGATGCGTTCGCCCAGCATGTAGGTGAAACCGAACACGATGGTCGCGGCCATGCATTCGGTGACGATCACCGCGCCGGCCAGCGCGGGCGTGTCCCTGATGATCAGCGCGGCCAGCACGGCCCCGCCGATCAGCCACAGCGCCAGATGCAGGATCGCCTGGCGCAGCGGTGCGTGCAGCGCGGCCATCTGCTCCTGGCGGCTCGGCGGTCCGCCGCGCATCTGCCAGCGCATCACCGGGCGCAGCATCAGCGCGGACGCGGCCACGCTGAGCAGGCCGCCCGCCACGAACACCGCGGCCGGGATCAGCAGGCCGGTGCGCCTGGCACCGGAGGGCTCGCCCTCGGGTACGGGTAGCCCGTACTGGATGAAGGCCCACACCAGAACCGCGCCGAAGGCGTTCGCCAGCAGCATCGATGTCAGGTACAGCGGCCAGCGCGTTCGCATGGTCTGTTTGACCGCTTCCAGAGGCGCCGACACGGGTCCAATCTAGCGTTTCGATCATGTCGGCATGTCCGCGGCGCTGGCCGCCACTCGCGCCGCCGCTGATCGCGGACAGGGTTCGGCCGAGCCGGTTAGGCTCACGGAGGTGACCGACCCGAAGTCAAGTCCAGAGCGGAAAATCACGCTGACACGGCCCGCCGCGGAGACGGTGCACCCGGTGGTCCGGGTGTCGGCCGAGTGGGGCTGGCGGCTACTGGTGCTGTTCGCGCTGGCGATCGCGGTCACCGCGATCGTGCAGAAACTGGCGACCGTGGTCATTCCGCTGGCCATCGCGCTGCTGGCGGCTGCGCTGCTCGCACCGCTGGTGGACTGGATGCAGCGCTTGGGTGTGCCGCGCGCGGTGGGTGTCTTCGTGGCGCTGGTCGGGTCGATCGGCGTGGTCGCGGGCATCATGACCTTCGTCGTCGAACAGTTCGTCGCCGGTGTGCCGCAGTTGTCGAACAAGTTCACCGACAGCATCCATCAGATCCAGGACTGGCTGATCAACGGCAGGCTGCATCTGAGCAACGAGCAGATCCGCAATGCGGGCGACGCCATCGTCAAGGCGATCCAGTCCAATCAGGAGGGCCTGACCACCGGAGCGCTCACCACGGCCACGGTGATCGGCGAACTGCTCACCGGCGCCTTCCTGACGCTGTTCATCCTGATCTTCTTCCTCTACGGCGGTGACCAGATCTGGGCGTTCGTCACCAGGATCGTGCCCACCGACCACCGGGAGCGGGTGCGCACCGCAGGGCGACTCGGGTTCGGCACGCTGGTCGGATTCGTTCGCGCGACCGTCGTGGTCGCCGCGGTTGACGCCATCGGCATCGGCGCCGGGCTGGCCATTCTCGGGGTGCCGTTGGCGCTTCCGCTTGCCTCGCTGGTGTTCATCGGCGCGTTCATCCCGATCATCGGCGCGTTTCTCGCCGGGTTCATCGCGGTGTTCATCGCGCTGGTGACCAAAGGGCTGGTCACGGCACTGATCGTGCTCGGCATCATCATCGCGGTCATGCAGCTCGAGGGTCACGTGCTGCAACCGCTGCTGCTCGGCCGGGCGGTGAGCATCCATCCGCTCGCCGTGGTGCTGGCGATCACGGCGGGCATAGTGATCGGCGGGATCGCGGGCGGTCTGCTCGCGGTGCCGTTCGTCGCGGTGATGAACACGGCGATCCGATCGCTGCTGGAGGCTCCCGAAGAGTTGTACGAGGAACTGCAGACCGGCGAGGAGCATCACGGGCTGTACGTGGCCGAACCCGATCGGCCCGATCCCGGCCGGTTCGACGTGGCCGCGACCTTGATGGAGGCGACGAGGAAACGGGCGGCGGAGAAGAAGGCGGAACTCGATGACGAGGCGCGAGCCGACGACGGCACCGCGAAGGACTGAGCTGCGCGCGGCCGACGTGGCGACCACCCCGCTGTGGCGGGCCGCGCAGGCGCTGCGGCTGGTCACGCTGCTGTACGCGGTGGGTCAGCAGATCGCCTCGGTGCCGTACTACACGAACCAGCGGTTGAGCTGGGTGCTCATCGCGCTGATGGCGGTGTGGTCGGGCGCTTCGGCGATCATGCTGTCGCAGTGGCGTTTCCCCGAGGTGGCCCGGGTGCGCACGTGGGTGGTGATCGGCGACCACGTGGTCGTGATCGGGCTGATGGCCGCCACGCGCTTGGTCGCCGATTACGGCTGGTACCACGGCCATCAGACGCTGCCGACCACGCTGTGGGCCACCAACGCGGTGATCGGAGCGGCGATCCTGCGCGGACCGTTCGCGGGCGTGCTGTCCGGGGCGTTGATCGCCGCGGTGTCGTTGACCGTGCGCGATCAGTGGGGCGAGGACGTGTGGACGGACGCGACGGTGCCGGTGCTCGTCTCGGTGGGCCTGGCGCTCGGCTTGGCCGCCAACACCGCGCGCCGGGCCCAGGACCAGCTGGAGCGAGCGGTGCGCTTGACCGCGGCGGCCGAAGAACGCGAACGGCTTTCCCGCGAGGTACACGACGGGGTGTTGCAAGTGCTCAGCTACATCAAGCGCCGCGGCAGCGAGATCGGCGGCCCCACCGAGGAACTGGCCCTGCGCGCCGGTGAGCAGGAGGTGGCGCTGCGCGTGCTGATCACCGAGCAGGCCGATCACCGCGACGCGGGCGGAGCCGATGTCGACTTGCGGCCGCTGCTGACCGCGCAGTCCACCCCCACGGTGTCGGTGTCCACGCCGGGCGATCCGGTGCGGGTCGGCCGCTGGGTGGCGAACGAGATCGCCTCGGCCGTGGCAACGGCGCTGTCCAATGTGGCGCTGCACGCCGGGCCGGATGCGCGAGCATATGTGTTGTTGGAGGACACCGGCGACGAACTGGTGATCAGTGTGCGCGACGACGGCGTCGGCATCCCGCCGGGCCGGTTGGCCGAGGCGGAAGCCGAAGGCCGGATGGGGGTTTCCCGGTCCATCGTCGGACGGATCGCGGCCCTCGGCGGCAGCGCGGACCTGCTCACCGAGATCGACGGCGGGGTCGGGTTCGGCACCGAATGGGAATTCCGGGTGCCGAGATGAGCGCAGACGGGAGACGCGGATGACGGACCGAGCGGCCGAGTCCATTTCGGTGATGGTGGTCGACGACCACCCGATGTGGCGAGACGGCGTCTCCCGCGATCTCACCGAGGCCGGATTCCAGGTGACGGCCACGGCCGACGGCGTCGGCTCGGCGGCCAGGCGCGCCGCGGCGGTGCGCCCGGACGTGGTGCTGATGGACATGCAACTGCCCGACGGCAACGGGGCGCAGGCCACCGCCGAGGTGCTGCGGGTGTCACCGCGCAGCCGGGTACTGGTGCTTTCGGCGTCGGCCGAACGCGACGACGTACTCGACGCGATCAAGGCGGGCGCCTCCGGGTACCTGGTCAAGAGCGCGTCGGCGGCCGAGCTGATCGATGCCGTGCGCGCCACCGCCGCCGGTCAAGCGGTGTTCACGCCGGGGCTGGCCGGCCTGGTGCTCGGCGAGTACCGGCGGATGGCGACCGCGCCCGCGCGACCGGACGAGCCGCATCGGCCCGCGCTCACCGAGCGCGAGACCGAGGTCCTGCGGATGGTGGCCAAAGGGCTGTCGGCGAAGCAGATAGCGGCACGGCTCGGCCTGAGCCATCGCACGGTGGAGAACCATGTGCAGGCGACGCTGCGCAAATTGCAGCTGGCGAACCGGGTCGAATTGACCCGCTACGCCATCGAACAGGGGCTGGAGTAGCCCGCGCGGAACACCCCCGGATCAGGGATCGCCCTGATGCGGCCGCGGCCGCATGCTCGGTAACCTCGATCGTATGGGCGGCCCCGAATCGGTATCCAATGCGGTCGGCTCCGGCGGCGCGGTGGGCGACCGGGAACTGCGCGTGTCCGACGCGGAGCGCGAACATGTCGGTCAGCTGTTGCAGCGCGCGGTCGGCCTCGGCATGCTCTCGCTCGGCGAGTTCACCGAGCGGATGGACACCGCGCTGGCCGCCAAGACCCGCGGCGAACTGAACGCCGTGCTCATCGATCTGCCCGGCGTCCGCCTGGTCGGACAGCCCGCGGCACCGCGGTCGGCGTTCGTGAACTCTTCGCCCGCTTTCGCCGCGCGGGCCCATCCGGCGCCCGTCTCGAACTCCGCGGGCAACGTGATCCGTGCGCGCATGTCCGGGGTGAACCGCCGTGGACCGTGGCAGGTGCCGCCCAGGCTGTATCTGAACAACTGGATGTCCGGGGTCACCCTGGACTTCACCCAGGCGATCATGTCGACCCAGGTGGTGGAGATCCGCGTCGACGACTTCTGCGGTTCGATCACCCTGATTGTGCCCGCCGAGGCCACCGTGGACCTGAACGGGCTCGAGTTGATCGGTGCCAGCGTGAACAACAAGGTCCGCACCGGGCCACCGCTCGGGCCGCTGCACTTGGTGGTGCACGGCCGCATGCGTTTCGGATCGGTCACCGCGAAGCATCCGTTCATCGCGCAGTGGCGGCGGTTGGTGGGCCGCTGAGCCGACGGGGGCGCTCCGCCGCGAGCGCCGGGTAGTCGGTGTAGCCCTCGGCGCCGCCCACGTACATCACACATGCGTCGCGCGCCGGGTTGAGCGGGGTCGGCGTGCCGTCGGCCGCCGCGCGGTTGTGGGTCATCGGCGCCATCACCAGGCGGTGCGGCAGCACGAGGGCGGCGGGGTGGAAAGGGCGGAGTCCGCTGTGTTCGTCATGGACGATACGGTAAAACTTGACATGGATGTGAGATTCGAGCCGGGACGTGAAAGGCCAGGTGACACATGCGGATCGGAGAACTCGCCGAGCGCACCGGCGTGAGTGAGCGGTCGCTGCGCTACTACGAGCAACAAGGCATGCTGGCCTCCGATCGCACGCCCGGTGGCCATCGCGACTACCCGGAGCGAGCGGTGGACCGGGTCATCCACATCCAGGAACTGCTCGCGGCGGGACTCACCAGCAAGAAGATCGCGCGGATCCTGCCCTGCATGCGGGACGCGGACGGCGGTCCCAGCGAGTCCGCCACCCCCGCACTGGTCGCCGAGCTGCGGACCGAGCGGGAGCGGATCACCCGCACCATCGACGATCTCGTGCGCTCGCGCGAGGTGCTGGACGAGGTGATCGAACGAGCCGGCGAACGGCGAGTGACCTAGGTGTTGACCCCGATCCGGCGGGCGAACGCGCGCAGCGGCACTTTCCGGTCGTGGTCGAGCAGTTCGGTCACGATATGGCGAGGCAGCGTCTGGTATTTCAGCCAGTCCGCGCCGCCCACCCGTTCCGCGGTCAGCAAGGCGTCCAGCGCGCGCTGGTGGCGGCCGGTGCGGGTGAGCGCGACCGCCGTGTCGGCCAGGTGACGTGCCCGCGACGCTTGGGGGAGGCTGCCGTTGGCCGGCATCTCCTTGGCGGCGGCCAGCGCCTCCGGGTAACGCTCGGAGGACACGTTGACATCCACCGTCTGCATGACGACCTGGGAAGGGCCGAAATAGGTCTCGTAGTCCTGCCGATCCGTGCCGATCCGCAGCGCGACCTCGCTCGCGGTCTCGACCAGCGACATCGCGTCGTGCACGTCCTGCGCGCGGCCTGCCGCGGTCGCGCCCTGCAATACCAGCGAGCCGTAGGCGGACAGGTGCGAGGGCGTGGCGTCGCCGGTGGGCTCCAAGGCCGCGGCCGCTTTCAACGCGACGCCGCGCGACTCGTCGTAGCGGCCCTGCACCAGCAACTGCCAGGCGACCGATCCGCGAATGGTGGCGAGCAGTAGCGGGTCGTTGCCCAGCTCGGCGGCGGCGAGCGCCTCCCGGATCGCCAGGAACGCCGGGTCGGTCTGGCCGAGATGCACCAGCGTGCATCCGGTGACCCAGTACATCCTGGCCAGCAACTCGTTGGCGGGCGCGACCGAGCCATTGCGCGCGGCGTGCACGGTGGCGCGCAGCTGGGTCAATCCGGGCGGCAGGATCGAGGTCAGCAGTTCGTAGCGGCCCGACCAGTAGGCGCCCCAGGCGTATTCGACCGCGCGGCGACCGTCGTCGAGGCTGACCGCCGCCTCCTCCTTGGTCTCGCCGAGCAGGTCGTCGACCGGCGTCAGCGCGCGGCGGATGGCCACGATGCCCGCGTCCGGGTTGGCCGACGGCACGCCGTGGCGCTTGCCGATCAGATCGGCGATGTCCACGTCCAGGGCCCGCGCGATCTTCTGCAAGCTGGCGATGGAGGCGGTCTGACGGCCGCCCTGCTCGAGTTTGCGCACCAGATCCACACTGACCCCGGCTTGGTCGGCGAGCTGGCGCTGGGTCAGCGCCTTGCCGCGGAACTGGCGGATCCGCACTCCGATCGACGATTCGTCCATACCCAAGTCCTTTTGTTAAATCTGGGTTTCAGAGTACGACGCTATGTTATCCGGTACGAACGAAGTGGGACATTGCGTACGACTAGTTCGCCGCTGGTTGGAATACCGTTGCCTTTCTGCAACTTTGACTGCAAAGGGCGGCGGCGATGAAAATCATGCCGAATACCACCGTGCAGGCCCGGCGCGCTGATCGCGCGCGGCGGCCCGGTGCACAGACCACGCGACCGGCGCACCACAGCGCTTTTCGATCGCTACGCCGGGTCAGCGCTCTTCCCGCGAACACCAGAACACGGATGCGCGGCCAGCGCGGATTGCTACGCCGGAAGCTCGCCGTTACGACCGAATTCGGCTGCGGCGATGTGGGGTGAGACGATGTTCGAGGGCTGTCACACTCCCCATGAAGTAGCGCATCTGCTGCGGCATACCTACGGGCTGCCGGTCCAGCTTCTCGCCGGACGCCCGACCGTCACCACCGGCTCGATCATCGGGGCGATCGTCATGCCGCCGGAACTGGGCCGCAAGGTGCTGGCCCAGTTGGACCGCAACCACACCGCACCCGTGATCGCCGACCCCGGCGAACGCACGTGGACGTTTCTCGTCACGCCCCCGAGCCCCGCTCGGCCGGTCGAGGTTCCGGTCCGGCGCTGCCTCGCGGGCCACGAGGTCACCGTGGTCCCCGGCGGTCGCATCGTCTTGCTCCCGAGCTCCGATTCGGCGCTCGGCTGGCACTGGGCGGGCGAGCCCGCGCCGGGTGTACTGCGCATGCCGCCGCGTTCCGCGGTGATCGACGCCGTACACGAGGTCATCGGCAGGCGCGCCCACTGACCACCTGGCGCGACCGGTCCGCATCCGACAGCCCGGGTGCGGGCCGGTCGGGCGGACCACCTGCGCGCCGGGTATAACTCGGCTGTCTACCAGGGGTAACTACTCATGCCTGCGCGCGTCGCGGAAATCAGCATGAAGTCATGACTACCTCCATCGATCCGGTGCTGCTCGCGCGGCTCTCGGGCGAGTTCACCACCCTGGGGACGCAGCTGGGCGTGCTCGGGCGGGATCTGGAGCTGCTGCGCGAGCAGGTGGCCGCGGGTTCGGCCGATGTCCAGCGGGATTCCGGGCCTTCCGTTACTCGGGGCGCGCCCGTGATCGGGCCAGCGTCCCTTGCGCCGGGTGCTCCGGTGCCGGGGAGTTCGGTGTCGGGTGGCACCGAAGCCCAGGCGTCCGATGTGTCCGGGAAAACCGGGTCCGATACCACCGGCCGTCCCGTCACGGGGCCGTCTTCCGGGGCGACCACTTCCTCCACGGGCGGCGGGGCGCGTTTCGAGCCCGCACCCTCCGGCGCGGTACCACCGGTGCCGCCTTGGCCCGGCCATGCGCCGACGGCCGGTATGCCGGTTCCCCCTCCGCAGCCCGCCTACGCTCCGCGTTTCGCCCAGCCACCTGGCGGCGCATGGGGAGGGGGCGCGCCGTGGCCGCCGAACGCGCAGGCACCGCTGGGAGCGGTGCCGCCTCGTCCGCCCGTCCCCCCGCGCGCGCGGCCATCGGTGCCGCACACCCCGTGGTGGCAGCGCGACGGGGTGATCAGCCGGATCCTGGCGCTCGCCGGTGTCGCGGTGACGCTGATCGGCGTCGCGATGCTGCTGGTATTGGCCGCGCAGGCCGGATTCTTCGGGCCGGTGCCCAGAGTGGTCGCCGGGGCGGTCTTCGCGGTGGCGCTGGTGGGCGCGGGCGTGCGGGTCTTCGGCCGGACCGGTGGGCGCGTCGGCGGTATCGCGCTGGCGGCCACCGGCATCGCGGGCGCTTATCTCGATGTGGTCGCGGTGACCGCCATATACGACTGGCTGCATCCGGTGCTGGGGCTCGCCGTCGCGTTCGGCGTCGCGGCCGTCGGCGTCGGATTGGCGATGCAGTGGCGCTCCCAGCCGTTCGCGGTGCTGGTGGTGCTCGCCGCGGCGGCGTTGTCTCCGGTGCTGACCACGCGGCTGGTCCTGCTCGCGTTCTTGATCGTGTTGCAGTTCGCCTGCCTGTCGGTGCAATTGACCCGCAACTGGCCGTATCTGCACGTGGCACGGACCATGCCCGCCGTGCTGGCGACGTTCGCGTTCGCCGCGGGCGCGATCCTCGGCACTCCCACGGCCCAGGAGCGCACCTGGGTACTGGTGGCCGCCGCGGCGGTCGCGGTGGTCGGGGTCGCCGGGACGCTCGTCGTCGTCCGGCGCCGGGCCGACGATGTCACTGCCTCGCTGACCATGGCGGCGGCGCTCGTGCCGATCCTGGTGGCTCCGGGGATGTACGAGCAACGGCTCGTCACGGTGTCGGTGGCGGCGATCACCGCCGCGGTGCTCCTGCTCGTCGCGGCGGTGAGCACGGTGCCGCGCCTGAATGCCGCTGTGCGGGTGCCGGGACACACCGCCCTTGTGGCCGCCGTCGCGGGCTCGATCGCGCTGCTCGAGGTGTGCGTCGGCGCGACCGAGACCCGGACGCTCGCCACCGCTCTGTTCCTGGTCGCGATGGTCTTCCTCGGCGTGGCGGGCCAGCGGGTCTCCCGTCCGGCGGCGGGAATCGGCGGCGCGTTCGCCGTGCTCGGCGGTCTCGCGCTGCTGAACGTCGCGAGCCCCGAAATCCTCGCCTCGCAGCATCGCTCGGAGGCGAAGCTAGGGGTCGCGACCGTGCTCGGCGCGGTACTCGCTCTCGGAGTGGTGGCGGTGGCGCTGTGGTGCGCGCGGCGGTTGCCCGGCTCGGCCGCGGGCACCGAGTGGCAGTGGATCACCGCCAGCGTCGCCGGGCTCTACGCGGTCACCGCGACCACGGTCTCCATCGGCGTCGCGACCGGCACGCCGAACGGGTTCCTCGTCGGCCACAGCGCCGCGACCATCCTGTGGATGGCCGCCGCGACCGCCGCCCTCCTGTTCGGATTGCGCAGGCTGGCCGCCGCACCCTCCGTCGCCAAACTCGCCTTGGGCTCCGGACTGCTGGTCACCGCGGCCGCGCTGGCCAAACTGTTCCTCTTCGACTTGGCCACCTTGGACGGCTTGGTCCGCGTCGCCGCCTTCCTCGTGGTCGGCATCCTGCTGCTCTTGGCCGGAACCCGCTACGCCCGCGCCTTCGCCGACATCGGCATCCGCCGCGATCCGGCCGCGACAGCTGACGCGACGCGGCACGGAGAGCCCGACGATGGTCGCTGAGCTGGGCTCAGGGGCGAGAGTCGGTGGAGCCACTCGTCGCCACCGATGGACCGAGTCATTCGATCACCTGTCCGGGGTCGAGAGGAGTCCGGCGAGGATCGCGGCTTCGGCGGCGAGACCGGGTGGGTTGGTGGCGATGAACAGGGAGTCGGCGGCCAGATTGCCCAGGGCGTGCCAGGTCGGATCGGGGTGATCGGCGACGAGGAGGCGGCGGGTGCCCGGTTCGGTGCGCAGGCCGCCGGTGGGCGCGAGTTCCGCCGCTCCGGCCGCGATCAGGGCGCTGAGCAGAGGTTCGGTCTCCTGCGGCGTGGTGTAGGCGGGTGGGTTGACCGCGTTGAAGACCACGTCCGCGGTCCATGCGGTGCCGTCGAACACCGTGAAACCACCGCCGGGCCGAGCCTCCAGTTTCGTGACGCCCGGCCGGAGCCGCAACTGCCCCGAATCCAGCAGGCGCAGCAGGATTCGCGCGTTGTGCGGCACCATCGGCGAGCTCAGGCTGCTGATGGTGCGGAAATGCCGCTCGCGCAGCATCGATCGGTCATGCTCGGCGAGCACGGGCCAAAGGATCGGACCCATGGTCCGGATCGCCATGGTCAACAGGCGGCGGCCCTGGTGGGGAGAATCGACCGCGGCCAATTGGCGGCGCAAGCGGGCCGCCGGTTCCTCGGTCTCCGTTTCCAGGATTTCGGTGGCAAAGGAATCGAAATCTTGCCCCAGCTCAACCAATTCGGCGCGCATGAGTTCGACCAGCCGGGCGAAGGGGACCGTGCCCTGCGCGGCCAGTTCCAGTGCCCGGGGCGGCGTGAGGTGCTTCGGCGCCAGCGGTAACGGCCGCTGCTGGACGTAGGGCAGCACGCCGCTGCGGGAGAGGAAGCTGATCGGCCCGGTATGACCGTTCGCCGTGAGTGCCGCGGCGATATCGACCGCGGTCAGTCCGCTGCCGATGACCGCGACGTGCGCGTCGGACGCGATATCGGTCGCTGTGGTCGCCAAAGGGTAGGGCTCGTTCACATATCTGGGTGCACCGGCCAGCCCGTAATGGTCACGGGGCCGGCCGCTTCCGACGCACAGGACGGCGCGGTCGACCGGGTGGCTGCCGCCGTCCTCGGTGCGCAGAACAGCGCTGCCCGCGCGGGTGAAGCCGATCACCCGGGCGTTCACCACGCTCACCCGCCAGCCATGGGCGCGCAACCGCGAGATCGCGGCATGCGCGGTCTGCTCCAGATACTCGCCGTAGACGCCACGCGGGACGAGTGGAACACCCAGACCTTCGTCGAGGTACTTTTCCAAGTCCGCACTGCGCCGCAGCCGCTCGATGGCGCCGGAAGTGGACGGTGCGCCGAGGCCGTCGCTGTGCCCGGCCACATCCCCGCGGTTGCGCAGCCAGCGCTCGTAATGGGCGCGGTCGTCGGCCCGCACCGACATCAGTGCGGGTGGGGCGTTCACCCGCACGGCCTCCAGATCCGGCTGATACGGGCGGCCGCGCCATACGGCGGGCGAGCCGTCGAAGACCGTGATGCTGCCGGGCTCCCGATCGGTAGCGGCGAGTGCGTCGAGCAACCCGACCGCCGCGACGCCCGCGCCGATGATGCCGATATGCATGGTGTGTGCCTGCTTTCGTCGAGGTGAGCACAGCCGCGGTCTAGTTCGGGCCGCCTTTGCCGTGCGCTGACCAGACTCGCCCGGCATCGACTGGTCCCGGCATCCCGCAATCGGGGGAATTCCGGCGCGGGCCTGCGGCTTATCCCTCATATGCGGGATAGCGGGTGAACGGGCAGGACAGCAGGATGACGAAGATGACCACGCCCACTCGGCGCAACCTCGACGCGCTGTACACCGGCATCGCCGCAGCGCCCGACGCGCACGCGCTCTTCGCCGAGACCTCGGCCCGATTGCGTCGGATCGCGCCGTTCGACGCCGCCGTGTGGGTGGCCACCGATCCGATCAACGGGCTGACCACCGCGCCGGTGCGGGTGGAGAACCTACACGAGGGCGGCTGCGGAACCTATTGGGAATCGGAGCTTTTCGCCGAGCATGTGAACCTCTTCCGTGATCTGGCGCGTGCTCCGGTTCCGGTAGCGGGGTTGCGTGCGGTGACCGGCGACCAACCCTCCCTCAGCCCGCTGTATCGCAGCTTCATGTGCCCTCGCGGTTTCGAGGACGAACTGCGTGCCGTGCTGCGAGTCGACGGGCAGCCGTGGGGGCAGCTGAGCCTGTTCCGTGAGCGCGGCCGCAAGCCGTTCCGGGCAGCCGATATCGAGGTGGTCAGCGCGCTGTCGACACCGATGGCCCGGCGGCTGCGCAGCTTCGCGCAGCCGTCGCAGGCGTCGGCGGCGCACCTCACCCCCACGCCGGGCATGCTGCTGTTCGACCGGACCGGCGGCTTGGTGTCGCTGGACGACCAGGCACGTCACCTGCTCGCCCAGATGCCGCCCGGACCGATGACCACGACCGCCACCGGCATCGAATTACCGCTGCCGGTCTGGATTCTCAGCACCGCGGGCCGGGCCCGATTGACCGGGGAGAGCTCCCGCATCCGCATCCGGTCCAGCACCGGCCGCTGGCTGGTCTGCCACGCCTCCTGCCTGCGCGATGCCGAGGGGCGTGCCGGGATGACCGCGATGGTGATCGAACCCGCCAAACCTTCGGAGGTCATGTCCTTGGTGGTCGCCGCCTACGAATTGACCACACGGGAAATGGAAGTCACCGAACTGATCGCCCGTGGCTTGTCCACCGGCGATATCGCCGCGCAGCTGTTCCTGTCCGCGCACACCGTCCGCGATCACGTGAAGGCGGTCTTCGACAAAGTCGGCGTCACCAGCCGCGGCGAACTCGTCGCCAAACTCTTCACCGACCACTACGAACCCCTCGCCGCCCGCAACACCGTTCGGGTGCTGGACGGCGAGGCGAGCTAGGCGCGCGGCTACTTCGCGGGTCGGCTACGACCGCTCACTCGCGGTCACGGCGGCGCAGGAGCTCGTTCACGCTCACCGTGCGGCCGTCACCGCCGTGGTGGCGGCCTTCCTCGGGCCTGCCGATATGGCGGCGGGAGGAACGCAGCTCGGCCATCCAGTTCTCGATACTGCTGCGGTTGGTGGTGTCCGGTCCGTTGTTCGGCTCGGCGGGCGCCTCGGGCTCGGGCGCGCGATGCGCGGGAGCGGCCGGTGCTTCGGGCGGCAGGTAACGCGGCTCACGGGACGCGGCGGACTGCTGAGCCAGGTCGACGGTCGGATCCTGCACAAGGCCGGGCAGTGGGTGGGGTT
>NZ_JABLTE010000094.1 GCF_013315795.1 Nocardia barduliensis
TCCCGGCCCCGACCGAGCCCTATCCCGCCCTCGTAGCTCAGGGGATAGAGCGTCTGCCTCCGGAGCAGAAGGCCGCAGGTTCGAATCCTGCCGAGGGCACGCAACAGAATGACCCCTGACCAGCCAAAGGTCAGGGGTCATTCTCGTTCACGGCTGCCCTTGCCGCGGGCGGCGAGTACGTCAGCTGCTGCCGAACACGCCACGCGGGATGAGGTTGTGGAACAGACGCCACAGCGGATCATTGCCGCGACCGCGATCGTGATCCCCCGGCCAATCATTGCCGCGGTCTATCCCGTGGAAGCCAGGATGGTCGTCCCGACTGTCGTGGTTGATTTCGGTGCCGACCACGTCGGCCGAGGCCGGAATCGCCGAGATTGTCAGGGGCGCGGCGGCGATCACGCCGGCGACGACTGCGCGGACGAGTATCCGGCGCGGAGCAGTGGATGTGGTTGCCGAGAACAACGGCAGTCCTTTCTAGCGACAGTGCACGCATTCACCTGCCCCGATTTCCCTGCGGGCAACCAGAGCAGGCCGGAGATCGAAAGCACCGACACGCGGGCGTACGATCCCCGGCCCATATCGGCCGTACACCCCATTTTGTTACCGAGTCAGCAGCATTCAAGGCAAGGAGGCATCGGTCCACCCGACTGCCTGAGAAACACGAGGCGCAGATCCGAATATTGCCTCGGGCCGAGCGAGCCCCTCGACCAGCTGCGATACCGGGCAACGCACAGCGACCCGAGAGGGATGCTGGTACGGGCGCGGATGCCGGGAACTCCCGGTGGTCGACATCCGATCGCCCGTCTTTCCAGCACCGGGATTGCAGGTACTTGAAGGTTACCGAGGAATCGCGGCATTCTCCCCCGGGCAACGAATGATCGCGAGTGGCATACCCGGAGAGGTCGGCTCGGTGTTTGCCACAGCCATGGGCCACTCGCAGAGTCATCCGTAAGGCAGGACGTGGCGCGGCGGGCACATGCCTGCCTCTGGGTGCAGGAGCGTGACGAGTATTGGCTGATAATGGAGCCCGGGACAGGTCGGTGCGGCGCTGGGTCACGGCGGGGATCGCGGCGACCGTGGTGGTGCTGGGAATCGTGTGGGTGCCCGGGATCGTCGGGGGCAGGCCGCCGTTCGATCCGGACGCGGTGCCGGGCACTCAAGTCGTTTGGGTGACGGCCCCGACCGGGGCCGATCGGGGGACGTTGGAACTGTGGCAGCGGGGCCGGTTTCGGCGGTGGGAGCGCACGTTGGCGGTGCCCGCTTGGGTGGGTGCGGAGGGGATTTCGCGGGAGGCCAGGGAAGGGGCGGCGTATACGCCGGAGGGTACGTTCGCGTTGACCGAAGGGTTCGGCCGGTTGCCTGCCGTAGGCGCGAAGCTTCCATACCTGTCGGTGGACCCGTCGAATACCTGGTGGTGGGTGTCCGATATCGAAAGTCCGCTCTACAACCAGAAATATCGATGCGCGGAGGGCGACTGCCCGTTCGACACCACCCACAGCGAGAACCTCGGTCGCACCGACCCGCAATACAACTACGCCTTGGTCATCGACTACAACCGATTTCCGGTCGTGCCGAAGCAGGGTTCGGCGTTCTTCGTGCACGTCGAGGCAGGCAAGCCGACCGCGGGCTGCGTCGCGGTCGGTGACGAGGTCATGCGCACACTGCTGACCACGCTGGAGCCGTCGCGGAAGCCGGTGATCGGCATGTACGCGACTTGAATCGCGCGACCGGCTGCGCAGTGGAGGAGGGACGCGAAATGCGGAACCGGCAAACGAGAAAAGGACCCCCGAAAAGTCGGGAGCCCTTCGCTCGAATGGTGAGGTGCCGCGAGCGGCTCGTCGGCTACGGCAGGGTTTCGGTGGGTTTCTCGGCGGCTGCCAAAACGCCGGCCTTGGTGAGGTATGTGAAGGCGGGGGCGGTCAGTCCGGGCTCGAGGAAATAGAAGTGCGCTTTGGTGACGGTGCCGTTCTCGGTGGCGTCGCACAGGGCGTGCAGGGCGGTCGGGTCGACGGTGCGGGCGGTGAGCTTGCCCGCCTCGTAGTCCATCTCCACCCACTTCGCGTGGATGGCGGCGCTCATGACGCTGCCGGTGAAGCTCTCCCGGTCGGAAGCGGCGCTGAGGCTCATCTCGAGGCCGTCGTCCAGCTCGGTCGGGGTGTGCTGCCAGCGCCCGAATTCCCACCAGCGCACGAAGCTGACCGGGCCTTGCGCGCCGGCGGGCAGCTTCGTCGTCGGTTCCACCGAGCGCACCCAGGCGGGGGCCGCGGCCAGCGGATCGTAGGAAGTCCCGGTGACCTCGTTGTCCTCGTCCCGCCCGAATAGCAGCGCGCGGTCACCGGGGTATCTGACCAGCGAGTACCAATTGCCCTCGCCGTCGTCGCTGATCAGCCGGCCGCCTTCCACTCCGGCCGTCTGCCCGATCTCCTGTCCGCTCGCGACCCGATCGGTGTGGGTCGCGGAGGTGATCACGTCCAAGACGGTCACGCGCGCCCACAGCACCTCGGGATGCGGCAACTGAAATCCCATGCCGGGCAACGTATCACCGGCCCCCTACCGCGACAACCGGGCAGCAATCGGCCGGACAACCCGCTCGCCCGCCGCCGCGCACTGCGGCAAATCGGCTCGCTACGGGCGCTCACAGGGATCTCCGAAATTATGACAAGACAGGCAAACTCGACGCTACCTGCACGATCGCAGCTCACAAGGCATTCCGGACTCCGCTCGCACGCGACTGCCGATCTCACGAGAACGTGGGCGACGCCCACCACCCGACGCACGCACTGAAGGTCAACCGTCCGGAGCGGCGGACTGCCGGGGACGCAGGGCATAGGCAGGGACCAGCTGGTCACGCACGTGCAGGTCCGGGCGACCGTCGGCGAACTGGATGCTGTAGGTCACCCGGCCCATCCAGTCCCCGTCGACGGTGGGCAGCCAGTGCGTCAGGGTTCCGGGGCGCTCGCCGCGCATGATGACGCCCGCGCCGTTCACATGCCGCGGCAGCCCGGGGTCGCGGACCAGGACCGCGTCCAGCCGCACCCAGACCGGCCGCGGCGGGTAGGTGAGCGTCCGGTAGTAGTGGCCGGTCCCGCTCGGGTAGACCAGCTCCGGTTCGGTGCCTTCGGTTCGCGGCGTTTCATCGCTAGTCGAACCCATGTTCGAATGTTAGCCGGACATATGCGGCAAGCGCCAGGCAACCCGGCCCGCGCATCGGGCGGCATGACGACGACCACACAAGTCTGGTCACCACGACATCGCGCGTTCTAATATGGTCATTCTAGAACGATCATATTAGAAGGAGTCGGGCATGTCGGCGAAGTACGAGGTCGTCAAGGGTTTCTATGTGGCGACGCAGACCGGGGACGGACCGGCGATCCTGGCGCTGCTGCATCCGGAGTTCGAGGCTCGGACCGCTCCGGGGATGCCGTGCGGGGCCGGAGGGGCCTTCCACGGCCCGCTCGCGGCGATGTCGCGGATCTGGGGAGCGGTTGCCCGGGATTTCGACACCGCTCCCTACGACGAGACCTGGCAGGAGACCACGGACGGCACCGTCGTGGTCACGGGTCGCTATCGGGGCGCGGCGCGCGCCACCGGCCGCGAGTACGAGGCCGAGTTCGTCCATCTGTGGCAGGTGGACGACGAAGGCCGCATCACGCGGCTGCACCAGTACACCGACACCGCACGCTGGCACGCCGCGTTGGCTGCCTGACCACGGGGCCATCGCGAGAACAGGCCGTTCGCAGTACGCGGCCATCGTGCGAACAGATCCCGCGAAGACCGGTCGCCATAGGTCACGGCAACCTCGCGAACGGTCCGTCCCGGTTTGGTTTCCGGTTGCCCGGGCACGCCGTTGCCGTAGCGATGCAGGCACCGGGGGTAGACACCGGAGGACGACATGGCTTACCCGCCGGGCGGGCAACCGCCGGACGAGCAACCGCCCTACCCGCAACAGCCGTCTCCCGGCTATGCGCCGCCCGGGCAAGGCCCGCCCCCGCCGGGGCCGGGTTATCCACCGCCCGGCTATGGGCCGCCCGGATACCCGGCGCAGCCACCGAAGCAGAGCCGGACCGGCTTGATCGCCGGCTTGGTGGTGATCGTCGCCCTGGTGATCGCGGGCGCGGTGATCGCGGGCGTGTTCTTGACCTCGCAGGGCCGGGGTCCGCTCGCCTCGGACGAGAAGCGGATCGAGCTGGCGATCCGCGACTTCTACGAGACCCTCGACACGCGCGGCTTCCGCGCGGCGGCCGAGCAGGCGTGCGCGAGCGAGCGCACCGCGTTCGAGGCGATGACCGAGAGCGAGAAGAACGAATTCGACAGCACCGCCGTTTCGGTCGCCATCGATAGGATCGAGGACATCCTGGTCACCGGGGACACCGCGACCGCGAAGGTCACCGGAAAACTCACCGTCGCGGTCCCCGGCGAGCAGCCCGATAACGAAACCAGCACGACCGAGCATCTGAAGAAGGAAGACGGCAAGTGGAAGGTCTGCTCCGCGGAGGGCACGCGCTGATCGAATGCACGCAGGCATGAATTGCTGCGGTCCGAACCGCAGAACCGTTCTCGGAGCCCTCGGACTCGCCGCACTGCTTCCCCTCGCCGGACGAACGAAAGCTCGGGCACAGCCGAATTCCGCCGTCGCCACCGATCTGGAAGTGGTGACGATCACCGATTCCTCGGTGATCGTCACCTGGACCACGCTCGCGCCCGACCAAGCCGGTCGGCTGATCCCCGTCGACGCCGACACCCAGGTGCGGGTCGGCCCCGCCGACTCCGCGCGCGGACCGGTCCCGGTATTCGCCGACGACCGCCGCACCCCGTTCCACTACGCCGAGATCGATGGGCTCGAACCGGGCCGGACCTACCGTTTCGAAGCCTGGTCGGCCGGCGTGCGCGCCACGCCCGCGCTGTCGCTGACCACCGCCGATCCGGCCGCACCGGAAGCCCGCGGCGAGTTCACCACGCTGGTCCCGCCGCCCGGCCGCAGGCTGCGCACGCTGGCGCTGGCCAACGACGTGCACTACGGCGAGCAGATCAGCGGCCTGATCGTCGGCGACCTGCCGCCCGGCTTCCGGCAGGCCCCCGACCTCGCGCCCTACCCCGAGGTGATGCTGGCCGCGGTGCTGGACGACCTGCGCCGCCCCGATCGCGGGGCCGAACGCCTCCTGCTGGCTGGTGACCTCACCGCCGAGGCCTCCGAGCACGACACCCGCACGGTGCGGGCCCGCCTCGACGCGTGGGGGTCGCTCGGCCAGGACTACCTGGCCGTGCGCGGCAACCACGACCGGCCGCACGTCGGCGCAGAATACGCCGGGTGCGCGCCCGCGCCCGCCGATCACCGCGACTGCTGGGCCGAGGTCTTCTCCGCGCGGCAGCAACTGGTCGAACACGAGATCGGCGGCCTGCGGCTGCTCGGCTTGGACACCAGCCGGCTCGACGGCGCGGGCGGGTCCATCGAACGGCCGCAGTTCGATCACCTCGCCGAACGCCTGCGCGCCGATCCCGACCGGCCGACGCTGCTGTTCGGCCACCACCCCGTCACGACCGAGTCCGGGCTGACCAACCTCGCGGGGCCGGGATTCGTCCTAGACGGACGTGACAGCGGCGAACTGCAGACGCTCTACACCCGGTCTCCCGGCGTCTTCCTGCAGCACAGCGGCCATACCCACCGCAACCGCCGCACCAGACCGGACGCGGCGCGCGCGGTGGAGTTCCTGGAGGTCGCCGCGGTCAAGGAGTATCCGGGCGGCTACAGCCTGCTGCGCGTCTACGAAGGCGGCTACATGGTCAACTTCTACAAGACCCGCACCGAGCAAGCGCGGCGCTGGAGCGCGCTCACCCGCGGCGAGTACTTCGGGCTGCTCCCCGACTACGCGCTCGGCACCTGCGCCGACCGCAATCACGTTGTGCTCCGCGACTTCTCGGGGCTGCGGTAGCCGCTGGGGAGATTCGCCACATCCGGGAACGGTTTGCGCACGTCGAACGCGGTATCTTCCTTAGGCAAGCCTCAACATACGGATGAGGGACGCGGTCGGAAGGACGAGGATGAAGCCGGTCAGATGGAAGACGATTGCCGCCGGATTGGCCGTCGCGGTGACGGCGCTCGGCATCACGGCTTGCTCCGATTCCTCCGACGACGCGAACGAGATCACCGTCTACAACGCGCAGCACGAATCGCTCACCAAGGAATGGGCCGAGGCGTTCACCAAGGAAACCGGCATCAAGGTGACGTTGCGCCAGGGCGGTGACACGGCGCTGGGCAACCAGCTGGTCGCCGAGGGCGCGGCCTCGCCCGCCGACCTGTTCCTCACCGAGAATTCACCCGCGATGGCGCTGGTGGAGAACGCGGGCCTGTTCGCCGACGTGAATCCCGAGACCCTGGAGCAGGTGCCCGCGCAGTTCCGTCCGTCCACCGGCAAGTGGACCGGCGTCGCCGCTCGCTCAACGGTTTTCGTCTACAACAAGAACAAGGTCCAGCCGGGGCAATTGCCCGCCTCGCTGCTCGATCTGGCGCAGCCGCAGTGGAAAGGCCGCTGGGGCGCGGGCGTATCCGGCGCCGACTTCCAGGCCATCGTGGCGGCGCTGCTCGCGCTGAAGGGTGAGGACGCCACCCGCGCCTGGCTGAAGGGCATGAAGGAGAACGCGACACCCTTCCCGAACAACGTCGCGACCATGAAAGCGGTCAACTCCGGCAGCCCGGACGGTGGCGTCATCTACCACTACTACTGGTATCGCGACCAGGCGAAAACCAAGGAGAGCAGTGCCGACACCGCCCTGCACTACTTCAAGAACCAGGACCCGGGTGCCTTCGTCAGCGTCTCCGGCGGCGGCGTGCTGAAAGCGAGCAAGAAGCAGGAGTCGGCGCAGCGGTTCCTGGCGTTCATCGTCGGCAAGGCCGGGCAAGAGGTGCTGCGCGACGGCACGTCGCTGGAGTACCCGGTCGCGAGCGGTGTGGCCGCGAACCCGGCGCTGCCGCCGCTGGCCGACCTGCAGGCCCCGGCCGTCGACCCGTCGAAGCTGGACTCGAAGAAGGTCACCCAGCTGATGACCGAAGCGGGTCTGCTGTAGTCGTGGCGCTGCGGACCGTTGTGACGGCGCCCAGGGTCGGCAGGCCGGGGCCGATCGTCACGATCGTCGCGCTGCTGCTGGTGGCGGCCATGTTCGTACCGCTCGGATACATCGTTTCGACGGTCTTGTCCACCGGCCTCGATCAGGCGGCCGAGCTGGTGTTCCGGCCCAGAGTGGGTGAGCTGCTGGGCAATACGGCCGCTCTCGTGGTGTGCACGGTGCCGGTCTGCGTGGCGCTCGGCGTCGGGCTCGCGTGGGTGGTCGAACGCACGGACGTTCCGGGAAAGGCTTGGTGGGGGCCGGTTTTCGCGGCGCCGCTCGCGGTGCCCGCGTTCGTCAACAGCTATGCCTGGGTCAGCGTCTTCCCGGCCCTGCACGGCTTGTGGGCGGGTGTGGTGATCTCGACGATGTCCTATTTCCCGCTGGTCTACCTGCCCGCTGCGGCGACACTGCGCCGCTTGGACCCCGCGGTGGAGGAGTCGGCGCGAGCGCTCGGCTCCGGGCCGGTCGCGGTCTTCGCGCGGATCGTGCTGCCGCAGTTGCGCTTGGCCGTTCTCGGCGGCGGGCTGCTCATCGCACTGCATCTGCTCGCCGAGTACGGCGCGTTCGTGATGGTCCGGTTCGATACGTTCACCACGGCCATCTTCGAGCAGTACCAATCCAGTTTCGCCGGTCCGGCGGGCAGCATGCTCGCCGGTGTGCTCGTGCTGTGCTGCCTGGCGCTGCTCGGGGCGGAGGCCGGGTTGCGCGGCCGGGCGCGTTACGCGCGGATCGGCAGCGGGGCGCCGCGTGCCGCGACCCGGATACGGCTGGGCGCAGGCAGGTTACCGGTCCTGGCCGCGCTCGTCGCGGTGACGGCGGCCGCGCTCGGCGTGCCGCTGTGGACCATCGCGCGCTGGTTGCGTATCGGCGGAGCGGCGGTGTGGGATTTCGCCGACATCGGTGAAGCGCTCGGGCAGACGGTGGCGCTTGCGGCCGTCGCCGCGCTGCTCACCACGCTGTGCGCGTTCCCGGTCGCGTGGATCGCGGTGCGTTCCACCTCGGCGTTCGCCCGGCTGGTCGAGGGCGCGAACTACGTCACCAGTTCGCTGCCCGGCATCGTGATCGCGCTGGCCATGGTGACCGTGACCATCCGGTGGGCGCCCGCGCTCTACCAGACGGCGAGCATGGTGATCGCCGCCTACCTGCTGCTGTTCCTGCCCCGGGCCCTGGTCAGCGTGCGGGCCGGGCTCGCCCAGGTGCCGGTCGGCCTGGAGGAGGCGTCCCGATCGCTGGGCAAGTCGGGGCCCGCGACGTTCTTTCTCGTCACGCTGCGTCTCGCGGCGCCCGCCGCGGCTGCCGCCGCCGCGCTGGTGTTCGTCGCCGTGGCGACCGAACTGACCGCGACACTTCTGCTGGCGCCCAACGGAACCCGCACGCTCGCGATGCGGTTCTGGGGCCTGTCGGGCGAATTGGACTACGCGGCCGCCGCGCCGTACGCCCTGATCATGATCGCCGCCGCGGTGCCGGTGACGTATCTGCTGTTCACCAACTCGCGGAAGGCGGCGGGGATATGAGTCGCGTTGTCGTCGCCGATGTGTCGAAGACCTTCGGCCACACCCGCGTGCTGAGCGGAATCAGCCTCGACGTGCCGGACGGCACCGCGACCGCCGTGGTCGGCTCGTCCGGGTGCGGCAAGACCACGCTGCTGCGGGTGATCGCCGGGTTCGAGTCGCCGGACACGGGTTCGGTGTCGATCGGAGCGGAAACCGTGGTGGGCGAAGGGATCATGGTGCCGCCTCAGCGGCGCAACATCGGCTATGTCGCGCAGGACGGGGCGTTGTTCCCGCATCTGACCGTCGGGCAGAACATCGCCTACGGACTCGGCTTGCGCCGCCGCCACCGGCAGCGGGTGCGCGAACTGCTGGAGACGGTCTCGCTGGACGCGTCCTACGCCGATCGGCGGCCGCACCAGCTCTCCGGCGGCCAGCAGCAGCGCGTCGCACTGGCTCGCGCGCTGGCTCGCAAGCCGTCGGTGATGCTGCTGGACGAGCCGTTCAGCGCGCTCGACGCGGGGCTGCGGGCGACGACCAGGCAGGCCGTGGCCGACACCCTGCGCGCGGCGGGCATGACCAGCATTCTGGTCACCCACGACCAGGAGGAGGCGCTGAGTTTCGCCGAGCAGGTGGCGGTGCTGCGCGACGGGCGCTGCACCCAGGTGGGCACGCCGGAGCAGGTCTACGCCACGCCGAAGGACCTGTTCACCGCCCGCTTCCTCGGCGACTGCGTGCTGCTGGAAGCGGTGGTGGAAGCCGACGTGGCCAAGTGCGCGCTCGGGCGGATCCCGGTGCAGCGCGATGCCCCGGCCGGGCACGTGACCGTCATGATGCGACCGGAACAGCTTGTGGCGCGGACGGTTTCGGCGGATGAGCCGGACAGCGGGCAGATCCGCGCCGTCGAGTTCCGCGGCGCGGACGTCATCCTGACGATCGGTCTGGACGGCGCGGCTACCCCGGTGCGAGTGCGCAGGCCCAGCGTCGACGCCCCGGCCGCAGGCCAGCGGGTGCGCCTGGAAGTGCTCGGCTCGGCGGTGGCGTACGCCGAACCGGACGACGCCGCCTGAAGTGCGTCGAGCACAGCGGGATGCCGCGATTGCGCCCCCCGGTACGCCTCGAGAGCGCTCGGCTCGGCAGTGGCACGCACCGAGCCGAGCACCGAGGACCATATTGAGCGAGCGGCGGGAATTGAACCCGCGTAAACGGCTTTGCAGACCGTTGCCTAAACCACTCAGCCACGCCCGCCTCGCCTTAGATAGTGCCCCCGGCAGGTAGGCGCGGCCTACCATTGCGCTCACGCTGATTCGAAGGCTGGTCGGATGTCCCCGCCCCCGTGCGGTGGCATGGAATGATCGGAACATGTCTCGGCCACGCCCGCTTGCGAACGACCCGATCGAGGAGGCCCACCGCCAGTGGGTCGGCCACGGCTGGGGGGACGTCGCCGACGGCATGGCCGCGGTGACCTCGCTGGTGCGAGCCCAGCAAATCGTGATGGCGCGGGTGGACGAGGCGCTGAAACCCACCGGGTTGACCTTCTCCCGTTACGAGCTGCTCATGCTGCTCAACTTCAGCAAAACCGGGGCCTTGCCGATGGCGAAGGCCAGTGCGCGCTTGCAGGTGCACCCCACCAGCGTGACCAATACCGTGGACCGGCTGGAAGCGGCGCGGCTCGTCGAGCGCGTGCCGCACCCCAGCGACCGGCGCGCTACCTTGATCGAAATCACCGACGCCGGACGCGAATTGGTCGCGAAGGCGACCGAGGAACTCAACGCGAAGGTCTTCGCGCGCCCCGGGCTGCCGCCCGACCGGCTGCACACCCTGCTGCAACTGCTCGCCGAATTCCGACACGCTGCGGGCGACTTCGACACCGCCGAGGGCACGGCGCGCTGGTCGGCCACGGTCACAGAGTAATTCGACGTACCGGTCGGTCGAGTACCGCAGTGGACCGACCGATCAGTGACACACGGGCATCCAACCGGCGAATTGCCGGGCACGCCGTCTTGGCAGCGGAAGCGAAAAGGTCCACCATGGACTCATGGTGCTGGTCTTGGGTGTATCGGCGGGCGCTGGCGGCGCCCACGCGATGCTCACACACTCCGATCAGCCACACCTACCCCCGATCGATCGCTGCGAAGTGCCGCGGCGCGCGGGCGGTGGCGTCGAGGAATCGGTCTTCGAGGCGATCCGCCGGATGAACGGCGCCGCCGACCGGCGGGACGAACTGATCTCGGGAACGGCCGTGACGTGCCGCTGTCCGCTGCATGCCGACGCCATCCGCGCCGGCGTCGGCCGCGGCGTGACCATCGTGGACGAACCGCTCGCCCAGCTGCGCTATCTGCGCTTCACCGGACAACTTCCCGACAGCGGCTCGGTCATCCTCTACGACCTGGGCAGCTCGGGGCTGACCATCACCCAGGCGGATTGCCGCACCGACACGATCCTGGCAGGCAAACGCAGCACGGTGCTCGGCGGCGACGGCTACGACGCGCTGTTGCGCTGGCGGCTGGCCCGCGACGGCGTGCTCACCGACGCGTCGACCATCCGGCGCCACCGCGAAGAACTGAGCGACGCGCGCGTGGTCACCGCGATCGATGAGGGCACCGGCGACCGTGCCGTGGTCACCCGCAGCGACCTGGCCCTATTGTGTGCGGCGGGCATCCACCACTCCGCGTCGTTCGTGCGCCAGATCATCGAGGAGACCGGCGTGCGGCCGGAGGCCATGGTGCTGCTCGGCGGCTGCACCCGCAGTCCCAGCATTCGCGCCGAACTGGCCGAACTGATCGATCTTCCGATCGTCTACGACCCGGAGCCCGAGTTCGTCTCCGCGCGCGGCGCCGTGCTGCTGGCCGCCGAACGACGCGGCGGCCAGGTCCGGATGGCCCGGCTGCGCGCCGGGGCCACGCTGGTCCCGGCCACCGTCGACCGGCGCAAGCTCATCGCGGCGGCCGCGGTCACCGTCGCCCTCGGCGCCACCATCGCCGGGCTGCTCGCCGCGGACAAAGACGCGAGCCAGCCCGAAGGAGACCGGGCGCCCATGCCCGCGGAGATCGTCGCACCCACACCGGGGCGCTTCGGCTGACTCGCGACGGGTCCGCCCGGCCGGACGGGCCGGCCGGGCGATAAGCGAGATCAGCGGTTGGTGAACTTCGCGGGACGCTTCTCCACGAAGGCGCTCATGCCTTCCTTCTGGTCCTCGATCGCGAACAGCGAGTGGAAGACGCGGCGTTCGAAACGCAGGCCCTCGGCCAGCGTGGTCTCGAACGAGCGGTTCACCGCCTCCTTGGCGATCATGGCGACCGGCAGCGACATCGACGCGATGGTCTCGGCGACCTCGAGTGCGGTGTCGAGCAGCTGCGCGGCGGGCACGATCCGCGAGACCAACCCCGCCCGCTCGGCCTCCTCGGCGTCCATGTTGCGGCCGGTGAGCACCAGGTCCATGGCCTTGGCCTTGCCGATCGCGCGGGTCAGCCGCTGCGAGCCGCCGATGCCGGGAATGACGCCCAGCTTGATCTCCGGCTGCCCGAACTTCGCGGTGTCGGCCGCGAGCAGGACGTCGCAGATCATGGCCAGCTCGCAGCCGCCGCCCAGCGCGTAGCCCGCGACCGCGGCGATGGTGGGCTTGCGGAACTGCGCCAGCCGGTCCCAGCGTGCGAAGTAGTCGTCCATGAACATGTCCATGTACGACTTGGGCTGCATCTCCTTGATGTCGGCGCCGGCCGCGAAAGCCCGCTCCGACCCGGTGATCACGATGGCGCCGATCTCGTCGTCGCGCTCGAGCTCGTCGAGGGCGGCGATGACGTCGTCGAGGACCTGTGCGTTCAGCGCGTTGAGCGCCTTCGGGCGGTTCAGCGTGATCCAGCCGACCCGGCCCTTGCGTTCCAGCAGAATCGTCTCGAAGTCGGGCCCGCCCGTCACCGGCCGCCACCCCTCACGAAATCGCTGTGCGATGCGTCCATCTTCATGCACCCTCTTGGTCGGAACGGTTACGGATATCGGTGACGATAGCCGAGAAGTCCCGCCCGGCATCCGTCTGGTTGAAGCGGTCGTAGATCGCGGCGGCCAGCAACCCCAGCTGTCCGTCCACGTTGTTCTCCTGCAACGCGTTCGCGGCCAGACCGAGGTCTTTCGCCATCAGGGCGGTGGCGAAACCCGGTTGGTAGTCGTTGTTGGCCGGACTGGTCGGCACCGGGCCGGGAACCGGGCAGTAGCTGGTCAGCGCCCAGCTCTGGCCGGAGGCTGTGGAGACCACGTCGAAGAACGACTGGTGGCTCAGCCCCAGCTTCTCGCCCAGCACCAGCGACTCCGACAGCGCGATCATCGAGACGCCGAGCAGCATGTTGTTGCAGATCTTCGCGGCCTGGCCGACGCCGGAGCCGCCGCAGTGCACGACCTTGCCGCCCATCACCTCGAGCACCGCGAGCGCGGCGGCGAAGTCCTCGGCCGCGCCGCCGACCATGAAGGTCAGCGTGCCCGCCGCTGCACCCGCCACACCGCCGGACACGGGTGCGTCCAGCGCGCGGTGCCCTGCCTCGGCGGCGCGTGCGGCCGCGAGCTTGGCATCGGCCACGTCGATGGTGGAGCAGTCGATGAACAGTGTGCCCGGCGCGGCGACCGGCAGCAGTTCGGCGTAGACGTCCAGCACGAGTTTGCCGTTGGGCAGCATCGTGATCACGATGTCGGCCGCCGCGGCCTCGGTGGCCGCGTCGACCACGATCGCCCCGTCACGCCCGGCCTGCTCCCGCGCCGCGGGCACCGGGTCGAAGGCGAGCACCTCATAGCCCGCCCGCACCAGATTGGCCGCCATCGGCCCGCCCATATGGCCGAGGCCGAGGAAACCGATTCGCTTGCTCATCACGCCACCTCCGGGGTCGTCAGACCCAGTTCTGCATCGCCCAGTTCGGCGAAGTACGCGTCCACCTGCGCGTCCGTGACCGCCTCCAGCGTCGCGGGCGACCAGTGCGGGTCGCGGTCCTTGTCGATGACCTGGGCGCGGATGCCCTCGACCAGGTCGTGCGAGGCCAGCGACGCGATGGAGACCCGGTACTCCTCGTTCAGTACCGTCTCCAGGCTCGGCGCGGTGCGCGCCGCACGCAGCGAGCGCAGCGTGACCTTCAGCGCCACCGGCGATTTCGCCAGGATCTCGGTGGCCGCCGCCCGCGCGTCCGGGGCGTCGTGCGCTCGCAGCCGCGCGAGGATCTCCTCCACGGAATCGGCCGCGTAGCAGGCGTCGATCCAGCTCTGCCCGGCGACCAGCGCCGACTCCGGCGCGTCGGTGGCGAACTTGGCGATCGCGATGTCGGCGCTCTCCGAGCGCAGCGTCTCCAGCAGGGCGGGCACATCCGCGGAGGCGACGAAATAGTCGGCGAAGCCCGCCGCGATGGCGTCACCGGCGCTCATGCGCGCGGTGGTCAGCGCCACGTGCGTGCCGATCTCACCCGGGGTGCGCGCGAGCAGATAGGTCCCGCCGACGTCCGGGACGAAGCCGATGCCCACCTCGGGCATGCCGATCTTGGACCGCTCGGTGACGATCCGGTGGCTGCCGTGCCCGGAGAGCCCGACACCGCCGCCCATCACGATGCCGTCCATGACCACCACGTACGGCTTCGGGTAGCGGCCGATCAAGGCGTTGAGCACGTACTCGTCGCGCCAGAACCGGCCGGTCGGCGAATCAGCGCCCGCGGCACCGCCTTTCGCGTCCGCGTGGATGGCGACGATGTCGCCGCCCGCGCACAGGCCGCGCTCCCCCGCGCCGGTGACGACCACGGTGCGCACCGCGTCGTCCTCGGCCCACGCGCGCAGCGCGTCGGTGATGGCAAGAACCATCGGGTGATTCAGCGCGTTGATGGCCTTGGGCCGGTTCAACGTGATCAGGCCGAGACCGTCGCGCTGTTCGAGAAGAATTTCGGGTTCGCTCATGCTCTGTCCTTTCCGGCATGAGCGGGGCCCCGCGTGGTCACGCTGCGCCGGCGCCTCATGCCGCTCCTTCCACCAGTGAGCGGGCGACGACCACCCGCATGATCTCGTTGGTGCCCTCGAGGATCTGGTGCACCCGCAGATCCCGGACGATCTTCTCCACGCCGTACTCGGTGAGGTAGCCGTAGCCGCCGTGCAGTTGCAGTGCCTTGTTGGCGACCTCGAAGCCGGCGTCGGTGGCGAAGCGCTTCGCCATAGCGCACAGTTCCACCTTGTCCGGCGCGTCCGCGTCCAGCGCCGCGGCGGCCCGCCACAGCAGCGTGCGGGCGGCCTCCAGTTCGATGCGCATATCGGCGAGTTCGAATTGCAGCGCCTGATTGCGCAGCAACGGCTTGCCGAACGCCTGCCGCTCGGCGAGGTACGGCACCGTCTTGTCCAGCGCCGCCTGCGCGCCGCCCACCGAGCAGGCGGCGATGTTGAGCCTGCCCCCGTTGAGCCCGTTCATCGCGATGCGGAAACCGTCGCCCTCCGCGCCGAGCCGGTTCACCGCGGGGACCCTGGCGTCGGTGAAGATCACCTGACGGGTCGGCTGCGCGTTCCAGCCCATCTTCTTCTCGTTGGCGCCGAAGGTGATGCCCGGCGTGTCGGCGGGGACGACGAACGCCGAGATGCCGCGCGCCCCCGCGTCACCGGTTCGCGCCATGACCACGTACACGTCGGTGGCGCCCGCGCCGGAGATGAACTGCTTGGCGCCGTTGAAGACGTAATCGTCGCCGTCGCGCACGGCCTTGGTGCTCAGGGCCGCGGCGTCGGAACCGACCCCTGGCTCGGTGAGCGCGTAGCTGGCCAGCAGTTCCATCGCGGTCAGCCGGGGCAGCCAGCGGTTGCGCTGGCCGTCGTCGCCGTAGCGGTCGATCATCCACGTCGCCATGTTGTGGATGGAGATGTAGGCGGCGATCGCGGGGCAGCCGGTGGCCAGCTGCTCGAAGATGCGCACGGCGTCGAGCCTGCGCAGCGCCGAACCGCCCACGTCCTCGCGCACGTAGATGCCGCCGAGGCCGAGCGGGCCCGCCTTGCGCAGCACGTCCACCGGGAAATGCTTCTGCTCGTCCCATTCCAGCGCGTTCGGGGCGAGGAATTCGTCGGCGAAACCGCGGGCGGTGTCGCGAATCGCCTTCTCGTCGTCGTCGAGTGCGAACATCCGCGTCAGTCCATGGTGGGGATGACGAACGCGTTGCTCTCCTTGAGGCCGGAGGGCCAGCGCTGGGTCACCGTCTTGGTCTTGGTGTAGAAGCGGATCGAATCCGGGCCGTGCTGGTTCAGATCGCCGAAGCCGGAACGCTTCCAGCCGCCGAAGGTGTAGTACGCGATCGGCACCGGGATCGGCACGTTGATGCCGACCATGCCGACCTGCACGCGGGCGGCGAAGTCGCGGGCGGTGTCGCCGTCGCGGGTGAAGATCGCGACGCCGTTGCCGTACTCGTGCTCGTTGGCCAGCCGCAGCCCCTCTTCGTAGTCCTTGGCGCGCACCACGCTGACCACCGGGCCGAAGATCTCTTCCCGGTAGATCCGCATCTCCGGGGTCACCTTGTCGAACAGCGTCGCGCCGACGAAGTAGCCGTCCTCGGCGCCCTCCACGACCAGACCGCGTCCGTCCACCACCAGTTCGGCCCCCTCATCGATGCCGATCTGGACGTAGTTGTTCACCCGGTTCACGCCGTCCTGACCGACCAGCGGGCCGTAGTCGGCGCCGGGGTCGTCGGAGCGGCCGACGTTGAGCTTGCGCACCCGCTCGGTCAGCTTGGCCACCAGGCGGTCGGCGGTCTCCTCGCCGACCGGGACGGCCACCGAGATGGCCATGCAGCGCTCGCCCGCGGACCCGTAGCCCGCGCCGATCAGCTGGTCGGCGACATCGTCGAGGTCGGCGTCCGGCATGACGATCGCGTGGTTCTTCGCGCCGCCGAAGCACTGGGCGCGCTTGCCGTTGGCGGTCGCGGTCTCGTAGATGTACTGCGCGATCGGGGTGGAGCCGACGAAGCCGACGGCCTTGACGCGCGGATCGTGCAGCAGCGTGTCGACGGCTTCCTTGTCGCCGTTGACCACGTTGAACACACCGGCGGGCAGCCCGGCCTCGAGGAACAGCTCGGCCAGCCGCAGCGGCACCGAGGGGTCGCGCTCGGAGGGCTTGAGCACGAAGGCGTTGCCGGTGGCCAGCGCGGGCCCGGCCTTCCACAGCGGGATCATGGCCGGGAAGTTGAACGGCGTGATGCCCGCGACGACACCGAGCGGCTGGCGCATCGAGTACACGTCGATGCCGGTGCCCGCGCTTTCGGTGTATTCGCCCTTGAGCAGGTGCGGGATGCCGACGGCGAATTCGACGACCTCCAAGCCGCGCTGGATGTCACCCTTGGCGTCGGCGATGGTCTTGCCGTGCTCGGAGGACAGCAGGGCGGCCAGCGAATCCATCTCCTCCTGCACCAGGGTCAGGAACTTCATCAGCACGCGCGCCCGCTTCTGCGGATTGAACGCGGCCCACACCGGCTGCGCGGCCGCGGCGTTCGCGATGGCCGCTTCGACCTCGGACTTGCTCGCCAGCGGCACCCTGGCCTGCACCTGGCCGAGGTTGGGATCGAAGACGTCGCCGAAGTTGCCGGAAGCGCCCGGCACATGCTCTCCGCCGATGAAATGGGTGAGTTCGCGAACCATGCCAGTCCTGTTCTCGTAGCTGATCGGGACACCGCGATGCGGTATGCGGTCATCCTATAGTTGGATGTCCAAGTAATTGCGTCGCCGCGGCGCCGATGTGATTCATCCCACGCGGCCTGATCGGGCGATCGGCCCGGTACGGGTCACACACGCCATCCCAACCGGTTCGTCGGCAGCGGGCCATCCGCGCGACTCCGGCCTATGCCTTCGACATCGACACGGCTTTCTTCTCCCGGCGTGGTCGCGCGAGCCGGTACGCGCCCAGGGCGAGCGTGATCGCGCCGATCGCGACGACCACCGCCGCGGCGCCCAGCGAGTCGTCGGTCCAGTCCGACACCGCCTCGCCAGCCGCCACCGCGATCGCGACGCCACCCCCGACCACGAGCACCGCCGACCGCTGGGTCGCGTACAGCGCGAAGCAGACCAGGGCCACCAGCGCCGTACTTCCGTAAGCCCAGCTCCGGCCATCGACGTCGAGACTTTGCGCGGCCGCGACGGACGTGACGATCGCGATCAGGTAGCCGACCCGGATGTCACTCGCGGCTCCGATCCTGGTCAGCGCGAACCACACGCCACCGAGCAGCAGCACCGCCACGCCGCCCCAGGTGTCGTCGAGATCGATCAGCTCGGTCAGCGACCCCGCGACGGCCGCGGGCACGAAGCAGGCGCAGACCAGCATTCCGACGACCGAAGGCAGCGCCAGGTAACCGAGCACCGCGATCACCGCTCCCGCCGCGCACGCGAAAACCCATGCGGCATCGGACCCGCCGCCCTCCGTCGCGGTGCCGACGGACCCGGCGAGCGCGACGGAACCCAGCGCGAACAGCGCGGCCGCCAGCCGGGCGCGGGCGTTGTGCGCGCTCGCGCGGCCGGCCGAGACGCCGGTGAGCAGAACTCCCCCGAGCAGCAGACCGGCCGCCACGACGGCGAGCAGGCCGACCCGGACCGGCCGTCCGAGATCTTCCCAGGACGAGGCTGCCACCAGGACGATCCCGCCGAACAGCAGACCGGCTCCGACGTACGCCGCGATTTCGGCGAGCACTCGTCCGCGCGCCACCGCCGACGCCCGTTCGGCGGCGAGCGCCGCGAGCACCGCGTCGGCCTGGTCTCGGGTCAGCACGCCCTCGGCGACCAGCCGCCCCATCGCGGTCCTCGCCCTGTCCTCGCTCGCCATGCGCCCAGTATGTCCGAGTCGATCGATCGGGCAACACGATCGGCCTCGGTACCACGCGCGCGGACCCGCACCGCTGATCATGCCGACGACCCGCCGCTGCCCCGCTAGCGATGTGATCGCAGTCACCGTAGGATTAGTTTGACGTCCTAGTATCGGGCGCCAAATGGACTCGCCGGAGGAATTCCGTGGCCGACAGCAGCGCGCTCTACGTACCTACCCATCCCGTTCGTTTCGTCACGTCCGCGGCACTGTTCGACGGGCACGACGCGGCGATCAACATCATGCGCCGCATCCTGCAGAGCCAGGGCGCGGAGGTGATCCACCTCGGCCACAACCGCTCGGTCGGCGAGGTGGTGGACGCGGTGCTCACCGAGGACGCCCAGGGCGTCGCGGTCAGCTCCTACCAGGGCGGTCACGTCGAGTACTTCGAGTACCTGGCCGACGCGCTGCGCAAGGCCGGAGCCGGCCACGTGCGGATCTTCGGCGGCGGCGGCGGCGTGATCGTCGCGGAGGAGATCGCGCGTCTGGCCGAGTCCGGCGTGACCATCTTCTCCCCCGAGGACGGGCAGCGGCTCGGCCTGCCGGGCATGATCAACGAGCTGATCCGCGCCTGCGATACCGACCTCGCGGCCGAGCCGCCGGTGCTGGACGCGGTGCTCGCCGGCGAGCGCGCCGCGTTGGCCCGCGTCATCACCTGCCTGCAGGCGGACATGTTGCCGGAGCAGGACCGGCGCCGCCTGGCCGACGCCGCGTCCGCGCGCACCGTGCCGGTCCTGGGCATCACCGGCACCGGCGGTTCCGGAAAATCCTCGCTGACCGACGAATTGGTGCGCAGGCTGCGTTCGGACCAGCAGGACAAGGTGCGGGTCGCGATCCTCGCGGTCGACCCGACCCGTCGCCGCGGCGGCGGCGCGCTGCTCGGCGACCGCATCCGGATGAACGCGCTCGACGGCGAGCACGTCTTCTTCCGCTCGCTGGCCACCCGCGGCGGACGGGAACTGCCGGACAACATCGATCTCATCGTGACCGCCTGCAAGGCAGCCGGATACGACCTGGTCATCCTGGAGACGCCCGGCATCGGTCAGGGCGACGCCGCCGTGACCGACCACGTCGACGTGTCGATGTACGTGATGACGCCCGAATTCGGCGCCGCCTCCCAGCTGGAGAAGATCGACATGCTGGACTTCGCGGACGTGGTGGCGATCAACAAGTTCGAGCGCCGCGGCGCGGCCGACGCGCTGCGCGACGTGGCCCGCCAGCTGATCCGCAACCGGGCGGACTTCCACGCCGCGCCGCAGGACATGCCGGTCTTCGGCACCAGCGCGGCGACGTTCAACGACGACGGCGTGACCGCGCTCTACCAGCACCTGACGGGGCTGCTCGCCGATCGCGGCCTGCGGCTGGAGCCCGGCGCGCTGCCCCGGGTGGACACCCGGACCTCCACCCGCTTCGCCCAGCTCATCCCGCCCGCGCGGGTGCGCTACCTGGCCGAGATCGCCGAGGCCGTGCGCGACTATCACGCCGAAACGGCCGCCCAAGCGCTCGCCGCGCAACGGCTGCAACGCCTCGAGCAAGTGGCGGCCGAGCTGCCCGGCGACACCGCGGTCGCCGAACTGGCCGAACGCGCCCGCGCCGACCTGACGCCCGCGAACGCCGCGCTGCTGGCCGAGTGGCCGGCGCTGGCCGAGTCCTACCGCGGAGACGAACAGGTGGTGCGGGTCCGCGATCGGGAGATCCACACCTCGCTGCGCCGGGAGACCTTGTCCGGCAACTCGATTCCGCGCGTCGCGCTGCCTCGCTACACCGATCACGGTGAGCTGCTGCGCTTCCTGCGCGCCGAGCACCTGCCCGGCCGGTTCCCGTTCACGGCGGGAGTGTTCCCGTTCAAACGCGACAACGAGGACCCGGCGCGCATGTTCGCCGGTGAGGGCGACCCGTTCCGCACCAACCGCCGGTTCAAGGTGCTCAGCGAGCATTCCGACGCGAAAAGGCTGTCCACGGCGTTCGATTCGGTGACGCTCTACGGGCACGATCCCGCCGAGCGGCCCGACATCTACGGCAAGGTCGGCACCTCCGGGGTGTCCATCGCCTCGCTCGACGACATGAAGGTGCTCTACGACGGTTTCGATCTCACCGCCCCGGCCACCTCGGTCTCGATGACCATCAACGGCCCCGCGCCCACCATCCTGGCCTACTTCCTGAACACCGCGATCGATCAGGTCCTCGACCGCTTCGCGGCCGAACAGGGACGGCCGCCCACCGACGACGAAGCGGCCGAGCTGCGCGCGCGGACGCTGGCCACGGTGCGCGGCACGGTGCAGGCCGACATCCTCAAGGAGGACCAGGGCCAGAACACCTGCATCTTCTCCACCGAGTTCAGCCTGCGCATGATGGCCGACATCCAGGAATGGTTCGTGCGCAACGGCGTCCGGAATTTCTACTCGGTGTCGATCTCCGGCTACCACATCGCCGAAGCGGGCGCGAACCCGATCAGCCAGCTGGCCTTCACCCTCGCCAACGGCTTCACCTACGTGGAGGCCTACCTCGCGCGCGGCATGCACATCGACGACTTCGCGCCGAACCTGTCGTTCTTCTTCTCCAACGGGATGGACCCGGAATACTCCGTGATCGGCCGGGTGGCCCGGCGGATCTGGGCGGTCGCCATGCGCGATCGCTACGGCGCCAACGAACGGTCGCAGAAGCTGAAGTACCACATCCAGACCTCCGGCCGGTCGCTGCACGCCCAGGAGATGAACTTCAACGACATCCGCACCACGCTCCAGGCGCTGATCGCGATCTACGACAACTGCAACAGCCTGCACACCAACGCCTACGACGAGGCGGTGACCACCCCCACCGAGGAGTCGGTGCGCCGCGCGCTGGCCATCCAGCTCATCATCAACCGGGAGTGGGGCGTCGCGATGAACGAGAACCCGCTCCAGGGCAGCTTCCTGGTCGAGGAACTCACCGATCTGGTCGAGGAGGCGGTGCTGGCCGAGTTCGAGCGGATCAGCGAACGCGGCGGCGTGCTCGGCGCGATGGAGACCGGCTACCAGCGCGGCAAGATCCAGGACGAATCGATGCGCTACGAACAGCGCAAGCACGACGGTTCGCTGCCGATCATCGGGGTGAACACCTTCCGCAACTCCCACGACGAGCCCCACCGGGAGCTGGAACTGGCGCGCGGCACCGAGGCGGAGAAGCGGTCGCAGTTGCGCCGGGTCCGCGAGTTCCAGCAGCGCAACCGGGATGCCGCCCACGCGGCGCTGGCCCGGCTGGAAGCCGTCGCACGCACCGACGACAACATCTTCGAGGTTCTGATGGAGGCCGCGCGGGTGTGCACGCTGCAGCAGATCACGGACACGTTCTTCACCGTCGGAGGGCAATACCGCCGCAACGTGTGAGCCGGGGCCGGGTTTCGCGGCCCGGCTCGCGCGGGGCGTGTGACAATCGCCCGAGCAAACCTACGGCGTGGTTGGGATGGCAGACATGGACCTCTCGGAAATTCGGATCATCGACGCGCACATCCATCAGTGGGATCCGTTCACCACACCCCGGGATTTCAGTGCCCTGGCGAAACTGTTCCGGCTGCTTCCTGTCCCGGTGGACGCGGCGAAGCGCCTCGCGCCGCGGCGGGATCGCGAGTTCGTCGGAGATCCGGTCGCCTACCTGCGGCCCTACCTGCCGTTCGACTACCGCGCCGACGCCGGGAACGCGCCGATCGAGGTGGTCGCGCACATCGAAGTCGAATGGTCGCAGCCGGGACCGCTGGGCAAGGCCGGGGAGACCGCGTGGGTGGCCGGGTTGCCGCTGGACACGGCGCCGCGCCTCGGCGCGATTCTCGCGGGCGGCGACCCGGCGGCCCCGGGGTTCGCCGAACTGCTGGACGCGCACGCGGCCGCCTCACCGCTGCTGCGCGGCATTCGCACGATGGTCGCCCACCACCCCGATCCCGGCGTGCGCTCGTTCACCGACACACCCGGCAAGCTCACCACCAAAGCCTTCCTGGACGGCTTCGCCCAGCTGGCCGAGCGCGGCCTGTCCTTCGAGGCATGGGTGTACTCGCACGCCATTCCCGACGTCACCGCCCTGGCCGAGCGGTATCCCGAGGTGCCGATCGTGCTGAACCACCTCGGCACGCCCGCGGGGATCTTCGGCGGGGTCGGCAAACACACCGGCACGCACCCCGGGCTGCGCAGGGAACTGCTGGTGCGGTGGCGCGACGACCTCGCCGCCGTGGCCGCGCGGCCGAATGTCGTCGCGAAGGTGAGCGGTCTGATGATGCCGATTCTGGGTCACCCGATCCCGCCGCGCGGCACGTCGACGCCCGTGCCGCAGCTGCTCGACCGGATCGGCCCGCTGGTCGAGCACGCCATGGACGTGTTCGGCGCCGACCGCCTCGTCTGGGGCTCGAACTTCCCCGTGGACAAGCCGGTCACCAGCATCGCGAACAGCATCGAGGCCATCGCGACCGCCGTCACCGGCCACGGCGGCGGACCGGCGGAACTCGAGCAGGTCTTCCGGACCACGGCGCAACGCGTCTACCGGATCGCGGACTGAGCCTGGACGCACCACAGATCGGTTCGACTACGCACCACGTCGGCCCGCCCGAGCCAGTTGCGCGGTGAGCGTGCCGCGAGCGGTCGCCAGCGACGGCCCGTACCAAGTGAGGGCGCGGCCCTCCACCAACGCGACCGGGATATCCGGAAACGCTTCCGGGCCGTCGTCTTCGGTGAAGACATAGGGCTCGTCGGGTAGTACCGCGAGGTCGACACCCGCGGTCAGCTCGGCCGGCGTGACGCGCGGATAGCGGTCGGGGCGATCGGCATGCACCAAGCGCAGGCCCAGACGGTGCGCGATGTCGCCGGTGAAAGTGTCGCGTCCGACCACCATCCACGGATCGCGCCAGACCGGGATGACGGCGGCGCGGGCCGGTTCGGGCGGCGCGGGCGCCCAGGCGGACTCGGCGCGGCGCAGCCACGCCGGGATATCGGCGCCGAGTGCCTCCACGCAGAGCCGGGTGAGCGAGACCATGGCCTGCTCGACGGTCTCTATCTCGGTCACCCACACCGGGATTCCCGCCGCTCGCAGGCGTTCGACGTCGATGCGGCGGTTCTCCTCCTTGTTGCACAGCACCAGGTCGGGCGCGAGTTCGGCGATGCGCCGCACGTCCGGGTTCTTGGTGCCGCGGACCCGCTCGACCGCCAGATCGGCGGGGTGCGTGCACCATTGCGTCGCGGCGACCAGGACTTCCGGGCAGGTGTGCGCCACCGCCTCGGTCAGCGACGGCACGAGCGACACCACCCGGCGCGGCGGTGTGCGGAGATCCACCGGGGTTCCGAGGTCGTCGCGGGGCCACCCGTCCACGGCGCTCTTCCCTGCCACCCGGTCAGCCTATCGCACGACATTCGCGCTGCTGGGCTCTGTTTTCCGGGCCCGGAACGGCCGTGCGACGATCCCGCGGCGGTTCGACAAGTTCGGCGCAAGGGCAGTGTGCGGGCGCTATAAGGCAGTTCCGCGCCGGGTCGAGCGGCGGGACACTGAGTAAGGCACCCGGCATCGGGAAGTCTCCGGTCCCTTCGCTCCGCCGGTCCAGATCCCGCCCCGACAGTCCGGCGGTAACCGACAGCCCCGATGCTGGGTGCCCACCAATCTCAGCGGTCGAACCGCCGATACAGCGAGGTGAGTTCGCGCAGACCCGTCGCGGCGATCGCCTCGTCGGCCGAGGTCATCCGCAGCGCCCTGCGCAGCAGCGTCGGATCCAGATCCTCCGGCGCCGCCCGGAATTCGACAGCGGGCAGATCCGGCAGCGGGATGTCCGCACCGTACGGGTCGTCGGAAACGGGTGGTCCCGGCTCGCGCTCGATCCCGCCGATCAGTGTGTCCAGGTCGAGTCCGCGCAGAGCCAGGATCTCGCGCGGGTGTTCGTCGAGTCGCTCGGCCAGCAGATAGCAAACCGCCGCCACGTGCTTGCACGGCCAGCCCGGGTCCGGACAGGTGCAGGTGAAATCCAGCTCGGCCGCGGTGCTCGGCAACAGCAGCGGCCCGAGCGCGGTCGGCAGCGCGCCCGAGGCGATCTCGGCGAGCATGCCGGGGGCCGAGCGGATGGTCTCGACGAGTTCCGCGACCTCCTCTTCGCGCAGCGGGCGCACGGTGAACACCGCGGTGAACGGGCGCGGTTGACTGCCCTGCACTTCCGCCGTCACCGCACCGGGCTCGATCCGGTAGTTCACCACCTGACCCGACCTGGCGTAGTTGCGGCCGCGCGCCAACCGGCCCGGCTCCGCCATCCGCTCCACCGAGTCCACCAGCGCCTTGCCCCACCAGGTGCGCCCGAAGCCGCCGCGCCTGCTGCGTGCTTCCACGCCGCCACGCACCGGCAACTTCTTCCCGTACTCGGAGTAGTCGACGAACGGACTCATTCGCCCACCGCCGCCGCGCCGAGGGTGAACAGGTCGCGCAATTCGTCGGTGCTCAGCTCGGTGATCCAGTTCTCCCCCGCGCCGACGGCCAGATCGGCGAGTTGCCGCTTGCCGTTGATCATCTCGTCGATCCGCTCCTCGATCGTGTCCACGCAGACCAGCTTGCGCACCTGCACATTGCGCCGCTGACCGATCCGGAACGCGCGGTCGGTGGCCTGGTTCTCCACCGCGGGATTCCACCAGCGGTCCAGGTGGACAACATGATTGGCGGCGGTGAGATTGAGCCCGGTGCCGCCCGCCTTGAGCGACAGCAACATCAGCGGCGGCCCGTCCGGCGCCTGGAACCGGATGACCATCGCGTCGCGCTTCTTCTTCGGCACGCCACCGTGCAGGAACGGGACCGCGGTGCCGAACCGCTCGGCGAGATACGGCACGATAAGCTCGCCGAATTCCCGGAACTGGGTGAACAGCAGCGCCTTCTCGCCGTCGGCGAGCACCGCCTCCAGCACGTCTTCGACCAGGCCCAGCTTGCCCGATCGGTGCGCGCCGCGGTGCAGCACGCTCGACCCGTCGCCCAGGAAATGCGCGGGATGGTTGCACACCTGCTTGAGCCGGGTGAGCGCGCCGAGCACGGCGCCCTTGCGGGCCATGCCCTTCGCGTCCTCGATCTTGGCGAGCATGTCGTCCACCACCGCTTGATAGAGGGCGGCCTGCTCGACGGTGAGGTTCGCCCGCACCGTCATCTCGAGTTTCTCCGGCAGGTCGCTGATCACCGTCGGATCGGTCTTCACCCGGCGCAGCACGAACGGCTGGGTGAGCCAGCGCAGACGGCTGATCGCGTTCTGGTCGCGCTCGCGTTCGATGGGCACCGCGAAGCGCGCGCGGAACGACTGCGGGCTGCCGAGCACCTTCGGCATCGCGAAATCCATGATGGAGCGCAGCTCTTCCAACCGGTTCTCCACCGGGGTTCCGGTGAGCGCGAGCCGATGTCGCGCGCGCAGCGCCCGCGCCGCCCGCGCCTGCCGCGTCCCCGCGTTCTTGATGTGCTGCGCCTCGTCCAGGACGACGCGGGCCCAGTGCTGTCTGCCGAGTTCCTCGGCGTCGCGCGCCAGCAGCGCGTAGGTGGTGACCACCAGGTCCGCGGCGGCGACCGTCTCGTCGAACTCGGCGCCGGCCCGCCGCCCCGCTCCGTGATGCACCCACACCCGCAGGTCGGGCGCGAACCGCTCCGCCTCGCGCTGCCAGTTCCCGACCACCGACATCGGGCACACCAGCAGGGTCGGGCCGGGCGGCTCGGCCGTCTCACGCTCGTGCACCAGCAAGGCGAGCACCTGGACGGTCTTACCGAGCCCCATGTCGTCGGCCAGGATCGCGCCGCACCCTATCCGGCTCATGGTGGCCAGCCAGGCCAGGCCGCGTTCCTGGTAGGGGCGCAGCTGGGCCTTCAGTCCGACCGGCGTGGCGACCGCTACCGGCTCGCGGGCGCGGTCGAGCAGGTCCGCCGCCCATCCCGAGGCCGTGACCTCGGTGATCGGCACCTGCGGCACGCGCGAGACCGCGATCTCGCCGAGCATGTCCGCGAGGGTGACCGGCGAGTCGTCGGTGTGCGCGGCGACGTACCGGGCCGCGGCGGCCAGCGCCTTGTGATCGGCCTGCACCCACTGGCCGCGCAGCTGCACCAGATCGGACTTGCCGTGCACCAGGCGCCGCATCTCGGCCGCGGTCAGCACCAGGTCGCCGAGCGCGAGTTCCCAGCGGTAGGAGACCAGGCCGCGCAGACCGACGGTGCTCTCCGCGGCGGGAACCGCGCTGTCCACGCGCAGCCGCATGCTCGGTTCGGCGACACTCCACGCGCGCGGCAGCAGCAGTTGGACGCCCGCGGCGTGCAGGGCGTGCGCGCCGTGCGCGACCAGGTCCTGCACCACCTCGGTGGGCAGCAGCAGATCCATGCTGTGCGGATCGCTCGGCAGGTCACGCAACCTCGGATACGCGCGCTGGGCCGCGCCCAGCTTGTCCACCGCGATGCGGACGAGGTTCGGATCCTCGTGCAGCGGTACGGTTCTGGGCGCTTCACCGGTGACGCGTAAGCAGACCTCCAGCCGCCACAGCGCCACCGACTCGTCGGCGACGCCGAGTTCGCCATCCGGCTCGAGCAGGCGCAGCACCAGTTCCGGTTCGTCGCCGGTCAGGCTGGCCCGCCACCGCTCCAGCACCTCGGCGACCTGATAGCTGCCGTTGTCCAGCGGAGTGTCCCCGGCCAGTGCGGCCAGCAACGGGTGCTCCGAATCGGGCAGGTCGGCCAGCGCCCGCGCGATCGGATCGGTGAGCTCGGTGACCATGTCGTCGAGCAGCGCCGCCGGACGCCCGGCCACGCGCAGCGCCTGCGGCATGGCGACCGCGAGTTCGGCCAGCCAGGCGCGTTGCCGCTCGCCGCCGACCAGCCGCCAGCGCACCCACCACTGGCCGTCCGCACGGTGCAACTGCGGCACGACACGCCCGGAACGCACCCAGCGTTCGATGCCGAGGGCGACGTGCGCGAGGAAGCGCAGATCCGCCGAGACCAGCTCGGCGGGCAGCCACTGCCGCAGGACCGCGACGGCCGCGGCGGGAGCCAGCGCGTGCGCGCGAACCCGCTCGGTCCCGGCGACGCCGTTCGCGACGACCAGGACCTCGGCACGGTGCCGGAACTTCGACGCCCGCAGCATGCCGCCCAGCGGATCGGGGAACTCGGTGGACGTGGCGACGACCCGGGAGTCCTGCCAGAGCAGCAACCCGGAACCCGGCGACCACAGTCCGTGCAGCATCAACCCATCCAAGCAGGCCGCTACGACACGGCCGCGCCCACCGCGGCCCGACCGTTGTGGATTTCTGCGCGATACCGGAACATACTGGGATATCCGCAGGTCATCGCGGAATTACCGCAGCTTTGTGACAAGAGAGGCGGAGGAAGCAGCATGACGATCCTGCTCCAGGTTCTCGAGCAGAGCTTCACACCGACGACCGCGTGGGAACGGCGCAAATTCACCTTCGTGCACGCCGACAAGATCGTCGGCATGCGGCTCGACGGGCAGTGCGGCGTGTGGCTGGACCTGTCGCGACCGGGTGAATCCCAGCGGCTGGCCCGCACCGCCGACCCGCGCGAGGCCATCACCTTCCTGCTCACCGTCTTCGCGAAGATCGCCGAATGCGAGGAGCGCGGCGGCTCCTGGGTGATCGGGCACGACGGAACGCGTATCGAGTCGATCGCGGCCACCCGGTTCCCGCCCCGGGCGAGCGAGGTCGCCGACGACGACCTCCTGGCTCGCGCCTGGCTGTAGGGCTTGCGCGAACCCTCGGCTAGCTGCCCGTCGCGACCGGCCGCTTCGGATCGTTCGACCACTGCGACCACGACCCGGGATACAGGGCCGCCTCCAAGCCCGCGACGGCCAGCGCCGCGACCTGGTGGGCGGCGGTCACCCCGGACCCGCAGTACACGGCCACCGGCCCGGACCCGAAGCCGTCGAAACGCTCGCGCAGCTCCGCCGCCGCGCGGAAGCGCCCCTCGGCGTCGAGATTGTCGGCGGTCGGAGCGCTCACCGCGCCGGGAATGTGCCCCGCGCGGGGGTCGATCGGTTCCACTTCGCCGCGGAAGCGCTCGCCCGCGCGCGCGTCCAGCAGGACGCCCTTCCAGCGCGCCGCCGCGTCGGCGTCGATCACCGGCAGGTGCCCGGGGCTGAGGACCACATCGCCCGGCTCGGGGTCCGGTTCGGCTCCGATCGCGACCGGCTCGCCCGCGGCGATCCAGGCGGGCAGCCCACCGTCGAGAATGCGCACGTCGGCGACACCCGCCCAGCGCAATAGCCACCAGGCTCGGGCGGCGGCCATGCCACCGGTCGCGTCGTAGACGACCACCGGGTCGCCGTCGCACAGCCCCCAGCTGCGCGCGCACTTCTCCAGCTGCGCGAGGTCCGGCAGCGGGTGCCTGCCGCGCGCGGGTGAGGGCGGCGCGGCCAGTTCGGTTTCCAGGTCGACGAACACCGCGCCGGGGATGTGTCCGGCGAGATAGTGCTGCGGCCCGTCCGGGTCGCCCAGCGCCCAGCGGACATCCAGTAGGCGAAGCCGCTTGTCCGCCAAAGCTTCCCGCAGCTCGCCCGGTGAGATCAGTACCGCGCTCAACTCAGCTCCTCGTCCCGAATCGCGTCCTCGCGCACCGACTCCCCTACCCTACGCATCCGGATGTGCCGATGTGGCCCTACTCTCGTGTCGCACGTCACGACCCGGTCCAAGTCAGGCCAGTTTCGCGGCACTGGCAGGTGACACACGCGTGTGACCAGGGGCAATATCCGACCGATGTCGGACGTTTCCACCACCCCCGCCCCCGCGACGCGGCAACCGGAACGGTCGGCGACCGGACTTGCGACGCCGCTGGGCGCTGGCGCGGTGACGGCGCTCGTCGGTTTCACCAGTTCCTTCGCCGTGGTGCTGAGCGGGTTGACCGCCGTGGGGGCGAGCCCCGCGCAAGCCGCGTCGGGCCTGCTCGCGCTGTGCCTCGCGCAGGCGCTCGGCATGATGGCGCTGAGCTACCGGTACCGGATGCCGATCACGCTGGCCTGGTCGACGCCCGGCGCGGCGCTGCTGGCCGGGACCGGCGCGGTGGCGGGCGGCTGGCCCGCCGCGGTCGGTGCGTTCATGGTGGCGGGTGTGCTGGTCGTGGTGACCGGACTGTGGCAGCGGCTGGGGGCGCTGGTGGCCGCGATCCCGGTGGAGATCGCGCAGGCCATGCTCGCCGGAGTGTTGCTGCCGCTGTGCCTGGCTCCGGTCCGTGCCGTGCAGACGAGTCCGGCGGTGGTGGTCCCGGTGATCCTGGTCTGGCTCGCGCTGCAACGCTACGCCCCGCGCTGGGCCGTGATCGCCGCCTTCGCGACGGCCGCGGCCGGTGCCGCCATCAGCATCGCGGTGCAACACCGGCGCCTCGACGTCGGCGCCATGGTTCCGCGACTGGAACTGACGCTGCCGCATTGGAGCTGGCAGGCGCTGATCGGTGTCGCGATACCGCTCTACGTCGTCACCATGGCGTCGCAGAACATCCCGGGCACCGCGGTGCTGGCCTCGTTCGACTACCGGGTGCCCTGGCGCGCGGCGATGACCGTCACCGGTCTCGGCACCGTCGCCGCGGCGCCCGCGGGCGGGCACGCGATCAACCTCGCCGCCATCAGCGCCGCGCTCGCCGCGGCGCCCGCCGCCCACCCGGACCCGAAGCGGCGCTGGATCGCGGCGTTCACCACGGGCGTGCTGTACCTGCTGCTCGCGCTGGGCTCCGCCGCCCTGGTCACGCTGATCGCGGCCGCCCCGGCCGGAACGCTGGAGACGGTCGCCGGTCTGGCCCTGCTGGCGACCCTGGCCGCGGCGCTCGCCGCCGCGCTGCGCGGGGAGCACCGCGAGGCGGGTGTGGTGACCTTCGTGATCGCCGCCTCCGGGGTCGGCTTCGCCGGCATCGGCGCCGCCTTCTGGGCATTGCTCGCCGGACTCGTGGTACGGAAAGTGCTGCTTCAGCGCTGACTAACGCCGCAGTCGGGCGAAGGCCGTCCACAGCTCACGCCGGGCCGGGCGAAACCGAAGCAGCCCGATCCAGCGCAGCCGAGCCCAACCCCGACCCACACCCGGCCGAGCTGAAGCGAGGCAGCCCGATCCAGCGCAGCCAGGCCGAGCTGTCCGTCGCCCGCGCCGGGTCGAGCGGAACCGAGGCACGCGAAGCGACCTGACCCACCGGGCCGGGGCGAAGGAAGTCGCCTATGCCCGCAGGGCGGCCTGGAAGCGGCGCATTCCGTCGATCCAGCGGTCGTAGTCGGAGCCTTTGTGGCGGTACATCTTCAGCACCTCGGGGTGCGGGAGGATCAGGAAGCGCTCGTCGGCCACCCCGGCGAGTACGACGTCGGCGACCTCGTCCGGTGACAGCACCGCACCCGCGCTGGTCACGGCCTTAACCGCCAGCTCAGCCTCGGCGGCGTGCTCCGGCGGGACCAGGCCACTGTGCAGCAACCGCGTGTCCACCCCCATCGGGCACACGCAGCTCACCCGAACCCCTTGGTCGCCGTAGGTGACCGAGAGCCACTCCGCGAAGCCGACGGCCGCGTGCTTGGACACCGCGTAGGGCGCCGAACCGAGCTGGGTGAGCAGCCCCGCCGCGGACGCGGTGCCGACGAAATAGCCGCCGCCCCGCTCCAGCCATCCGGGCACCAGCAGCCGCGCGGCGCGGACGTGGGCCAGCACGTTGACTTCGAGCGCGGCCGCCCACTGCTGGTCGGTGCTGTCCAGGCCCGCACCGCCGCCGATGCCCGCGTTCGCGAAGTACAGGTCCACCGGGCCGAATTCGGCCTCGGCGCGCTCGATCGCCGCGCGGATCACCGCCTCGTCGGCCACGTCCCCGCCGACCGCGACCGCACCGGGTCCGAGCGACTCCGCGACATCGGCCACGCTCGCTCCGTCGAGATCGGCGAGCACCACGCGCGCACCGGCGGCGACGAGCCGGCCTGCCAACGCCGCCCCGATCCCTGTCTCTTATA
>NZ_JABLTE010000095.1 GCF_013315795.1 Nocardia barduliensis
ACTGTCGCCTTGCACGAGTTCAGCTCCCGGGTGCGGTCCTACGAGGTCCTGGAATCCGGGATCGCGCGTGTTCATTCGTCCAACGTGCGTGGCTTCGCGCACCTTCCTATCACCGTGGAGACCCGATGAACGTCGACCGATCCCCGCTCCGGGCAGCCGTGCGGAGCCGGCCATGAGAATTCGGGCCGACCTGGATCTGTGCCAAGGACACGCGGTCTGTCAGGCCGAGGCGCCGGAGGTTTTCACGGTGCCCAAACGCGGCCGGGTCGAGATCCTCGACGACGCGCCGACCGGCGAGCACGAGCCCGCCGTGGCGAACGCCATCCGTTACTGCCCCACCCAAGCCCTGTCGATCGCCGATGCAGGCGCGACCGACCCCTCTCCGAAAGGTACCGACTGATGCCAGGTTTCGATCGCGCCGAGCTCGACGAGATGATCCAGCGCTGGATCGTGGAAAACCAGCGCTGCGAGGAAAAGGGCGACTGGAAGCCGCTCGCGCAGATGTACACCGAGGACGCCACCTACGGCTGGAACTACGGCCCTACCCAGGAATTCATGGCCGTCGGGCGCGACGAGATCCGCGATCTCGCCCTCGGCCAGGAGATGGCCGGACTGGAGGGCTGGAGTTACCCCTACCAGGAATTCGTGGTCGATGAACGCAGCGGCAATGTCATCGGATTGTGGAAGCAGATCAGCGAGGCCAAACGTCCCGATGGGCGCAACTACTCGCCCGAGGGCATCGGCGGCAGCTGGTTCCGCTACGGCGGTGACTTCCAATGGTCCTGGCAGCGCGATTTCTTCGACTTCGGGAATGTCTCGGCGCTGTTCGTCGAGATGATCACGAACAACGCGCTCACGCCCGGCATGCGCAAGCGCATCGAGCGTTCGGTCTCCGGCGATCCGCTGCCGGGGTGGTACCGCGTCGGCGAATCGCCCGTCGCGCTGTGGTGACCGACATGGCCGCACCACACAGCCGATTCGCCGGCCTGGGTCGGGACACCCTGGCCGCGCTGGTGCCCGAACTGCTGCTGTGCGGGCACCTCATCGACCGCTCCGGCATGGCGCACTCGATCGCGGCATTCGGCCGCGAGGGCATGACCCAGGTCGCCATCGAGGAGTGGCAGGTCGCCAGCCCGGTCTACACCCGGCGCATGCAGCGCGCGCTCGGCTTCGCCGGCGACGGCGTGGAGACCATCTTCAAGGGCTTGCAACTGGACATCGGCGCCCCACCGCAGTTCATGGACTTCCGTTTCCGGGTCGAGGATCACCACCACGGCGAGTTCTGGCTCGACCACTGCGGCGCGCTCGCCGACGTGGAGCCGATGGGCACGGACTTCGTCGTGTCGATGTGCCACGACATCGAAGATCCGACGTTCGACGCGACCGCGCTGGCCACCAATCCGCATGCCCAGGTCCGGCCGATCCACCGGCCACCACGCAGCCCGGCCGATCGGAAACCGGTGTGCGCGTGGACGGTCGTCATCGATCCCGCACACGTGCCGCCGCCGGTGCCGCCGAACGCCGAGCTGGTCGCCGGGTCGGTGGCGGCCGGTCTGGAGCTGGGCGGGATCGACCGGGCCGAGGAAGGGCGGCCGGACTACTCCGGCCCGCTGCTCAGCGATGTGCGCTTCGCGGACTTCTCCCGCTCCGCGCTGATTCGCCTCGCCGACGAGATCTGCTTGCAGCATCATCTGCTCACCCTCGGGTTCATGATCGCGGTGCGCGCCAGGGCGGACGCCGCCACGGCGCTGGAGATCGGGCGCAAACAGTTCGCCGGGATCGCCGGGCTCACCAGTGAACGCCTGCGCAACTGCCTCGGCCTCGGTGACGACGCCGCCGCGCTCGCGACGGTGCTGCGGCTGCATCCCGCTCTGAATCCGCTGCCCTACACCGGAATCGAGGTCGGCGACAGCGGTGCGACGGTCACGGTGACGTTCCCGTCCGCGAGCGGTGCGCAGACCGACGGAACCTGGCCCTCGATGCTCGACCCCGAGCATCTGGAGCCGCTGAACGCCCTGGTCCGTGGCGTGAACCCACGTTTCTCCGCCGAGGTCATCAGCACGGGTGAGCAGGGGTGGCGCGCCGGCATCACGCTCGGCGACAAACCGTTCCGTGAGGCGACGGAAGTCGCGATCACCCGGTTCAGCACCGGCGCCGCGTTCACCTTCACCGACCGGGGGATACCCCTGCCGCTCACCGTCGTGTGACAGCCCACCCAGAGATGGAACGACATGGCCAACAATTTCGCCGACCTCTTCGAGCACTCCGTGGATGCCATGCCCGAGCGGGTGGCGCTGATCCAGTCCGGGCGCCGGGTGACCTTCCGTGAACTCGACGACCGGGCCAACCAGCTCGCGCACTACCTGGTGAGCGTGGGCGTCGGCCGGGGGACCCATGTGGGTTTCCAGATGCACAACGGCATCGAGACGATGGAGACGCTGATCGCGTGCTTCAAACTCGCCGCCGTCCCGATCAACATCAATTACCGGTACGGCGTCGGGGAGCTGGCCTATGTCTATGCCAACGCGGATCTGGAAGTGCTCGTGCATCACTCCTGCTATTCCGAGGTCGTACAGGAAGCCCGTGCGCAGACACCCGCGTTGCGGCACACGATCTGTGTCGATGACGAATTCGGAACGGACGAGGTGGATTCCGCGGATATCGGGTACGAGACCGCCCTCGCGGGCAGGCCGACGGATCGTCCGGTGGTCGAGCGCGGTGCCGACGACCTGTTCATGATGTACACCGGGGGGACCACCGGCATGCCGAAAGGCGTCATGTGGCGGCAGGAGGACATGTGGCGGGTCCTCGGCGGCGGCATCGACTTCTACACCGGCGAGCCGGTCGCCGACGAGTTCCAGCAGTCCCGCACCGGCGCCGAGAACGATCCGGGCACCTGGCTGGTGCTGCCACCGCTGATCCACGCCGCCGCCATGATGCCCACTTTCACCGCGCTGTGGTCGGGCAACACGGTGATCTTCGAGTCCCGATTCGACGCCGGGCGGGCCTGGCGGACGGTCGCCCAGCAGCGACCGCAGGTCATGGTGATCACCGGTGACGCCATGGCCCGCCCGCTGATCGAGTCGTACCGGCGCGAGCCGGTGGACGCCTCGTCCCTGCTCGCGATCGCCTCCGGCGCCGCGCTGCTGTCGCAACCGGTGAAGAACACGCTGCTCGAGCTGTTTCCGTGGGCGGTCGTCTCGGACTCCATCGGATCCTCGGAAACCGGTTTCGGCGGCATCGGCTTCGCGCAGAAACACGACGATCCCGCGCGCGGACCGCGGGTGCAGACCGGCCGTGGCGCGGTCGTCGTGGACGACGACGGCCGTCCGGTTCCGCCCGGCTCGCAGGGCTGGCTGGCCAAGACCGGCAACGTGCCGATCGGGTACTACAAGGACCCCGGCAAGACCGAGAAGCTGTTCAAGACCGTCGACGGCCTGCGCATGGTCGTCACCGACGACCGCGCCCGCGCCGAGACCGACGGGTCGATCACGCTGATCGGCCGCGGCAACATGGTGATCAACACCGGTGGCGAGAAGGTGTTCGTCGAAGAGGTCGAAAGCGTCGTCAAGGCGTACGACGCGATCGCCGACGCGGTGGTGATCGGGGTGCCGCACGAACGCTGGGGGCATCAAGTCGCCGCGGTGGTGTCGCTGTCCGGTCCGGGGCCGGTCGAGTTCACCGGCCTGCAGGCGCACGTCCGCAGGTATCTGGCCGGATACAAAGTGCCCAAACAGATCTGGATCGCGGACGACGTCGTGCGCGCGCCGAGCGGCAAACCCGACTACCGGTGGGCCGAGCAGTACGTCACCGGTCGCGGACCCGACCACAAGGTGGACTGACGTGATCCGGGTGATCCAGTGGGCGACCGGCGGGGTCGGCCGCGCCGCCATCGAAGGCATCATCGACCATCCCGAGCTGGAACTGGCCGGAGCGTGGGTGCACAGCGCCGAGAAGGACGGCAGGGATCTGGGTGAACTCGTCGGCCGCGCGCCGATCGGCGTGACAGCGACGACCGATGCCGACAGTCTGCTCGCCCTGCCCGCCGACTGCGTGCTCTACAGCCCCTTCATGGCCGACACCGAGACCGTGCGCGCGATCCTGCGCGCCGGCAAGAACATCGTCACACCCCTTGGCTGGTTCCATCCGCGCCGCGCGGAGCGGCAGCGCTACGACGAACTGTGCCGCGCGGCCGGAGTCACGCTGCACGGCACGGGAATACATCCCGGCGGGATCACCGAGAAGATTCCCTTGGTGGTTTCGGCGCTGTCGGGCGCGATCACCGAAGTCCGCGCCGAGGAGTTCTCCGACATCCGCACCTACGGCGCGCCCGAGGTGGTCCGGGACTGGATGCTGTTCGGCGCCACGCCGCAGCAGGCCGCGACCAGTGTGATGGCGAACGTCCTCTCGGGCGGCTACGGGCAGTCGGTGTGGATGATCGCGGACGCGTTGGGCGTCGCGCTCGACGAGCAGTTGCGGGTGACGCACGAGGTGGCGGTGGCCACCGCGCCGATCGACTCGCCGATCGGCCCGATCGCCCCTGGCCGCGTCGCCGCGCAACGCTTCCGCTGGCAGGGCACCGTGCGGGGCGAACCGGTGATCACGGCCGCGGTGAACTGGTTCATGGGTAGCGAGAACCTGGATCCGCCGTGGAGCTTCGGTCCCGCGGGCGAGCGCTACGAGGTCGAGATCACCGGCGATCCCGGGGCGACCGTCACATTCACCGGAATGCACGCGCACAGCGCCGCCGCCGGTCTGGTCCGCAACCCCGGCATCGTCGCCACGGCCATGCACTGCGTGAACTCGATTCCGTACGTCGTGGCCGCCGAACCTGGCGTGCGGACCTATCTCGACCTGCCGCTCGTCGCGGGTCGCGCCGCCGCCTCACTGCGCGGGACCGGAGGACACGAGGCGGCCGATCCCGACGCCGCGCGCCGTCCTTCGGCGCGCTGATCGGTTCGCATCTTTCATCCAGGAGGTAGTTATGGCAGCACCGGCCATGCCGGTCGGATTCGACTTCACCGATCCGGCGTTATGGGAGAACCGAAGTCCGATCGAGGAATTCGCGCACCTGCGGCGGACCGCCCCGGTGTGGTGGAACGCGCAATCCGACGAGACCTCCGGTGGCTTCCGCGACGGCGGCTACTGGGTGGTGAGCAAGCTCGCCGACATCAAGGAGATCTCGAAGCACCCAGAACTGTTCTCCTCGGAGCGGAAAGGAGCCATCATCCGGCTGCCCGGCGACATCACGCCGGAGCAGATGGCGCTCACCGGCGCGCTGCTGGTGAACATGGATCCGCCCAAACACTCCAAGATCCGGCGGATCATCTCGAAAGGCTTCACGCCGCGGGCGGTGGAGAACCTGCGCGCGGCGCTCACCGAGCGCGCGGCGCGCATCGTGCACGGCGCGAAGCGGGCCGGTGGCGGTGACTTCGTCGAGCAGGTCGCCTGTGAACTTCCGTTGCAGGCGATCGCCGAGCTGATCGGCGTGCCGCAGGCGGATCGACGCAAACTGTTCGACTGGTCCAATCAGATGCTCAACTACGACGATCCCGAGTACGGCGATCCCGCCACGGCCTCCGCGGAGATCCTCGGCTACGCCTGGAACATGGCCGAGCAGCGCCGCGCCTGCCCGGTCGGCGATATCGTGAGCGAACTCGTGCACGCCGACGTCGACGGCGAGGCGCTCGGCTCCGACGAGTTCGGCTTCTTCGTCATCCTGCTCGCCGTGGCGGGCAACGAGACCACCCGCAACGCCATCACCCACGGAATGAAAGCGTTCGTGGACCACCCCGAGCAGTGGGAGATCTACCGGGAGCAGCGCCCGCGCACCGCGCCCGACGAGATCGTCCGGTGGGCCACCCCGGTGACCGCGTTCCAGCGCACCGCGACCCAGGACACCGTGCTGGGCGGCCAGGAGATCAGGCAGGGCCAGCGGCTCGGATTGTTCTACAGCTCGGCCAATTTCGACGAGGACGGCTTCGCGGATCCGTTCACCTTCGACGTGCTGCGCGACCCGAACCCGCACGTGGGTTTCGGCGGCACCGGCACGCACTACTGCGTCGGCGCGAACCTGGCCCGGCTGGAGATCGATCTGATGTTCAATGCCATCGCCGACGTGATGCCCGGCCTGCGGCAGGTGTCCGATCCGGTGCGGCTGCGGTCGGGCTGGATCAACGGCATCAAGAGCTGGCGGGTGCGGTACGAGTAGCCGCGGGTGCGTGCTCCCCGTCACCGTGACGGGGAGCTGCGCGGACCCGGCCGCGCCGTCAGCCGTTGTCGTCCTTGCGGCGCCGGCGATAGCGCACGGTGCAGGGCTGCGCGAGCTGCACCACCATCTTGGAGTGGTCGTTGCGGTAGCTGTCCGACGGCTGGGTCATCTCGAACTCCCAGTCCCGCAGCAGCAGGGAGAAGATCGCCTTCAGCTGCATGAGCGCGAACGCCGCGCCGACGCAGCGATGACGGCCCGCGCCGAACGGAATCCAGGTCCAGCGATTGACGAGATCGGCTTGGTCGGGATCGAGGTAGCGGCCGGGATCGAAAGCGTCCGGATCGGGGAAGTCCTCCGGGATCCGGTTCGAGATCGCGGGCGTGGCGGCGACATGGTCACCGGCTTCGATGCGATGGCCGCAGACGTCGAACTCGCCACGGGCCACCCGCATCAGGATGATCAGGGGCGGGTGCAGGCGCAGCGTCTCCTTGAGCACGGATTCCAGGTGCGGGATCTGGCGCAGCGCGCCGAAGCTGATGTCGGAGCCGTCGGCGTAGAGCTCGTCGAGCTCGGCGACAACCTGGCCGAGCACCTCGGGGTGGCGCAGCAATTCGATGATCGTCCAGGCCGCCGTGCCGGAGGTGGTGTGATGACCGGCGAACATCATGGAGATGAAGATGCCGGTGATCTCGCTGGCGCTGAATCGCGGTTCGCCGTTGTCGCCGGGGATCGAGATGAGCACGTCGAGCATGTCCCGGTCGTCCTTGCCCGTCGGCGGGTCGGCGGCCCGGCGATCCATGATCGCCTGGACCAGTTCGACCAGCTCGGCGCGCGCCCGGTCGCGGCGGCGGAAGCTCTCGATCGGGGCGTACGGGTCGACGTAGGCCAGGGCGTCGGTGCCGCGCTCCAGGTCGTGGTAGAGGTGCGCGAAGCGGTCGTCGAGGTCGTTGCGGAATTTCACGCCGATCAGGCAGGCCGAGGAGGTGTAGATGGTCAGCTCGGCGAAGAAGTCGAGCAGGTCGATCTCGCCCTCGTCACCCCAGCGCGCCAGCATCCGTTCGACCTCGCGGGCGATGGTCGCGGCGTGCCCGCGCATGTGCTCGGCGCGCAGCGCCTGGTTGTGCAGCATCTCCTTGCGGCGTTCCGGGCTGGCGTCGAACACGACGCCGTCGCCGAAGATGGGCTTCATGAAGGGGTAGGCGGCGGCCTGGTCGAGGTCCTCGTCACCGGAGCGGAAGAAGAATTCGTTGGCCTCCGCGCCCGACAGCAGGATGACCTGACGCCCCGCCAGATCGAACGATCCGACGTCGCCGCACTCCTCGCGGACCCGGCGCATCAGTCCGATCGGGTCGACGCGGAACTCCTCCAGATGACCGTGCTCGTGGTCGCCTCCGGATACCCGACGTGGTTTCACCAGAGTCATTGGAAATCCTTCCCCAGATATGTGTCCAAGTTTTATGATGGACACGTGTCTGGACAGTACTACGGCTAACTGGCGTCCGGCAAGACGACGTCGCCCCGGCCGGACGTCCGGAGCCGAAGGTGGGCCGCACCGCCGTCCGCGCGCAGCCCGCGACGAGAAGTGATCGGTGGATTCGACGATGGATTTCGGCAGGCAGACCGTGGTGGTCACGTGGCGGGTATTTCGGTTGAAGATCGCGGGGGCGGCGCTGATCCTGCTCGTCGCCGCGGTCGTCGTGGTCGCCGTCGCGATGTTCGCCGGACGGTTCAACTCGACCGTGACGGTTACCGTCGAGGCGCCCCGCTCGGGGCTGGTCCTCGATCCCGATGCCAAGGTGCGGATGCGGGGCGTCGAGATCGGCAGGGTGAGCGCGGTGGAGTCCGGAACCGACCGGGCGCGCCTACGGCTGGCGCTCGATCCGGAGTTGCTGGAACTGGTGCCCGCCAACGCGACGGTGGATATCCGTTCCACCACCGTATTCGGCGCCAAGTACGTGAATTTCGTCGTGCCGGGCGTCCCTTCGCCGACGCCCATGCGACCCGGCGCGACGATTCGCGCGGACTCCGTCACCGTCGAGTACAACACGCTGTTCCAGCGCCTGAGCGCGATCCTGGCCGAGATCGAGCCTGCCGAACTCAACGCCGCGCTGGCCGCGCTGGGCACGGCGCTACAGGGCCGCGGCGACCGGCTGGGCGATCTGCTCGTCCGCACCGACGACTATCTGCGGCAGATCAACCCGAGCCTGCCCGCGCTGCGCCGGGATCTGTCCTCCGCCGGGCAGGTCACCGAGCTGTATGCCGACACCGCCCCCGATCTGCTGCGTACGGCGAGCAACGCCACGGTGACCGGTGCGACGCTCGCCCACGGCGCCGCGGACCTGGACGCCGTGCTGCTGAGTCTGATCGGCTTGGCCGACACCATCCGGTCGGCGCTGACGGAGAACGAGCCGGGGCTCACGGCGGTCCTGGAGACCTTGCGGCCTACCAGTTCGCTGCTCGACGCGTACTCGCCCGTGCTGTATTGCGTGGTCGTCGGTATCGCCAGAGCGCTTCCCCTCGCCGAGGCCATCATCGGCGGAAACGCGCCCGGAGCTATGTTCAACGCGAGCTTCATGTACGGCGCGCGGCCCTACGAATATCCCGGCGACCTGCCGAAGGTGAACGCGACCGGCGGGCCGCGCTGCGACAACATCCTCGACCGGGTCCCCGGCAGCCACGCCGACTATGTGGTCACCGATACCAACGAAGGTGCGCCTTTCACGCCGTCCATGGCAGTCGTGCCCAATGCTCCCAAGGTCTTTCAGATCCTTTTCGCCGGTATGCCCGGAGTGCCGCGCTAGTCGACCGCGGCTTTCGCCGGTGCGGTGGGTCGGCCGAGGACGGTTTGCGGATCACCCTGTCCGATGACGCGCCCGTCGTGCAACAGCAGGCAGTGGTCGGCGCGCAGGGCATCCTCGTGGCGGTGGGTGGCGTGCACGACCGTCACGCCCTGCGTCCCGACACTGCCGATGGCGTCGGCGATGTCCTGCTGCGCGGCCGCGTCCAAGCCGGTGGTCGGTTCGTCGAGCAGGAGTAGATCCGATTCCTGCGCGAGCGCCTGGGCGAGCAGTGTCCGCTGGCGCTGGCCTCCGGAGAGGGTGTCGAGCCTGCGCTCGGCCAGGTCGGCGATGGCCATCCGGTCCAGGCACGCGCGCACGACCGCGTGATCCTGCCGGGTGAGACGCCGCCATGCTCCGCGATGCGTCCAGCGTCCCATCGCGACGGTCTCGCGGACGGTGATCGGCAGGGTCGCCGGAACCCCGCTGTGCTGCACCACGAATGCCGGTCGCCGCAGATGTTCTCGGCGAACCGCGCCCGCGGTGGGCGCGATGACGCCTGCGAGGACGCCGAGCAGGGTGGACTTGCCGGACCCGTTGGGGCCGACGAGCGCGGTCACCTGTCCGCCCGGGATCGAGGCGGTGACCTCGTGCAGGACCGGTTGTCCACGGTAACCGGCCGTCACCGCGGCGACATGGACAGCTGGCGGCGGCATGGCGGGCTCCGATCAGGTCGTTGAAATGAAAACCGTTATCATTGTAGAGTGCTGCTCCATGGAGTGGTTGGCCCCGTTCGAGGTGTCGTTCGTGCAGCGGGCGCTGTGGGGCGGGCTGCTCGTTTCGTGCCTGTGCGCGCTGGCGGGGACGTGGGTGGTGGTGCGCGGCATGGCCTTCCTCAGCGACGCCATGGCGCACGGCATGCTGCCCGGCGTGGCGATCGCCGCGCTGCTCGGTGGAAACCTGCTGCTCGGCGCGGCGTTCAGCGCCGCGGCCATGGCGGTCGGCGTCTCCGTGCTCGGCCGGGGCACCAGGTTCGCGGCGGACACCGGCATCGGATTGCTGTTCGTCGGGATGCTGTCGGCGGGCGTGATCATCGTGTCGCGTTCGCCCTCGTTCGCGGTCGACCTGACCGGCTTCCTCTTCGGTGACGTGCTCGCCGTGCGCGAGCGGGACCTGTGGTACCTGGCCGTGGCCGCGGTCGTCGCCACCGTGGTCTCCGTGCTGGGCTACCGGGCGTTCGTGGCACTCACCTTCGATCCGCGCAAGGCGCACACCCTCGGATTGCGGCCGCGCGTGGCGAACGTGGCGCTGATCGGCCTGGTCACCCTCGCGATCGTCGCGTCCTTCCACATCGTCGGCACGCTGCTGGTCTTCGGCCTGCTCATCGCGCCGCCCGCGGCGGCCGTCTACTGGGTGCACCGCATCCCGGCGATCATGCTCACCGCCGCAGTGCTCGGCGCGGTGGCCACCGTCGCCGGGCTGCTGATCTCGTGGCACGCGCGCACCGCGGCGGGGGCGACCATCGCGGCGACGGCCGTCGCCCTGTTCTTCGTGTCGGCCTCGACGGCCTGGCTGCGGGAACGCGTCCGCTCTCTGCGCGTGTCGCCGCAACCGCTGACGCTGCTGCTGGTCCTCGCCGCGATCACGCCCTTGATCGGCTGCGGGACAGACGAATCCGCCGCGCCGACGGAGCCGGCGCCGCACGGGTACGTGGCGGGCGCGGAGGAGACCGGCGAGGCACAGCCGCGTCTCGTGGTGGCCGACAACGGCACCGGAGCCGTGCGGGTGATCGACCTGGTCACCGAGGATGTCGTCGACCTCGGGCGGATGGAGGGCGTCGACCGGGTGAGCGCCGACGGACGCTTCGCGTTCCTGTCGGCTCGCGGCCGGGTGCGGGTCGTCGACGCGGGCGCCTGGACGGTCGACCACGGCGATCACGTGCACTACTACCGCGCGCCCGCCCGCGAGCTGGGCACGTTCGACGGTGGTCCGGTGTCGGGCGCGCACGGTGACAGCGCTCTCGCGGCGGTGACCTTCGACTCGGGCGCCACCGCGCTGCTGGACCGGTCCGCGCTCGGCGCCGGGTCGCTGCGGCAGCACGACGTGATCGCCGACGGAGCCGCCGTGCCGTACGCCGAGCACCTGCTCGTGGCCGTGCCCGCACGTGGGCAGGTCGAAGTCCGCAGGAGGGACGGCACGCAGGCCGCGGTCGTCGCGGAGCCGTGTGCCGCTCCCCGCGGCTCGGCGGTGACCAGGCGTGGCGTCGTCTTCGGTTGCGCCGACGGCGCATTGGTGGTGACGGCACGCGAGGCGGTGTTCTCGGGCGAGAAGATCCCCTATCCGCCCGGAACCGCCGACGCCGACCGCGCGACCGAGTTCGTCCACCGCCCCGGCAGCGCCACCCTGGTGGCGAAGGCCGGTCGGCGCGGCGTCTGGGTGCTCGACGTCCGGCGCAAGACCTGGACCGCGGTGGACACCGGTCCGGTGGTCGCGGCGAACACCGCGGGGGAGGGCACGGCCCTGCTGACCCTCACCGCGGACGGTCTCCTGCACAGCTACGACGCCGCGTCCGGCCGCGAGTCCGCCGTGGCGCGGCAGCTCACCGCGCCGGTGCTCGCTACGGCGCCCACTCCGGTCATCCTGGTCGACCAGCACCGCGCCTACCTCAACGATCCCGTGGCGCGGCTGATCCACGAGATCGACTACACGGACAACCTGCGCACCGCGCGCACGTTCGACCTCGGCATCACCCCCGCGGCGATGGTGGAGACCGGCCGATGACACTCACCGCTCGTCTGTGCGCGCTGGTCGGGGCCGCGCTGCTCGCGTTGACCGCCTGCTCGAACTCCGGCGCGGACGGTGCCGGAATCATCGTCACCACCAACATCCTCGGCGACCTCACCCGTGCCGTCGCCGGGGACGCGGCCGAGGTCACCGTCCTCATGCCGGCGGACGCGGACCCGCACTTCTTCGCGATCTCCGCGCAGCAGGCGGCTCAGCTCGAACGCGCGAGCCTCATCGTCTACAACGGCCTCGGCTTGGAGGAAGGCGTGCTCCGCAACGTCGAGGCGGCCGAGGCGTCGGGGGTGGCCGGCGTATCTGTGGGCGCGGCGATCGATCCGATCAGATACTCGGCGGAAGAGGCGGACGGGCGGCCCGATCCGCACTTCTGGACCGATCCGCGCCGTGTGCGCAGGGCGGTGGAGGTGATCCGCGACCGGATCATCGACCATGTCGACGGGGTCGACGCCACGGCCGTCCGCGCGGGGGCCGACCGCTACCTGGACGAACTCGATCGGCTCGACCGCTGGATGACCGAGCGGTTCGCGACGATCCCGCCCGAGCGGCGCAAGCTGGTCACCAACCATCACGTCTTCGGCTACCTGGCCCAGCGATTCGGTTTCGAGGTGGTTGGTGCCGTGATACCGGGTGGAACCACGCTCGCCTCGCCGAGCCCGTCGGATCTCGCGGCGCTCGCCGGGACGATCCGGACCGCCGGGGTGGGCGCGATCTTCGCCGATTCCTCGCAACCCGACCGCTTGGCCAGGGTGCTCGCCGACCAGGTCGGTGTGCACGTCCAAGTGATTCCCCTGTACTCGGAATCGCTCACCGAACCCGGCGGCGGCGCGGGCACCTACCTGGAGATGATGCGGGCCAACACCGAGTCGATCGTGCGCGGCCTCGCCGCCCCTTAGCGCCCAACCAAGAACGAAACACGGAGGCACCCATGCCCGTTCGGTCCCGAACCACGAAAGCGGCCGCCCTGACCGGCTTGCTGGCCGCAGCACTCACCGTCGCCGGTTGCGGTGCCGACACCTCGTCCGAGCAGGACACCCGGCGTGCACGGATCGCCGATCCGCTCGCGGTCACCTACGACGGCGGCATCCACGTGCTGGACGGAACTACCCTCGACCTCGCGGAGACGGTCGAACTCGACGGTTTCAACCGGCTCAACCCGGCGGGCGACGACCGGCACCTGATCGTCTCGACGAAAGAGGGCTTCCGCGTCTTCGACGCCACCGCGGCCGACTTCACCGGCACCGACTTCCCCGGCCCCGAGCCGGGACACGTGGTGCGGCATGCCGGGCGGACCGTCCTGTTCAGCGACGGCACCGGCGAAGTCGTCGCGTTCGACACGGCCGATCTCGCCGAAGGCAAGCCGAAGACCTCGAGCTATCGCGCGGCCGCACCGCACCACGGCGTCGCGATCGAACTGGCCAACGGCGACCTCGTCGTCACGCTCGGCACCGAGGAAAAACGCACCGGAATCGTGGTGCTGGACCGCGACCGCGCCGAGAAGGCCCGCAACGAGGACTGCCCCGGCGTGCACGGCGAGGCGACCGCCGCCGGGGAGGCCGTCGTGATCGGCTGCCAGACCGGCGTGCTCGTCTACCGCGACGGCAAGATCACCAAAGTGACCAGTCCGACCCCGTACGGCCGGATCGGCAACCAGGCCGGCAGCGACGCCTCGCCCGTCGTCCTCGGTGACTACAAGCAGGACAAGGACGCCGAACTGGAACGCCCGCAGCAGATCTCGCTGATCGACACGGTCACCGGCACGTTGCGCCTGGTCGATCTGGGCACCAGCTACACCTTCCGCTCGCTGGCCCGTGGCCCGCAGGGGGAAGCCCTGGTCCTCGGCACCGACGGCCGCATCCACGTGATCGATCCCGTCGCGGGCGCGGTCGTGCGCACGATCCCGGTCATCGGCACCTGGCAGGAGCCGCTGGAATGGCAGCAGCCGCGCCCGGCGCTGTTCGTCCGCGGCGGCACCGCCTACGTGTCGGACCCCGCCACCAAGCAGATCCACCGCGTCGACCTGGCGACCGGAACGAAGACGGCGACCGCCACCCTGCCGGGCACACCGAACGAAGTGAGCGGTACGGCCGGGCACTGACGTCAGCTTCTTCCGGCTCAGGGACGGCTTCGGCGACAGCTATGGCGGTTCGTCGATGATCGTGGCGTTCAGCGAAGCACGGATTCCCGGCCCGATGAACGCTACGGTGGGATGACATGAACACCGCTGTGCTCGCCCTACCGGAGTCCGCAGGCGCCCCTCGGTCCGGGGCGTCGGCGCGGGGCCGGTTCCGGAGGATCGCGAACACGCGGCCGGTGGTCGTCGTCGCGGGCTGTCTGGTTCTGACGCAGTTGGCGATTCGCTGGTGGGTGGCCGACAGCGGGTACTTCTACTGGGACGATCTCATCCTGATGGGCCGAGCGGCCCGATACGGTCTGTGGTCCACCGACCTGCTGCTGTACGACCACGACGGGCATTTCATGCCGTTGGCCTTCGTCACGGCCTGGGCGGTGAACGCGGTGGCGCCGCTGGCCTGGGCCGGTCCGACGGTGGTGCTGCTGGTCATGCAGTTCGGCGCGTCGGTGGCCGTGCTGCGGATGCTGTTGCTGGTGGCGGGCCCACGATGGTCGATCCTGGCCCCGCTGACCTTCTACCTGTTCTGCCCCTTGACGATTCCGGCGTTCGCCTGGTGGGCCGCCGCCCTGAACGCGCTGCCGCTGCAATTCGCCCTCGCCTGGGTGATCGGTGACGCGGTGCTGCTGGTCCGGACCGGCCGGCGCCGGTACGCGCTGTCGGGGGTCGCGGTGGTGGCGGGGGCGGTGCTCTACTTCGAGAAGGCGGCGATCGTGCCGTTCGTCGCCTTCGCCGTGACGGCGCTGCTCCGCCACGTCGACGGCAGCCCGGCCGCGATCGCGGCGGTGGCGCGGCGGGGCACGGCACTGTGGGTCGGGTCGGGCGCGGTGCTGGTCTGCTGGGCGATCGGATACCTCGTGGTGGTCGACGATCCCGCCCTGCCCAGTGGCGCGCACGAGCTGCGCGCCCTGCTGCCCGGCGCGGCTTCGCTGGGCATCGTGCCCGCCTTGTTCGGCGGGCCGTGGGTGTGGGAGCGGTGGCTCCCGTCCACGCCGTGGGCGGACCCGCCCGGGTGGACGGTGGTGTCGGCCTGGATCGCGCTGGTCCTGGTGGTGGCACTGTCGATGCGGGTCCGGCAGCGTATCGGGGCGGTCTGGCTGGCGGCCGCGGCCTATGTCCTGGTCGCCCAGCTGGCCGTGGCACTGGCTCGTGGCGGACCGAACACCGCGGACGAGCTCATGCAGTCGCTGCGGTACTTCGCCGACATGGCCGTGGTGGTGGCCGCCGCCGGGGCGCTGATGCTGCGTGCTCGGCCCAGGCCCGCGCGTGGTCCGATGCTCGCCGCGCTGCCCGGCCGGCCCGTCACGGTCGCGGTGACGGTGGCGTTCCTGGTGAGCAGTCTCTGGTCCACGCGGACGTTCGTGCAATCGTGGCGTGCCGGTCCCACCGAAACCTATGTCACGAACGTGAAATCGGCACTGCGCGGGTGGGACGGCGCTCCCCTGCTCGAGCAGGAGGTGCCGTGGAATGTGTTGAATCCGCTGGCATACCCGCAGAATCTGACCCGCAACGTGCTGGCGCCCGTGGCCGCTCCCGGCACGTTCGCGGACTCGACGCCGCACCTGCGCATGATCACCGACCAGGGGGAGATCGTCGAAGCGGCGGTCTGGTGGAACCGGATCATCCTGCCCGGACCGGAACCCGGCTGCGGGCACCGGATCCGTGGCGTCGCCCCGGCCCGCCTGCCCCTGGACGGTCCGATGATCGCGAACAAGTGGACGGCGCAACTCAACTACCTCGCCAGTCGCGATGGCCGGATCAGCGTCGCCCTGGAACAGGGGCAGGCCGTGTCGGCGCCGGTGCGCAAGGGGCCGAACACCGTGTTCGTTCGCGTCGTAGGCAGTGGCTCGGCACTGCGAGTCGTCTCCGAGACCACAGGTCTCGACCTCTGCGTGGGGGTCGGTCCGGTCGGTGTCGCGTCCTACGACAACTGAACCGCTGCCGCTGTCTCCCGGCTGTTTCGCCTCGGCCAGGTCATCGGCCTGTGCTGCGGTGCGGCGGTGACGGCGTTCTACGATCGGAAAGGGTTGTTGCGCACCGCGGATCGCCGGAGGGCGGAGACGTAACTGAGAGCCCTCGATCCCGGCCGGGGTCGAGGCTCCCCGCTCAGTTCTGGGCCACGGCCGACTCGGCCGCGGCGCGGGCGCGCGCCAAAGCTTCCGGCACCGGAATCCGGCCGAGATACATCTCGGCGAAGATCGGGTCCATGGCGCGGAGCGCGGCCGGGAAGCCCGGACCGCCGCCGGAGGAGATGCGCGGGCCGCGTAGCACGTCGAAGAAGGGGGAGACGTCTACTCCCTTCTCTGCCCAATAGTCGCGATAGCGCTGCTGTTCGGCGACGACGGCCGGGATGGCAGCGCCGCCCTCGGCCAGGTAGCGATTGCCCGCGCCGCTGCCGAGCCAGGCCAGGACCCGGCGCACCGCGTCCGGATGCCGGGTGGCGGCGTTCGCGGCGACGCCGATCGCGTTGTTCGTGCTCACCCGCCCGGCCGGTCCCTCGGGCAGCGGGGCGACGCCCCACCCGAACCGGGCCTGCTCGGAGATCCGCGCGAGATCGAACGTCCCGGACTGGAACAGCGCGAGTTTGCCCTGCAGGAAGGCATTCCTCGCGAAGTCGGGATTGGTGTTGGTGTCCGCGGGGGAGGGCGTGAGCCCGTCGGCGACCAACCGCACCAGATACTCGAACGCTCCGACGCCCTGGGGGCTGTCGAAGACGAAACGGTCGTGGTCGTCCTGGAACCGCGCTCCCGCCGAACCCAGATAGGGCAGCTCGATGGACTGGAAGTCGTGCTCCGCGTTGTATGCCCAGGTCGCCACCAGCGCCAGTCTGCGCAACAGTGGGCGCAAGGCATCGTCGCCGCGGGGACTCCACCGCAGTGCGGCCAGCTCGGCGGGATCAACCTGTGCGGCCGCGAGCAATTCGCGGTTGTAGTACACGGCGGTACCGGCGTCGACGAATTGCGGTACTGCCCAGAGCTTTCCGTCGCGGGTGTATTGTGCGACGGCCGACGGGTCCCAGGACCGCGCGGCCTCGGGGCCCAGTGCCGCCCCGATGTCGATCAACCGCCCCGCATCGGCGTAGTCCTCGTACAGGTTGGTCCAGAACAGGTCGTCGGCGGTCCCGCCCGCCACGTCCAAGCGCAGCTTCTGCTGATAGGACGACCACGGCACCACCGTGATCTGCACTTCGAGGTCGGGATTGGCCCGCTCGAACTCCGCGAGCGAGGCACCGTAGCGGGGAACGAGACTCTCGTCCCAGATGCGCAGACTCACGACGGTGCGGCCGGACCCTTCGCCGCCGCGGCCCAGCCACAAGACGGCCCCCACCAGCAGCGCGGTGGCGAGCACGAGGGCGAGTACCACGCGGGTCGAGGTCCTCATCTGACTCCCGTCCACGCGATCGAGCGCAGCGCCTGCCGCTGGAAGACCACGAACAGCACCACCAGCGGAGCGATGGCCAGTGTCGTGGCCGCCAGCACGAGGGTCCACTGCGCGTTGTACCGGGTCTGCAGATTCGCCGTCGCCACGGTCAGCACCTGCCATGAGCGGCCGCTGCTCGCCACCAGCGGCCACATGAAGTTGTTCCACTGCGAGACGATCGTGACGAGCGTCAGCGTGGCCAGCACCGGCCTGCTCATCGGCACCATCACGTGCACGATGATGTCGAGGGTGTTCGCGCCGTCCAGCCGCGCCGCGCCGATCAGCTCCTGCGGGATCGCACGGAAATACTGACGCAGCAGGAAGATCGCGTAGGGCGAGCCGAACACGAACGGCAGGACCAGCGCCCAGAAGGTGTTGAGCAGATCGAGTTGCGCGAACATCAGATACAGGGGGATCAAAGTCACCATGGGCGGCACCATCATGGTGCCCAGATACACCCAGAACAGCGCGTCGCGGCCCGGGAACTCGGTGCGCGCGAACGCGTACGCCGCCAGCACCGAGGTGACCAGCTGGCCGCCGGTGACGAAGACCGTCAGCAGCGCGGTCACCAGTACCGCCCGCCCGAACCCGTAGTCCAGGACGGTCCGGAAGTTCTCCGCGGTGACCGGTCGCGGCAGCGCCAGCGGCGATCCGGACGCGAACTGGCCGGGCGTCTTCACCGCGGTGAGCGCGCTGAGCAGCAGCGGCGCCACCGTCAGCAGCGCTCCGGCCGAGACCACCGCGTAGGCCGCCGCCGAACGAAGACGTTCACAGCTCATAGGTGGTCCGATCCCGGAAGTAGCGGTGCTGCGCCACGGTGACCGCGAACATCACCGCGCACACCACGAGCGCCATGACGGCGGCCCGCCCCGGCCGGGCCGCGTCGAACGCCTCGGCGAAAATCCGCATGGCGACCACGTCCGTTCGATCGCCCGGCCCGCCTTTGGTCAGCGCGTACACGGTGTCGAAGGTCTGGAACGCGGTGAGCACGCCGGTGACCAGCACGAAGAACATGGTGGGACGCAGCAGCGGCAGGATCAGCCAGCGGATCCGCCGCCAGCCGGTGGCCCCGTCCAGCGCTCCGGCGTCGAGGATCTCACTCGGTATCGCGCGGATCCCGGCCACGAAGAACAGCGCCACGTACCCGAAGTTCGCCCACACGCTCACCGCGGCCACCGACGGCAGCGCCAGCGCCGGATCCGACAGCCATTCGACGCGCCGCCCGAGCACGGCGTTGACGGCGCCCCCGGTCGGCGCGAACATCCACTGCCACACCACGCCCACCGCCACCGGCGCGCACATCCACGGCAGCGCGTACAGCACCCGCAGACTCGTCGCTCCTCGCCGCCGCGCCAGCAGAGCCGCGACCGCGAAACCCAGCGCGGTCTGCGCGGGCACCACGATCGCGGTCAACGCCAGCGTCACCAGCATGGCATGGCCGAACGCGGGGTCCCCCAGCACCGAGCGCCAGTTGCGCAGGCCGACGAATCGCATGGGTCCCAGCAGATTCCAGCTGTGCAGACTCAGCCAGGCCACCACCAGGATCGGCAGCACCAGGAACACTCCGACACCGATCAGGCTCGGCAGCAGGAGAACATAGCTCGTCACGGTACGACGAGCCGCACGCCGGTTCATGTGCTGCGACGTTACCGCCCCCGCCCGGCGCGACACGGCGGGCGGGGGCGGCGACCGCCGCCGGGCTCGATCGGCACGAGGTGAATTACCGCGCGTCTCGAGTAGAAGGCTTGCTCAGCCGCCCATCCGGTGTTTCGATCGGCACGTGACCGACCAGAACGAGGTTCCCCGTATCGTCAGCGCCAGCCGTGAGATCAGCGCGGGTCCGGCGGAGATCTTCGAGCTCATCGCCGATCCGGCCGCGCAGCCGCGCTGGGACGGCAACGACAACTTGGCCGAGGCAGCGCCGGGGCAGCGGGTACGGGCGGCCGGTGCGGTCTTCAGCACCACCCTGACCAACGGAGCCGTGCGCGACAACCACGTGGTGGAGTTCGCCGAGGGCAGCCGCATCGCGTGGCGCCCGTCCGAACCCGGCAAAGAGCCGCCCGGCCACCTGTGGCGCTGGGAACTGGAGCCGGTGGGCGAGGGTCGTACGCGGGTGACCCACACCTACGACTGGACCTTGCTCACCGACGAGAAGCGTCAGATCCGCGCCCGCGCGACCACCGCGGACAAACTGTCGGCGTCCATCGACCGTCTCGCCGGGCTCGCCGAACAGCGGGCGGTTTCGGCGCCGGAGTAGGCGCGTCGTCACCGGACATCGTCGCGTGGGCAGCGGGTCGGGAGCCGGGCGGAGATCGGCCGGGGGGAACCCCGCGCGCCGGTGTCCATTCCCCGCCATCCGGTCCTGTGCCGGGGCGTTCGGCGTGCCGCGGCCGGTCCACCGTGGTCCGGTAACCTTGCCCGAATGACCTCGCCACGCCGTGTGAACAGGGGACCGAAGGCGGCGGCCGGCAATCGGGCAGCCTTGATCCAGGCGGCGCGCGAGGTCTTCGCGGACAGCGGCTTCGACGCGCCGTTCAGCTCCATCGCGCGGGCCGCCGGGGTCGGGCAGGGCGTGCTCTATCGGCACTTCCCGACGCGGGAGAGCATCGCGCTCGCGGTGTTCGAGGAGAACATCGACGGCATCGAGGCGCTGGCGGCCGACCCCGCGGTCACCGTCGACGATCTGCTGGCGATCATGGTGGACCAGATCACCACCTCGGCGGCGTTCATCGCGATGATCCACCCCACCAACACCGACGACATGCGCCTGTTCGAGGTGGCGCGACGGCTGATCACCCTGATCGCGGAGAAGCTCGATGATCCGAGTCAGCGCGGCACGATCAGCCCGGACATCACCACCGCCGACGTCGTCCTGGCGCTGGCTATGCTGGCGGCCGTCCTGTCGAAGACCGACGCGCAGTCGAAAGTGGAGACCGCCCGGCAGGCTTGGGCGTTGCTGGACCGCGCCCTGCGCGGCTGAGGGCGCGGCGCGCGTTCACGGCGAGCGGTCGATCGCTGCCAGCGCGTCGGCGACGCGCTCGAAGGAACGGATGATGTGCAGCAGCCCGTTGCCGAATTCCCGTTGGCCCACGTCGATTCCGGTTTCCGCCGACCAGCGGGCGAGTAACCGGTGTACCGTGGCTTCGGCGCCGCGGGTGCGCAGTCGCACCGCGGCGGCGTGGGCCTGTCGCTGAATCGAATCATGCACGGCGACAATGCCTTCGGCGGTGTGAACGGCGGAGTCACTGATGATGTCGACCAGTTCGACGAGCTCGTCGGCGAGCCCGATCAGATCGTGGATCTGGGCGATCTCGGCGGTGATCGCCATGTGGTCGATGCAGCAGCGCAGCAGGACGCCGAGATGGCGCAGGCGCCCGGGCAGCGGGCGGATCGGCGCGCCGAGCGGCGTGAGGTCAGCCAAGCGGTGCCGGATGCTGAACGGGTCGGCCGGGGGAGCGCCGAACTCGGCGAGAACGATGGCGCCCGCGCGGAGATCGAACGCCGTCGCGGTGAGCGGGTCGTCCGGATCGGCACGACTGGTGCTGGTTCGCATGCGTCTCCTGGTTATCGTCGCCGAGACGCCGACTTGCCCATGCCGCCCCCCTCGGTCGCATGTGGAATGGTCGCGTGGCAGCGCGGCAGTAGAGTTTGCCACAACATTGCCAATGGCAGTGTTCCGTGCCTGGTGAGATTCCGGACAGCATTGTCCGGTAGGGACCAGTCTGAACGATGCGCGCAGCGTCGTCAAGCTGTTCCCCGTGTTGGTGTTCAGTGCCTGCGGGCGGTTGTGCCGCGACGGCTGGAGCATCGAGAAATGCTGTTGTAGTGAGGTTCTTGGGAAGTGCGGCAGGTGGCCAGGGTGGTGTACCGGACGGTCGGAACCGCGAGTATTCGCCCGAGCCCTGCCTGCCGTGATGGACGACGAGCGGTAGCGCCCCGGTGAGATGTCGTCGCGGTAGGTGGATCGAGCGGTTTGACCAGCAAGTTGCTGCACCAGTGAGATAGGTCACAAACCGGCTCGCTCGAAGTGCTGTCGCGGGCTCGCCGCCCGCCTTAATGTGTGTGCGGCAGAACCTTCCGGCGAGGGGTCCGGCGATCCGCGGTTATCGCTGTGCCCGCTCTCCGGATCCTTCGCCGGTTCGGCATGCGGCCACTCACGGGCCGCCCGACTCGCTGATCCGCTATGGCCGGCGCGATGGCTGGTACCCATCGCAGTTGGTGTCCGCGGCCGGACCTATCGATATCTTCATTGGTGATAGGCGGGATGGGAACCATGGCTGTACGATCCGTCGATTCCGTTGACCGAGGCGCTCCAGGACTGCGCTCCGTCGCTCGCTGGCGAGCCCAGGCCCGCCGGTGCCCACATCGGTACCGCTTGGTGGTGGCCGCACCGGACGTCGCCGACGTCGTGCGCTACGCGGGCGGGTGGCTGTTCGATCGAACTGTCGCGGGATGGGAGGTCACCGTGCTGGTGGCCGACCATTCGGATACCCGCCCGCTGCGCATCCTCGGCGCGACGGTGCTCGACCTCGAGCAGTTCTTGGCCGCGCCGGTGCGTGAGACGTGGCCGCACGCGATCGCCGTCGCGTCCGAGATGTATCGGTCCGACGGCCGGATTCGAGACGGCGTGCTCGATTGCCTCGATCGCGGATTCACCGAGGTGACGATGTGGGGCGAGGGCCTTCCCGTGGAACTCGACCATCGGGTCGGAGTGGTTCAGCACCGGGTCAGCCTGGCCGGGCGGGCCTTCAAGGCGCGGGCGCTGCAGGCCGCCGGGCTCGCGACCGACGTGGTGGCCCATACGGAGGCGTTCCGGGCGGGGGAGTCGCCGGTGGATCGGAGATTCGGCGTGGACCTCGTGCCCGCGGGTTGACGGGAAATCGCGCCGCGGACAAGGGCTCTGCCGCACCGGGTGCACGTGCCGTCCGCGGGTGGTGGACAAGTCGGGCTGATCGACGCCATGTGCGGCGAGCGCGGTCCCGAGTTGCGCGATCGGACGGTGTCGACCCCCATCCGGTGTGGTTCGACCGCGGTGGTGACCGTCGGGGTCGCTGTGCCCACCACGGGGAAAGGCGCTTTCTCAAGTTAGCCTACCCTTATGGAGGCGACCGCGGTGGTGCACGAGCCCGGCAAGCGGACCGTCCGAGCGCGGAAGCGACCGCGTAAACCCGCGCGGCGCACGCTGATCGCGATACACCGCTGGTCGGCGTTGATTCTCGGCGTGGTCCTCGTCGTCCAGTCCACATCGGGCGCGATCCTGCTCTACCACGCCGAACTGTTCCGAGCCCAGCACGCCTCGTTCTATCGGCACACGGACGCCCCGCCGGTGGTCGACACCGAGCGCGCCGTGGCGCTGGTGCGGGCGGCCGATCCCGGTTTCGACGTCGGCTGGGTCGGCCGGGACGGCGGCGTGATCGTGGTCGGGAACCCGGAGTACACCGCCGCGTACTCCGTGGACCCGGGCACCGGACGCATCAACGAGCGGGTGAACCTGACCGACGGCGTACTCGGCTGGCTGGTCAACCTGCACGACTGCGCATTCGGCTGTCTGCGCTACTCCGGTGCGCTGCCGATCCTGGAGAACCAGGCTCCGCTGATCGGCATCACCTGGGCGGCGTCGATTCTCTGCTCGCTCGGCTTGCTGCTGGTATCGCTCGCGGTGTCCGGCGCCATCATCTGGTGGCCGTCGCTCGGACGGCTGCGCAACGGTTTCCGGGTCCGGCTGCGCAAGGGGCGCTTCGCCCGGGACCGCGATCTGCACAACGTGCTCGGCATTCTGGCCGTGCCGTTCCTGTTGATGTGGGGGATCACCGGGATCACCATCGAGTGGCCCGCCGTTCAGCGGGCTTGGCTCGTCGCGACCGGCGGCAACACGAGCCTCGTGCGCACCGAGAAGTATTTCGTGCCGCGTTCGGATGGCGCCGGACGGACGCCGCTGACCATCGGCGAGGCGGGTGCGATCGCGCACCGGGCCGCTCCCGGCCGGCTCGCTTATCTGCTGCTGCCCACCCAGGCCGCCCCCTACTACCGGGCTTCCGTCGCCGGCGCGTACTCACCTCGCGAGCACCGCCTGTTCTACAGCGGTGACGTCTTGGTGTACGTGAACGCCTACGACGGCTCCGATATCAAGGTGGTCGACGCGAGCCGGGACAGGCCGCTGGCGAACACCTTCTACGCCAAGGTCTTCGAGCCCGCGCACTTCGGCTGGATGGTGAACGGATGGTGGCGACTGGTATGGCTGGCTTTCGGCCTGACCCCGCTCGCGCTCGCGATCACGGGCCTGTCGACTTGGCTTTTCCGCCGCCGAACCAAACACCGCCGCGACCGCGCGACCACATAGCCGAACGGGCCTCCCGATGGGTTACGACGGAAAGTGGATCACCTGCCCGGAGAAGATCGAGTCGGGATTCTCGATGCGATTCGCCGCTGCGACGACCGCTACCCTGGTGTCCAGGTCCGCGGACCCGTACTCGTCGGCGCACAGCGATCGCAGGGTATCGCCCGCCACGCCGCGGCGTCGGTTCAGGCCGGGCACGATGAGCACCCGGCCGGGCTCCGGTTCGGTCTCCAGCGGCAGGTGGTTCGCCAAGGCGATGATCAGCGCGAGATGGTGGTCGCCGTACCACCGGGCGGCGAGTACGCCGAAAGTCTCGCCTTCGATCACCGTGTGGTGGCCGACATCGGCGAGTTCCGGAATGTGCAGCCACGCACCGCGCTGGATTTGGCGTTGTGCCACGCCGTTGACGACTTCCCAGAGCAGTTGAACGTCGATGTCCTCGGTTCCGTAGTAGCGCTGCGTGATCTGCTTGCGCGCCGCGGTGGAGTCGGCCGTGGTGACCAGATGGCGGCGCGTGATGTACGGGATCAGGAGCTGCTGGCCGACGTCGATCGCATCCGGATCGGCGAGATGGTTCTGGCGCGCGATCGCCGGGAACAAGCCGCCGTCGCCGTACTCACGCTGCGCGATCGCGAAGAGGGTGTCGCCGGGGCGTACTTCGTATTTCTTCATTTCCTTCGGTCTTCCTTTCCGAGGCTGCCGACAGTCGGTGTAGCCGCGGGCCGGGCCGGATCCGTCACGAGCCTGTCGTCCGGCTGCCTCCCATACGCGCACGTGCCGTCCGCGCAGGGTTCCCGCACTCCGGAATGCTCGTCGCTGCTGAGCGCGCGATCGTGAGTAGACGACTACTCGTTTTCGCGGGGTGCGGCTCGGCGTGCCGAATCGGCCCGGTCAGGGTTCGCGGGAGTTCGGGTAGTCCGTTCCGGGCAGCCAGCTGTTGCCGGGCCGGGTCCATTGCCGGTCCTTGATCATGCGGCGAGCGGCTCGCCGGTTTCTGCCGATGAGGCGTTCGAGGTAGAGGCGGCCGCTGAGGTGGTCGGTCTCGTGTTGCAGGCAGCGGGCGAGATAACCGGTGGCCGTGACGGTGACGGGCTGCCCGGTCAGGTCGACGCCGGTGACTTCGGCCCGGTGCGCCCGGCCGGTGGGATACCACTCGCCCGGCACCGACAGGCACCCTTCCAGGTCGTCGGGATCGGGCATCGTCTCGGGAATCGGGGAGGTCTCCAGGACCGGATTGATCACGTGGCCGCGGTGCCGCACGCCCGCGTCGATGAGGTCGTAGACGAACACCGCTCGCGGGTCCCCGACCTGGTTCGCGGCCAGACCCGCGCCGTTGGCGGCGGTGTTGGTGTCGAACAAGTCGTCGACGAAGGCGGCGAGCTCGTCGTCGAACACGGTGACCGCGACCGCGGGCGTGGTCAGCCGCGGGTCACCGGCGATGAGGATCGGTCGAACAGGCATGAATGCGAGAGTACTCAAATACGAGTACTCGTGGCAGACTGAGTGGGTGAACGAGACCCGGTTGTTCGTCCTCGCCGCGCTCGCCAAACGCGGCCCCATGCACGGCCATCAGTTGCGCCGCGATGCTCGCCTGGACCGGGCCGACTTGTGGTCGCGGGTCAAGCCCGGCTCCCTCTACGGGGCTCTGCACCGGATGGCCGACGAAGGACTGATCCGGCCGTTGCGCACCGAACAGGCCGGCGCGCTTCCCGCGCGCACCGTATACGAGATCACCCAGGAAGGGCGCCGGGAACTACGGGCCCTGCGCGACGAAGCCCTGACCGAAGTCGACATCCGGCCCGACCCGGTCGATCTCGCGCTCGCGGTCAGTGGCGATCTCGATCGCGAACTGCTGCGCGGATACCTCGAAGACCGCGTCGCCGCACTGCGCGCGCGACGTTCCCGCGTCGAGCATCAGCTCGACCGACGCTGGCCTGACCAGAGCACGGCCGACGACCTGATCGTCGAGCATGCCACCATGCGGATCCAGGCTGAGATCGATTGGCACGAAAAAGTGCTCGCCGACATCGACAAACTCGACACACCGCCCTCGTGACCCGGCTTGATCGTGGCAGTGGAGTGCCGCGGGCGGCCGAAGCCGGCCGGAACGTCGATCGGATGCACTGCGCCAGAACGGAGCCGGGCGCATCTTTGCGATCGTGTGAAGAAGCTTTCGAGCTGATTCGCGCGTCATGCGGCGGGTAGCACGAAGACGTGGCGCACAGAGCCACAGTCGGTTTCATCCGCTACCGAAAGGAGCATGTGATGGCAGACAAGAACAACCCCGGTCAGTTCGGTAACCGTTCGGACACCGAGGAGCAGGCGCGCCGTGGCGGCCAGGCCAGTACCGGAAGCTTCGGCGAGCGCCATTCCGCCGATCCGAGCGCGGCCGGCCGTAAGGGCGCCGAAGCGCAACCCACGGAGGCCAAGGTGCGTGGCGGCCAGCACAGCCACAGCGGTCGCTGACACCGATCGAACACGGGCCGGGCGGGATTCACCGCCCGGCCCGTCGGCGTGCTGGGGCGCGCGGTGTCCGGCAACCGGGGTCCGCCGGTCCTCGCTTCACGACGTGCGGTTGCGGGCAGCCGGTTGCGGTGGAGGTGACTCGATCGCCAATTGCGCGGAGCCTCCTGCGGACTCGGCCGCCGCGTGAGGAAAGATGATGACCATGATCTCATCTCGAGTGTTTCGTTCATCGTGGCGTACCGTGCCCGCGGTGCTCGCCGTCGTCGCCTTCGCGGCCGGAGGGGTCGCGACCGCCCAGGCCGCCCCCGGCATTCCGTCGGTGCCGGGCGTCGTGCAGCGCTTGCAGCTCAACCCCGGTCAGAACAGCGCCGAGGTCAGCGGCAACGTCGGCCAGGGCAAGTCGGACAGCTATTCCATCGCCACCGCGCCGGGCCAGCGCCTGAGCTTCGACGTCACCTCCGCGAACGGCAATGCTCGCGTCTCGGTGGCACCGCTGATCGGCCCGCAGATCGCCGCCGAGGTCCCGCATGCCGATCTCGTCGCCGACGGCAACGACTACCAGATCGTCGTCTCTTCCGTCGACGGCTCGGCGGCCGGCTACGTCCTGACCGTCACTATCGCCTGACCTTCGTCTCAGCGACGATCGGGAGCATCCCGTCGCCGCCGGTCTGATGCGTTCGCGCCAGAACCCTTCAGGCCGGCGGTGTTCGGACGGCTATCTCGCCGGTCAGTTCGTGATCGCCGGACAGGCGCAGCCGGTCTCCGCTCCAGAATCGGCCGGGGTCGTACCAGTCGGGGCTACGGTGCTGCGGTAGCAGGCCCATCGCCTGGTATGTCGCAGCGACGATTTCGGCGCAGTACGCGTTCTCCAGTTCGCGGGCCGCGGGCCGACTCGACTTGCGGCGCGGAAGGCGCGCGCGGCCGCGTAGCCAGCGTGCCGCCAGACCGGCGGTGGAGGGGAACGGGGTGCCGTCGTGCCGGGCGATGGTGCGCAGCACGCTGTCCTCCATCTCCCGGGTTGCGGGCGGGTCCAACTGGCGCAACCAGGCCTGCTGACCGTAGCGGTGGGCCCACACCAGCACGGCGTCGCGCAGATTGTGCAGCTGGACGCCGCGGTGCGCGTTTCCCGACCACATGTCCGGCAGCGATCGTCCGAGTTCCGCGTGCCAGATCAACGCGGGCAGATCGTCGATCACGACCGACATCCCGACATGGTTCACCGGACTGTTCGTGGTCATCCGGATCACCCGGTCCACAGTCGAATGGCCTCGGAAAAGCCAGATGTCACCCGTCCTGGTGACCTCGACCGCTCGGTCGAGACTGATGCCCGCACGCGTCATGGTCGTAGCCTATGCGTATGAGGTGGTGGAAGGCGTTGGGATTGGCGGGTGCGGCAGGTGTGGTCGCCACCGGTGTCGTGGTGGTGCGCGCCGAGCGCCGCCGCCGTGCCTATACCGCGGACCAGGTCCGCGAACAACTGCACGTGCGATTCGCCCAGGCGACCTCGGTGCCGGAAACCGCCGAAACCGCAGCGGAAACGCGGGCACTCTTCGGTGTCGGCGGATACCTCCGTCGGCTGTTCCGTCGCCGCTCCGCACGGCCGAAGTGAGCGCGGTCCCAGCCGGTTCACTTGCCTTGCCGGGCCGATTCGTTCGAGCGCCCCGCGGCGGCGCGGTACCGCAGGCGGAGGGATGCGGGTGGATGGCTGTACACCCATTGGGTCAGGGCGGTGACGGTCGAGCCGAGTGAGGTGGCGCCCGCGAGCAGGGGCCAGGAGGTCAAGCCGGCGGTGTCGTAGGAGACTTGCCGTACGCCCGGCACGATGAGACTGCCGTTGCCGAAGGCCCAGCTCGTCACCATGCCGACTTGTCCACCCAGGTCGGTGGTACGGGCGAGCGGGGCGCGCAGCTCGGGAGCTTTGCTGTTGATGTACAGCACGGCGAGGACGACCAGCACCGCGGTGGTCACCGTGGAGATAGTCGCTGCCCGCGCCAGCACCTCGGTGCGATACCGCAGATTCGCCGCCACCACGCAGACGGTGACGACGATCGTGGCGGCGGCGAGCAGCGCCAGGGCGCCGTTGATCCGCGCGGCGGGCGCCTGCGACGATGACCAAACGTTCAGATACGAAGTGGTCGCGTTGACCCGGCCGAAGGCGTTTGCGCTGGCCTTCCCATCGGCCCCGGCGACGCTCAACCACGGTTGGAACAGCAGGACGAACGTGACGATACTGCCGGCCACGGCGCCCAGATAACCCCAATAGCCGCGCAGCATCGATGCGAACGCCCGGAAACCGGCCGGCTGCCCCGGCCTTGCGCTCGGTACCCGTTCGATTCGAGTGTCGTTGGCCGACCAGGGCGTTGGCTGCACGTCGCTCCGAAATCAGAAGGAGGTTCGCATCGAACCCGGGCCGGACAGAAGGGCTATCCGGACCCTAAGCACCGCACGATCTTCGGTGAACAATTGCGCTCAGCGCGATCTTGATTCCCGGACGGCCATGTCCGGACCCGCCGCCATGGGCGAGCGGCTCTCGCGCCACAGCACCGTTTCGTCGCACGGACGTAAGGGGCGCGACAGCGCGTGTAGGGGTGTTCGTGGGGTGGCTCGGGCACGCTGGTGGTCCGAAAGACCGGAGAGGTGATCGGCGAGATGACCGAACGGCGCACCGGCAACGCCGTCCGCGCGCAACGCCGCGACGACGGGCGGCGGATCGGATCCTGGTTGACCGCCGCGGCGGTCGTGCTCAATGTTTTCCAGCTCTTCGCGCTACCGCTGTTGCTGTTGCCCCGCGACGCGGCGTGGGGTTGGGTATTGCTGCCGCTGGCCCTGCTGACGACGACGTTCTGGTCGGTGATCCACGAGGCGGTGCACGGCAACCTGCACCATCGGCGCGCCCGAAACGACTGGTACGGACGCGTGCTCGCGGTGCTGTACGGTTCGCCGTTCGCGTTGCTCAAGGCCGGTCACCTGCTGCACCACCGCTACAGCCGGACCCGTGAGCGCGCCGAGGTCTACGATCCCGCGACGTCCAGCTGGGCGAAAGCCGCGCCCGGGTACTACCTGCGGCTCTTCGGCGGGCTGTATCTGCTCGAGGTCGCCGCGGTGGTGCTGGCTGTGCTGCCCGTCGCGGCGGTGCGCAGGATGGCCCGTGCGGTGGACGGGCCGGACACGGTGGCGGGGCCGCTGCTCGAACGCGTCGCGCAGGGAGAGGTGCTCCGGCAGTTCCGCGTCGACGCCTTCGCGATCGTCGTGCTGCATTGCGCGGCGTTTCTCGCCTACGGCAGTCACTGGTGGATATTGGCGGCGGCGCTGGCCGGGCGCGCCGTGGTCGTCTCCCTGTCGGACAACGCCTACCACTACGGCACCGAGCTCGACGAGCCGCTCGAGGCGCTGAACCTGCGACTGCCCGCGCCGCTGGAGGTCCTGGCTCTGAGTTTCAACCTGCACGGCACGCACCATCGCCGTCCTGGCCTGCGCTGGTACGAACTCCGGCCGGCCTTCGACGCCGAGGACGGCCGGTACGACTCTGGCTGGTTTCGCGCGGTGGTCCGCCAGATTCGCGGTCCGATCGGGCTCACCGATCGCTGAACGGCCGGTTCACTCCTCGGTTTCCATGTGCGAATCCATCCGCGACAGGATCTCCTCGATCCGGTCGCGCACCCACAGGGTCAGCCGGTCGCTGCCCATGGCGGTGGCGATCGGGGCCGGATGATCCAGGGGAATCACGTAGCGGCCGTCGTCGGGGAGGTCCCGCCACAGCAGGCCCGCTTCGATACGTCCGCGCGGCCCGTACTTCGACCGGCCTTGCAGCACCTTGACTATTCCGGTGCTGACGGCCGGGGTGTCGAAGAACGCGGCGCTGCGGGCGGTGTCGTCGCCGGGATCGTCGTCGTTGTCCGAGATAGTGGCGGCGGGGCGCTCGCGGACGGGCTCCGGTTCGGCGGCCGGGAGCGAGAGGCGGATGTCATCGAGCCGCCCTGCGCCACAGCGCGGGAGCAGGCCCATCACGGTGTCGGCCAAGGCGTGCGGGTCACACTCGGCGACATCGAATCCCCCGCTGTGCGCGAGTGTTTCGCCCGGTCGCTGGGTGATCACGTAACCGCGCGCCCGGTGCCGGATCGCGTGCACCCGGGTGCGCGCTTCGGGATTGGCGAAATCCTGGTCGTTCCAGGCGTGTGCGACGACGAAGACGTCGGGCTTGGCGATCGCGCCCGCCATGGCGTCCAGATCGTGGTCCATCCGTTGCCGCAACTGCCGGCGGACCTGTGCCTTCTCCAGCTCGTAGTCCGCCGCGAGCCGGGTGCGGCTGGTGAAGACGAACGGGGCGGGCAATTCGCCCTGCCGCACCTCCTCACAGAGCAGGTTGAACTCCAGATCGGTGAATTCCCACATTCCGCTCACGAGTCGATCACCGGCTTCACCCGGTCGGGCACCGTGCCGATGGCGTCGTCGAGATGGACCTTCGACTGCAGGAACTTCGCGGGCTTGTGGGCGTTGTTGCCCGGTCCGGCGCCACCGGCGGCGGCGCCGGGCGCTCCCATCATGGGCGCGCCGGCGGGTATGCCGTCCGGACGCGCACCGGCCCCGGCGGCGGGATAGATCGGCGCTTCGGCGCCGGGCAGCGACGCACGCGGGAACAGTTGCGCGGCACGGGATTGCTGGGTGGGGTGTTCGGTCAACCCCGCCTCGACCCCGGCC
>NZ_JABLTE010000096.1 GCF_013315795.1 Nocardia barduliensis
TGTATAAGAGACAGGCCCTCCCGCTCCGGGCGCCCGGGTCACGGGACGCCGCGCCAGCAGCACACCGAGCGCGATCATGCCCGCGCCGAGGGCGAAGTGCAGCCAATTGTCGGCCATGTCGAGCGGCACGAAGTTGGCGTCGCTGTGCGGATCCACGATCAGCCCGTACAGCCACAGCACGAGATAGATCACGCCGCCGCCGATGAGATACGCCCGCGCCGCCGCGGCGGTCCGGGCGGCGAGCAAGCCTGCGATGCCGAAGGCCAAATGCACCAGATTGTGCAGCACGGACACGTTGAACAGACCCAGCAATTGGGCCTCGGATTGGTGTCCAGCCCACTTCAGTTCGCTGTAGTCGGTGGTGATCCCTGGGATGAAACCGAGGATCCCGACGAGGAGAAATACCGCTCCTACCGCCATGGCGGCGACCTGGAGCGGGGATCGCCGATCTGTTGTCGCCCCTGGTGTGGAAGTAGACATCGCCGCGCAGCCTTTCGGGTGGATGGATGACCTCCGTCCTCACCGTCCTACCCCGGCGAAGAGCGGGCAAACAGGCAGGTGCGCGCTTCGCCGGGACAACCGGGCGCCGGCCCACCGAGACCCGGCGCGCACATCGCAGGAGCAACGGTCATCCGTGATCTCGGTCTCCTCCGGCGGCTACTCCGGCAGCAATGGCGGCGCAAGAACCGGCGTTCGGGCTGGTGGGTCTACCGCACCGATACACATGGCGAACCTCGCGCGACGCTCGGGATGACGAGCGCCGTGCCGCCGACTCGCGCAGGCCGCCCGCCGGGGGAATACTGTGGCCGACTCGAAAACAACTGTCCGCCTTGGTAAGCCAACGCAGTCTGTCAGCCGGATGGGGTAATGCCTTGGAGGCGATGGCGGTGTTGGTCTGGTGCGTTGTGGCGATGATCGTGGTCGTGCTGTTGGGCGGCGCGGCGACGGCGATGGTGTGGGACCCGCGCGGCCGTCGCCGTTCGGCGGTCGCCGCGCCGATCCCGGTGGCGGGAGCTGCTGAGTCGGCGGTGCCCGGCCCGGGCGATTGGCCGCGCACGCGGTGAACGGAATGGGCGCTGAGCCGTTGACATCGGATCAGCACCCCGGAACGCAGCGCGGCCGGGCGAGGATCCCAGGGACGTCGATGATCGACGCTCTGCCCGGATCCCGGCCCGGCCGGTTTCGCCTACTGCGTCAGGCGTCAGCTGACGGAAACGCTGCCGCCCTTGGGCAGGTAACCGATCCGCTCCACGGGCAGCTCGCCGATCACGGAGCCGGTGCAGTCCGGCCCGGAGTGCAGCGTGACGGCACGATCGGTGCTGTTGACGACGGTGATCTGAAAGGTGGTGTAGAAGCTGCCGTCGGTGTTGAAGCAGCCCACCGGATCGACCCGCGGTTCACCGTTGATCGTCATGATGCCGACCGCGGCCTGCGCCGTTCCCGCCGACAGCAGGGCCGCGGCCCCTGCCAGGGCCAGCGCACCGACAAACCCAGCAGTACGAATCATTCGTGCCTCCAGTTCTTTTCGATGTCGGCCAACCCCGAAGCCGACGTCTCGTGAAAATGCGCCTGTGATTCTGTCACGAGTTCCGAGCAGACGGAACCGTGCCGGTCGGGCGCAGCGAGACACCGCATCGCGCGAGCCGGGACATCCGGCCGCGGATTCGTGATCAGGCCACAGCGGGCGCGGTGTGCGCCACCCGGGCCTCGCGGCGAACTCCGAAGGCCACGATGATCTCCATGATGCCGATGATGATCAGCCACACCCCCGCCAGGACGGCCAAGGTGGCCACCGACCGCACCGGCCAGACGATCAGCACGACGCCGGCGATGGCGGTCACGACGCCGAAGAACACCTGCCACCAGCGTCCTGGCATCCCCGGCTCGGAGAGCGCGGCCACCAGCAGCGCGACCCCACGGAACAGCCAGCCGATCCCGATCCACAGTCCCAGCAGCAGAATCGAAGCCAGTTCGTCGCGAAAGCAGAAGACGCCGATCACGATGGACAGCAGACCGATGACGAACGACAGCACCCGCAGGCCGGTGCTGGCCGGCGCGCCGAAGGCTGCCATCAACTGCAGGAACCCGGTGACCACCAGGTAGACGCCGAAGATGATGCCCGCGGCGCGCAGGGTGATGTCCGGCCAGGCCAGGATCAGAATGCCGAGGATCACCGCCAGGATGCCGGTGACCAGAATGGTTTGCCACGCCCTGCGGGCAAGAGACTGCAGAGGACCCTCTACCACGCTGTTTGTCGTCATTCGTTGATGCTATAACTCGCGCACGCGCGTTCACTGTGCATTTGCTAGCAGGCTGCGCGCCTGCCGACCCACCCGGTACCGCGGCGTTGCCCGGCGTTCACGTTTCGCCGCGGGAGCGGTCGGGTAGTTATTACTGAGTGACTCTTCGTTGGCGCCCCTGGGGTGAACGGGTGGGTCGGGGTTCGGTGAGACTCGGGTGGCTAGGAGAAGAGGGTGGCGGTTCTGCTCGTGTTGCAGGCGCGTGGGCTGGGTGATCTACTCACCGCGGTCCCGGCTCTCCGTGCGCTGCGCCGGGCCAAACCACGTGACCGCCTCGTTCTGGCGGCCCCGCAGCGGCTCAAGCCGATCGTGGACCTGATCGCGTCGGTCGACGTCCTCGTGCCGACGGCCGACCCCGGGAGTCTCCGCTGGGACGCGCCCCCGCCGGAATTGGCCGTCAACTTGCACGGCGCGAGCGCCGAAAGCATCGTCCCCCTGGCCAAAATCGAGCCCGGCCGCATCCTCACCTTTCGTAACGCCGCCTTCCCCGAGCTCCCCGGCCCCGCGTGGGAACCCGATATGCACGAGGTGGACCGTTGGTGTCACCTGCTGGAGTACGACGGCATCGGGGCGGACCGCCGCAATCTCGGACTGGTGCCGCCGGTGTCCACGACGAGCAGGCGCGATTGTGTGGTCGTGCACGTCGGCGCGAGCGCACCGGCCCGCCGCTGGCCACCGGACCGATTCGCCGCCGTCGTCCGCCACCTGCTGGTGTTGGGCCGCGAAGTGGTCCTTACCGGCGACGAGAACGAACGTGAACTGGCGCTCGGCATCGCCGCGCACGCCGGGCTGCCGGTCGGCCGAGTGCTCGCCGGGGAACAGAACCTCATCGATCTGGCCGCCACCGTGGCCGAGGCCGCCCTGGTGATCTGCGGAGACACCGGCGTCGCACACCTGACCACCGCCTTCGGCACCCGCACCGTGCTGCTGTTCGGTCCCACCCCACCCCGGTACGCCGGTCCGCCTTCGCACCTTCTGGGCAGGCACGCCGTGCTGTGGGCCGGCCGGGTGGGCGACCCGGACGCCGACAGTCCCGACCCCGGACTGTTGCAGATCGGCGTCACCGAAGTGATCAATGCCGTCGACAAACAACTGAGCAAGCGCAACTGGCCCGGTACGGGCGCCGACCGCCGGAAGACGGCGTATCGGCGCGTCGGCTGACGCCACCGCGCCGCCTCCCGACGCCACCTGGGACAGAGGTCGGGCAAGGCGCGGCACACGCCGTCAGGGCGCCGTCGTCGCAGCGGTTTGCAACGCCGCGGAGTACGCGGCGATCGCACTCGGCCAGAACTGCTCTAGATAGTCGCGGGCATCGGCGAGGCCGCGCGGGTCCAAGGAGTACAGCCTGCGGTTTCCTTCCGGGCGCATCATGACCAGCCGCGCCTCACGCAGCACACGCAGATGCTGAGAGACCGCCGAACTGCTTACGCCGACCTGTTGCGCGAGCTCGCCGACCGAGCGCGCGGCATGCGGCAAGGCTTCGAAAATCGCGCGACGAGTCGGGTCCGCCAGCGCCGTCAGGGCACGAACTCCATTAGTCGCCACTCACACAGTGTGATCAACTGACGTTTAGCTGGTCAACTCCCGGGTAAGCCGCCATAGTCCCAGCTCACGCGCGAAGCCGCGCTGAGTCGTTATCGCCTCGTGACCAACGAGCTGGGCGTTTATCGCGCCGTGACGGTAGCCACAGGATTGCAGAACGGGCGTGCCGCTGTCGTACGTTCGATTCATGCCCGTGACCTTTCCGTTACCGATCCGTCGCGGCGTGACCCGGTTCCGCCGCCATCGCGCCGCCACCCGCGTGGTCGCCGCCTCGGCGGTTGTCACCGCCTCCGTCGGCATCCTCGCCGCAGCCCCACAGGACCAGGACGCCGACGCCTCGGCCCGCCTCGTCGCAGGCAAGATCGCCTCCGGCGAGATCCGCCCGGCCCAGGGCATGGCGCAGTTCGCCACCTTCACCCCGCAGGAAACGCAGCCGCCGCAGGCCGCCCCCGAGCCCGCGGCGTGGGATCCGAATCGCATCGCGCAGGACTTCACCCGTCCGAAGACCGTCCGGCCCGTCGGCGGCGTGCTGACCTCGAATTTCGGCGCCCGCTGGGGTGCGATGCACGCGGGGCTGGACTTCGGCGACCCGCTCGGCGCGCCGATCGCCGCGGTCACCGACGGCGTGGTGATCGAGGCCGGTCCCGCCTCCGGCTTCGGCCTGTGGGTGCGAGTGCAGCAGGACGACGGCACCGTCGGCGTCTACGGCCACGTCAACGACATCCTCGCCGCCGTGGGCCAGCCGGTCCGCGCGGGCGACGTCATCGCGACCGTCGGCAACCGCGGCTACTCCACCGGCCCGCACCTGCACTACGAAGTCCATCTGCCCGGCGGCGTACCGATCGATCCGCGGCCCTGGCTGGCCGAGCGCGGCATCGACGTCGGGCATGCCCCCGAGGACTGACCCCGATCCGGTTCGCGAGACATGAGGGGATCGCGAACAGACTCCGCGACAGAGCCGTCGCCTGCGCAGGGCCGCGAACGCAACGACGCGTTCGCGGCCCGCTTCGCGCTCCGGGCCGCCCGGTCTCGCCGCGACAGTGCGCGATCCGCCCCTCGGCGACCGGTGACGGCTCCGCGGTATCGGCCGGCTTCTCGCCCGATACCGTGGTACTAGGCTCGAATAGCGCTGCGGCGGGACGCCCGCCACCGTGCGCGATTCCTACGTTCGGTCCATGTCCACAACACATTTCGTCGCCACCCCGCAGGACGGGCCGTCGACTCCACGGCATCGCGGGCGCACGAAGCCCGTCACCCGCACGCGACTGCATCGGCCGCTGCTGGGAAACGTGGCCGCGATGGGCGCGCTCGTCGTCTTCGCGCTGATGGCGATGCTGATCGATGACCGCACGCTGCTCGGCGAATCGGTATGGCTCAAGCCGATGAAGTTCGGCCTGGCGTTCGTCCTCTACAGTCTCACGCTGGCCTGGCTGCTCTCGTTGCCGCACCGGGGAAGCCGAATCACCTGGTGGCTGGGCACGGTGTTCGCCGTCACCGGCTTCGTCGACGTCGGCTTCGTCGTGCTACAGGCCGCGCGCGGCACGTTCAGCCACTTCAACACCGAGGACGATCCGGTGAACTCGATCGGGCAGATGGTCTTCGCCTCCGGCGTGCCCGGCCTGTTCTTCGCCAACCTGCTCATCGTGCTGATTCTGGCCTGGCAGCGGTTGGTGGACCGGCCGACGGCGCGGGCCATCCATGCCGGTCTGGCGCTGGCCGTGGCGGGCATGGCGCTGGGTTACGTGATGGGCTTCACCGGCAAGCAGCTCGTCCGCGACAGCGACGGGCGGATCGTCGAGCTGGCCGCGGGCCACACGGTCGTATCCGACGCGAGCGATTTCGCGCCACGCGATGCCATGGGCGGCATGCCGCTGACCCATTGGAGCACCGTCGGCGGTGACCTGCGCGTCCCGCACTTCGTCGGACTGCACGGCATCCAGGTGCTGCTGCTGGTGGCCGTCCTGCTGGCCTGGCTGGCTCCGCGTTACCGCTGGCTGCGTCCGGAGCGTGCGCGCGCGGCCGTCGTCGGCGTGCTCGCGGCCGGGTATGCCGGTCTGCTCGCGCTCGTCTTCTGGCAGGCGATGCGCGCGCAGTCGCTGGTGCACCCCGACACGGCCACCTGGGTCGCGGCCTGCGGGCTCGCCGCGACCGTCGCGGCGCTGCTCGGCGCGGTGTATCTGCGGCACCGGGGAGCGGGCGCCGCGCACCGTGGCACGGCGACGGAGCCGGTCAGCGCAGACGTTCCGCGTCGCGGGTGAGCTCGACCAGCGTCTTGCCCAGCGCCGCCAGCTCCTCGGGCGTCGCCCCCTCCTCGATGGCGGTGGTGACGTCCTCGGCGGCGCACCGAGCGGCGAACCAGCGATCGGCCAGGTCGGCGGCCTCCTGAGCGCTGAGCACCACCGCGTCGTCGGGTATCCCGGTTCCCTTCAAGCTGTTGCGGTGTTCGTAGGCGCGTTGACGACAGGACTGACGGCAGTACCGGCGACGACGGCCGGCCTCCGATTCCACGATCTCCCGCCCACACCACTGGCAGGACAAGCGGCGCGACATGACGCAGAACACTAATCGCTCGTCGCGGGCGATCCGCTCAGCGACCCCCGGCGAAGCGTTCCGCGCCGGGCGTGGCGAGCTCGGCGCGCCGAGGGCACTACAATGGAACGGTTCACCGCGGCCGCGTCGGGAACTATCGGCGCAGGCCCGATCGTTGTACATCAAGGTCCACCGAGCGCACCGCGCACTCGTGCGGACACCGTGGCAGCGCACGAAGACTCGAGCACACAGGGAGAGGCACACCATGGCAGATCGCGTACTCCGAGGCAGCCGGCTCGGAGCGGTGAGCTACGAGACCGATCGCGACCACGACCTGGCTCCGCGTCGGATCGCCCGCTACCGGACCGACAACGGCGAGGAATTCGACGTTCCCTTCGCCGACGACGCCGAGATCCCGCCGACCTGGCTGTGCCGCAACGGCCAGGAGGGCGTACTGATCGAGGGCACCACCCAGGAGGCCAAGAAGGTCAAGCCGCCGCGCACGCACTGGGACATGCTGCTGGAGCGCCGCAGCAAGGAGGAACTCGAGGAGTTGCTCAAGGAGCGCCTCGAACTGCTCAAGACCCGTCGCCGCGCCTGACGGCCCGCGCATACGGAAACGGCCGCCGCATCGTTCGATGCGGCGGCCGTTCGCTGTTCGTGCCACACCGCCGGTCAGTGGCTGGCCACCTTGCGGTAGCGCAACAACGCCAGCGGCACGGCCAGCACGAGAATCGCCACCGAGCAAGCCACCGCGTACTCGACGCAGTGATCGGCCGCCCAGCCGGTGGGCGGGACGAAACTGGGCGGGGAGTCGTTGTCGAACAGTTTGCGCCCCGCCGCCGAGACCGCGGTGATCGGATTCCACTCGGCGATCGTGCGCAGCGGGCCGGGCAGGGTCTCGGCGGAGATGAACGCCGAGGAGATGAACGTCAGCGGGAACAGCCAGATCAACCCCGCGCTCTGCGCGACCTCGACGGTCGGTGACAGCAAGCCGGTCAGCGCGCCGACCCAGGACATCGCGAACGCGAACAGCAGGATCACCCCGAACGCGAGCGCGGCGTCGGTGAGGCTGCCGTGGATGCGCCAGCCGACGATGTACCCGCACCCCACCATCACGGCCAGACTGAGAATGTTCACCACGAGATCCGACAGCGTGCGGCCCATCAGCACGGCCAGCCGCGACATCGGCAGTGCCCGCATCCGATCGATGATGCCCTTCTGCAGGTCTCCGGCGAGACCAACCGTGGTGAACGCGGCGTTGAACGCGACCGTCTGCGTGAATATGCCCGCGAGCAGGAATTCCCGGTACTGGCCGCCGCCCAGCGAGGCGCCGAAGATGTAGGCGAACAGGAACACGAACATCAGCGGCTGGATCGTGGCGGTCACCAGCAGGGTGGGCACCCGCAGAATGGTGAGCAGATTGCGGTGCGCGACGATCGCGCTGTCCCGGAACAGCCGCAGTCGAGGGCCGGAATCGCGCTGTGCCCCGGAAGGTTTCGACTCCGGCTGAGCCTTCGGGGCGGCCTCCTGCACCATGGCCGTGCTCACGACATGATCTCCTCTTGTACGTCGTCGGTCTCCGGTTCCGCGGCGGTCGGATTACTCGGCTTGCCGGTGAGGGAAAGGAATACATCGTCGAGACTGGGCCGGTGCACGTTCGCGTCCACCACGCAGACGCCCGCGTCGTCGAGCCTGCGCAGCGCCTCCACCATGGTGCGCGATCCATCGCCGACCACCACCCACACCTCGTCGGTGCCCGCCTCGTGACCGGGCTCCCCCACGCCGATCTGCGCGAGCACCGCCAGCGCGGGTTCGGCGGCCTGTCCGGCGGCCAGGGTGACGGTGAGCCGGTCGCCGCCGATCGAGGTCTTCAGCTCGTCGGCCGAACCGCGGGCGATGACCCGCCCGTGGTCGATGACCGTGATGCGGTCGGCCAGCAGGTCGGCCTCTTCCAGATACTGCGTGGTCAGCAGCACCGTGGTCCCGTCGTCGACCAGGTCGCCGATCACCCGCCACATGTCCAGCCTGCCGCGCGGGTCCAAGCCGGTGGTCGGCTCGTCCAGCACCACCACGGGGGGCCGGGCGACCAGCGCACCCGCGAGGTCGAGCCGCCGGGCCATGCCGCCGGAGTAGGTGCCCGCCCTGCGATGCGCGGCGTATTCGAGCCCGAGGGCGTCGAGCAGTTCGTCGGCCCGCGCGGTCGCCTGTCGCGGCGACATCCCGTACAGCCGGGCCACCATGCGCAGGTTCTCGTAACCGGACAGGTTGGCGTCGACGGCGGCGTACTGGCCGGACAGGCCGATCCGTTTGCGTGCCGCCGCGGGATCGCGCAGCACGTCGATGCCCGCCACCCGCACCGACCCGGCGGATGGCTTCAGCAGCGTGGTGACGATCCGCACGGTCGTCGTCTTCCCCGCGCCGTTGGGACCGAGCAGGCCCATCACGGTGCCGGTGGGGATTCGCAGGTCGACCTCGTCCAGCACGCGGGCCCGGCCGTAGTTCTTCACCAGGCCCGCGACCTCCACCGCCAAACTCACCTGTGCGTCTCCTTCGTCTCCAGCCACCTCCGCAGCACCGGCCCGATCACCGCCAGCGCTCCCGGGGTGGTCATCGCGGAGTGCGCGCAGCGCAGCTCGTGGTCGTGGACGGCGCCGGTGACGTACGGCTGCCAGGCGTCGGCGCGCCGGTCCGGGTCGGCCCGGTTGATCGGGTCGTCGCCCGCGGTGAAGAACAACAGGTCGCCGTCGAACGCGCGGGGCCGGAAGCTGTGCGCGAGCACGGTGCCGTTGTCGTAGCCCGCGTAGAGCCGCTCCAGATGCTCCACGGTCAGCGCCGCGAACGGCCCGGACCGGGCGCGCAGCAATTCGGCCGCCTCCCGCAGGCTCATCTCCGGATCGATCTCCGCGCCGAGATCGTCGCTGCCGAACTCGCCGACGATCTCGGCGATGCTCGGGGTCGCGTGTTCGAGCAGGTCGTCCGACAGCCGGTAGCTGTCCATCATCGACAGCAGCGCCACCTCGTCGCCGCCCTCTTGCAGCTGGACCGCCATCTCGTGCGCGATCAGTCCGCCCAGCGACCAGCCGAGCAAGTGGTAGGGCCCCTCCGGCTGGATCTCCTTGATGGAGGCCACATAGCGGCTCGCGGCCTCGCCGATCGAGCCGTAGCCGTCCTGCCCCGCCACGTGCGGAGCCTGCAACCCGTACACCGGCCGGTCCGCCGGGAGGTGCGCGAGCAGACCCGAATAGCACCAGGCCAATCCGATCGCCGGGTGCACGCAGAACAGCGGCGCCTGACTGGTCACGGCGGTCGGGCGGATCGGCAGCACCGGCGCCAGCATCGCCGCCACCGCGGCGCCCGAGGACGCGCCCGTCCCGTCCAGCCGCGCCGCGATGGCCGCGGGCGTCGCGTCGCCGAACATCAGCTGCACCGGCAGGTCGACACCGGTTTCGCGCACGTGCGCGACCACCTTCGTGGCCAGCAACGAGTTGCCGCCGAGCTCGAAGAACCCGTCGTCCACGCCCACCGATTCCACGCCGAGCACCTCGGCGAAGGCGGCGCACAGCGCTTCCTCGGTCGGGGTGGACGGCGCGCGGTAGCCCTCGCCCGCGGTGAACACCGGCTCCGGCAGCTTCGCCCGATCCAGCTTGCCCACCGGGTTCAGCGGAACCTCGTCGAGCAGCATGATCGACTGCGGGACCATGTAATTCGGCACCAGCCCGGCCAGATGCCCGGTCAGCTCCGCCGCGGTGAACGACACGCCGTCGCGCGGCTTCACATACGACACCAGCGCCGTCGCCCCCGCCGGGGTGCGATGCCCGATGGTGGTGGAGAACGCCACCCCGCCGTGGCGGGCGAGCGCGGCGTCGATCTCGCCGAGTTCGATACGAAAACCGCGGATCTTGACCTGATGGTCGGTGCGGCCGACGTACTCGATCTCCTGCGCGCCGTCCGCAGGCGATCCGTGCTCCCGCGACCCGGCCCACCAGCGCACCAGATCGCCGGTGCGGTACATCCGCTCCCCCGGCTTGCCGAACGGGTTGGCGACGAAACGCTGGGCGGTGAGACCAGGACGGTTCAGGTATCCGCGGGCCAGCGCGTCACCCGCGAGGTGCAGCTCGCCGGTCACTCCGATCGGAGCCGGATGCAGTCGCGCGTCGAGGATCGCCGCGTTGACGCCGCGGATGGGGCCGCCGATGGTGATCGGCTCGCCCGGCGTCATCGGCTGCGAGATGACGGTGACGATGGTGGTCTCGGTCGGTCCGTACACGTTGTACAGGTTGCGGCCGGGCGCCCATCTGGTCACCAGGTCCGGCGGCAGAGCCTCGCCGCCGACCAGCACGTGCTGCAACTCGGTGAGCCCGGCGGGCTCGACCGTGCCGAGCGCGGAGGTGGTGATGAACGCGTGGGTGATCCGCTCCCCGGCGAAGACCTCCCGCAGCTCGTCCCCGCCGACCACGCCGGTGGGCGTGATCACCAGGGTCGCCGCGCCACCGAGCGACAGCAGCAGATCGAGCATCGCGGCGTCGAAGCTCGGCGTGGCGAAGTGCAGGACGCGGCATCCCGGCTGGACGTCGAACCGGTTGGCGGTCTCGGCGGCGAAGTTCGACAAACCGCCGTGCGTGACCATCACGCCCTTCGGCGTGCCGGTCGAACCGGAGGTGTAGATCACGTAGGCCGGGTTGTCGATCCGCAACGGCGCGAGGCGTTCGGTGTCGGCGACCGGCTCGTCCGGCGCGTCCAGCACCTGCGCGCGGAACGCCGGATCGTCGAGCACGATCCACTCCGCGCCGTCGGGCAGCTCGGCGCGGTAGCCCGACAAGGTGATGCCCAGCGCCGCACCGGAATCCGACAGCATGTGCCCGATGCGCTGCTGCGGGTACAGCGGGTCGACCGGCACGAACGCCGCGCCGGCCTTGGCCACCGCCAGTACCGTCGCCACCGACTCGATCGACCGCGGGATACCCAGCGCCACCAGCGTTTCCGGGCCGACGCCGCGCCCGATGAGCACCCGCGCCAGCCGGTTCGTCCAGCGATCCAGCGCGTCGTAGGTCACCTCCGTACCGTCGGCGGCGACCAGGGCCACGGCGGCGCGATCGACGGCGGCCGCCTGCTCGAACACCTCGGGGAAGGTGATCGGCCGGTCCGGTTTCGCACCGCGCACCGGGGCCAGCCCCGACCATTCGGCGGGGTCGAGCAGTTCCAGGTCGCCCACGGCGGTGGTCGGGTTCGCGGCGATCGCGGCGAGCAGCCGGGTCAGGCGCTTGCCGAGCCGCTGCGCCGTCGGCTCGTCGAACAGATCCCTCGCGTAGTTCACCGCGACGGTGATGCCGGCCGGATCGCGCTGCGCGGTCCGCGTTTCGGTGAGGGTGAACTGGAGATCGAACTTGGCGATCCCGGTGTCGATATCGGCGGCCTCGATACGCAGCCCCGGCAGGTCCAGCCCGCCGACCGGCTCGTTGCGGACCGAGAGCATCACCTGGAACATCGGATGGTGCGCCTGGGACCTGGCGGGGTTGAGCACCTCCACCAGACGCTCGAACGGCAGGTCCGCGTTGGCGAAGGCGTCGAGGTCGGTTTCGCGCACCGCGCGCAGCAGGTCGGTGAACCTGGCGCCCGGGTCGATCCGGGTACGCAGCACCAGCGTGTTGACGAACATGCCGATCAACCGGTCCAGCGCCGGATGCCCCCGGCCCGCGATCGGGGTGCCGACGGTGATGTCGTCGGTCGCGGTCATCCGGTGCAGCAGCACCGCCAGCGCGGCGTGCAGGACCATGAACAGGCTGACGTTGTTGCTGCCCGCGATCGTCTGCAGTTCGCGGTGGGTGACCGGGTCCACCGCGCACTCCACGATGCCGCCCCGGTAGGACGGGGTGGGCGGACGCGGCCGGTCGGCCGGTACGGTCAGCAACTCGGGAATGCCGTCCAGGGTGTGCCGCCAGTAGTCCAGCTGCTTGCGCACCGCGGCGTCCGGGTCGTCCTCGCTGCCGAGCACGTCCTGCTGCCACAGTGTGTAGTCGGCGTACTGGACCTCCAGCTCGGCCCATTCCGGCGCGCCGCCCGCGCAGGCCGCGCGGTAGGCGACGGCCACGTCGGCGGCCATCGGCTCTAGCGACCAGCCGTCCATGGCGATGTGGTGCACGACCACGACGAGAACGTGCTGCGCGGGCGCGGCGGAGTCGCCCGCCACCGACAGCAGCGCGGCGCGGATCGGAACGGTGCCGGCCAGATCGAATCCCGGTGCGGCGAAACGCCGTACGGCGGCCTCCAGCTCGTCGGGCCGCACCGTCATCCGCGTCAGCGCAATCGCCGCCTCGGACGGGTCGAGCACGACCTGAGCCGGTGCGCCGTCGGTCTCCGGGAACACCGTGCGCAGGGTTTCGTGCCTGGCCTGCACCGCGTGCAGCGCGGCGGCCAGCGCCTCGACGTTCAGGCTGCCGGTCATGCGCAGGACGAGCGGGACGTTGTAGGCGCCCGCGGACTGTCCGGCGCTGGACGCGCCGCCTGCGTTGAAACGGTTGAGGAACCACAGCCGCCGCTGCGCGGCCGACAGCGGGATCCGCTCCGGGCGCTCCCGGCGCACCAGCGCGGGCCGGTCCACCTCGGACTCGGTGCCCGCGTCCAGCAGTTCGGCCAGCCCGGCGACGGTCGGCGTGGCGAACACGGTGCGCACGGCGAGCCGTACGTTCGTGGCCGCGGCCAGCCGGGCGACGAGCTGCGTTGCCAGCAGCGAGTTTCCGCCGACGTCGAAGAAGCTGTCCTCGGCGCGCACGCCGTGCGCGCCGACCAGCTCGCCCATCACCGCGGCGACCAGACGCTCGGCATCGGTTCGCGGCTCGCGACCGGTCGAGTCCACGACGACCTGCGGTTCCGGCAGGGCGCTGATGTCCAGCTTCCCGACGGGTGTCAGCGGAATGGCGTCCAAGACGGTGATACCGGCGGGCACCATGTGCGCGGGCAGTCGCCGGGCGACAGCGGCGCGCACCGCCTCGGTGTCCACCCCCGCCGTGCGGTCGGCGGGCTGGACAAAGGCGACGATCCGGTCCGCGCCCGCGATCCGGCGCACCTCGGTGTGCGCGAACCGCACGGACGGGTGTTCTCCGAGCACGGCGGTGATCTCGCCGAGTTCCACCCGGAAACCGCGCAGCTTCACCTGATGGTCGCTGCGGCCGAGGTAGACCAGCTCGCCCGCGGCGTTCCAGCGCACGATGTCACCGGTCCGGTACATCCGCGCGCCCGGCGGGCCGTAGGGGTCGGCGACGAAACGCGTCGCGGTGAGCCCGAATCGGTCGAAGTAGCCGCGCGCGACACCGTGTCCGGCGAGGTACAGCTCGCCGGGGACGCCGACGGGCACCGGCCGCAACCGCTCGTCGAGCACCAATCCCTGGGCGCCACGCACCAGGCTGCCGATGGTGATCGGCTCGCCGGGGCGCATCGGGCCGGAAATCGTGATGACGACGGTGGTCTCGGTGGGCCCGTACACATCGCACATCACGTGTCCCGGCGCCCAGCGCGCCACCAGATCCGGCGCCACCGCCTCGCCGCCGACCATGAGCGCTCGCACGTGCGGCAGCGGCCAGCGTTCGTGGTCGATCGTGGCCAGCGCGGCCGGGGTCATGAAGCCGTGGGTGACCCGCTCGCGTTCCATCAGCGCGGCCAGTTCATCGCCGCCGTAGATGTCAATCGGGCAGATCACCATCGCCGCGCCGGCGCCCAGCGCGATCAGCAGGTCCAGGATCGCCGCGTCGAAACTCGGAGTCGCGAAATGCAATGTGCGCGAATGCTCGTCCACGCCTATGCGGTCGCGGACCTCGTCGGCCAGGTTGGACAGGCCGCTGTGGGTCACCGCGACGCCCTTGGGCTTGCCGGTCGATCCCGAGGTGTAGATCAGGTAGGCCAGATCGGCGATCTGGATGGTGCGCGAACGCTCGTGGTCGTGGATCGGCGCGTCGTCGTGTCCGTCGAGTTCGGCGGCGAACTCCGGGCGGTCCAGCAGCAGCCATTCGGTGTGCTGGTCGGCGGCGGCGCCCGCGCGCAGTTGTCCCACGTGCGCCGTCACGGTGACGCCGGTCGCGCAACCGGAGTCGGCGAGCATGTGCTGGATACGGTCGGCCGGGTACTTCGGGTCGACCGGCACGAACGCCGCGCCGGACTTCGCCGCGGCCAGCATCGCCACCACCGAGTCGATCGAGCGGACGAGCCCGAGCGCCACCCGGGTGCCGGGGCCGAGTCCACGCGCGATCAGCGCGCGCGCCAGGCGATTGGAGCGCCGGTCGAGTTCGGCGTAGGTGAGCGAGATCGTGCCCGCGCACAGCGCCGTGTTGTGCGGATACCGCTGCGCGGTGGCGGTGAAGTACGCGGCCAGGGTGGACGGCGGGGACGCAGGCCCGCCGCACGCCGGGGCCAGGGTGCGGCGCTCATGATCGGTGCGCGCGTCGACGTCACGCACCAGCACGCGCGGATCGCCGGTGACGGCGGTGAGCACGCGCAGGAACCGGTCGGCCAGCGTCTCGATCGTCCGCGCGTCGAAAAGTTCGGTGGCGTAGACGAATTCGAAGATGCTGTCCGGCTCTCCCCCGACCGCGCCCGGATCGATGTCGTCGTTCGACACCCGCAACTCCAGGTCGAACTTCGCCAGCGCGATGTCCAACGGCTCCGCGCGCAGGGCGAGGCCGGGCAGTTCCAGCGTCGGCACCGGGCCGTCCTGCACGCTCAGCGCCACCTGGAACAGCGGGTGCCGGCCCGAGGAGCGTGCCTCCGGACCGAATTCCTCCACGATCCGCTCGAACGGGATGTCCGCATGCGCCATGGCGGCCAGTTCGGTATCCCGGTCGGCACGCAGCAAGTCGGCGAAGCTGCGATCCGGATGCACGTCGGAGCGCAGCACCAGCGTGTTCACGAACATGCCAACCAACTCGTCGAGCTTGGTGTCGTTACGCCCCGCCACCGGAGTGCCGATCACGATGTCGCGACCGCCGGTGACGCAGCGCAGCAACACCGCGAACGCCGAACGCAGCACCATGAACTTGCTGACGCCCTGATCGCGGGCCAGCCCGGCGAGCCCGCGGCGCACGCGTTCGGGCACCGTGAACCGCACGGTGCCGGCCTGCTGAGTGGGCTCGAGCGGGCGCGGCCGGTCGTAGGGCAGCGGGAGCTGGTCGGGCAGGTCCGCGAGCGCGGTGCGCCAGTACGCCAGCTGGGTCGCCGCGGCGCTGTCCGGATCGGTTTCCGAGCCGAGGCAGGCCCGCTGCCAGAGCCCGAAGTCGGCGTACTGCACCGGAAGCGGTGTCCACGACGGCGCCGCACCGTCGTGGCGTGCCGCGTACGCGGCGGCCAGATCCCTGGTCAGCGGACCGAGCGACCAGCCGTCGGCGGCGATGTGATGCACCACCACGCCGAGCAGGTGCCGCCCGGGCGCGGTGCGCAGCAGCGACAGACGCACCGGCGGCTGCCGGGTGAGATCGAAACCGTTGTGCGCCAACGCCTCGAGCGCGGCTTTCGCGCCGGAGTCGTCGATGTCGGTGACCGGCAGTTCCGGTAGGGCGCGCTCGACCGGCAGCACCACCTGCTGCGGGCCTTCGGCGTCCTCCGGGAAGACGGTGCGCAGCACTTCGTGCCGACGCACCACGTCGGTGAGCGCTTCCCGCAGTGCGGGCACGTCCAGGTCACCGGCGACGCGGATCACGAAAGCGATGTTGTAGGCACTCGATTCGGGCGCATATCGGTTGAGGAACCACAAACGCTGCTGTGGCAGCGACAATGGGATACGTCCCGGACGCGGAGTCTGCACCGCCAGCGCCGGCCGCTGCGTCCGGGGCGCTCGGTCCAGCTGCGCGGCGACTCCGGCGACCGTCGGCGTCTCGAAGATCGACCGCACCGGCAGCTCCACCCCGAATTCCGCGTGCAGCGCGGCGGCCAGGCGGGTGGCCAGCAGTGAGTTGCCGCCCAGGTCGAAGAAGCTGTCCTCGGCTCCGGTCACCGGGCGCCCGAGCACCCCGCCGAACACGCCCGCCACGCTGCGCTCCAGTTCGGTGCCGGGGGCGCGGGACGATCCGGCGGCGGCGAAGACCGGCTCCGGCAGCGCCTTTCGGTCCAGTTTGCCGGCCGGGGTCACCGGGATCTCGTCGAGCACCGCCACCGACGCGGGCACCATGTACCCGGGCAGCCGCTGCCGCGCGGTCTCCAGGACAGCTTGCGGCTCGACCGGCCGATCGGCCGTGACGTACGACGCCAGCCGCACCTGGCCGCGCTCGTCGGTGTGCACCACGGTGAGCGCGAACCGGATACCGGGATGCAGGCGCAGCACGTTGTCGATCTCGCGCAGTTCGATGCGGAATCCGCGGATCTTGATCTGGTCGTCCGCGCGGCCGAGGAACCGCAGCTGTCCCGACCGCTCCATGACGACCAGGTCACCGGTGCGGTACATCCGCTCGCCGCGCCTGCCGTGCGGATTGGCCACGAACCGCTGCGCGGTCAGGCCGAAACGCCCGTGGTAGCCGCGGGCCACGCCGGGACCCGAGACGTACAGCTCACCCGGCGTGCCCGGCGGCACCGGATGCAAGCGACCGTCCAGCACGAACAGTCGCATGCCCCGGACGGGCATACCGAGCGGAACCGGACGGCCCGGGGCCATCGGCCCGCTCGCGGTGGCCGCGACGGTGGCCTCCGAAGGGCCGTACATGTTGTGCATGCGGTGTCCGGCGGTCCACGTCTCGACGAGTTCCTCCGAGCAGGCGTCACCGCCGACGATGACCGTCTCCAGCTCGTCCAGCCCCACGTTCGGCACGGTGGCCAGCGCCGCAGGGGTGACGAAGGCATGGGTGACCCGCTCCTCGCGCAGCAGTGTGGCCAGCTCGGCGCCGCCGAACATGCCACGGGGGGCGACGACCATCGTGGCGCCCGCGGCGAAGCCGAGCAGCATCTCCAGCACCGATGCGTCGAAGCTGGGCGAGGAGAAGTGCAGCGTGCGTGCCGCATCCGTGATACCGAACAGGTAGTTCTGCTCACTGGCGAGCGAGGCGATGCCCGCGTGGGTGACCACCACCGCTTTGGGTGTTCCGGTGGAGCCGGAGGTGTAGATGAGGTAGGCCGGGTGGCTCACCCGCATCGGGTGGTGGCGCTCGTCGTCGGTGACCGGATCCGCGCGGTGACCCGCGAGTTCGGCGGTCAGCTCGTCGGAGCCGAGGACCAGCCAGTCGACCTGGGCCTTACGGTGTCTGCCCCGCGCCGTGGGCCAGGCGGGCATGGCGGCGAGGCATTCGGGGTCGGTGAGACCGAGCATCGCGCCGGAGTCGCCGATCATGTGCGCGATCCGCTCACCGGGGTAGCTCGGGTCGATCGGCACATACGCCGCGCCGGTCTTGGCGACCGCCCATATCGCGGTGATCGCGTCCAGACCGCGCGGCAGTGCGATCGCGACGACCGTCTCGGGACCTGCGCCGTGCTCGATGAGGGCGCGCGCCAGCGTGTTCGATCGCTCGTCCAGTTCGCGGTAGGTGGTGTCGGCGCCGAGGTAGCGCACCGCCACCGCGTCCGGCAGCCGGCTCGCGGTGGCGGTCAGCAAGGTCGCCAGCGTGATCGGCGGCTCGGCGGGCGCGCCCGCGATGGGCACCAGGTTCTCGGTTTCCTTGCGGTCCAGGATCGGCAGGTCGCCCACCGGCAGTTCGGGGGCGGCCACGCCGCCTGCCAGCACCGCGATGAACCGGCGGGCGAACGACTGGATCGTGGACCGGTCGAAGACATCGGTGGTGTAACCGAATTCGGCCGCCAGCGGTCCGTCGCCCGAGTCGTCGTGGACGACCAGCTGCAAGTCGAACTTGGCGACGTCCGAGGCGATCGGCAGCACCTCGGCGCGCACACCGGGCAGATCGATCCGCAGGTCCGGCGCGTGGTCGTAGGACAGCATCACCTGGAACAGCGGGTGACGCGCCGGGGACCGCTCCGGGTTGACCACCTCGACCAGCCGCTCGAACGGCACGTCGGCGTTGGCGAAGGCGTTGAGATCGGTCTCCCGCACCACGTCGAGCATCCGGTCGAAGCCTGCCGCCGGGTCGACCGCGGTGCGCAGGACGAGCGTGTTGACGAACATGCCGACGAGATCGTCCAGCGCTGGATCCGAACGACCCGCGATCGGGGTGCCGATCGCGACGTCACCGCTGGCGCACAGCCGCGACAGCAGGGTCGCCAGTGCCGCGTGCAGCACCATGAACATGCTCACGCCCCGGCTGGCCGCCAGTTCGATGGCGGCGCGGCGGATCTCGGCGGGAATGGTGAACTCGACCCGGCCGCCGACGGTCGATCTGTGCAGGGGGCGTGGGCGGTCCAGTGGTAGGTCCAGCTGTTCGGGCAGCCCCGCCAGCGCCGAACGCCAGTGCGTCAGCTGGCGGCTGAGCGCACTGGCGGGATCGCCTTCCTCACCGAGCAATTCGCGCTGCCAGAGCGCGAAGTCGGCATACTGCACCGGCAGCTGCGTCCACTGCGGCGCGACCCCCTTCGCGCGCGCCGACACCGCCGTCATCAGGTCTTTGGCCAGCGGCGCGATGGACCAGCCGTCACCGCAGATGTGATGCAGCACGATGAGGAAGACGTGCCGCTGCGGGCCGGTGCGGTAGAGCGCCACCCGGATGGGCGCCTGGCTGCGCAGATCGAAGCCGTAGCCGGCGAACTCGGTCGCCAACCCGGCCACGTCGGCGGCGGTCGCGTCGACCGGGTCGAGCGTCAGCGGGATGGCCGCCGCCGGGTGGATCAGCTGGTAGGGCCCTTCCGGCGATTCCGGGAAGGTGGTGCGCAGGCTCTCGTGCCGCTCGATGACGTCGACGAGGCCCGCGCGCAGCGCGGCGACGTCCAGTGGCCCCTCCACCTCGACGGCCAGCGGCATGTTGTAGGCGGCGGCGTGCTCGGAGAACCGGTTCAGGATCCACAGCCGCTGCTGTGCCTGGGACAACGGGATGCGCTCCGGCCGCTCGGCGGGCGCCAGGCGCGGCGAGGAGGCGTCGACGGTCTGGGTGGCGAAACGCCGGGTGAGCGCCTCGATCGTCGCGGCCTCGAACAGGTCCCGGATGGTCAGCGCGGTGCCGAGGGCCGCGTTGATCCTGGCCACCGCCCGCGCGGCGATGAGCGAGTTGCCGCCCATGTCGAAGAAGTTGTCCTCGATACCGACGTCGGTGTCGAGGACCTCGGCGAAGATCCCCGCCAGCACCCGCTCGACCTCGGTGCGCGGTTCGGCGATCGGCCGGATCGAGCGCGCGGCGCTCACGGGCGCGGGCAGCGCCTTGCGATCGATCTTGCCGTTGGCGCTCAGCGGTAGCTCGTCGAGTTCCATCAGCGTGGACGGCACCATGTACCCCGGCAGCGTGTGACGCAAGGCGGTGAGCAGCGCGGCCGTGTCCAGCCGGGCGCCGTCGTCCTCGTGCTTCGCCGCGACCACATAGGCCACCAGCTCGTCGCCGGTGCGTCCGGCGTGTGCCACGCACACGGCGCGAGCGACCTTCGGGTCGTCGAGCAGGGCGGCCTCGACCTCGCCGAGTTCGATGCGCAGGCCACGGATCTTCACCTGGAAGTCGCTGCGGCCCAGGTATTCCAGCACACCGGGCTCGGCGGCGGAACGGCCGATCTGCCAGCGCGCCAGGTCACCGGTGCGGTACATCCGCGCGCCCGGGGTGAACGGATTGGCCACGAACCGGTCCGCGGTCAGCCGCGGCTGACCCAGATAACCGCGGGCCAACTGGACCCCCGCGAGGTACAGCTCGCCGACCACGCCGGGCGGGACGGGCTGCAATCGGTCGTCCAGCACATAGGTTTGGGTGTTCCACACCGGCGAGCCGATCGGCACGGCGCTCGCGTCCGGCGGGCACGCCCAGTAGGTGACGTCCACGGCGGCCTCGGTCGGCCCGTACAGGTTGTGCAGTTCGGCGGCGGGTAACGCCGCGTAGAACTCCCGCACCGCCGCGGCGGGCAGCGCCTCGCCACTGCAGAACACCCGGTGCAGGCCGGCGCAGCCGTCCAGATCCGCCTCGGTGACGAATACCGAGAGCATGGACGGCACGAAATGGGCTGTGGTGACGCCTTTTTCAGCGATGATCCGCGCGAGGTAGGCCGGGTCGCGGTGGCCGTCCGGGGCGGCGACGATCAGGCGCGCCCCGATCTGCAAGGGCCAGAAGAACTCCCACACCGACACGTCGAAGGTGGCGGGGGTCTTCTGCAGCACGACGTCGGCGCGCTCCAGCGGATACTCGTGCTGCATCCAGCGCAGGCGGTTGACGATCGCGTCGTGCGTCACGCCCACGCCCTTCGGCGTTCCGGTCGACCCGGAGGTGAAGATCACGTAGGCGAGGTGGCCGGGGCGCAATTCGGCCCTGCGGTCGGCGTCGGTGACCGGCGCGTCGTCGAATTCCGACAACCGCGCGGTGTCGATGTCCAACCGGGTCGCGATAGCAGGCAACTCGACCTCGTCGCGGGCCGCCGTGAGCACGCACAGCGGCTCGGCTCGACGCACGATCTGCCCGATCCGTTCGGCGGGGTGCTCGGTGTCCAGCGGCAGGTACGCCGCGCCCGCCTTGACGATCGCGTACATGCCGACCACCAGGTCGATGCTGCGGCGCAGGCACAGGCCGACCGTCGTGTCGGGCCCGGCGCCACGCGCGATGAGCAACCGGGCCAGGCGGTTGGCGCGCGCGTCGAGTTCGGCGTAGGTCAGCGCCTCGTCGCCGAATTCCAGCGCGATCGCCCGCGGGTCGGATGCCACCCGCTCGGCGAACAGGCTCGCCAGCGTGCCCTCCTGCCGGGGCGTCTCGGTGGCGTTCCAGCCGTCCACGACCCACTGCCGCTCGGCGGCGGTGATCGCGGCCAGCGACTCGGCGGGGGTGGTCGCGTCGGCCGCCAGGAACCGGCCGAGGAAGTCCAGGTAGCGCGCGTGGTGCACGTTCACCTCGGCTTCGCCGTAAAGGCGGGGATTGGCTTCGAAGTCGACGTGCAAGCGCCCGCCCGCGCCGTTGTAGACGTTGACCGAGAGGTCTTCCACCGGGCCGGTGGCCAGCACGTGCATGGAGCCGACCAGGCTGCCGAACCGCAATTCGTCGTGGAACAGCATCAGGTTGACCATCGGGCCGAAGAATCCGCGGGCGTCGCGGGAGTAGCCGCTGTCGCGCCGGATGTCGTCGTGCCGGTAGCGCTGATGCCGCAGAGCGCCGGTGATCTGCAGCTCCGCCGCCTTCACCAGGTCGCCGATCGTGGTCGCGTCGTCGAACCGCAGCCGGATCGGCACGACGTTGGAGATCACGCCCGCCGAGCGGCGTAGCGACACCGTGGTGCGCGCCGAGACCGGCAGGCTCAGGACCACGTCCGGGTTGCCCGTCACCGACCGCACGTAGGTGGCCAGCGCCGCGACGAACATCGCCGAGTCGGTGGTGTTCCACGCGCTGGTCGCCACCTCGATCGCGGCATGCTGTTCGTCGTCGAGCACGGCGGTGGCCAGTCGGCGGCCCGCGTCGTGGGTGGCGGCGCCGAGGCGGGCGCCACCCAGGCTCATCGGTTCGCCCACACCCGACAGCTGGCCGAGCCAGTAGTCGCGATCGTTCTGGAAGCGGCTCGAGTCGTGATAGCGCGCTTCGTCGGCGTAGATCTCGGCCAGCGGCGTCGCCCGGGAGGCGACCGGCTCGGTCCGGTTCTCCAGCGCGGTGTAGATCTCCGCGGTCCGGGTGAGCGCGTTCATCGCGCCGTAACCGTCGATGACGATGTGGTGGGCGTAGGAGTACCAGATGTAGTCGGCCTCGCCGATCCGCAGCACCGCGTTGGAGGTCAGCGGGTCGCGCTCCAGATCGATGGGCGAACTGGTGTGCTCGTGCATCCAGCGCAGCGCCGCGGCGTACGGATCGGCCTCGCCGCGCAAGTCGATGCGGACCCAGCCCGGCCGGTGCACCGGATCGACGATCTGATACGGAGTGCCATCCTTCTCCAGCAGGCGAAGCTGACCCACCTGGGTCTCGGCACCGAAACGCTCGATCGCGTACAGCAGCCGCCCCTCGTCCAAGTCACCGTGGATCTCGACGTACTGGGAGATCGTCAACGGTACGTCGGGACGAATGCGCTGCGCGTACCAGAGAGCGGTCTGCGCGGGCGACAGAGCAAACGGTTGTGCCGAAAATTCGCCGGATGAACATTGGTCGACGCGATCCGTGGCCAATGAACTCATCAATCACTCCGTTCTGCCGCTGTTGACGCAACTCCCCGAGCACCGCTCCAGCAAGCGCACGCGCGCCAACTGGAGGACGTGATCCACGCCCTATGATTCGGAGCATCGCATCTGCCGGATTGCCGACGTTTTGGATTTGTTTCACATCCAACGTCCTTGGCAGAAGGCCACTTTGGTTGGTTACATTTCCGCAAACATTGCGACTCAACTAGGTCGAACCGAAGCAAAACGGGCCATGACCAGACTGTTCGATGGTACGCCCAAGATCGCTTTCGTTGTCAGGCGAACAGTGCGCAACTCAATTCCCCACCTTCACTTTCGGGGCGGTGGGGGCAATAACATACCGAAGGCTCGGTTATCGGCGATTCGGCAGCAGGACCTAACGGCCGTCGGCTCGACGGCCGGCGCGCGCACTCGTACGCGCCGATCGCCGCCGGATGGCCGCGGCCAGCGCGGCGGCAGCCGTCAGAATAACGAAAATCCGCTCCGGCGCAGGCCCTATTCGCGTTGCGAGAGTGCTGTCATCGCGCAACGGGAGCTCCGCGACCAGCGCCGCGGGCACGAATAACGCGGTTTCCTGCCGCACGCTGCCGTCGGCGGCGATAATGGCGCTGACACCCGAGGTGGCCGCGACGACCAGCGCTCTGCCGTGCTCGACGGCACGGACGCGGGACATGGCCAACTGCTGATAGGTCATCTCGCTGTCGCCGAAGGTCGCGTTGTTCGTCGGCACGGTGAGCAGTTGCGCGCCGGCCCGCATCGCGTCCTGGAACGCCCGGTCGAAGGCCACCTCATAGCACGTTGCGACACCGATGTCGATACCCGCCGCGCGCACGACTCCGTCACCATTGCCCGGCACGAAATACCCCGCCCGATCAGCGTATTCGGAGAAAAGCCGAAAGAAACTCCGCATCGGCAGATATTCGCCGAAAGGCTGGATGATCTTCTTGTCGTGCCGCTCACCGGGGCCTGCGGCGCCGTTCCACACCATCACCGAGTTGGTCGTGGTCCGATCCGCGTTGACCAGCACCGCGCCGACCAGGACGGGTGCGCCGATCCGCTCGGAGGCCGCGGTGATCAGGGCCGCGGCGTCGGCGTTGCGCAGCGGGTCGATGTCGGAGGAGTTCTCCGGCCAGATCACCACATCCGGGCGCGGCGCGCGACCCGCGGCCACCTCGGCGGCCAGTTCCTCGGTGCGCCGGACGTGGTTGTCCAGCACGGCCCGCCGCTGCGCGTTGAAATCCAGCCCCAGCCGCGGCACGCTGCCCTGGATCGCCGCGACCGTGACCGTTCTGGCGCCCTCGTCCGGATCGGGCAGCGTGGATCCGAGCAGCAGCCCGGCAAGCGGCATGAGCAACAGCGTGAAAGCCGCGCAGGCGTACCCGAGCCGGGTCACCGGCGTGCGGCCGTGCGCAGCGGCCGGACCGCCGGTCTCGATCTCGGTGGTTCGCCGCTCGTCACGGGGGACGCTCGACCACAGCAGGGTGACCAACGCCGCGGTTGCGGTGCCGGTGAGCGCCACGGCGAACCCGACCAGCGGGGCGCCGCCGACCGCCGCCAGTGCCAAGAACCAGCCGTCGGCCTGGCCGAAGGCCACACGGCCCCAGGGAAATCCGCCGAAGGGGAAGCTGGACCTGACCCACTCGGCCGTGGTCCAGGCCGAGGCCACCCACAGCGGCCAGCCGGGCAGCGCGCCGACGAGCCGGGCGAGCACACCGAATATGCCCAGGTACAGCGCGCAGACGGTGGACAGCGCCAGCCACGGCGCCGGACCCACGTAAATGCCGGTCCACGGCAGCAGCGGGACGAAAAACGCCAGCCCGGCGAGCAATCCGTAACCGAAGCCCGCCCGCAGACGGCCGTCACCGCGTACGGTGAGGGTCAGCAGCGCGATGCCGAGGGGCGCGAGGAACCACCATGGCCGCGGCGGGAAGCTGCCGAACAGCAACAACCCCGCGCAGATCGCCGCCGCCGCGCGCGCCGCTCTCGGATGCCCGCCCAGCACCGCGGACACCTGCCGCGCCAGCTCGAGCACCCGCTCTCGCACCATCACTCGGCCACTGTCCGCCATCGGACCGGCATCCGCCAATCGGCCCCTGACCGCGCCCGCGCCGATCGACCCGATGGCGAGATCGGGTGCGAGCCATCGCAGGTCCGCCATTGGACGGACCCTGTTCGCGGCAGAGTGACGTTTCTCACATGGACCATCGAGCTCGCCATCCCCCGCACGCATACGGAGTCCTCGGCGCATCGGCCGACCCGCGTCTGCCACGCGCCGAGCCGAGGCCGCACGACAGGCGCGGAAGAGACGCGACGCGCAAAACCGCGGGCCTCTGCCGTGGACCTGTCATCAGGTGTCCACTCATTGATCGCCGCCCGCGCTCGGATCGTTAACCGCCGCTCCAGAGACGTCGGCCTGCCGGTCGGACGCCGCCGGACGAACCCACACCTCGCGGCCGCAACCGGCGAACCGGTGGCCTGCTCTCGCGGCGGTAGACCGAGCCATCCAGCCCGGTGAGGCGCGTCCGCGACGAATTCGCGCCACAGTGGAAGCCGCCGCACGGCCGGAGGCGGTTGCGCCGTTATCCGATCGGCATCTCCACGCCGCGGCGTTGTGATCCGACACCGGGCAAGCGTTCGCTCGGGCAGCAGCTCGAGCCGATCGTCCGCGAATTCGCCGCACACCCACCTGGCACGCAGTGCCACCTCACCCCTTCCGGTCATCCCGTACCGCGCCTCGGCGGGCACGCGGGCAGGCCGGGTTCCCTGCCGCAACCTGGCCAACGAAAAGCGGACAATTGCCGCTCGACGGACGTGCGCTCCATCCCTGACGAACCCGTGGAAGGCCCGCACCGGAACTACGCTGACCGGCGACCATGCCTGAGAAACGTCGTTACCGCGGGCTGCCGGATGGGCTTCGTCGCACTCACTCAGTCTTTCACTGCCGGGGCCGACGACCGGTTCCGGATTCGCGCCCAGCCACCCGGCGACCGTCGGCTGGAGACCCGATGTCCGTGATCCGGCCCAAGCGGAGCGATTCGCGCTGATGGGCGAACACTCGATCGGCACCGAAGAATCCACGTGCCAGGGATGCCGAGCGGCCGACGCGAGCGCCGAAACCGATCGGGCCGCGATCCGGCAGGGGACTCGAACACCGGGCACGGGACGGTCGCGAGCCACCGACGGCTCACTTCGCATAGATCGTCGCTCCCCGATGCACGGTGCGCAGGCAGGTGGGCAATGGTGCGTCCGGTTCCAGCGCGGGCAGTCCCGGTACCCGTGACCGCGGATCGGTGGACCAGCGCTGCACCGAGTCGGCGGCCGCGGCGACGACGAGTTCGGCCGCGTCCCAGATCGCGTAGGAGGCGGGTGCGCCGGGTACCAGGGTGCCCGCCATCCCGTCGCGGACTCCGCCCGCGCGCCATGCGCCCCGGGTGGCCGCGGCGAAGGCCGCGCGGGGGGACAAGCCGTGCCCGGGTGTTCGATGGTTCGCCGCGGCTCGCACCGCCGCCCACGGATCGAGCGCGGTCACCGGAGCGTCGGAGCCGATCGCCAAGGCGACGCCCGCGGCCGCCATGGCGGCGAACGGGTTCAGCGTGGCGGCGCGATCGGCCCCGAGGCGGGCGGCGTACATGCCGTCCGGTCCGCCCCACGCCGCGTCGAATCCCGGTTGCACACTGGCGATAACACCCCAGCGCGCCAACTGCTCGATGTGTGCGCCGTCGATCAGTTCGGCGTGTTCGACACGATGGCCGAGCGACGCGATCGCGGGGCCGCCGAGTTCGGCGGCGACCCGTTCGATCCCGGCGACGACCGCGTCCATGGCGGCGTCGCCGATCACGTGGAATCCGGCTTGGATACCGGCGACGGTGCAGGCGCGGACGTGGTCGGTGATCGCATCGGCGTCCAGATAACTTCGGCCGCAACCGGACTCGTCGGCATAGGGCGACCGCAACCATGCGGTGTGCGAACCGAAGGACCCGTCGACGAACAGGTCACCGCCGAGCGCGTGCACCCCGAGTTCCTCGATCAGCGCACGCGCCTGCTCGGCGCTGCGCACCGCCTCGCCCCAGTAGACCCTGACCTCGACACCGTGTTCGAATTCGAGCAGTTCGCGAACGTCGGTGCGGCCCGCGATCTCCGGGCCCGCGCATTCGTGGACCGCGACGACACCGTGCGCGGCGGCGTGGTCCAGTGCCGCGGCGCGCGCTCGATCCCGTTGTGCCCGAGACAGACTCGCGAGGGCGGCGGCGCGCACCAGGTGGTGGGCCGCGGCGCGCACGGGCGCACCGCGGGTGAAGCCGTCGGTCGCGGCCAGTTCGGGCAGCGCGTCCAGCAGCGCCGAGGACGCCACCGCCGAGTGCGCGTCCACCCGGGAGAGGTAGACGTGCCGACCGGCACCCGCCGCCGCATCGATCTCCTCGACCGTGGGCGGCCGCCCCTCCGGCCAAGTGGTCTCGTCCCAGCCGTCGCCGAGCACGGCGCCGTCGGGGTGCGCCTCGGCGAACTCGCGCAGCAGGCGCAGGCAGTCCGCGAGCGACCGCGCGGCCGACAGGTCGAGGCCGGTCGACTTCAGGCCCAGTGCCGTGACGTGCACGTGCGGGTCCACGAACGCGGGAGCGACAAAGGCGCCGTCGAGATCGATGATCTCGGCGTCCGGGTGCAGCGCGCGACCGGGTTGCTCGGCGCCCAGCCAGACGATGGTGCCGTCGCTCACCGCCATCGCGGTGGCGTCGGGCGAGCTGGCACTGTAGAAACGACCGCCGATCAGTAACTGGGTACGCACGAGGCACCAGTCTGCCGTACGCCCGATGCGGCGGGTTCGGTCAGCCGTTGAGCAGGGGGCGGCGCGCCAGGTCCTCCGGCTGTGCCAGCACCGCCATCACCTCCGCGTACTCCGGCGGCGCGCCACCGGTCCCCCCGGCCGCCGTGGGCAGGCAGCCCGCCTCCACGGCGATCAACTCCAGCCGCAGGGCCGCGGCGGTGAATCCGGAAATCGACTGTCCCGCACTGGCCGCCGCTCGTTTGACCGCGGCAGCCAGCTCCTCGCTCACCGTCACGGTGAGTTGCTCGGTGGCCATCGCGTCACGATAGCCCTTCGCGCCGTCGCAGGGAACCGGTGCGGCCGAGTTCGCACTCAGGACGGAGTGATCGCGCGCCGCGCGTTGCCCTGGCCGTCGTCGTACCACTGCCCCACGACGACGCCGTCGACCACCTCACCCGCGTCGACTACCACGCCGCGGTAGGGCGCGGCGGCGGCGAGCCTGCGGAAGCGCCGCGCGGCGAACGCCGTGACCAGCGGACGCAGCAGCAATCGCGTCGGAGGCAGCAGCAGGAGCAGGCCGGCCAGGGAGGTGACCAGGCCGGGCACGAACATCAGCACCCCACCGGCCGCGACCAGGGCGCCGTCGGCCACGGCGGCGCCGGGCGCCACTTCGCCGCGGGCGGCCCGGCGGAACTGCTCGAACACCCGTCGTCCCTGCGCGCCGACCAGCAGCATGCCCGCGGCCGACCCCGCGATGAGCACCAGAACGGTCGGCAGCACGCCGATCAGCTGGCCGACCGCGACCAGCGCGGCGACTTCGACGACGACGTACAGCACGAACAACAGGGCGGGCATGGCGATCCTTTCGGACGATCTACCCGTTCAACGTCCGGCACCGGGGTTTTTCTCCCCGATCGCCTGATAAGTCGCTGAGATGCGCCCGCGTCAGCCGCCGGGCCGCACCAGCCCGGTCTCATAGGCCAGAACGACGGCCTGAACCCGGTCGCGCAGACCGAGTTTGGTGAGCACCCGGCCCACGTGCGTCTTGACCGTGGCCTCCGACAGGTACAGCTGCTCGGCGATCTCGGCGTTGGAACGCCCGGCCGCGATCTGCTCGAGCACTTCCCGCTCGCGGGCGGTGAGCACGTCGAGCACACCCGGGTCGCGGGTGCGTGCCGGATTCTCCGCGATGAGCCGGTCCAGCAGGCGTTTGGTGACCTTCGGCGAGACCACGGCGTCACCGGCGGCGACGCTGCGGATGGCCGAGACGAGATCCTCCGGAGGGGTGTCCTTCAAGAGGAATCCGCTGGCCCCCGCGCGCAGCGCGCCGAGCGCGTGCTCGTCGAGATCGAAGGTCGTCATGACGAGTACCCGGCTGCCGTGTCCGGCCTCCACGATGCGGGTGGTGGCGACGACCCCGTCCACGACGGGCATCCGCACGTCCATCAGCACCACGTCCGGTCGCAGCTCCGCCGCTCTGGTGACCGCGGCGGCGCCGTTGGCCGCCTCGCCGATCACTTCGATGTCGGGGTGCGCGCCGAGCACCATCTTCAATCCCATACGCATGAGTTCCTGGTCATCTACGACGAGAACGGTGATCGGCACGTCCCCAATGTAACGCGACCCCGCCGGTGCACTGGCTGACCTACGCCGCGAAAGGTCTCGTCAACATGGTCGGTGTGGGACGAATCCATCTGCGCCGCAGCGCTCTTCCCGTCGAGTGCGGGGCCGCGGTCCCGCTCACTCCGCCAGGCCCGGTTGCAGCGGAATGCTCGCGTGCACCCGCCAAGCTCCGTCGGGGTCGCGGCCCGCGTCGAGACTGCCGCCGAGCACGGCGACTCGTTCGCGCATCCCGACCAGGCCGAGCCCGCTGCCCTCGATCCGCGTGCCAGGGTCGGACAGCGGCACCCCGCCGGTGTCGGTGACGTCGATCAGCACGTCGGTGTCGGTGCGGCGCACCCGCACCCACGCCTTGGGGTGCGGTCCGGCATGCCGCAGCGTGTTGGTCAGCGATTCCTGCACGATGCGATGCACGCCGAGACTCACCTCGGGCGCGATGTCGTCGAGTTCCCCGGTGAGCTCGAGCTCGACGGCCAGACCGGTGCCGCGCATCATGTCCACGACCTTGGCGATACCCGCGGTGCCGTGCTGGGGCAACTGGTCGGGAGCGTGCTCGGTGCGCAGCAGGGCGACTGTTCTGCGCAATTCGCGCAGCGCTTCGCGGCCGGTGCCCGCGATGGTGGTGAGCGCCTGTTCGGCCGCGTCCGGATCGCGGCGCAGCGCGTACTTCGCGCCGTCGGCCTGCACGATGATCACGCTCACCGCGTGGGCGACCACGTCGTGCAGTTCCCGCGCGATACGGGTGCGCTCGGCGGCGACGGCGTCGTGCGCGCGACGCTCCCGGTCGTAGTCGGCGACGGCGAGGCGGGCCGCGACCTCCGTGTCGTAGGCGTGCCGCGCGCCGATGAACTCCGCGAGCGTCCAGCACAAGGCGTAGAGCATGGCGGTGAACACGATGTCGGGGCCGGAGGGTTTCCCGAGCGCCACGATCGCGAGCGCCAGATCCACCGCCAAGCCGAGCCCGTACCACAGCCCTTCCCGCCTTCCCACGTAGGCGACCAGCGTGTACAGCATGATGCCGTGGGACAGCAGCGCGATGTGCTCGGCATCGTCCTCGGCCAGGAAGCCCACCAGCGACGCCGTCAGCGACAGCGCCAAGGTGGCGGCCGCCATGGCGCGCGGGTATACCCGGCGCAGGACCACCGGTAGCGGAAGCAGCACCCCGATGGCCAGGTAGGCGAGCTCGTTGTGGGCGTTGACCACCCCGACGATCTCCAGCACCAGGAGAAACGCCGCCAGCATCGAATCGGCGACGACGGGCTGGCCCCGGAGCCACAGACTGAAACGACGCACCGGATCAGCCTAGGCGCGCCCGGCACGCGCCACGCCGACCCGGCGGCCGCCACCGGCGCGACCTCTCGCGCGGGCGCCGGCGAGCCACGGATCCGGGGTCTGGTTGTCTACCGGGGTGGACATAGCAGACTGGGCGGTTCTCTTGACGGCGGCGACCGCCGCGGGGTGGGTGGACG
>NZ_JABLTE010000097.1 GCF_013315795.1 Nocardia barduliensis
CGTTGGACGGCAAACCGCACCACCTCGGTGCACGCGAGCTGTGTGATTTGGCCGCGACTTCGTCGCGGCGGGTTCGCGGCCCCTTTGTGGCTCGCGTCCGAGCGACCGCCGCTTGCTCCTTCGTCGCGGACGCGGTGGTCGCTCGGACGCGAGCCGGGCCGCGAACGGCGCATGCTCGCTCTCGCTTCGCTCGAAAGACGTGGTCGGGGTGCGCTGGGCGCGTAAGACGAGAAACCGCAACACCTGGGTGTACGCGACACCGCTGTCACTTCCGGCAGCGCCTCACCGCTGGGTGTTCGCGGCTCCTTTGTGGCTCGGGTCCGAGTGATCGCCGCTTGGTGCTTCGTCGCGGGCGCGGTGGTCGCTCGGACGCGAGCGGGCCGCGAACGGCGCATGCTTGGTCTCGCGGCGTTCGGGTCGGTGTTTGGCCGCTGTATGCGGCCGGAAGCCGAGGGTCTGGAGTTGCGGCGTGGTCGATGGACTGCGCTTGTTCGATGGGTGGCGATCCGTGTCGTCGCCGAGGGATGGCGGCCTTCGGTCAGAGGGTCTCGGTGAGTACGCCCGCGGTCATGTGCCAGCGGCGGGTTGCGCGGATGGTGTCGAGCATGCGGCGGTCGTGGGTGACGAGCAGGAGGGTGCCGTCGAAGGATTCGACGGCCTGTTCCAGCTGTTCGATGGCGGGGAGGTCGAGGTGGTTGGTCGGTTCGTCCAGGACGAGCAGGTTCACTCCGCGGGCTTGCAGCAGGGCGAGGGCGGCGCGGGTGCGTTCACCGGGGGAGAGGGTGTCGCACGGTCGCAGCACGTGCGGGCCGCGCAGGCCGAATTTGGCCAGCAGCGTGCGTATGTCGGCCTCCGGCAGGTCCGGCAGTTCGGCCCCGAAAGTCTCGGACAGGGCGGCGTTCCCGCGGAAAAGTCCACGCGCCTGGTCCACCTCGCCGATCTGGACGCCGGAGCCGAGGCTCGCTGACCCGCTGTCGGGCCGGAGCCTGCCCAGCAGTACCGCGAGCAGGGTGGATTTTCCGGAGCCGTTCGCCCCGGTGAGCACGATGCGGTCGGCCCAGTCGACCTGGGTGGTGATCGGACCCAGCGTGAAGTCGCCGCGGGTGACCCTCGCCTGGGACAGCGTCGCCACCACGGAGCCGCTGCGCGGGGCCGCGGCGATGCTCATGCGCAGCTCCCATTCCTTGCGCGGTTCCTCCACCGCCTCGAGCCGTTCGATGCGGCGCTGGGTCTGCCTGGCCTTGGCGGCCTGCTTCTCGGTGGATTCGGCCCGCATCTTGCGGCCCGCCTTGTCCGAGTCCAGCTTCCTCGGGTCACGCGCCTTGCGGCGTGCGTTGCGGACGCCGTGCTCGAGCCAGTTGCGCTGCATCTGCGCGCGGGCCTCCAGACCCGATCTGGTGTCGGCGTACTCCTCGTAGGCCTCGCGCGCGTGCTGCCGGGCGATCTCCCGCTCCATCAGATACGACTCGTAACCACCGTCGTACAGCCCGACCTGTTGCTGGGCGAGGTCCAGCTCCACGATGCGATTCACGGTGCGCGCCAGAAACTCCCGGTCGTGGCTGATCACCATCAGCGGCACCCGCACGCCGGCGACGAACTGCTCTAGCCGGGCCAGGCCGTCGAGGTCGAGATCGTTGGTCGGCTCGTCCAGCAGCAGGATGTCGAAGCGGGACAGCAGGACCGAGGCGAGTCCGGCACGCGCGGCCTGGCCGCCGGACAACCCGGTCATGGGGGTGTCCAGGCCGCCCGGCAAGCTGTCGGTCAAGCCGAGGTCGGCGGCGACCTCCTCGGCGCGCTGGTCCAGGTCGGCCCCGCCGAGGGCGAGCCAGCGCTCCAGCGCGGGGGAGTACTCGTCCGGCCCGCCTTCGGCGAGGCGCTCGGCCGCGGCGTCCATGGTTCGCTGCGCCTCGGCGACACCGGTTCGGCGGCACAGGAATTCCGAAACGGTTTCACCCTCGACCCGCTGCGCCTCCTGGGCCAGGTAGCCGACCGTGGCATCCGGGGGACTGAGTGTGATGCTGCCCGTCGGCGTGTGCCGGTCGGCGAGCATGCGCAGCAGGGTCGACTTGCCCGCGCCGTTCACGCCGACCAAGCCGATCACGTCGCCCGGCGCGAGGGTCAGATCGAGGTCGGCGAACAGGGTGCGCTCGCCGTGACCGGCCGACAGGCCGCGGGCATGCAGAGTGGTGCTCACCAGCACGAGTCTGCCGTGCTCGGGGTCGCACCCTGAGGTCGGCCCCGGGAGAAATCAGGGTCGGTATCGGCCGTCGGGCCGATGGCGGAGCCCGCGGCGCGGGGCACAGTGGAGGTCGTAGCGATCACCGCCAGAGAGGGAAGACCAATGACCGCCCCCACCCGTCGTTTCACCCGCTCCACCCACGACAAGTGGATCGCAGGCGTCTGCGGTGGCCTCGCCGAGTACCTCGGCTGGAACGCCAACGTCGTCCGTCTGCTGTTCGTGGTGTCGTGCCTGCTGCCCGGTCCGCAGTTCGTCCTGTACTTGGTTCTGTGGCTGCTGATGCCGAAGAAGTGAGCCGGGGGGCTGCGTCGAGCCCGCGTGGGTGTCAGGATGGAACGATGTCGCTCGTGCGGCACGCGCCACCGTTCGATTCCCGCTGAGGAGGAGTCATGATCACCTCGGGCGAATTCCCCGGACTGGATATACCCCGCATCGACGCGTCCTCGTCGCTCGACGGATTGGGTGCGATCGAACTGCACCACCCGACCCAGGACATCGACGGCGACGGCACCCTCGACACGGTCACCACGACGGGTGCGGAGGCCATGCAGGTCTGGACCGACTACGACCACGACGGCTTCGCCGATCACGTCACCGTGGTGGAGAAGGACGGGGACTACGCCGCCTGGGAGTTCCATCGCCACCCGGACGGCACCTCCGAGTGGATTCGCACCGACCGGGGCCGGATCGGCAGCTAGTCTTCGCCGCGGAAGCGGAATTCGGGGGAACCGGATGTCGGCGTGTTGCGTCGAAGGAAGTACGGCGGCATCCGGCGCGAACGGGATTCGCGCCGGCGCGAGGACATTACGAGCACGGAGGGGAATCGTGGGCGGGTCGGAGACGGTCGGTGTGCGGACGGGGGAACTCGGCGCGCTGGGCAGTGACTACCGGAGATCGGCGGACGCCGTCCGCGACCAGGCGAAGCGAATCGCCGACCATCCGTTCGGCATCGGCGACGAGGCGGGCCGCAACTACGCGCCGCAGGGAATCGCGGTGCGGCAAGGGCTGGAACGGATCAGCGCGTGGCTGCGCACTTGGAGCACCGCCACCACGGCGACCGCCGACGCGTTAGGGGCCGCCGTGGTGGCCTACGCCGAGACCGATCAGCAGCGCGCCGACGAGACGAACAAGACATGAGACCGCCGAATGACACGTGTTCGCACCAGCGACGCCACACATTCGAGGAGGCGGAATCATGACGGTTTCCTGGCAGGGCAAGTCGATCGACACCCTCTTGGACGAGGGCGCCGAGGGGCTGCGGTACTGGATCGAGTTCATGCCGCTGTACGAGGCGGCGTTCGGCGGCAACGGGGGCCGCGGGAACGTCGACAAGCTGCTGGCTGGGTACGACGAGCAGCGCGGCATGCGACTGGAGAAGCTGGAGCAGGCGGGCGAGGCGTTGCAAGTCGCCCTGTCCGAGGTCGATCGCCAATGGGACGCGCAGCAGGTCTACGCCCGCAGGCTGCCCGAGTTGTGGCAGGGCACGGCGGCCACCGCCGCGCTCGACATGCTCGGCAAGCAATCGGTTCTGGCCGACGAGGACCGGCAGCACGCGCGCGCGGCGATGACCGTGATCGCGGACATGGCGGGTGCGCTGCGCTCGGCGGTCGCCGCGAAGGCGTTCGCCACCCGAGAGCTGCTGGAGGGCCCGGTGGGCGGCAGCAAAGTCGTCGCCCTCGCCGGCAAGACTCCCGAAGACGTGAAAGTCATCGTGGACGTCCACAACGCGCGAGAGTGGATCGATGCCGACCAGGTGCGCGAACTCGGTCGTATCTTCCCGGCGCTTGCGGTGCCGGAAGACAAGATCAACAAGAGTGTGCTCGGTTTCCTCAATTCCGACAGCAGGAACCTGCTCACCGGCGCGTACGGCGACCGGGTCCGCAGCGTCACCACCGAGTGGCTGACCAAGACCTTCAAGCCCGACTTCGATCGGAAGCTGGCGTCCTATGTCGACGTCTGCGCCGAAGTGGATCGCCTGGTCAAGGATCAGTACAAGAATCTGACCGACGCGCTGGCGCAGCTCTCCGAGCGGGCCTACCCGTGCCCGGAAGTCCCGGCGACACCGCAGCCCGCCGCGCCCGCCGTCCAGGACGAGCCGAAGGCCCAGGTTGCCCCCGGCGCGCCCGCCACCACGGTCCAGGCGAGCACCACGCCGAGCAGCGTCCTCGCGTCGACCACTCCGAGCGCTCCGAGCACGTCCACCATCCCCGAGACGCCCAGTCCGCCCACCGCTCCGGAGACGCCCAGTCCGCCCACCGCTCAGGAGACGCCCAGTCCGCCCACCGCTCAGGAGACGCCCAGTACGTCCACTACCCCCGCGCCCAGGCTGCCGTCACTGGACGGCCTGGCCGCGCTCAGTCAGGTGGCCCGGGAGTTGTCGTCGGCGGCAACGGGTCTCGGCCAAGCGTTGGATCAGGGATTGTCCGCGCTCGGCGGCGTCATCGCCGGCGGAGTCGACGACGCGATCGAGAACCTCTTGCCGAGCGCCGAGCCGCAGAGCGCCGAAGCCGACGAGGCCATCGAAGAGGACGAAACTCCCCGGCTCAAGGCGGAATTCGATATCGGCGGAAAGCACGCGCAGTTCGAGATGGGGCCGGACGGCCAGGTGAAACTGCTCCTGTCCGACGCGACGGGCGAGGTGCGGGAGTTCACCATCGAACTGGACGAGCACGGGATGCCGATCATCTCGGCAACCGAGCCGAACACCGAGGACGCGCGGCCCGAGGATCCGGAGGCCGAGGCACCGGCGACTGAAACCCTGGAGACCGAGGCACCAGCGACCGAAGCGCCGGAGGCCGAGGCTCCGGCTCCCGAGGCTCCCGAGGTCGAGGCTCCGGGGGCCGAGGACAAGGAGGCGCCCGCCCCGGCGCCGCACACCGATGCGGAGCGGCCCGGTCTTCCGGGCACAACCCCGCCGCATACCCGGCGTGAAGAAGACGGCGAGCACCACCCGAAGCCGATGCCACACCAGCGCGAGCCGGAATCGGACACCCCGGCGGACAGTGGTGCCGAACTCGCGGAAGCGGGGCCGCTGGGTGCGGAGTTGGCGGAGGCGGGCCCCCTGTGAGCGCGGCCGGATGAGTGCCGCCACATCGGACGAGCGAGGAGGCGCGGCATGGTGAACTACGCCGAGGAAGCGAGGCAACTCGGCGCCGAGAACCAGCGCCGCATGGCACTGCTGCTCGACGAGATCCAGGCGATCAACGAGCAGACCGCGGCCACCGGCCGGGAGTTCGCCGACCGCCTCGCCGCCGATATGACCCAGTTCTGGGCCACGCATGCCGGCGACTTGGACAAGGCCGCGGCCGAGGCTGAGGAGAAACAGCGGCTGGAAGACGAGGCGCGCGAGCAGCGGGAGGCCATTGCCCGGTCGATGGCCGCCCGCCGGGCCAATCAGACGGTCGCGCCGGTCGACGAGGAGGACGAGGAAGCCAAGTTCTACCAAAGAAAGAGCTGGCTGATCTGACCCGCGCCGCTGCTCCGGCGTCCGGGCTACCGCCGCAGCAGTGCGGCGAGCTGCCCGACCTTCAGCTTCGGTGGCTCCTCCTCCTGAGGGGCTTGCGGGTCGACGACGGTGGTGTGTGGGATGACCTCGTCAGGCTCGGCGAAGACACGGTAGGTCTTGTCGCCCGCAAGCGTGGCGAGCAGGTAACCGGCCAGCAGCGCGCGGGTGGTGCGGGCGGTCTTCGATTCGTGCTTGCCCGCGCCGACGGCCGCGAGCACGCGCCTGCCCTCGATGATGCCGTTGTGCGAGGCCTTGTCGATGGCGCGCAGGACGGCGGGGCCGCCCCAGGCGGTGGCCAGTGGAATGGCGTTGGAGCTGACCGAGGTGATGTCGGCCGCGCCCGCCAGGATCAACGCCGGAATGTTCAGCTCGGGCGCCCCGGCCTCGGCGGCGGGCGCCGTCGGCGCGGGAAACAGCGCCGCGACGGTGGCGACCTCGCGGCGGCCTGCGGCGATGACGGCGGCGCCCGCGCCCATGCCGTGTCCGGCCAGGGCGAGACGCTCCGGATGCACGCTGATCTCACCATCGCCGAGCCGCACACCGGTGCAGATGTCGAGCGTGGTGAGCAAATCGGCGGCAAGACCCAGATGTGACGGAATCGGCCCACGCTCGGTGTCCGGGGCGGCGGCCACAATGCCCCAGGAGGCGAGGTGTTCGAGCAGCGTGCGGTAGTGGCTCGCCCCGGTCAGCCAGCCGTGTGCGAACGCGACAGCGGGTAGATTCCGCCCCGACTCGGGCGTGAACACCACCCCCGGCTGGCCGGCGATGGCCAGGTTGCCACGCAACACGCGGTGCGGACCCCGGCTGGTCAGGGTGCTCAGTAGCGATTTCACAGACGCCGACACGACGTGAACGTTATCCGATAAGTAGTGTGGTGAGCCATGTGCGGAATCGTGGGGTACGTCGGGTACCGGGACGCGCTCGGCGTCGTCGTTGACGCGTTGCGCCGCATGGAATATCGCGGATACGACTCCGCGGGTGTGGCGATCCTGGACGGCGCGGGCGCGCTGGCGGTGGAGCGCAAGGCGGGTCGCCTGGCCAATCTGGAGGCCGAGCTCGCCGAATCCGGCATCGACCGGTTCGTGGGCACCACCGGCATCGGGCACACCCGCTGGGCCACGCACGGCGCGCCGACCGACCGCAACGCCCACCCGCACCGGGACCACAGCGGCAAGGTCGCTGTGGTGCACAACGGCATCATCGAGAACTTCGCTCCGCTGCGCCGCGAGCTCGAGGACGCCGGAGTCGAACTGAGCAGCGACACCGACACCGAGGTCGCCGTGCACCTGGTGGCCCGCGCGTACACCAACGGCCCGACCGCCGGTGACTTCGCGGCAAGCGCGCTGGCCGTGCTGCGCCGCTTGGAGGGCGCGTTCACCCTGGTCTTCACCCATGCCGACCACCCGGACGTGATCGTGGCCGCGCGCCGCTCCACGCCGCTGGTCGTCGGCGTCGGCAAGGGCGAGATGTTCATCGCCTCGGATGTCACGGCGTTCATCGAGCACACCCGCGAGGCGGTCGAACTCGGCCAGGACCAAGCCGTCGTGATCACCCTGGACAGCTACCGGGTCACCGACTTCGCGGGCGAGGACGCCGGTGCGCGCACCCGCCCGTTCACCATCGACTGGGACCTGGCCGCCGCCGAGAAGGGCGGTCACGACTACTTCATGCTCAAGGAGATCGAGGAGCAGCCCGCCGCGGTCGCGGACACGCTGATGGGGCACTTCAGCACCGACAGCGGCAGCGCGGGCCGGATCGTGCTGGACGAGCAGCGCCTCGCCGACCAGGAGCTGCGCGATTTCGACAAGGTGTTCGTGGTCGCCTGCGGTAGCGCCTATCACTCCGGTCTGCTGGCGAAGTACGCCATCGAGCATTGGACGCGGCTGCCCGTCGAGGTCGAGCTGGCCAGTGAATTCCGCTACCGCGATCCCGTGCTGGACCGTTCCACGCTGGTGGTGGCGATCTCGCAGTCCGGCGAGACCGCCGACACACTGGAGGCGGTGCGGCACGCGAAGGAGCAGAAGGCGCGCGTGCTCGCGATCTGCAACACCAACGGCGCGCAGATCCCCCGCGAATCCGACGCGGTGCTCTACACCAGGGCCGGGCCGGAGATCGGCGTCGCCTCCACCAAGGCGTTCCTGGCCCAGGTCACCGCGAATTACCTGGTCGGGCTCGCCTTGGCGCAGGCGCGCGGCACCAAGTACCCAGACGAGGTCGCCCGTGAGTTCGCCGAACTCGAGGCGATGCCGAAGCTGGTGGAACGCGTGCTGGAGACCGCTCCGCAGGTGCGGGCGATCGCGCGGGAGCTCGCGCAGGTGCCGACGGTGCTGTTCCTGGGACGCCACGTCGGCTACCCGGTGGCGTTGGAGGGCGCGCTCAAGCTCAAGGAACTGGCTTACATGCACGCCGAGGGGTTCGCCGCGGGTGAGCTCAAGCACGGTCCGATCGCGCTGATCGAGGACGGCCTTCCGGTGATCGTGGTGATGCCGTCGCCGAAGGGCCGCGCGGTGCTGCACTCGAAGCTGCTGAGCAATATCCGGGAGATCCAGGCTCGCGGCGCGCGCACCATCGTGATCGCGGAGGAAGGCGACGACACGGTTCGCCCGTTCGCCGACGACCTCATCGAGATCCCCAGCGCGCCGACGCTGTTCCAGCCGCTGCTGTCGACGGTGCCGCTGCAGATCTTCGCCGCCGAGGTCGCACAGGCCCGCGGCTACGACGTCGACAAGCCGCGCAATCTGGCCAAATCCGTCACCGTGGAATAGTTCAGCGGCCGTGCACCGCGAGGTGCGCGGCCGCTGCCCTGTGATCCAGGGGCCAGGTGCCTATACGGTGGCCAGAGCCCGCTGCTGGTCGACGGCGGCGTCGCGGCGTTCGAGGCGCCCCGACACAACCGCGAGGACCAACGCCACCAGGACCAAGCCCACGCCGACCCAGTTGGGCGAGGTGTAGCCGAGACCCGCGGCTATCACCACACCGCCCAGCCAGGCCGACACGGCGTTGCCGAGATTGAACGCGCCGATGTTGACCGCGGAGGCCAGGGTGGGCGCGCTCGCCGCTTGGTCGAGGACGCGCTTCTGCAGCGGCGGGACGGTCGCGAAGCCGAGCGCGCCGATCAGCACGACCGTGACGGCGGCGCCGACTTTGCTGTGCGCGGTGACGGTGAACAGCGCGAGCACGATCGCGAGCCCGCCGAGGGTGAGGTACAGCATCGGCATCAGGTGCCGGTCGGCGAACCTGCCGCCGATCAGGTTGCCCGCGAAGAAGCCGAGCCCGAACAGCACCAGCAGCCAGGTGACCGAGCTTTCCGCGTAGCCGGTGACCTCGGTCATCATGGGCGCGAGGTAGGTGATCGCTGCGAACACGCCGCCGAAGCCGAGCACCGTCATCGCCATGGCGAGCAGCACCTGGGGATTGCGGAACACCGCGAGCTCGGTGCGCAGCGCGGCATCCGCGGGCGCGGGTTGCTCCGGTACCAGCGCCGCGACGCCCGCCAAGCCGATCAGCCCGACCAGCGCGACGACCGAGAAGGTCAGCCGCCAGCCGAAGTACTGGCCGAGCAGCGTGCCCAGCGGCACGCCGACCACGGTGGCGACGGTGAGTCCGGTGAACATGATCGCGATCGCACCGGCGCGCCGGTCGGGGCCGACCAGGGTCCCCGCGACGACCGCGCCGATTCCGAAGAACGCGCCGTGGGCGAGCGAGGCCACGATCCGCCCGGTGAGCATCAGCCCGAAGGTCGGCGCGACGGCGCACAGGACATTGCCGAGGACGAGCAGCGCCAGCATGCCGAGCAGCATGCGTTTGCGGGAGATCCGGGTGCCGAGCCCGGTCATCAGCGGCGCACCCGCCACGACGCCGAGCGCGTACCCGGTGACCAGCAGGCCCGCGGTGGGGATGGACACCGCGTAGGTGTCCGCGATGTCGGGCAGCAGGCCGACGACGACGAATTCCGTCGTCCCGATTCCGAACGCCCCGAGAGTGAGGGCGAGGAGTGCGACAGGCATGCGGGGGAGCCTCCAGGAGGTTGCATCCAGCTTTTACAGGCGTAGACAATAGTTGCAGGCGCACTTTAATTGCAAGAGCGGGCTATTGCGTAACCTGTCTATCCTGGAGGCACGACCCCCGAGCCGAAGGAATGCCGATGACCGCGGATGCCGCACTGACCGGCCTGGCCGATGGTTGGTACGCACTCTCGTTGCTGCACGACCGGATCGAGGCGCACATCGAGCGGGCGCTGCAGAACGGCCACGAACTGAGCGTTCGGGAGTACTCGCTGCTTGTCGTGCTGAGCCGCCAGCACGATGGGCCCGGCGGGCACCTGCGGATGAATCAGGTCGCCGAGGCCGTGGTGCTGAGTCAGAGCGCCACCACCCGCCTGGTGTCCCGGCTGGAAGATCGCGGGCTGCTCCAGCGCTACCTCTGCCCCGACGACCGCCGCGGCATCTACACCGACGTCACTCCGGCCGGCCTGGACTTGCTCGAGCGGGCCCGGCCCACGCACGACGCCGCCTTGGCCGGCGCCCTCGGCCAAGCCGCCGCCAACCCGGAACTCGCTCCGCTCGTGGCCGCCGTCGAAGCCCTGAACACCAGTTCGGCTCACGGCGCCCGTCCTCGGGACTACCGCCCGGTGTGAGTCCCGCGTGCCGTGGCCGGAATCGGACGCGCCGGACCATGCGTTCGGAGACACGGCCCGGCGGTAGACGCGATCGTCGAGCGCACCTGCGCGGCCGTCCGCACTATTGGACGGTGATCGACCCGCGCATCTCCGGATGCAGTGAGCAGAGGTAGCGGTAGTTGCCCGGGGTGGTGAAGGTGTAGCTCCACTCGCCTCGGTCGAGGATCGGGCTGTTGATGCCCATCGCCTTGTCGCCGATGCCCTGCACGGTGTGCGGGACCTTGTCGTCGAATTTCCACGTGACCGTGTCGCCGACCTTGACAGTGACGTCGGCCGGGGAGAATTTCATGTCGTCCACCGCGACGGTGGCGGCGGCGGGCTTGCGCTCGCCGGTCTGCTGGACGGTCGTGGTCGGCCGAGCCGGTTTCCTCGTGGTGGTGGCGGCCGAGTCGGATTCGTCACCGCCGCAGCCGGACAGCAGCAGCGCCCCGGCGAGGGCGGCTCCCGTGACGGCGCGGAGGGTCCCGGTGCGGCGGCGGACGCTTGGCATGATGGCCAAGCGTAGTAGCCCACACCGACGGAGGGAGCGGCGATGTCCACGCAGCGGGGCTATTTCACGGTCGACGAGGTGCGCGCGGCAGAAGCCGAGCTGTTCACCCGGGTGCCGGACGGGGTGCCGATGGGTCGTGCGGCGCACGGTTTGGCCACCGTGGTGGCGCGCGAACTGCGGGAGCGCACCGGCGGTGTCGCGGGACGCGCGGTCACCTTGCTGGTCGGATCCGGCGACAACGGCGGTGACGCGCTCTGGGCCGGGGCGCGGTTGCGCCGCCGCGGCGTCGCGGTCACCGCCGTCTTGCTGAAGCCGGAGCGCGCGCATGCGAAAGGACTTGCGGCGCTGCGCGCTGCGGGCGGCCGGGTCGCCGACCACGCGGGCGCCCCTGACCTGGTGATCGACGGCATCGTCGGCATATCCGGTCGGGGGCCGCTGCGGCCGCGTGCGGCGGAAATCGTTGCGGCGCTGGACGCTCCGATCGTCGCCGCCGACCTGCCCAGCGGCGTCGACCCGGACACCGGCGCGATCGACGGCCCGGCTGTCCGCGCGGACGTCACCGTCGCCTTCGGCGCCTACAAGCCCGTGCACGCCCTTGCCGCGGCGCGATGTGGCCGAATCGAGTTGATTCCCATCGGTTTGGACCTTCCGGAACCGGGTCTCGTCGCACTGGAACCCGCATCGATCGGGGCCGCGTGGCCGATCCCCGGCCCGTCGGATGACAAATACACGCAGGGCGTGACGGGTATCTGCGCGGGCAGCGCGACGTATCCCGGCGCCGCGGTGCTGTGCGCGGGCGCCGCCGTGGCCGCGACGTCGGGCATGGTGCGTTATGCGGGAACCGCGGCGGCCGAGGTGCTGAACCATTTTCCCGAAGTGATCGCCACCCAGCGGGTCGCGGGCACCGGTCGCGTCCAGTCCTGGGTCTTCGGTCCCGGCGCGGGCACCGACGCCGACGCCGGGCAGCGCCTCGCCGAGATCCTGGCCACCGACCTCCCGGTCGTGGTGGACGCCGACGGCCTCACCCTGCTGGCCGCGGAGCCCGAGCTGGTGCGCGGGCGCGCGGCCCCGACCGTGCTGACCCCGCACGCGGGCGAGTTCGCCCGCCTCACCGGCCGCGAGATCGGCCGGGACCGGGTGGCCGCGGTCCGCGAACTCGCCGAGTCCTGGCAGGTCACGGTGCTGCTCAAGGGCCGCGCCACGCTCGTCGCCGCACCCGGCCGTCCGGTGCTGGTCAACGAGGCGGGCGGTTCGTGGGCCGCGACCGCGGGCGCGGGTGACGTGCTCTCGGGCATCATCGGGACGCTGCTCGCCGCGGGCCGCGACCCCGCCTGGTCGGCCGCCGCGGCCGCACGGGCGCACGCGCTGGCCGCGAACCTCGCCGCCCACGCCGACGCGCCCGGGGGAGCCCCCATCTCGGCAAGCGTCCTGGCAGCGCACGTCCGTCCCGCGATCGGCGTCCTGCGCAGTCTCGCGCACCCTTCCTGACCGGGTCCGCGATTCGGAGCGCGCGACGCCGAGACGACGCCGCCGAACACGACCGATTCGGTCGAGCCGAAGCCTCCGGGAGCGCCTGCGCCGATGCGAAAAGCGAGCGCCGAGCGCGCGATCAGTCGACGGCGGAACCTCCGGTGCCCCGAGTCGAAGCTGCGGATGGGAGTCGGCGAAGGCCGGGACGCTTGCCCCGCGCACCGATGCGTCGATCACCGGTGCACGTACCAGATGGCGGTGGTGGCGACGGACACATGGCGAACAAACCGATTGGAACCGAAACAGAGCGCGCCAATAGACTCGACCGCAATCGACACAACGACTGATTTCGAGAGCACATGGGTAACTCGCCGGGTACGCCCAAAACCCAGGCGGCACCGGACCTGGGACCTGACCGCGAATCCCGCGTCACCCGGCCGGTACGGCCCGATTTCTCGGAGAGGCGGAACAGACTGCCGTGAATGCGCAAGTGGAAACGGTCATCGACCTCGACGCCATCGCCCACAACGTGCGGATCCTGCGGGAACACGCGGGCGATGCCGCGGTGATGGCGGTGGTGAAGGCCGACGGCTACAACCACGGCGCGGTCGAGGTTGGCAGGGCCGCCCTCGCGGCGGGCGCGGCCGAGCTGGGCGTCACGACGGTGGCCGAGGCCGTGCAGTTGCGCGCGGCCGGCATCACCGCCCCCATCCTGTGCTGGCTGCACAACACCGACACCGACTTCGCGGCCGCGGTGGCCGCCGACGTCGAGATCGGCATCTCCTCGCTGGCCCATCTGCGTGCGGTCGAGGCCGCGGCGCGGGGCGCGGGCCGTCCGGCGACGGTCACGCTGAAGGTGGACACCGGCCTGAATCGCAACGGCGTGTCGCCGGTCGAATACCCGGAGGTCCTGGCCGCGCTGCGCGCCCTGGTCGACGAGCAGGCGGTGCGTTTCCGCGCGATCTTCTCCCACCTCGCGCACGCCGACGAACCGGAGCACCCGAACAACGACGTGCAACGCGCCCGGTTCCTGGAGGCGATCGCCACCGCGAAGGAGCACGGCTTGGAGCCGGAGCTGGTGCACATCGCCAACTCCGCCGCCACCCTGACCCGCCCCGACCTGGCCTTCGATCTGGTCCGGCCGGGCATCGCCGCGTACGGCCTCTCCCCGATACCGGACCGCGATTTCGGCCTGCGCCCGGCGATGACGTTCCAAGCCAGGGTGGCGCTGGTCAAGCGGGTGGCCGCTGGTGAAGGCGTCTCCTACGGGCACCAGTGGATCGCGCCGCGCGACACCACCGTCGCGCTGATCCCGGCGGGTTACGCCGACGGTGTGTTCCGTCCCTTGAGCGGACGATTCGACGTCTGGCTCGGCGGGGCTCGGCGCCGCAACGTCGGCCGGGTGTGCATGGACCAGTTCGTCGTCGACCTCGGCGACAACGCGGCGGGTGTCCGGGAAGGCGACACCGCGATCCTCTTCGGTGCGCGTCCGCATGCCCAGGAATGGGCGGACCTGCTCGGCACCATCCACTACGAAGTGGTGTGCTCGCCGCGCGGACGGGTGACCCGGCGCTTCACGGGTGACCTGCGGTGAGCCGCTTGCGGGTGACCCCGCTGCGCGGCGGGCTGGCCACCCTGGGTGTCGTCGGTGCGCTGGCGGGCGCGCATGCCCTGCGTCGCGCCGGTGCGCGCGTGCTGCGGCCGGCGCGGGGCGACGACTACCGCGACGAGGACTTCGGGCTGATCGATGCCGACCGCGCGGGCACGGTGCTCGCCGATGACGGCGTGCCGCTGGCCACGCGGACCTGCGGCCCCGACGACGCGCCGGTGACGGTGATCTTCGTGCACGGCTTCTGCAACAGCATGGCCTCCTTCCACTTCCAGCGGCGTGACTTGGAAGAGCGATGGGGCGCACGGGTTCGCATGGTGCTGTTCGACCTGCGCGGGCACGGCCGTTCCGGCGTGCCGAGTGCCGCGAGCTGCACGGCCACCCAGCTCGGGTCCGACCTCGCGGCCGTGCTGCGCGCCACCGCCCCGGCCGGACCGGTGGTGCTGGTCGGGCATTCGCTGGGCGGGATGGCGGTCCTGGCCGCGGCCGCGCGGTTCCCGGAATTGTTCGCGGCGAGGGTGATCGGGATCGCACTGCTGTCGACCACGGCCGCCGAGGTCACCGCGGCGGGCATCGGGCAGCTGCTGCGCAACCCCGCGATCGACGGTTTCCGGCTGGCCGTGCGCACCGCGCCCGCGCTGGTGCAGGCCGGACGCGTCACCGCGCGGCACGTGATCACGCCGATCCTGCACGTCAGCTCGTTCCACGGTCCGGTGAGCCCGACCCTGTCGCGTTTCGCGACGCTGATGATCGACCGGACGCCGGTGGAGACCATCGTGAAGTTCCTCGAGGCCATCGAGCTGCACGACGCGTCGGCCGCGTTGCCCACTCTGGCGGACACACCGGTGCTGGTGCTCGGCGGCCGCCACGATCGGGTGATCCCGTTCCGCAATTCGCGTGCGCTGGCCAAGGCGCTACCCAACAGCGAGCTCATCCTGTTGGACGGCGCCGCGCACATGCCGCACCTGCAGTACCCGGACATCGTCAACGCCGCGCTGGAGCGATTGCTGGTACGTGCCGGTGCGATCGAGCCGGTGACGGGAGACGCTGCGGAGGTGACCGGTGGCTGATCCGGGGTATCGGGTGCTGCCCACCGTCGCCGACACCGAGGCGCTCGGCCGGGAACTGGCCACGGATCTGCGCGCCGGTGATCTGGTGGTGCTGGACGGTCCGCTCGGCGCGGGCAAGACGGCGCTCACCCGTGGCATCGCGGCCGGCCTCGGCGTCCAGGGCCGAGTCAGCTCGCCGACGTTCATCATCGCCCGCCAGCACCGCGCCGGGCAGCGCGCGGGCGGGCCGCCGGTGCCCATGGTGCACGTGGACGCCTACCGGCTCGGCGGTGATCTCGACGAGCTGGACGCACTGGACCTGGACACCGATCTGCATCAGGCGGTGGTCGTGGTTGAGTGGGGCCGCGGCGTGGTGGAGCACCTCGCGGAGCGGCACCTGCGCGTGCTGCTGTCGCGTGCGCCGGATTCGGATGTGCGCACCGCGATCTGGGAATGGGTGGATTAGCTATCGGGTAGCTATGCGTCGATGGCGCTTACCACCCGGTATCGTTGGGCCAATCATGCTTGTACTAGCCGTCGACACCGCGACACCCGCCGTCACAGCGGGACTGGTGGAGCTGGAGCCGGGCGCCGACGTGGCGGATCCCGTCCGGGCACGGACCGTCGCCTCCCGGGTACGCGTCGATCCCCGTGCCCACGCCGAGGTGCTCACCCCGCAGATCCTCGAATGCCTCACCGAGGCAGGCCGTTCCAGGACCGAAGTCGACGCGATCGTCGTCGGTGTCGGTCCCGGCCCGTTCACCGGTCTGCGCGTCGGCATGGCCACCGCGGCCGCGTTCGGTGACGCGCTTGGCATCCCGGTCTACGGCGTGTGCAGCCTCGACGCGATCGCCGCCGACGCCGACGCCGACCCGGCCGTGGCGCCCGCGGTCGACCTCCCGGCCGACGCCGAACTGCTCGTGGTGACCGACGCGCGGCGGCGCGAGGTGTACTGGGCGCGCTACCGCCAGGGCGCGCGGGTGGCGGGACCCGAGGTGTGCAAGCCCTCCGACCTGGACACCGACCAGGCCACGGCGATCGCCGGATCCGCCTCGCACGTAGACTTCTTCGACCTTCCGGTCCTTCCCGCCGAGACGCCGTCGCCCGCCGGTTTGGCGCGCGTCGCCGCCGCCGAGTTGCTGTCTCGCAGCACGCCCGCGCCGTTGGTTCCGCTGTACCTGCGCAGGCCGGACGCGGTGGAGAACGCCTACCGACGACTCGACCGGACGGGAGCGTGACGTCCGTGGCTTTCCGCATCGAGCCGATGGTGGCCGCCGACATCACCCGCTGCGTCGAACTGGAGCAGTTGTTGTTCCCGGAGGACGACCCGTGGGCCGCCGTGGCGTTCCGGTCCGAGCTGGCCGGCCGGCACAACCGCTACATCACCGCACGCGACGAGGACGGGCGAATGGTGGGCTACGCGGGTATCGCCCTGCTGGGTGACGCCGAACACCCCGAGGCCGAGGTGCACACCATCGGCGTCGATCCCGGCTGCCACCGCGCGGGCGTGGGCACGCTGCTGCTGGAGGCGCTGCTCGCCGAGGCGGGCAGGCGCGGCGGACCGGTCTTCCTCGAGGTCCGCACCGACAACGCGCCCGCGATCGCGCTGTACGCCAAGCACGGTTTCCACATCATCGGCTTGCGCAAGAACTACTACCACCCCAGTGGCGCCGACGCCTACACCATGCGCAGGCCCGCGCTGAGCAGCGAGGACCGGCGGTGGCGCACACCGGACGAGGTGCTGTCGTGATCATCATGGGCATCGAGAGCTCCTGCGACGAAACCGGAGTCGGCATCGTCCGCCGCCACCCCGACGGCACCTGCGAACTGCTCGCCGACGAGGTCGCCTCCAGCGTCGAGCAGCACGCGCGCTTCGGCGGCGTCGTCCCCGAGATCGCCTCGCGTGCCCATCTCGAGGCGATCGTGCCCGCCATGCGCCGCGCGCTGTCGGCGGCGGGCATCGCGAAGCCGGACGCGCTTGCGGTCACCATCGGTCCCGGCCTGGCCGGTGCGTTGCTGGTCGGCGTCGCCGCCGCGAAAGCGTACGCGGCGGCCTGGGACGTGCCTTTCTACGCGCTCAACCATCTGGGCGGGCACGTCGCGGTGGACACCCTGGAACACGGGCCGATGCCGCCGTGCGTCGCCCTGCTGGTGTCGGGCGGGCACACCCACCTGCTGCACGTCACGGATCTGTCCGAGCCGATCGTGGAGCTGGGCAGCACGGTCGACGACGCGGCGGGCGAGGCGTTCGACAAGGTGGCGCGCCTGCTCGGCTTGGGCTTCCCCGGCGGCCCGGCCCTGGATGCCGCCGCGTCGAGCGGTGATCCGCGCGCGATAGCCTTCCCGCGTGGCATGACCGGTCCGCGTGATCCGCGCTACGACTTCTCCTTCTCGGGACTCAAGACCGCGGTGGCCCGCTATGTGGAGGCGGCGCAGCGCGACGGCGTCGCCGCCGAGGATCTGCCCATTCCGGATATCGCGGCCTCGTTCCAGGAGTCGGTCGCGGATGTGCTCACCATGAAGGCGGTTCGCGCGGCGCAGGACGTCGGCGTCGGCACGCTGGTGCTGGGGGGCGGCGCCACGGCCAACTCCCGGATCCGCTCGATGGCCGAGGAGCGTTGCGCCGCGGCCGGTCTGACCCTTCGGGTGCCCAAGCCTCGGCTGTGCACGGACAACGGGGTGATGATCGCCGCACTCGGCGCGCATGTCATCGCGGGCGGCGCGGCTCCTTCGCCGCTGACGGTCGCCACCGATCCCGGCCTGCCGGTGTCGGTCAGCATGGTCCGCTGACCTGCTCCGAACTGCCGATGACGCCCGGCACGCCTGCGCGTGCGCCGTGCGCACCGCGACCGCGTCAGTTCGGGAGGAACAGCCCCGGCGTCGATGCCGTGCCCGGGTTGCCGCCCGGCGGAAGCGGCAGGCTCGACCGCACGGGCGCCTGATTCGGGGCCGAGTTCGAATCGGGAGCCGCCGCGCTGGGCGCCGTCGGCGACAGGGTGCGGCCCGGCGGTGGCGCGAGCGAATTGCTCTGCACCGCACCCGGATTGCCGAACAGCGGACCGAGCAGTTCCGGGAAGGGGATCGGCGGAAGGTTCGGGTCCGGCCGCAGCGTGGGCTGCGTGGGAACGAGCACCTGGGTGGTCGGCGGTACGCCGGTCGCGCTCTGCGGCCCGCGTGCGGTGGTCGTCGGCGCGCTGCCCGCGCTGTCGGAGGTGTGGCCGTGCGTGGTGGCGGCCGCGGTCGACGGCGGTGCGGACGTGGGGGTCGGCAGGTGCGAAGCGCTGCTCGTGGTGCCCGCGGGGGAGACCTCGTCGTCCGATGTGGGCGCGAACGTCTTCACGCCGTAGCCGACGATCAGGCCGACGACCACCAGGGCTCCCGCCAGCGTGCCGAACACCTTGGTGACCGTACCCGCTGGCGCGTCACCGCCGAGCGCGCTCACCGGGAACACCGAAGGCTGCACCGAATCCGCGACCAGCGCCGCGCCTTTCGCGGTCACCGCCTCGGGGTCCGGCACGGTGAACACCGGGATCTCCAGCGCGGCGGTGAGCGTGTCGAGCACCGCCGGGATGTTGGCGCCGCCGCCGATGACCGCGACCGCCTGCGGTTGCCGGGGCGCCCGCGCGAACGCCGCCGTGACGAACAGCGCCAGGTCGCGCAGCAGGTCGGCGATCAACTCCTCGAAGTCGGCCCTGGTCAGCTTCAGCGGACGCCCGGCGACGTGGTCGATGGTGACCGCGGGCGCGATGGACAGGTGCTCCTTCGCCGCGCGGCCCCGGTTGGTCAGCATGCCGCGGTTGGGGCGGGTGCCGCGCCGGGCGAAGTGCATGTCCACCAGATGGTGGTAGATCAGGTCGTCGATCGCCTTGCCGCTGACGGCTGCCGTGCGATCGGAACGGAGCAGGGAGTCGTCGGTGCGGTCGGCCACGGTGACGCTGAGGCCGGAGGCGCCGAGGTCGACGATGGCGACCGTGTCGTAGCGATCCAGCAGGCCGGTGTGCTTCAGGTACGTCAGGGCGGCGGTGCCCTCGGGGATCAGCCGCAGGTCGCGCTGTTTGCCGGTGGCCGAACGAATTATCTGCGCCTGCTCTTTGGTGCGGTAGGCGACCGCGACACTGGTGGGCGGGTGACCGGTCATCGGTTCGGCGTCGCGCGGCGCGCCCGCGAACCGCCCGCCGATCGGACCGATGATCTCGCGCGGCGGCTGCGTGGTCGGCAGCTGGGTGGTCATCAGCTCGATCGAGGAGGCCACCAGGTCACCGAGGTCGGAATGGGCCGCGTCGGCGGAGACGACGCGGTAGTCGAAGCTCTGCGAGCCGTTGGACGCGGTGGCGACCAACGCCGAGCACACCACCTCCGCCCCGGCCGAGATGCCGAGGGATGTTCGCATGTTCACCTCCCTTCGAGCGGATGGTCATGGTGTCGCCGACCATCTCGAATGGACTGCCGGACCGCCGTGTGGATGACGCGCGACCCGGACCGGGAAACGAACCGGCCCCTCGTCCGGGTGGGTCGCGGGGACCGGCCATGGATCACGTGTGTCTTGCTCTCTGGTGAAGCTGGTTGGTGCGACGATCGTGCTGCGACGCTGCGTATTCCGGCGGCGCTGCGGTACCCGGGTGCGGCCTCGCCGCCGTTTGCGGACGGCGAACGTGGCGGCCGGACAGCGACCGTCGTCAATAGTGTCACAATCCGTTATCCGAACGTTACTGTTTCTTCGAACTAATCGCCAAGCCGGTGCGTGTCGGGCGCGCCGCGCAAAGTTGGCACCGCCCAGCCTTGAGCGCTGGCACTCTCATGTATAGAGTGCTAGTCGGCACTGTATGAAGTGCTTGTGCCAGCAGCTTGACCACTGGGCAGGGGTCCCGGCACCCGCGACGACGGGGCTATGCGCAGGGTCAGCACCGTGACCAACCGATGAGTCCGGGACAACAGTCCCGGACGACCGAATCCCCTGAAAGTGGAGGGCTCAACGTGGCGAGCGTGAACATCAAGCCGCTCGAGGACAAGATCCTCGTCCAGGCCAACGAGGCCGAGACGACGACGGCCTCCGGCCTGGTCATCCCCGACACGGCGAAGGAAAAGCCGCAAGAGGGCACCGTTGTCGCTGTCGGTCCCGGCCGATGGGACGACGAGGGCGAGAAGCGCATCCCGCTGGATGTCCAGGAGGGTGACACCGTCATCTACAGCAAGTACGGCGGCACCGAGATCAAGTACCAGGGCGAGGAGTACCTCATCCTGTCGGCGCGCGACGTGCTGGCCGTCGTCACCAAGTAGCCGATCGGGCACGCATGCGTTCCGCCCCGGTGTCTTCCGCGACCCGGGGCGGAACGCGTTCGGCGCCGACACCCCGGCACTGAAACACGCGGTGCGAGCGACGGGCCCGTAGGCGGCAGCCTGCGTAACCACGGGAGCACCGCTCATTCGGCACAGCGGTGCGAGCGACGGGCCCGTGGCGGTCCGGAGCGCCGCAATCCACTACAGGAGCGAATCCTCATGGCAAAGCAGATCGAGTTCGACGAGAAGGCTCGCCGGGCTCTGGAACGCGGCGTCGACAAGCTCGCCGACGCGGTCAAGGTCACTCTCGGCCCGCGCGGACGGCATGTCGTGCTCGCGAAGTCCTTCGGCGGTCCCACCGTCACCAACGACGGCGTCACCATCGCGCGCGACATCGAGCTGGAAGACCCGTTCGAGAACCTCGGCGCGCAGCTGGTCAAGAGCGTCGCCACCAAGACCAACGACGTCGCGGGTGACGGCACGACCACCGCCACCGTGCTGGCCCAGGCGCTGGTCCGCGCCGGGCTGAAGAACGTTGCCGCCGGCGCGAATCCGATCGTGCTCGGCTCCGGCATCGCCAAGGCCGCCGACGCGGTCTCCGAGGCGCTGCTCGCGCTGGCCACCCCGGTCTCCGGTGAGCAGGCCATCGCGCAGGTCGCGACGGTGTCCTCGCGTGACGAGGAGATCGGCGAGATGGTCGGCAAGGCGCTGACCACCGTCGGCAAGGACGGCGTCGTCACCGTCGAGGAGTCCTCGACGCTGCAGACCGAACTCGTCGTCACCGAGGGCGTGCAGTTCGACAAGGGTTACCTCTCGCCCTACTTCATCACCGATCCCGACAGCCAGCAGGCCGTCCTGGAGGACGCGTTCGTCCTGCTGCACCGCGAGAAGATCAGCTCGCTGCCGGACTTCCTGCCCCTGCTGGAGAAGGTGGCCGAGAGCGGCAAGCCGGTCCTGATCATCGCCGAGGACGTCGAGGGCGAGGCGCTGTCGACCCTGGTGGTCAACGCCATCCGCAAGACGATCAAGGCCGTCGCGGTGAAGGCCCCGTTCTTCGGCGACCGCCGCAAGGCGTTCCTCGACGACCTTGCCGTGGTCACCGGCGGCACCGTGATCAACCCCGATCTCGGCATCACCCTGCGGGAAGCGGGCCTCGACGTGCTCGGCAAGACCCGTCGCGTCGTCGTCACCAAGGACGACACCACGATCATCGACGGCTCCGGTTCCGCGGCGGACGTGGAGGCGCGGGTGGCGCAGCTGCGCCGTGAGATCGAGGCCACCGACTCCGACTGGGATCGCGAGAAGCTCGAGGAGCGGCTGGCCAAGCTGGCCGGCGGCGTCGCGGTGATCAAGGTCGGCGCGGCCACGGAGACCGCGCTCAAGGAGCGCAAGTACCGCGTCGAGGACGCGGTGAGCGCCGCCAAGGCCGCCGTGGAAGAGGGCATCGTGCCCGGCGGCGGCACCGCTCTGGTGCAGGCGAGCGGCAAGCTCGTCGAGTTGCGCGACTCGCTGTCCGGCGACGAGGCCGTCGGCGTCGAGGTGGTGCGCACCGCGCTGCAGGCTCCGCTGTACTGGATCGCCACCAACGCGGGCTTGGACGGCGCGGTGGTGGTCAGCAAGGTGGCCGAGGGCAAGGAGGGCTTCAACGCCGCCACGCTCACCTACGGCGACCTGCTCACCGACGGTGTGGTCGACCCGGTGAAGGTGACCCGTTCGGCCGTCGTGAACGCGGCGTCGGTCGCGCGCATGGTGCTCACCACCGAGAGCGCCGTGGTCGACAAGCCCGCCGAGGAGCAGCACGATCACGGCCACCACGGCCACGCGCACTGAGCGCAGCGCCGCTGCGGGGCAACGCCGTTGACAAGGCCCCCGAACCGCCTGGTTCGGGGGCCTTGCGCGTACTACCGACAGCTCGAGGCCGTGATGTGTCCACCGCTGATACCGGGAATGTTCCGAAGCTCGACGCGCGGTTGCCGCGGAAGGACCGTGGGAATTGTCACGGGCGGTCGGGCCCGTACGCGCGGAGCGGGAATGCCTGGCCCGACGCCGGATTCAGCTGGCGACCGGCGGCTGTTCGGCGGCGATGGCCGCGAGTAAGCGAGCACGCAGCGACGGCGGCGGCGTGGCCGCCGTGGCCGTGGCGAGAACAGCGAGCGCTTCCTTCGTGTCTCTGACTTCTCGGACGAACTCCGCGCGTAGCGCGGGGTCCTCGTTGTCGAGCAGTTCCTGCACTTCCTGATGGTCTTCGTCGTCGATCGATCCGAGCGCGACGGTGTGCGCGAGATCGATCTGGCGTTCGTTCATCTCACGTCACCCCCAAACTTTTCTTCAGTCGTGTCAATCCGTCCCGAATCCGGGACTTAACCGTAGGTAACCCTACGTCGAGGTAGGTGGCTACCTCCGCATAGGTGCGCCCACCGTAGTAGGCGAGCGAGATGGCTTCCCGCTGGGTTTCGGTGAGTGTGGCCAGGCCGGCCAAGACGGCCTGTTGTTCGAACCTGCGCTCGACCTCTTCGGTGACCTCGTCGAATTCGTTGCCGAGCACCCGGATCCCGTACGCGACCTCGCGCTGGGTGTGGGCTTGCTCGGCGCGCACCCGGTCGACGGCGCGCCGGTGCGCGAGCGTCATCAACCAGGTCACCGCGGAACCCTTCGCCGGGTCGAAGCTCGATGCCACCCGCCAGATCTGCAGATAGACCTCTTGCGTGGTCTCCTCCGCGTATCCCGGATCGTGCAGGACGCGCAGAACCAGACCGAAGACGCGCGCGGACGTCCGGTCGTACAGTTCGGCGAATGCTTCCTGGTCGGCCCGGCCGCATCGATGTAAAAGCGCGGCGAGCTCGATACTTTCGGCTGCGCGTGCCGTAACCGCAGAATCCACCGAGGGTGGGAAGGCTTCTCTTCGGAACGAGTCGCCCTCTGCGGCTGGCGGCCGCGTTGTCACAACGCTCCATTCTGTGTCATCGGTCACCACCGTAGCGTGCCGCTATGACCTCCCTTCCGCTGGGGTGCCCACAAGCTCGTCACGGGACCGGCACCGCGTGGTGAAAAGCGCCGACACGCCGGATATCTCGGGAGACACGCCGTGACACGCCGAGCGCTGTCGCACTGCGCTGGAACCGGCGGGTGCACGGCTTCCGGCCTTCGCTACGGCGGCCGGCCGATCGGTGGTGACCGATCGGAACCTACGCGCCGACCTCCGGCGACGAACCGTTCACCGTGTCGCGTGATCGGCTCGGCCGAGCGTGTTGCAGTGGCCCGTTATTTGCTAGGGATTCGACGCCCGGTGGCGTGCGGATGGGAGGAAATTGGGTCAGACGGCCATGCGGCGGCGGTTGCGCCGCGCGTGCATCTCGCGCTCGGTCTCCGACATGCCGCCCCAGATGCCATAGGGCTCGCTGACTTTCAGCGCGTGGGTGCGGCACTGCATGAGCACCGGGCAGGTGCGGCAGATCTCCTTGGCGCGCATCTCGCGCGCGGTGCGGGCTCGGCCACGCTCGCCGTCGGGATGGAAGAACACCGCGGAATCCTGCCCGCGGCACGATCCTCGCATCTGCCAATCCCAGACATCGGCGTTGGGTCCCGGGAGGTGGGTCGGCATGGGCATGGTGAACTCCTCGTGGTGCGAGCTCGTCAGCGTTGTCGAGCAGTTGTTCTGCAACAGTTCGTGGGCCACGACGCCGTGTCGGCGGGGGTGCCCGGGGGGCTCGCCCCTCGCGGTCGCTGCAATTTCGCGCGGCGCCGTCCGTGGCGATGAGTTACGTTAGGTCCAGCCGCGAAATTCCGTCAATACTTCGACGCAGCACTTTTCCAAATCTCGCGCTGCGAAATTTAACCTCCGAACTGTTTACTTTTCGTGTCGGTTCCGGCGATACTGTTCGGTTGGCCGCAGGCGGCACGGTACCGCCTGTGTTGGGCGCGTTTGAGTTCTTGCAGGTAGAGGCGATTTCTAGGGTGTGGGGGCGCGTCGGCCAGGATGCCGGGCGCATGGCGGCCGCCACCGAGGGCGCCGACGGCCCGCGCGGCGCGCGGATCCGAAGATGGCGGAAACGGGGCCGGCAGGTTAATTACGCGAAACGCGCATGAATTCCCGACGCGGCCGCCGGGCGATTGCCGGGGCGAGATTTACCTAATGGCAACATCGGCGCGGCGGCGAAATGCCGAGCGGATGCCGGTCGGGCCGCTGGTCGCCTTTCGTCGTCCCGCCACGCGCGGCGCGCAGGATAGAGTGCGCCCGTGTTCGCGCCCGCTCCGCTCGGAGATCCTCACGTCGCGGTCCTCGCCGAGGCCGCCTTCGGCGCCGATCCGGGTCGCGCCGCCGCCGAGTTGCCACCCGCTTCCGACGCCCTCGGCCGGTGGTATCGCGCGGTGGTGCTCGGCGGCCAGGGACGGTACGCCGCGGCGCGCGCCGAATTGCGAAGGGTATGCAACCACAGTTCCGACCCCGTACTCCTCTCACTGGCGAGAAGTACGGAGGGCTCTTTCCTCCGCCAACTCGGCTGGCACGACCGTGCGGCGGCGTTCGACGGCCGGGCAGCCGCGCTGATCCTCACCGCCGAGGTCGCCGCGGAGGCCGACGCGGCGAACGAGGCGCCCGGCTACCTGCCCAGCCGCGCCGACGCGATCTGTGACGCGCTCACCGGGCTGGCCGCCGACGCGCTGGGGACCGGGCGGCTCGCCCTGGCCGATCGGCTGCTGCGGCGCAGCGCTGCGGCGGCGCGCCGGTACGGGGCCGGCTGGCGTCCGGCGATCCGCCTGCGCTGGGTGTCCGCGGAAACGGCCTTGGCGACAGGCGATTTCGAATCGGCGGCGGCGCACGCGGCGGCCGCGCTGGAATTGGCCGACCGGTCCCCCTCGGTGCGGCACCAGGTGAAGTCCCGCCTGCTGATCGCCGCGTCCGACACGACGCGCGACGCGCGCGAGCGATCCGGCGTATCGGCCGAGGAAGTCGCCGAGCTATGCCGCGAGCACGGGCTGCTGCCATTGCGCTGGGCTTGCGCCATGCTGCGCGCCGGCTCCGGTGACGCCGACGCGGCCGCTGAGGCGGCAGCGTGCGCCGCGGCCATCGCGCGTGGTGGCGGCGCGTTGCGCCCCCTTGGTGACCGGTAGGTGATCACGGAGACCACCGTGTTGCCCAGATCCCGGCAACGGGTCGCTATTGTTAGATCCGTTCCGCCCCTTCGGTGGAAGCACTGGTCGTCACCGGACCGTGCCACTTGTAACGCCAGGAATATCTCTGACGATGACGCACACGGGCGAAGAGTTGGACCTCGCCGTCGCTGCCGCTGCGCAGGGCGACAGATCCGCTTTAGCTCAGGTACTGGAGATGATCCGCCCGCTGGTGGTGCGCTACTGCCGCGCGCGGATCGGAGCCGCGGAGCGTGGGCAGCTCTCCGCGGACGACGTTGCGCAGGAGGTTTGCCTGGCTGTGATGACAGCCTTGCCCAGGTATCAAGACCAGGGCAGGCCCTTCATGGCCTTTGTCTACGGGATCGCTTCGCACAAGGTCGCCGACGCGCATCGCAACGCCGCCCGTAACAAGGCGGAGGCGATGGCCGAAGTACCAGATGTCATATCCACCGACCAGGGACCGGAACAACGAGCTCTCGAGTCAGAGACGAGCAGACAGATGAACCGTTTGCTCGCCACGCTTCCTGAGAAGCATCGGGAGATCTTGATCCTGCGCTTGGTCATGGGTTTGTCAGCGGAAGAAACCGCAGTCGCCGTGGGCAGTACGGCGGGTGCGATACGGGTGGCCCAACACAGGGCGCTCGCGAAACTCAAGTCACAAGTGGCGAGGGCAGGTGAAATGTATGGCTAGGGATGGCGAGCGCGGTCGGGGTGACTGGAAGGCGCGGCTTGGATCGCGAAACAGCGGTCCCTACGCCGAGGCGTCCGGTGACACCGGCCCGGTCGACATCGCCGCGGTACGCCGCGACGATGCTCTGATCGACGCCATCGCCAGCGATGGTCCGGTGCACACCGACAGCGCCGAGGAGTATCAGCTCGCGACGTTGCTCGCGGACTGGCGGGCGGAGCTGATCGCGGCTCCGATGCCGGCCGAGCCGGACCTGGATGCGATCGTGGCCGCGGTCAACCAGGAGATCGGCGCGCGGCAGGTTCGTATCGGGGCGCACAGCGGCGGGCGACTGCGGCTGCTACGCCCGATCATGGGTACCGCGGCGGCGCTGGCCCTGGTCATCGGCGGTATGACGGCGTTCTCCTACAACGCCGAGCCGGGTGATCCGCTGTGGCGGGTCAAGGAGGTCGTGTTCAGCGAACAGGCCCAGACCACGGTGGTGCAGCGTGCGGGCGACGATCTGAACGAGGCGAAGACGCTGGTCGAGCAGAATCCGGCGCAGGCGAAGGTTCGCCTGGAGCGGGCCAAGGAGAGCGCCGCGCAGGTCAGCGATCCGGACAAGCGTGCCGAGTTGATGACCGAGTGGGAGCGGTTGCTCGCTGTGCTGCGCAAGTACAACCCCGAACTGGCCGACCAGCTCGAATCGACGGTGCCCAACACCACCGATCCGCGCGCCACGCCGGGTACCAGTGCGACGACGAAGCCCAATTCGACGACCGGCGGGTCCTCGACGATCCTGCAGCAGCCGGGCGAGCCGACCGACAAGCCCTCGCCCTCGGTGGACGCGACGGCGCCGAACGGCGGCGGTACGACAAACGGTGGCGGCACGCCGACCACGGCACCTCCGGTGACCACGCCGCCGCCCGCGGCGACCACGCCGCCGGCGACCGGGGAGCCTATGCCGCCGCAGCAGCCGCCCACCACGGATGCCAAGCCGCCCATCGGGGATCCCACCGTGGACACCGGGAACCCGACGGTGGCGCCGCCGCCACAGCAGCCGGCGACGCGGCCGCCGACGCAGGACTACAACCCGCCGCCGACCTTCAGCGTGCCGGCTTTCCCCAACCCGGGTTCGTTCGTGCCGCCCGGTCGCTGACCGAATATCTCGAGCAAGACTCGAACCGATCGCCAAGCCAGGCGATCGGTTTTTTGTTTGTGCGGGATCGGACGTCCAGGTTGTCCGCGTACGGGATGGCGATTCGGCGACAGGATGCGCCGTGGCAAATGATGGGCGCCGTGATGGTGTGCGTCGAAAATCACAGCGGCAAGCGTGAGATACGCGGGACTCGGAGAGGCCGCGTGCGTCTCGGTCCGGCTGGTCTCAGCCGTCGAATCCGTCGAACCCGTCGCCGTGGAAGGCCTCGTTCATCGAGGCGTCCGCGTAGCCCCGGCAGTAGTCCCAGGTGACGTACGCTTCCGGCGTCGGGTCGTAGGCGGGCTCGTGCGGGCGGACCGTGCCGTCGACCAGTAGTTGCAGCAAGTTGGCGCGCAACATGTCCCAGTCGTGGTAGTGGTCCTGCCTGCAGTCTTCACAGCTGACCACGAGTCCGCGAATCCCGCGGTGGGCCAGCAGTGCCTCGTACACCGCCAGGTCGGCGAGATCCTCCTCGACCGCAAGGCGCTCGTGGGGATCCAGCGGTTCACCGGGCTCGATGGCGTCGAGCGCGGCGGACGGGTCGGAGGGGTCTCCGGCGAACGGATCCGGCGGCAAGCCAGGTGGTAGATGGTCACGCACATCCCCACGGTACGCAGAACAGGGTGGTCTGCGCCAGCTATGCGGCCTGCCAGTTTCGGTGGTGGGCTCACTTCGTCGGCGAGTTCACCGGACAGATACCATGGAGCACAGGCTACGGCGGGTTCCCACCGCACCGCCGCCGAACGCCACCGTCCATCCCATCAGCCGTCACGGCGCCGGTTCCGCCCGCGTCGGTCGCTATCGACGTCCAGGAGGGGTCGATCCGAATGAGTAATCCCGTACCGGGCGAACGAATCGCAGTCCGCCCTCCTACGGGTGGCGACGATCCGAACAAGATCGCCATGCTCGGCCTCACATTCGACGATGTGCTGTTGCTGCCTGCCGCCTCGGATCTCATCCCCAGCTCTGTGGCCACCTCCAGCCTGCTGACCAGGGAGATCCGTCTGCGCACGCCGCTGGTCAGCTCGGCCATGGACACGGTCACCGAGGCGCGGATGGCGATCGCCATGGCCCGCGCGGGCGGTATGGGCGTGTTGCACCGCAACCTCTCGGCGGCCGATCAGGCTTCCCAGGTGGAGACGGTCAAGCGGTCCGAGGCAGGCATGGTCACCGACCCGGTGACCTGCCGTCCGACCGACACCCTCGCCGAGGTCGACGCCATGTGCGCCCGGTTCCGCATCTCCGGGCTTCCGGTGGTGGACGAGACCGGCGCGCTCGTGGGCATCATCACCAACCGCGACATGCGCTTCGAGGTGGACCAGAACCGCCGCGTCGCCGACGTGATGACCAAGGCGCCCTTGATCACCGCGCAGGAGGGCGTGACCGCCGAGGCCGCGCTGGGACTGCTGCGCAGGCACAAGGTGGAGAAGCTGCCGATCGTGGATGGCAACGGGCGCCTGCGCGGCCTGATCACCGTCAAGGACTTCGTCAAGACCGATCAGTACCCCAACGCCACCAAGGACCGGGACGGCCGCCTGCTGGTCGGCGCCGCGGTGGGGGTCGGCGAGGACGCGTGGTCGCGTGCGATGACGCTGGCCGACGCGGGCGTCGACGTGCTGGTGGTGGACACCGCGCACGGCCATCAGGCGCAGGTGCTGCAGATGGTGACCAAGGTCAAGACCGAGGTCGGCGACCGGATCCAGGTGGTCGGCGGCAACGTGGCCACCCGTGCGGGCGCGGCGGCCCTGGTCGAAGCGGGCGCGGACGCGGTGAAGGTGGGTGTCGGCCCCGGCTCCATCTGCACCACCCGCGTCGTCGCCGGTGTCGGCGCACCGCAGATCACCGCGATCCTGGAGGCGGTCGCCGCGTGCAAGCCCGCGGGCGTCCCGGTGATCGCCGACGGCGGCATCCAGTTCTCCGGCGACATCGCCAAGGCCATCGCCGCGGGCGCGTCCACCGTGATGCTCGGCTCGTTGCTCGCGGGCACCGCCGAGTCCCCCGGCGAGCTGATCCTGGTCGGCGGCAAGCAGTTCAAGAGCTACCGCGGCATGGGCTCGCTGGGCGCCATGCAGGGCCGCGGCCAGGCCAAGTCCTTCTCGAAGGACCGTTACTTCCAGGACGACGTGCTGGCCGAGGACAAGCTGGTCCCCGAGGGCATCGAGGGCAGGGTGCCGTTCCGCGGCCCGGTCAACCAGGTGATCCACCAGCTGGTCGGCGGCCTGCGCGCCGCCATGGGCTACACCGGCTCGCAGTCGATCGCGCATCTGCAAGAGGCGCAGTTCGTGCAGATCACCGCGGCGGGCCTCAAGGAGAGCCACCCGCACGACATCACGATGACCGTCGAGGCCCCTAACTACACGGGCCGGGGCTAGCCCACTAGGTTCATGTACAGGACCAACCGGTCCGTGCATGATTGAGCTTGCCCACCGGCTGTGGCGGTGAGCAAACTGCGCGGCAGTCGGCGGCGCGCACAGTGCTGCCCACCTGCCCCCACAAGTAACCACTGGAGGCGCGAGTCTTACGAGCGCCGTTCGCGGCCCGGCTCGCGTTCCAGCGGTCGAAGCGCATGCGCCGCAGGCGCGAGTCTCGACCGCTGGAACGCGAGCCATCCAGGGGTCGCGAACACGCAGCGCCGCAGGCGCTGCAAATCAGACA
>NZ_JABLTE010000098.1 GCF_013315795.1 Nocardia barduliensis
GCCGAACATCGCTCCGGTCGCCGTGAGGATTCCGGCGACCGGAGCGATGTTCGGCGGGGTGAGTCGGGCGAGCGGGGCGGGTTCAACCGTCGCCGTGAGGATTCCGGCGACCGGAGCGATGTTCGGCGGGGTGAGTCGGGCGAGCGCGGGGGCTTCAAGCGTCGCGGGGATTCCGACGAGCGCGGTGACGCGGGGCGGCGTGGTGACTCCGGCTACCAGCGGCGCGACGACGACCGCCGTCCTCCTGGACCGGATCGCGAGGGCCGGCGCGGTGGCGCGGAGCGCGAGGATCGGACCCCGCGCGGCGAGTCGTCACAGGATCGTCGCCGGGGCGGTGAAGGGGCCCGCGTCGGTGGCGGCCGTGCCCTCGACCGCCGCCCGCCGCGTCCGGAGGAACCCGATCTGCCGGAGGAAGTGCAGGCGGCCGATCTCGACTCCGCAGTGCGGCGTGATCTGCTCAGCCTGGACAAAGGCAATGCCGAGACGGTCGCACGTCACCTGGTGATGGCGGTGCGCCTGCTGGACGACGATCCCGGGCTCGCGCTCGCACACGCGAGGGCCGCGCGGCAGCGTGCCGGCCGGATCGCTGTGGTGCGGGAGACCGCCGGTGTGGTGGCCTACCACGCGGGCGAATGGGCGGAAGCTCTGTCGGAGTTGCGTACCGCGCGCCGGATGTCCGGTGGTTCCGGGCTGCTGGCCGTCATGGCCGATTGTGAACGGGGTCTGGGCCGGCCGGAACGCGCGATCGAACTCGCCCGCAGCGAAGAGGCCCGCGCCCTGCGCGGGGACGAGGCCGCCGAATTGCGCATCGTCGTCGCGGGCGCGCGAATGGACCTCGGGCAGTACGACCAAGCGGTCGTGACGTTGCAGACCTCGGATCTCGATCCGTCCCGGACCGGTTCCACCGCCGCCCGCCTCTTCTACGCCTACGCCGACGCCCTCGTCGCGGCGGGCCGCACCGACGAGGGCCTCACCTGGTTCCTCAACGCCGCTTCGGCCGACCTCGACGGAGACACGGACGCCGAGGAACGCGCTGCGGAACTCACGGGCGAAAGCGATATCTGAATCTTGCCCTTGCGGGCGGGGCGGATGAAGCCGATGCCTGTGCATGCTGACTCTGGCCCGCGCCCCGCGAAGCGGAGATGTCGCGGTGCGGAAACAGCGGAGCCCGTGCTGTGGTGAAACCGCCTCGAACATCTGTGATCCGGGGGCGACGGAGTGGTTGACGCCACGTCTGGCCGGTCCGATGGCTGGCGTAGGGTTCGAATGTCTCGGACTCGCCGAGTGGCTGTGCTGCGGGTGGGGCCGGTGGCATGCGAGTCGGCACAGCGCCGATCGGTGACACGGAGTGAGAGTGGTGTGAAGCGGCTACGAGATCGCTACCGAGCCCTGCTGCTGGATCTGGACGGCACGCTGTACCGCGGTCACGCGGTGATCGAGGGGGCGCCGGAGGCGCTGGCCGCGCACTGGGAAGCGGAGCAGCGGCTGGTGTACGTCACGAACAATGCCAGCCGCGGGCCGGAGGTCGTCGCCGCGCATCTGTCCGAACTCGGCTTTCCGGCGTCCCGCGACGATGTGGTCACCAGCGCCCAGGCGGCGGCGCGATTGCTGGCCGAGCGGCTCGATCCTGGCGCGCGGGTGCTGGTAGTCGGCACCGACGACCTGGCCGCCGAGGTGGACGCGGTCGGGCTGGAGCCGGTCCGCCGCTTCGACGGGGCGGCGCCGGTCGCTGTGGTGCAAGGGCATTCGCCCCATACCGCGTGGCCGGACCTCGCCGAAGCCGCCTACGCCCTGCGGTCGGGTGCGCTGTGGGTCGCGGCGAACACCGATAAGACGCTGCCGAACGAGCGCGGCTTGGCGCCGGGTAACGGTGCGATGGTCGCCGCGCTGCGCACCGCCTCCGATCGGGAGCCGATCGTGGCGGGCAAACCGTACGCGCCGCTGCTGGAGGACGCGATCGTCCGAGCCGGTTCCCGCAGTGCCTTGGTGGTGGGCGACCGTCTGGACACCGATATCGAGGGTGCCAACCGGGTGGGCCTCGATTCGTTGCTGGTGCTCACGGGCGTCAGCACCGTGGACGAACTGCGCAAGGCTCCCGACGGGCAGGTCCCGACCTATGTCGCCGACTCGCTCGACGCCCTCGCCCACCCGCCGGTGGCCCACGAGCCGGAAGCCGACCTCGGTGAGATGCTGCAGCGCAACCCGGGAAGAGCTGTGACGGTACGCGCGTCCGATTCGGAAATCCGATAGCGTTGACGCCACGATGACTACTCCTACGCCCCGTCCGAACGGTCCCCGCCCGGCCGCCGGTGCACCAGGCCCCCGCCCTGGCATCCCGTTGCCGGGCCGGCACCTGGCAGGTGCGCCAGGGCAGGTGGAGCCGGCCGATCCGGAGCGGATCCGCGGCGAGGTCGACAGCCTGCTCGCCGAACTCGAACGGCCCGGCTGGAGCGGTTCCGCGCCCGCCACCGAGAGCGCGGAGGCCGGGGTCGACATCACTCGTCGCGCGCGCATCCTGGAGCAGGCACATGAGGTGCTGGTGCAGGCCTTGGCCACGGTGGACAAGATCTGAGGTGGCCAGACGCGCACGGGTGGACGCGGAACTGGTTCGCCGCGGATTGGCGAGATCGCGGGAACACGCGGTCGAGTTGATCGGCGCGGGCCGCGTCCTGATAGCTGGAACGGTCGCGGTGAAGCCGGCGACCGCTGTCGAGGCGGGCACGCCGCTGGTGGTGCGCGAGCAGCCGGACGAGGTGTCGTGGGCCTCGCGTGGGGCGCACAAACTGCTCGGCGCGCTGGAGCGGTTCGAGCCGGAGGGGCTCACCGTGGCGGGTAAGCGCTGCCTGGACGCGGGCGCGTCGACCGGTGGTTTCACCGACGTGCTGCTCAGCAGGGAAGCGCGGGAGGTTGTCGCGGTCGACGTCGGTTACGGCCAACTGGTGTGGCGGCTGCGCAACGACGAGCGGGTCCGGGTGTTCGACCGGACCAACGTGCGCAACCTGACGCCCGAGACCATCGGCGGCACGGTGGAACTGGTGGTGGGCGACCTGTCGTTCATCTCGCTGAGCCTGGTGCTGCCCGCGCTGGCGGCCTGCGCGGCGCCCGGCGCCGAGCTGCTGCCCATGGTGAAACCGCAGTTCGAGGTCGGCAAGGAGCGGGTCGGCTCCGGCGGCGTGGTGCGCGACCCCGCGCTGCGCGCCGACGCGGTGCGTTCGGTGGCGGCGGCCGCCGCGGGCTGGGGTATGCGCACGCTCGGTGCGGTGGCCAGCCCGTTGCCCGGGCCGTCCGGCAATGTCGAATACTTCTTGTGGCTGCGCAACGACGGGCCGTTCGAATACGACGACGAGCAGGTCGCGGCGCTGGTCGAACGTGCGGTTGAGGAGGGTCCACAGTGAACGCGCTGGTCCAGCCCTGCGGCCGGGAGATCTTGCTGGTATCGCATCCGGGTCGCGCGGAGATCATCGAGACCGCCCACCGGGTGGCGAAGATCTTCGCGGACGCGGGCATCTGCCTGCGCGTGCTCGCCGACGAGGCGGACAGCACGCGATTCGAGGCCGAGCCGGGTGGCTATCCGGTGCGCGTGATCGAGCACAGCCCGGAGGCGGCGGTCGGCTGCGAGATGGTGCTCGTGCTCGGTGGCGACGGAACATTCCTGCGCGCGGCCGAGCTGGCGCGCTCGGCGGGGGTGCCGGTGCTGGGAATCAATCTCGGCCGCATCGGTTTCCTCACCGAGGCCGAAGCCGAACATCTGGACGAGTCGCTCGCACAGGTGGTCCGGCGCGATTACACGATCGAGCATCGGATGACCATCGACGTCACGGTCCGGGTCGATGACGAGGTCGTCGAGCGCGGCTGGGCGCTGAACGAGGCGAGCATCGAAAACGCTTCGCGCATGGGCGTGCTGGAAGTGGTGCTGGAAGTGGACGGCCGCCCGGTGTCGTCGTTCGGCTGCGACGGCATCCTCATCTCGACACCGACCGGATCGACCGCCTACGCCTTCTCCGCGGGCGGCCCGGTGGTGTGGCCGGAACTGGAAGCGCTGCTGGTGATTCCGAGCAATGCCCATGCCCTGTTCGCGCGGCCGCTGGTGACCAGCCCGGAGTCGCGGATCGCGGTCGAGTCGGTGGCGTCCGGACACGATGCGATAGTTTTCCTGGACGGCAGGCGCACGCTCGCACTGCCCAGCGGCGGCCGGGTCGAGGCGGTTCGCGGCGCTCAACCGGTGCGCTGGGTGCGGCTGGACTCCGCACCGTTCGCCGACCGGATGGTGCGCAAGTTCCAATTGCCCGTGACAGGCTGGCGTGGCCGACGGCGAACGGAGAGCACAAGTGCTGACAGAGATCAGGATTGACGGGCTTGGCGTCATCGCCACGGCGACCGCGCAGTTCCACGCGGGACTGACCTGCCTGACCGGGGAGACCGGCGCGGGCAAGACCATGGTGGTGACCAGCCTGCATCTGCTCAGCGGTGCGCGCGCGGACGCGGGCCGGGTCCGGCTCGGCGCGTCTCGGGCCGTGGTGGAGGGCCGGTTCACCGTCGACGACGTCAACGACGCCGCCCGCGCCGAGGTCACGCAGGTGCTGGAAGCGGCCGCCGCCGAGCCGGACGACGACGGCAGCGTCATCGCGATACGCACGGTCGGCAGCGATGGCCGCTCCCGTGCGCATCTCGGCGGCCGCGGCGTTCCCGCCTCGGTGCTGGCCGATTTCACCGCGCCGTTGCTGACCGTGCACGGCCAGAACGATCAATTGCGTTTGCAGCGCCCCGATCAGCAATTGTCGGCGCTGGACCAGTTCGCGGGCGACGCGGTGGCCGCAGCCCTGCGCAAGTACCAGGTGCTGCGGCGATCGTGGCTCGACGCCCGCACCGAACTGCTCGAACGGACCGCGCGCAGCAGGGAATTGGCGCTGGAGGCCGATCGGCTCAAGCACTCCCTGCACGAAATCGACGCCATCGCGCCCGAACCCGGCGAGGACGTGCGCATCGTCGAGGAGGTCCGCAGGCTCAGCGATCTGGATTCGCTGCGCGAGGCGGCTGCCACCGCGCACGGCGCGCTGGCCGGGCCTGCCGACGCACCCGAAGACAACTCCGGCGCTCTGGAAGCGCTGGGCACCGCACGCGCTCGCATCGAGGCCGCCGACGACCCGGCGCTGGTCGCGCTCGCGCCGCGCCTGGCCGACGCCATCGCCGTGGTGGTCGACGTGACCGCCGAGTTGAGCGGGTACCTCTCCGATTTGCCCTCGGACCCCGGCGCGCTGGATTCGCTGCTCACCCGCCAGGCCGAATTGAAGACGCTGACCCGCAAGTACGCACCCGACATCGACGGTGTGCTGGCCTGGGCACAGGAGGCGCGTACCCGGCTCGGCTCGCTCGACGTGTCCGAGGAGGCGCTGGCCGAGCTGGCCGCCGAGGTGGAGACCGCGGCCGAGCGGTTGCGGGAGGCGGCGAAGAAGCTGAGCGCCGCCAGGGCCAAGGCGGCAGGCAAGCTCGCGGCAGCGGTGAGCGCCGAGCTGGGCGGCTTGGCGATGGGCAAGGCGCGGCTGGAGGTGGAGGTGCGGCCGCTGCTCGCGGGAGCGCAGGACGCGGCGCCGCTCACCGTCGACGGCCGGCAATTGCACGCCGGGCCCACGGGCGTCGACGAGGCCGAGTTCCGGCTTTCGGCGCATTCGGGCGCGCAATCGCTGCCGCTGAGCAAGAGCGCGTCCGGTGGCGAGCTGTCGCGCGTGATGCTGGCGCTGGAGGTGGTGCTCGCCAGCTCCGATCACGGAGCGACGATGGTGTTCGACGAGGTCGACGCCGGTGTCGGCGGACGGGCCGCGGTGGAGATCGGGCGCAGGCTGGCCCGGCTGGCGCGCACCCACCAGGTGATCGTGGTGACCCATCTGCCGCAGGTCGCGGCGTTCGCCGACACCCATTTGGTGGTCGACAAGTCCGACGACGGCAAGGGCGCGGTCAACAGTGGCGTCCGTGCGCTCACCAATGACGAGCGGGTCGTCGAGCTGGCGCGCATGCTGGCCGGTCTCGACGACACCGAGACCGGCCGGGCACACGCGGAGGAACTGCTGGCGACGGCGCGCGCCGAGAAGGCGGGCGCCGAGGCAGCTACGCGCTGAGCGCGGCGGTCAGCGCACGGCCTTCTGCGCGCCCTTGATGAACTGGCCGATCAGGTTCTTCAGACCGAACTCCAGCACCTTGGCGGGCACCGGCAGCGATGGATCGGACTCCATGGTGTAGGAGACCAGGGTGCCGTTGTCGGCGTCGGCGAAGGTGACGATGCCGACGTGACGCTTCACCGGCGCGCCCTTGACGATCTTGTATTCCATCCGTTCGCCGGGCACGAGCTTGGTGATCTCCTCGGTGACGCCCACCGGGCCGAGGCCGATCAGGTGCTGGGCGCCGACGCCCTCCCGCTCGGTCAGGCCCGGCTTGACCAGCTTGACCTGGACCGGCACGAAGGGGCTGATGCTCTCGCGGTCCGCGAAGAGCCGGTACACGACCTCGCGCGGTGCGGCGATGACGGCGTCGACGGTAGTGCTGGCCATGAAGTCTCCTCTTCGAGTTACGTGTGACCGGCAGCATATAGCTACAGCGGGTTCGGCTCGATGATCGTGTCGTCCGCATCACAATCGGCGCGGAGCTGTCCGCTTGATGGACACACGCTGCTGAGGTCGACGCAACGCGGAGCAGTTGTCGCACACCGGTATCCAGCCGGGTGATGCCCAGGATCGGGGTGCGCAGTGGACTGCCGACATCTTTGGTAGCGGTCTATTCGCTGTACTGTCTGACCGGCTACGGGACGATTCCCACTCGGTGGTTGTGCAGCCGCCTTCCTGTGGGTCATGACGGTTTCGCTCAGTACCCTCATGGCTGCCCCTCCGGTTAGGTTATTGCTGGTTGGGGTTTTGTTTCCAGGCGCACGGCGCGGACGTTGCGATGGTGGTCGCGGCGTTCGAATGTGGCGGGAAACGGCGCGCCTCCACCAATGGTTGAGAGTTTGCCGTCATTATCGGCGCATGCGGATGCCGGCGCTGTTGTCGAGAAACACCGAAACGCTTCCTGGTCTGATCGGGACGGCCCGGGTGGATCGCAACACCCGGCGGCTGCTCGGGCGGATCGGGCCGGGCGACATCGTCGTCCTCGACGAGATGGACCTCGACCGGATGACCGCCGACCGGCTGGTCGAGGCGCGCGTGGGCGCGGTGATCAACACCTCGCCGTCCATCTCCGGCCGCTACCCGAACCTCGGTCCCGAGGCGCTGGTGACCAACGGAATCCTGCTGCTGGACACGGTGAGTTCGGACGCGTTCAAGCGGATCAAGGACGGCGTGAAGGTCCGCATCGATGGCGGCGTGGTCTACGCCGACAAGCTGATCAAGAAGGAGCCGGAGGTCCTCGTCGAGGGCATCGAACTCACCGAGTCCGCCATCGCGGAGCGGATGATCGAGGCGCGTAACGGGCTGGCCGATCACCTGGAAGCCTTCGCCGGCAACACCATCGAATTCATCCGCACCGAGAGCGCTTTGCTCATCGACGGCTTCGGGGTTCCGGAATTGAATCTGGCGATGAAGCAGCGGCACGTGGTCGTCGTCGCCGACGGCCCCGACCATGCCGAGGATCTGCAGCGGCTCAAGCCGTTCATCAAGGAGTACGCGCCGATCCTGATCGGCGTCGGCCGTGGCGCCGACACGTTGCGCAGGCGGGGCTACCGGCCCGACGTCATCGTCGGCGACCCCGAGGAGATCACCTCGGCGACCATGAAATGCGGCGCCGAGGTGATCCTGCCCGCCGATACCGACGGTCATGCCAAGGGACTGGAACGCATCCAGGATCTCGGCATCGGCGCGACGACCTTCCCCTCCTCGGGTTCGGCCGCCGATCTGGCGCTGCTGCTGGCCGATCATCACGGCGCGGCGCTGATCGTCACCGCGGGCGCGCCCGCCTCGCTCGACGATTTCTTCGACCGCGGCAGGCGCGACAGCAATCCGGCCACCTTCCTCACCCGGCTCAAGGTCGGCACGAAGCTGATGGACGCCAAGGCCGTGGCCACCCTGTACCGCACCCGGGTGTCCGGGATCGCGGTGGCGCTGGTGGTGCTCGCCGCGCTGGTCGCGGTGATCGTCGTGCTGCTGGCGTCCAACAGCGGCGGCGAGCTCGTGGACTGGGGGGTGGACACCTGGAACCGCTTCGCGCGGTGGTCGCAAGTGCAGCTCGGATCCTGGGAATTCTAAAGGGAGAACAATGATTTCGCTGCGCCAGCATGCCATTTCGATCGTCGCGATCTTCCTCGCGCTCGCGCTCGGCGTGGTGCTCGGATCCCAGACGCTCGCCGCGGACCTGCTGTCGGGACTGCGGGCGGACAAGACCGAGCTGCGGCAGCAGGTCGACGTGCTGACCGAGCGGAATCGGCAGCTCGAAGACCAGGCCATGGCCGCCGACCGGTTCGTCGCCGGTTCGTCGGGCCGCATCCTCGGCGGCACGCTCGCCGATCGCGGCGTCGTCGTGTTCACCACCCCGGACGCCGATCCCGGTGACGTCGACGCGGTGACGAGGGCGCTCGAGATCTCCGGCGCCGGCGTCACCGGCCGGATCGCGCTCACCGAGGCATTCGTCGACGCCGCCGAGGGCGAGCGGATGCGCACGGCCGTCACGAACGTCATCCCGGCCGGGGCGCAGCTGCGTACCGGCGCGGTGGACCAGGGCAGTATGGCCGGTGATCTGCTCGGCTTGGTGCTGCTGCTCGACCCGGCCAACGGGCAAACCCGCGGCACTCCCCAGGAGCTGGGCTTGGTGCTGGAGACCCTGCGCGGCGGCGGTTTCCTCGCCTACGGCGACACGCCGGTGCAGCCCGCGCAACTCGCGGTCGTGATCACCGGTGCGGGCGTCGACGCCGCCCGCGACGGCGCCGGCGCGAATATCGCCCGCTTCGCCGGAGCCCTGCGCGGCCGTGGGGCGGGGGTGGTGCTCGCCGGACGCGCGGGCGCCGCGGACGGGCCGGGGCCGATCGCGGTGGTCCGCACCGATGCCGCGCTCGCGGCACAGGTGAGCACGGTCGACAATCTCGAACGAGAGCTCGGCCGCGTCACCACGGTGCTCGCGCTCGGCGAACAGCTCAACGGTGGCGCGGGCCGCTACGGCACCGGCGCCAAGGCCGCCTCACTGACCCTGGCCGCACTCCCGGGCTGACCTGCCGAAACCGCCGGGGGATCGGCGTCGGCCCGCCACCTGTGCGGTCTCGGTGGCACCGGTCCCCGGCGACGCATGCCCGTCCGGAACGCGACCCGCTTCACAGTCCGGCCGCGAGTGCTCTGACCGGCGGCTGGCGATCGCTCGGCAAACGCGCGTGGCATTCGAACGGACGGGCGGATCCGTGTTACCGTGAAGACCCGTGGGTCAAACACGGATTCAGGCGCGAACGGACACGAAGCACATCTTCGTCAGCGGTGGTGTCGCCTCCTCATTGGGTAAAGGTCTTACCGCCTCCAGCCTCGGGCAGCTGCTGACGGCGCGTGGGCTGCGCGTCACGATGCAGAAACTCGACCCGTACTTGAATGTCGATCCCGGCACGATGAACCCCTTCCAGCACGGCGAGGTGTTCGTGACCGAGGACGGCGCGGAGACCGACCTGGACGTCGGTCACTACGAGCGCTTCCTCGACCGGGACCTGTCCCGGGACGCGAACGTGACCACCGGGCAAATCTATTCGTCGGTGATCGCCAAGGAGCGCCGCGGCGAGTATCTCGGTGACACGGTGCAGGTGATCCCGCACATCACCGACGAGATCAAGCACCGCATCCTCGCGATGCGCGGCCCGGATCTGCAAGGCCAGACCCCGGACGTGGTGATCACCGAGATCGGCGGCACGGTGGGCGACATCGAGTCGCAGCCGTTCCTCGAGGCCGCCCGCCAGATCCGCCACGACGTGGGACGGGACAACGTCTTCTTCCTGCACGTGTCGCTGGTGCCCTATCTCGCGCCCTCCGGTGAACTGAAGACCAAGCCGACCCAGCACTCGGTGGCCGCGCTGCGCAATATCGGCATCCAGCCCGACGCGCTGATCCTGCGCTGCGACCGCGAGGTGCCGCAGGCACTGAAGAGCAAGATCGCGCTGATGTGCGACGTCGAGGTCGACGCTTGCATCTCCACCCCGGACGCGCCGTCGATCTACGACATCCCGCGCGTGCTGCACCGGGAGGGACTGGACGCCTACGTGGTGCGCAGGCTGGGCCTGCCGTTCCGGGACGTGGACTGGACCGTGTGGGGCGATCTGCTCGATCGGGTGCACTCCCCGCGCGAGACGGTGGAGGTCGCGCTGGTCGGCAAGTACGTCGACCTGCCCGACGCCTACCTCTCGGTCACCGAGGCGCTGCGCGCGGGCGGGTTCGCCTCGCGCGCCAAGGTGAACATCCGCTGGGTGCCCTCCGACGAGTGCGAGACCCCCTCCGGCGCGCAGCACGCGCTGCGCGACGTGGACGCCGTGCTGATCCCCGGCGGGTTCGGTATCCGCGGCATCGAAGGCAAGGTCGGCGCGATCCACTACGCGCGTACGCGCGGCATCCCGCTGCTCGGCCTGTGTCTCGGGTTGCAGTGCGTCGTGATCGAGGCGGCTCGCAGGGTGGGCCTGGCGGAGGCCAATTCGGCCGAATTCGAGCCGGACACACCGCATCCCGTCATCTCCACCATGGCCGATCAGGAGCAGGCCGTGGCCGGTGAGGCCGATCTCGGCGGCACCATGCGCCTGGGCGCCTACCCGGCCACGCTGGACAAGGGCTCGGTGGTCGCGCACGCCTACGGCAGCGAGCACGTCTCCGAGCGCCATCGCCACCGCTACGAAGTGAACAACGCCTACCGCGACAAGATCGCCGAAAGCGGGTTGAAGTTCAGCGGCACCTCGCCGGACGGGCACCTGGTCGAGTTCGTCGAGCTGCCCGCCGACGTGCATCCGTTCTTCGTCGCCACCCAGGCGCACCCGGAGTTGAAGAGCCGCCCCACCCGCCCGCACCCGCTGTTCGCGGCGCTCATCTCGGCGGCGCTGAAATACAAGGCGGCCGAACGGCTCCCGGTGGATATTCCGGGCGAAGAACTCGCGGGTGCGACGGAAAAGGCGTAACGGCATGACCAACGGGGGCGCGGCCGAACCGGGCAGCCACGATTTCGAGATTGTCTCCGGCGAGACCGTCTACAGCGGCGCCATCCTGGCGTTGCGGCTCGATCAGGTGCGGATGCCGGGCGGACGGGTTGTCGAGCGTGAGGTGATCGAGCACCACGGCGCCGTCGCGGTCGCCGCGATCGATGACGACGACAACGTGGTGCTGATCAACCAGTACCGCCACCCGATCGGCAGGCGGCTGCTCGAGCTGCCCGCCGGGCTGCTCGATCTGCCCGGCGAGGACCCGCTGCTCGCGGCCCGGCGGGAGCTGGCCGAGGAGACCGGGTTGGCCGCGCGGGAGTGGGCGGTTCTGGTGGACGTGGTGCTCTCACCCGGGTTCACCGACGAGGCGCTGCGGGTCTACCTGGCCAGGGATCTGTACGAGACCGACCGGCCCGAGCCGGAACTGGAGGAGGCGGACCTGGAAGTGGTCCGCGTGCCGGTCGACGCGGCGGTCCGCGCGGCACTGGCCGGGGAGATCGTCAACGCCACCGCCGTGGCGGGCGTGCTCGCGCTGGCGGCCGCGCGGGCGGGCGGCATCGAGCCGCGGCCGCCGGACGCGCCGTGGGAGGGGCAGCCGACCGCCTTCCTCCGCCGCAAGGCGGCGCAGAAGTCCGAAGACTGACCGCACGTGCTCGGCCGCGAACTCGACGCCTATCTCGACCACCTCGCCGTCGAGCGCGGTGTCGCGCCGAACACCTTGGGCGCCTATCGGCGTGACCTCGGTCGTTACCTGGACTTCTTGGCCGGGCGCGGCATCGGCTCGCTGGAGCGGGTGGCCGAATCCGATGTCGCGGAGTTCACCATGGCGCTGCGCTCGGGCGGTGACGGGCACCCGCCGCTGGCGGCGAGTTCGGTGGCTCGCGCGCTGATCGCGGTGCGTGGCTGGCATCGCTTCGCCGCGGCGGAGGGACTGACCGAGACCGACGTGGCGCACGCGGTGAAACCGCCCGCGCCGGGGCGCAGGCTGCCCAAGGCGCTGCCCTACGACCAGGTGCTGCGCGTCCTGGAGGCGGCAGGCGGCGGACCCGGCGACCCCGCGGCGGGCGCGGACGGCGGACCGCGTGGCCTGCGCGACCGTGCGCTGCTGGAACTGCTGTATTCCACCGGCGCCCGGATCTCGGAGACAGTCGGGTTGGACGTCGACGATCTCGACGTCGAGGAGCGAGCGGTCGTGCTGCGCGGCAAGGGCGGCAAACAGCGCCTGGTGCCGATCGGGCGGCCCGCTCTGGCCGCCGTGGACGCCTATCTGGTCCGTGGACGCCCGGTGTTCGCCGCACGCGGAAAGGGCAGTGCAGGAGCCCTGTTCCTGAATGCTCGCGGCACCCGCCTGTCCCGGCAGAGTGCCTGGCGGGTCCTGCACACCGCGGCCGAACGCGCGGGTATCACGGCGGCGGTGTCGCCGCACACGCTGCGCCACTCGTTCGCCACCCACTTGCTCGACGGTGGCGCCGACGTCAGGGTGGTGCAGGAGTTGCTCGGCCACGCGTCGGTCACCACGACGCAGATCTACACCCTGGTCACGGTGAACACTTTGCGCGAAGTCTGGGCCACCGCCCACCCCCGAGCCCGGTAATCGTTCTGCCATGGACGATTCCACACCCGCACTCCGCGAGAGTTTCGCATTGACAGTGCCCGCAGCACGGGTGGTCGGGCACGGCCGCGGAGCCGCCGCGGACGGCCCGCGGAGTTTCTGGCTGTGCCCACACCCGGTATCGTCCGCTTCGAATGCTTCCGGCACTCGGCCGGATCGCGCACGGGGAGGTGTACTCCGACAGGATGAACGAGTCGCACGACCGGTTCGACGTTCATTTCGATGGCGGACCGCGGTGGCGCTGACCAGCGCGGGGCGAACACGCCGCGCGCAGGCGCGGCACTCGAGTGCCGTCAAGCGGTAGCGTCTAACGAGAGCTGGACCGCACGAAAGCGAGGTCGGCCCTGATCGGCCTCGCTACGCTCGGCGAGGCAACGGGCAGGAACGTATAAGGAGCAGCGGATCGTGACAACAGCCGGAGCGGCGGAGCCGCCGATGGGTGCTGGGGCGGAGCCGCTTACGGGCTCGCGACCGGGTCCGTACTCGGACGCCGCGGCGGAAACGCTGTGGGGGCACGGGGTCGAGCCGGTCCCGGAGGACGCCACGCTCGGCCCGACCGGGCGGCCGCTGCGGCTGGTGCCGGACCCGCCGCCGGTCGGCCAGCACGGTGACGCGCTGATCGTGGCCATGTGCAACCAGAAGGGCGGGGTCGGCAAGACCACCTCCACCATCAACCTCGGTGCGGCGCTGGCCGAATACGGCCGTCGCGTCCTGCTCGTCGACCTGGACCCGCAGGGCGCGCTGTCGGCCGGTCTCGGCGTCGCCCACCACGATCTCGACTCGACCGTGCACGACCTGCTCATCGGTTCCAAGGTGTCCATCGACGACGTGCTGATGCAGACGCGTGTCCCGAACATGGACCTGCTGCCGAGCAACATCGACCTCTCCGCCGCGGAGATCCAGCTGGTCAACGAGGTGGGCCGGGAACAGACGCTGGGCCGCGCGCTGGAGCCGGTACGCAACCGCTACGACTACATCCTCATCGACTGTCAGCCTTCGCTCGGCCTGCTCACGGTCAACGCCCTGGCCTGCTCGGACGGCGTGATCATCCCGATGGAATGCGAGTACTTCTCGCTGCGCGGGCTGGCGCTGCTCAACGACACCGTCGAGAAGGTGCGGGACCGGTTGAACCCGCGGTTGAGCCTGTACGGGATAGTGGTCACCATGTTCGACGCTCGACTGCTGCATTCCCGCCAGGTCATGGCGCGAGTCGTCGAGGTGTTCGGCGACCTGGTCTACGACACCGCGATCGCCCGCACCGTCCGGTTCCCGGACGCCAGCGTCGCGGGTGAACCCATTACCACCTGGGCGCCGAAATCTGGTGGAGCCGAAGCGTATCGGTCGATGGCTCGGGAAGTCATCCACCGTTCCGGCCGGTGACCGGCCGCTCCGACCCCTCGTCTGCGTCCCACCACGACCCGTCCGGCCAGGGGTCTCCCGCGGCCGGATCGGCACCCACGCCCGACCACCGCGCGTCCCGCTCCGGTGGGCCGGAGGAATCCGCGCGACCCGCTCCGGCGAAGGCTCCCGCACTCGGGAACGCGGCGGCCGCATTCATCGCCGCAGGGCGGGACGCCGCGCCTGTCCGTCCCGTCCCCGCCGCCGGCGCGACGGCTGGACCGACCGAACCGGAGTCGGATGCCGACCACCGGCCTCCGCGGGAAGGCCCGCCCGAATCGTCCGTGACACCCCCTGCGCCGCGAGCCGAGGCGGGCGCCTCGCCAGGGGACGCGCCGCAGGCGACCGACCCGCAGGCGACCGGGTTCCGGCTGCGCCTGAGCAACTTCGAGGGTCCGTTCGACCTGCTGCTCACCTTGATCAGCTCGCGCAAGCTGGACGTCACGGAGGTGGCGTTGCACAAGGTCACCGACGAGTTCATCGCCTATACGAAGGCGCTGACCGCGAACATGGCGCAGCAGAACACGTTGCGCTCGGACAAGATCCTGGACCAGACCACCGAATTCCTGGTCGTCGCCGCAACGCTGCTGGATCTGAAGGCGGCGCGTCTGCTGCCGTCCGGCGAGATGACCGACGCCGAGGACCTGGAACTGCTCGAGGCGCGCGACCTGCTGTTCGCCCGGCTGCTGCAGTACCGCGCGTTCAAGCAGGTCGCCGAGCTGCTCGGCGAGCTGGAGGCGGCCGCGCTGCGGCGCTATCCGCGTGCGGTCGGCTTGGAGGAGCGCTACGCCGACCTGCTGCCCGAGGTTAGGCTGGGTGTCGGGGCGGCGGAGTTCGCCGCGATCGCGGCGGCGGCCTTCCGGCCCCGTCCGGTACCCAAGGTCGGGCTCGACCACTTGCACACGCACGCGATCTCGGTGGCCGAGCAGGCGGCACTGGTGCTGGAGCGGCTCAAACAGCGTGGTGCGGGCGCGTGGACCTCGTTCGGTGAGCTGGTCGCCGACTGCGAGGCCGCGGTCCAGATCGTCGCCCGCTTCCTGGCGCTGCTCGAGCTGTATCGCGGCAAGACGATCGAGTTCGACCAGCCCGATCCGCTCGGTCCCTTGGCGGTCAGCTGGATCGGCGACGAGGCCGCGCAACAGGTGGACACCGTGACAATCGAGGAGGACTACGGGTGAGCGAGCACAGCGCGCTGACGCGCACGACGCAGCGCGGTAAGGCGCGGTCGTGAGCGAGGCAGTGGTGGAACTCACCCCCGAACCGCTCGCGGACGCCGATCTGCGTTCCGCGCTGGAGGCCATGCTGCTGGTGGTCGACTCTCCGGCCCCGGTAGACCAGCTCGCGGCCGCCCTCGGCGACAGCCCGCGGCGGGTCGAACAGACCCTGCGCGCGATGTCCGCCGAACTGTCGGCCCGGTCCAGCGGGATGGATCTGCGTTTCGTGGGTGACGGCTGGCGCTTCTATACTCGCAGCGAGTACGCGCCGTATGTGGAGCGGATGCTGCTCGACGGCTCCCGATCGAAACTGACCCGGGCGGCGTTGGAGACGCTGGCGGTGGTGGCATACCGTCAACCGGTGACCAGGACCAGGGTCAGCGCGGTGCGCGGCGTGAACGTCGACGGCGTGATGCGCACGCTGCTGGCGCGGGGTCTGATCGCCGAGGCGGGCGTCGACCCGGAGACCAACGGGACGCTGTACTGCACGACCGAGCTGTTCCTGGAACGGATCGGGCTCGCGTCGCTGAGCGACCTGCCGCCGCTGGCGCCCCTGCTTCCGGGCGTCGACCTGATCGATGAGATCAACGAGAGCCTGGAGACCGACCCCCGGTACACCAGGTTGAAGAAACCCGCCGAGGCCGATTTGGATCTCGGTACCGAAGAGTGACAGGAAACGATGAATACGCCCGCTCGCCGAGATGGCACACCGGATCGTAGAAAACGCGGCGCTACGCCCGAACGGGGCGGCACCGGCCGCACGTCGGGCGCACGCGACGCCCGTTCGGCCCAACGAGGGGGCACTCCCCGAGGCGCCCAGCCGGGCGGCACGGGCCGTGGATCGGCCCAGCGCGGATCGTCCCAGGCGCCGAGCCCGCAGCGGCACCCGGCTCCCGTGAGCAAGAAGAAGCCCAAACCGCAACGGCAGGTCGCGCCACCGCCGCTGCTGAGCAACGCCAAGCCCGCACGCCACCAGAACGTGGAGCCCGCCGAGTCCGGCGGCCACACCAAGATGCCCTGGGGCGAGGGGGAGCGGTTGCAGAAGGTCCTCGCCAAGGCGGGTGTGGCGTCGCGAAGGGCCGCCGAGGAGATGATCGCGCAGGGCCGCGTCGAAGTCGACGGCATGATCGTGCGCGAGCAGGGCTTGCGCATCGATCCGCAGCGTGCCGTGGTGCGCGTGGACGGCACCCGCGTGGTGGTGCGCGAGGAACTGGTGCACGTCGCGCTGAACAAGCCCAAGGGCTGGCAGTCCACCATGTCCGACGATCTGGGGCGCCCCTGCGTCGGCGATATCGTAGCCGAGCGGATCGCCGCCGGTCAGCGCCTTTTCCATGTCGGAAGGCTGGACGCCGAGACCGAGGGCCTGCTGCTGCTCACCAATGACGGCGATCTGGCCCACCGGCTCATGCACCCGTCCTTCGAGGTCTCCAAGACCTACCTGGCGACGGTGCAGGGCGAGGTGAACAACCGCGCGGTCGGCAAGCACTTGAAGCAAGGCGTCGAGCTGGAGGACGGTCCCGCCAAGGTCGACCGTTTCCAGGTGCTCGAGCTGGGCGAGGGACGTTCCTTGGTGAAGGTGGTGTTGCACGAAGGGCGCAAGCACATCGTGCGCCGCCTGCTCGACGCGGTGGGCCATCCGGTCATCCGGCTGGTTCGCACCAATATCGGCCCGGTCGCGCTCGGCGACCAACGGCCCGGCACACTGCGCGTGCTCGGTCGCGATGAAATCGGCAAACTCTACGAGGCGGTGTCGTTGTGAACGGTGTGGAGATCCCGGTGCAGGCGCCGGCGCGGATGGCCGGTACCAGCCCGCTCGTGGTCGCCATGGACGGGCCGTCGGGCACCGGGAAGTCGAGTGTGTCGCGGCGGCTGGCCACCAGGCTCGGCGCGCGGTACCTCGACACCGGCGCCATGTATCGGGTGGCGACGCTGCGCGTGCTGCGCGCGGGCATCGAGCTGACCGACACCGCGGCCATCGCCGCCGCGGTCAAGGAGCTGCCGCTGTCCATCGGCACCGATCCCAGCCGCGAGGTGATCGAGCTCGACGGCGAGGACGTGCGCTCGGAGATCCGCGGCGACGCCGTGACCAAGGCCGTTTCGGCGGTTTCCGCGGTGCCCGAGGTGCGTGAGCTGCTCGTCGCCATGCAGCGCGAGATCACGGCGATCGCGGGGCGGATCGTGGTGGAGGGCCGCGATATCGGCACGGTCGTCCTGCCCGAGGCGGACGCCAAGATCTATCTGACCGCTTCCGCGGAGGCGCGGGCGCACCGGCGCAATCAGCAGAACATCGCCGAGGGCCGGGGCGACGACTACGCGGGCGTGCTCGCCGACGTGCAGCGCCGCGACACCCTCGACTCGACCCGCAAGGTGTCCCCGCTGCGCCCGGCCGAGGACGCGGTGGGCGTCGACACCAGTGAGCTGTCCATGGACGAGGTCATCGACGAGCTGTATCGCGTTGTCGCCGAGCAGATCTCGGCATTCGAGTCCGGAGGCCGCAGGTGAACGAGGACGTATTGGCCGGCGACGGCGTCTGGACCGACGAAGCCGACTGGGAACTGGCCGATCTCGAGGCCGAATTCGAGGACGGCGCGCACGTCGCGATGCCGACGGTCGCGGTGGTCGGCCGCCCGAACGTGGGCAAGTCGACGCTGGTCAACCGGATTCTGGGCCGCCGTGAGGCGGTCGTGGAGGATATCCCGGGAGTGACCCGCGACCGCGTGTCCTACGAGGCGAACTGGGCGGGTCGCCGGTTCCTCGTGCAGGACACCGGCGGGTGGGAGCCCGACGCGAAGGGCCTTCAGCAATCGGTGGCCAGGCAGGCGGAACTGGCCATGCAGACCGCCGACGCGATTCTGCTGGTGGTCGACGCCGTCGTCGGCGCGACCGCCACCGACGAGGCGGCGGTGAAGAAGCTGCGCCGCTCCGCCGTGCCGGTCATCCTGGTCGCCAACAAGGTCGACGATCAGCGGGTGGAGGCGGAGGCGGCGGCGTTGTGGTCGCTGGGGCTGGGCGAGCCGAGGATGGTCAGCGCCGCCCACGGCCGCGGCACCGGCGACCTGCTCGACGACGTGCTCGCGGTGCTCCCGGAGACCCCGCGCGAGGGGAGCGGCGGCACCGGCCCGCGGCGCGTGGCGCTGGTTGGCAAGCCGAATGTCGGTAAGTCGAGCCTGCTGAACAAGCTGGCCGACGACGAGCGCTCGGTGGTGCACGACGTCGCGGGCACCACGGTCGACCCGGTCGACTCCCTGGTGGAATTGGGCGGCAAGGTGTGGAAGTTCGTCGACACCGCGGGGTTGCGCCGCAAGGTCTCCAACGCCAGCGGCACCGAGTTCTACGCCTCGCTGCGCACCAAGTCCGCGCTGGAGGCATCGGAGGTGGCGATCATGCTGATCGACGCCTCGCAGCCGATCACCGAACAGGACCTGCGGGTGATCAGCCTGGTCGCCGACTCGGGGCGCGCGCTGGTGCTGGCGTTCAACAAGTGGGATCTGGTCGACGAGGACCGGCGTCTGCAACTGGAGCGCGAGGTCGACCGGGATCTGATCCGGGTGCCGTGGGCGCAACGGGTCAACATCTCCGCGCACACCGGCCGCGCCGTGCAGAAGCTGGTGCCCGCGATGGAGACCGCGCTCGAGTCCTGGGACAAGCGCATCTCGACGGGCCGGCTCAACACCTGGCTGAAGGAAGTGATCGCCGCGACCCCGCCGCCGATGCGCGGTGGCCGGTTGCCGCGCGTGCTGTTCGCCACCCAGGCGACCACCCGGCCGCCGACGTTCGTGCTGTTCACCACCGGCTTCCTGGAGGCGGGCTATCGGCGTTTCCTGGAACGCCGGTTGCGGGAGGAGTTCGGCTTCGACGGCTCGCCGGTCCGCATCTCGGTGCGGGTGCGGGACAAACGAGACCGTAAGAAGTAGGCGATAGACGAGGCCCCGGCGAGTCCGGGGCCTCGTTCGGTCTGCCCGGGTGCGAAGACCCTGCACGCATCTTCGCCAGCGGGGCGAACGACGCTGCGCCACCCACGAACATAGCAGTGGCTATTTCTTAGCGTGCTGCTGTCGATACTCGGTATTCGATCAATATTGCCTAATAGAGTGCGAAATATTCTCGGATAGGTGACGATCCGTGCGTACGTATCGCCATGGTGGCAAATGACTGGCATCATCCGGGCATGGTCATTCCCAGCGTGCTGCCGGAACCCCCAGCCGTTTTGACTCCCTTCGAGACGGGGTGGCCCGTGCGGCTGGCCGACACCGACCGCGACCAGTATCTGCGCCTCGACGGAGTGGCGCGCTATCTGCAGGACGTGGGCTATGACCATCTCGAGGTCCTGCAGGACGGCGACATCCATCGGCTGTGGGTGATCCGCAGGACGGTGATCGACGCGATCAAACCGATCTCCTTCGGCGAATGGGCCACCCTGCGGCGCTGGCCCTCGGCCACGTCGACGCGGTGGTGCACGATGCGGGTCCAGGTCTGCGGCAGCGCGGGCGGACTGGTGGAGACCGAGAGTTTCCTGATCCACTTCGGCACCGAGTCGGGCGTTCCGGCCCGGATGAGCGACCGGTTCCTCGCGCCCATGCTGGCCTGCACGACCGAGCACCGGCTGCGCTGGAAAGCCGAACTCGTCGATCCGATGCCCTCGGCAGGCGAGCCCGGCGTCCAGATCCGGCCTTTCCCGCTACGCGCTACCGACATCGACCTGCTCGACCACATGAACAACGCGGTCTACCTCACCGCGCTCGAGGAGGTCCTCGCCGATCACGCCGAACTCAAGTCCGGGCCGCATCGCGCGGTGGTCGAGTACGGGAAGCCGGTGCGGTCCGGGGAGGCCGTCGAACTCGTGTCCCGCCGTACCGACGCGAGCCTCGACGTGTGGTTCGCGGTGGGCGCGGACTGCCGAGCGGTGGCCCGCGTCACCCCTCGTTAACGGGCCAAGTCCTCGACGGTGGCACGTGCGCCCCTGCTGTGCAGGGAGTCCAGTGCCGCCAGGTACGCGGTCACGAAGCGCGGGTGCTCGACCAGATCCCCGAACAGGGAACGCTCCTCGAGGAACGCGGTGGGATGCTCGCGTTGCCGCCGCGCGAGTGGTACGAGCCGGTCGCGTAGCCGGTCCGCGATCTCGATCGGCTCCCCGTGCTCGTCGACGCCCTCGGCGTAGCGCGCCCAGCTCGCGACCACCGCCGCCGCGCAGTCGATCGCGCCGCCGGTGGCGAGCTGCGCCCGGACCACCGGCAGCAGCCACTTCGGAATCCGGTCGGAGGATTCCGCGCACAGCCGGGCGATGGTGTCGCCGATCGCGGGGTTGGCGAACCGGTCCAGCAGGGTGCGCTTGTAGGCGTCCAGGTCGACACCGGGTACCGGGCGCAACGTCGGTGTCGCCTCGGCGTCCATGTACCGCAACAGGAAACGCCGGAAGGCCGGGTCCTGTGCGGCGTCGTGGACCAGCCGGTAGCCGCTCAGATATCCGAAGTAGCACAGCGCCTGGTGGCCGGCGTTCAGCAACCGCAGTTTCATCAGTTCGTACGGGGCGACGTCGTCCACGACTTGCACGCCGACCTCCTCGAAGGGCGGGCGGCCGAGTCCGAAGGAATCCTCCAGCACCCACTGCGCGAACGGCTCGGTCACCACCGGCCAGCGGTCGAGGATGCCGTAACGCCGTTCGATCTCGCCGGTGGCCCCGGGCGGAGTGACCGGGGTGATCCGATCCACCATCGAATTCGGGAAACGCACCTGCTCCGTCACCCAAGTTCCGAGCTCGGGATCGCGCAGCGCGGCGAACGCGCCGAACATCCGGCGCGCGACGTTCCCGTTGCCCTCGATGTTGTCGCAGGACAGCACGGTGAACGGCGCGACGCCGCGCGACCTGCGCCGGGCCAGGGCTTCGACGACGAGCCCGAAGACGGTGACGGGCGGCGCGCTCCCGGCGAGATCGGCGCGAATCGCCGGGTCGTCGGCGTCGAACTCGCCGGTGGCGGGCGCGATGTGGTACCCGCCCTCGGTGATGGTGAGCGAGACGATCCGGGTGGACGGGTCGGCGAGCTGCGCCACGACGGCCTCCGGGTCGTCCGGCGCGTACCGGTAGTCGACCAGGGAGCCGATGGTGCGCGTGGTCCACGTGCCGTCCGGGGCGACGGTGGACAGCGTGTACAGGCCGTCCTGCGCCCGCAGCGCATCGCGCATGCGGCGGTCACCGGGGAGGACGCCGACTCCGCAGATGCCCCACTCGTCCGCGAGGCCGCGTTCGAGCAATCGGTCCACGTACATCGCCTGGTGCGCGCGATGGAACCCGCCGACTCCGAAATGCACTATGCCCGGCGAGATTCGGGACCGGTCGTAACTCGGCGTCGAGACGCGATCGGCGATCTCGCGCATGGTCGCCGCCCGCAAGGGTGTGGCCGTCCGTTCCGGCATCCCGCACCTCCCGTGTTGTGTGGGTCACACCCTAGTGCGGCGGAGATCCCGTCCTGGTCAGCTCGGCGGGGGCGGCAGCAGCGAATCCAGTCCGTGGCGTCGAGCGCCGAGTACTCGCTCGCAGTTCACTCGCTCGAGGTCGGCGGAGAATCGTTCGGCGCGCCACCGATCGACGGCCAGGCGGGTGTCCTCCGCGACGAGATCGGCGTTGAGCGCGGCGGCGGCCGTGACGCCACCGGCAGCCGACTGCACCACACCGGCGACGACGTCGGTGACGTTGCCCGCCACCCAGACTCCGGGGGCGCGGGTGCGACCACCGGCGTCGGCCACCACGTGGGTGCCGGATCCCGAAGGGTGCGGGGCGGTTTCGGCGCCGAGGCCGAGCAGTAGCGCGTCGCGGGCAACCGGTCGCGGCGCGATCGCCAGCGCGGCGATCGGCACGACGCGGCCGGATTCCAGCCGGGCCCCGGCGAGACGGTCGTCCACCACCTCCAGGGCGGTGACCACACCTTCCACCACCGTGATTCCCCGGGCCGTGAGCTGCTCGGCCTGCTCCGCGTCCGGCGCGGGGGCGGTGTGCCGCAACAAGGTCACCGCCGCGCTCCACTGCCGGAACAGCAGGGCGTGGTGCACCGAGCCGAGCACGCCGATCGGCCGGTCACGGATCTCCCAGCCGTGGCAGTACGGACAGTGCACGACGTCGCGACCCCACCGTTCGCGCAGGCCGCCGATCGGTGGCAGCTCGTCGGTCAGGCCGGTGGCGACGAGCAGCCGGCGCGCGTGCAACGGTTCGCCGCGGTCGGTGTCCACCACGAACCCGTCCGGGGTCCGCCGCGCGGCTACCGCTCGCCCGTACCTGATCCGTCCGCCGTACTGTTCCACTTCCCGCGCGCCGATCGTCACCAACGCCGTCGGCGGGATGCCATCGCGGGTCAGCCACCCGTGCACGCCCGCGGCCGGGGCGTTCCGCTGCTCGCGCGCGTCGACCACGACCACCGAGCGGCGCGCCCGCGCCAAGGTCAGCGCCGCCGACAAACCGGCTGCTCCGCCGCCGATCACCACCACATCCACTTGCTTTTCCTCAGCCATGCCCCACCTTGCCGAGAAGGTGCGGAATTCGGCAAACATTGTTGCCGTTCTAGCAACCACATGCGGGCGTGGTCGCTCGATCCGGCGCACTGTCGGGATCCCGCTGTGCCGGACGCGTCACACCGCAGATCCGCCCGCACGGCCGACGGACGCAGGCGTCCCCGGACGGGGCGTCCACCCCGTTTTCACCCGGCCGGGCAGCCCGCCGCCTGGTTTATCGCCGCAAGGCTGGGTAGACCGTCGATACCCGGATCGACGGCAGAAAGGTTCGAAGCGATGTCCCAACCCATCACCAGCACCCTGGACCCGGAGCAGCAGCGCATCGCGGGCGAGACGCTGCAGGCGACGGTGGTCGACCTGATCGACCTGTCGCTGATCGCGAAGCAGGCGCACTGGAACGTGGTCGGCTCCAACTTCCGGTCGGTACACCTGGCGCTGGACGAATTGGTCACCGTGGCGCGCGAGTTCACCGACGCCGCCGCGGAGCGCGCCACCGCCGTCGGGGTGAGCCCGGACGGCCGCGGCGCGACCGTGGCCAGGGACTCCGGCGCGATCGGCATCGGCGACGGCTGGCAGCAGGACACCGACATCATCGACACGATCGTCGGCAACCTCGCCGCGGTGATCAAGCGGCTACGGGAGCGGATCGCGGCGACCGAGAAGGCCGATCCGGTGACTCAGGATCTGTTCCTGGCCATCGCGGCGCGGCTGGAACAGCTGCACTGGATGTGGCAAGCGCAGCTCGCCACGGTCTGATGCGCGTGATCACCTGCGCGTTCGGCGCGCACGCCACCGAGACCACCACGGTCGCGGTGCGCATCCCCGCCGACGCGCGACAGCTGGCCCTGATCCGTGGCATGGCCGACACCGTGTGCCTGATCGCCGACATCCCGCTCACCGCGGCCGCGGACATCCGCCTGGCGATCAACGAGGCGGCCACGATGCTGCTGGCGGGCTGCGTGCCCGGGTCGACGCTCGGCTGTGAATTCACCTACGGCGCCGACCGGATGAGCGTGCGCGTCGACACGGTCGGCGCGGTCGGCGACGAGATGGACGGTGATCCGTTGAGCTGGGAACTGGTCCGCATGCTCACCAGTTCCCTGGCAATTTCTCGTGACCCTTTTGATTCGAAAATCGGCGGGTACCCGACCGTTATCGAGTTCAGTTGGGAACGAGGGCCATTTGATGACACGTGAGTTCACGACCGACGGAAACGGCGCGACGGGCCGCACGCGTGCGGGCGACAGCTACGACAACATCGAGCCGTGGTTCGAGAAGATGGCCGCGATGGACGAGACCGATCCCCATCGCGCCGCGCTGCGCGAGGAGGTGACGCGGCGCTGTCTCCCGCTCGCCGAACACATCGCCCGCAAGTTCTCCGGCCGCGGCGAGTCCTACGACGACCTGCTGCAGATCGCCCGGGTGGGGCTGGTGCTCGCGGTGGACCGCTTCGACGTGTCCCGCGGCAGCTCCTTCCTCGGGTTCGCGGTCCCCACCATCATGGGCGAGGTGCGCAGGCACTTCCGGGACAACACGTGGTCGCTGCGAGTCCCGCGCCGGCTCAAAGAGATCCAGTTGCGCATCGGCCCCGCCACCGAGACGCTGTCGCATCGGCTCGGGCGGATGCCGACGGCCAGGGAGATCGCCGCCGAATTGGACGTCGAGGTGGGAGAGGTCACCCAGGCGCTCATCGCGGGTAACGCCTACCAGACCAACTCGCTGGACACGGGCGGCCGCGAGGACGGCGACGGCGCGCCGCAAGCGCTCGCGGACACGATCGGCGCGGAGGAACCGTGCTACAACCTGCTGGAGCAGGCGATGGCGGTGCGTCCGCTGATCGCCGAACTGCCCGCGCGCGATCGGCAGGTGCTGATCATGCGTTTCTTCGAGTCCAAGACCCAGACCGAGATCGCCGAATCCCTGGGCGTCTCCCAGATGCAGGTGTCGCGCATCCTCGCGCGGATTCTGCGGGAGTTGCGCGAGCGCGCACTCGGTCCCGACGAACTCCTCACGCGCGCGGCCTGACTTCGCTCAGGTACGCGCGCGGTCGGCCGACTCGGTCATCGGCGTCGCGGAGACCTCGCCCGTCCAGCCGCACGGCAGGGCGCAGCTGGCGATGACCTTGGTCTCCCGATCGCCGTTGTCGTAGCGCAGCGTGGTGGTCTCGGCGTAAGCGGGATATCCGCACGCTCGGCATTTGCCGAAGAAATCGAGGATTTCCTCGGCTCGGGAGTGCGCGATTCGTCGTGCGGGCTTGTCGTCCATAACCTCTCCAGCCAGGGTGCGGTCCTGCCGAGCAGGCGTCTGCGACGTTAGGATCGGCGCGGCGCGCCCGGTGGGAGTTTCGGTGATCGTTGGGCTGATTCACAGGCGTCGCGCGGGGGAATTGGGCCGGTTCCCAGGTTCAGGTGAATGCTGGGCAATCGCAGCGTATTTCCTGCGTATCGCTGGTAGTGGCGGCGAGGCCGCGGCTACTTGACCTTATCTGTGACTGACGTTACAAAGGAGCTACCCGCCGACCCGAAGTTCTTCGAACCGGCCGACGAGAAGTGCACAAGTTGGTTACCGATGTCATCGATGTGGTCGCGGAATTCGCGATCGCCCGCAAGACCATCTGGGATCTGCTACTCGAACCGCAGACGTATCCGCGCATGTTCACCGGGATCGGCGCGTGCGAGCAGATCCAATCCGCCGACGGCAACGTGGTCTGGCAGATGCGTGTCGGCACCTATGGGACCGGCATCCGCACCCACCAGATCCGGCTGATCATCGGGCGGTGGTACGAGAGCTTCGAGATGCAGTACGCCGCCTTGGGCAGCTTCGCCTCGGTGCGGCTGCACGGAGACGAGGAGCGCACCAAGGTCACGGTCACCTACTTCGCGCCGAGCCGGATACATCCGCACGTCGCCGAACTGTCCAACGTGGCGATCGCGGAGTGGACCAAGAGCGGGCTGAAACGGGTGGCCGACGTGGCCAAGGGCGCGCGGACCTCGTTCGTCGTCAACGGCGAGGATTCACCGATCCGGCGGAACGCGGGCGTCGCGCGGCAGATGGTCGCCACCGGCGTCGTCCTGCCGGTTCGACTCGACCGCAGCCTCAAACAGCTGCGCTCCCTCGCGAAGTGGGGTTTCAACCTGGCGGGCGGGTACGCGGCGGGCGCGGTGTACGCGCCGGATCGGATCGCGGTCGTCGACGATCGCGGCACCCGGTCCTTCGCCGACATGCACGAGCGGACCAACGCGCTGGCCGCCGCGATGGCCGCGCACGGTCTCGGGCCGGGCGACGCCATCGGGCTGCTGGCACGCAACCACGCGGGCATGATCGAGTGCATGGTCGCGGCAGGAAAACTCGGCGTGGACGTGGCCCTGCTGAATGCCGGGCTGGCCGGGCGCACCATCGAGGAGATCGTGCAGCGCGACCGGCTTTCGGCGCTGTTCGTCGACGGTGACCTGGAAGAGCTGGTGCGCTATCTGCACGCCGACATCCCGCGCTACAACACCGACGGACGCCCGCCGGCGCCGGACCGCACGACCGTCGACCAATTGGTGGCGGAGGGGCACACCGATTTCCGCACGCCTGCCCAGCCGGGACGGCTCATCGTGCTCACCTCCGGGACCAGCGGGACGCCGAAGGGGGCGCGCAGGCCGCATCCGAAGGGTTTCGGTTCCATCGCGGCACTGCTGTCGCGCATCCCGATGCGGATGAACGAGACCATGCTGATTCCCGCGCCGCTGTTCCACACCTGGGGTCTGGCCGGGCTGCAGTTGAGCACCGCGCTGCGCGCGACCGTGGTGCTGGCGGAACGGTTCGACGCGGAGGACTGCCTGCGTCGCATCGCCGAGCACAAGGTCAACACGGTGATCGTGGTGCCGACCATGGTGCAGCGCATCCTCGATCTGCCCGCGCACGTGCGCAACCGCTACGACACCTCCAGCCTGCGGCACATGATCAGCTGCGGTGCGCCGCTGGCCGGCGCGACCGTGGAGCGGTTCATGGACGCCTACGGCGACGTCCTCTACAACGTCTACGGCTCCACCGAGGTCTCGTGGGCGACGATCGCGACGCCCGAAGACCTGCACACCTCGCCGACCACGGCGGGACGACCACCGCTGGGCACCAAGGTCGCCGTGCTCGGGCCGGACCACCGCCGGTTGCCGATCGGCGCCACCGGGCACATCTTCGTCGGCAACCACATGCTGTTCGACGGGTACGTCAACTCGGCGCCGCCGGACGAGGCGCACGGCATGCTGGACACCGGCGATCTCGGCTATCTCGACGCCGCGGGCCGGTTGTTCATCTCCGGGCGAGACGACGAGATGATCATCTCCGGTGGCGAGAACGTCTTCCCGCGCCCGGTGGAGGAGGCGCTCGCGCATCTGCCGCAGGTCAGCGATGTCGCGGTGGTCGGGGTGCCGGACCACGAATTCGGTCAGCGACTCGTGGCGTTCGTGGTGAAACGCGAAGGGGCCGGGCTGGATTCGGACATGGTACGCACCTACGTGCGCAACCGGCTGAGCCGCTTCTCGGTGCCGCGTGAGGTCACCTTCCTCTCGGCGCTGCCGCGCGGCGACACCGGCAAGATCCTCAAACGCCTGCTCGCCGGTCCGGGTGCGGCGAAACCGGATCTGCCGCCGTCGATCAACGGGCTCGGGACGGCCGGTTCCTCCTGAGCCGCGCGCGGCGATCCGTCGTGCCGGGACGCGCGGCGAACCAGGCGCGGCGGCAGCGCCCGGCGGTCAATAGACGGTGTCCTCCAGTTCGGTCAACGCGGACTCCAGGTGGTCGAGCAGCCTGGCCACGTCCGGCACGCTGCGGCGGCAGGCGACGATGCCGATGTCGAGGCTGTCGGCGTTGCTGGTGAGGGTGATGTTCACCGCTTGGCCGTCGAGCGGGATCGACAGCGGGTAGGTGGCGTCCACGCGGGCGCCGTTCCAGTACTGGGGTTCGCGCGGGCCGGGAACGTTGGAGATGACGATGTTGAACGGCGGGCTGGTCAGCGCGGCGGTGGCGGGCAGGAGCAGCGACAGCGCGAGCGGACTCAGCGTGAGCGCCGAGAGCGAGACCGCCTGTACGGGGGTCAGCGCACGGTAGATCTCCTTGCCGCGGTGCATGCAGGAGCTGATCGCCGCGAGCCGCGCGGCCGGGTCGGGCAGATCGGTGGCCAGATTGCACAGCAGGGCCGCCACGGCATTGCCCCCGCCGTCACCGTCGTCGGACTCCGCGCGCAGCGAGACCGGCACCATGGCGATCAGCGGTTTCTCCGGCAGGGCGACGTGTTCGAGCAGGTAGGCGCGCAGCGCGCCCGCCGACATGGCAAGCACGACGTCGTTGAGCGTGGTGCCGGTCATCTTCTTGACCTGGCGGATGCGATCCAGCGGCCAGGACCGGGCGGCGCAGCGGCGTGCCCCGCCGATCCGGACGTTGAACATGGTGCGCGGCGCGGCGAAGGGCAGCGTCAATTGCTGCTCGAGCAGCGCGGTGCGAGCCAGGCGCAGCGCGGAAGGAGCCGAGCCCGCCGCGGCGAGCAGCGCGCGCGCCCGCGCGCCGAGGGTGGGCCGGCGCGGCGGATTCGCGCGGTGCGTGGCCGAGGGCGGGAGATCCCAGGGCACCGGGGCTTCGCCGGACTCGGGGTCGGTGGTCAGCGTGCGCTGCAACAGTCGCTGGGCGCCGACGCCGTCGATGAGGGCGTGATGCATCTTCGCGTACAGGCCGACCCGATCCCCGGCGAGCCCCTCGATCAGATGCGCTTCCCACAGCGGTTTGTGCCGGTCGAGCAGGGTGCTGTGCAGTCCGGCGGCCACCTCCGTCAGGGCTGGCAAGCCGCCCGGCTCCGGCAGCGCCCATCGCTGCAGGTGGTAGTCGAGCTCGACCGCGCTGTCCACCGTCCAGGCCAGCTGGGGCGTGCCGAACAGGCGAGACGGGCGCTTGCGGAACATCGGATGGAAGTTCCGGTCGGCTGCCAGCGTCGCGTACGCGCGCCGGGCGAACTCGGGTCCGGAACCGTCCACGGGATCGAAGATCGACAGTGAACCGACGTGCATCGGATGCTCGCGTGATTCCGCGACCAGGAACAGGGCGTCCACCGGCGAGATGAATTCCATGGGCAGTTCCCTCCTGGCGCCGCTGCGGCCGCGCCACGGTCTGGTTCCGGACACGGGGACGGTCGGCCGACGGGCGTGCCGGACTGCTCATGCCGCGCGGCGAGCCGCGCCGGTCGAACGACGATCCACCAACCGAGATTCGATGCCGAATCCGGACCGGCTGGGCGGCGCGCCGCGGAATGTGCGCCAGCGGGTCAGGACAGGCGGCTGACCGGCCAATCCTGCGGCAGCTCCAGTCGTTGGCTGATCATGTGGATCGCGGTGTGCAACGCCTGGATCTCGTCGACGCCGCTGGCCACCGACGCGCCCTGCTCGCTGATGTGGAACCGGCACAGGTGCTTGCGCCGGTCGGCCGCCAGATACGGCCTGCCGATGATGATCGACAGCGAGCTGTCGGCGTCGCGCAGCGTGCGCGCCGCGATGAGAGCTTGCGGTTCCTGCTCGGCTGTCGCGGCGGCGCGCGAGGGC
>NZ_JABLTE010000099.1 GCF_013315795.1 Nocardia barduliensis
TGGCGGGAGCGTCCGGGGTGTCGGGGAAGTCAGTCACGAGGGTCCTCCGGGTCGAGACCTAGCAACCCGAAAGTCGCTCGGCGGGTGGCCAGCACGGCCATGTCTACGGCGCGTTGGGCTCGGTCGACCCGCGCGTCACCGGTTTCACCGGTACCGCCGGGGCCGTCCCACGGACGGTAGGCGACGTCACCGCCGTCGCCCATGGTGCGTGGCGGGTCCGCCTGCGGCGCCGCCGCGCGGACGGTCTCGATCCAGTCCTGCGGAATCGGCGTCGCCGGGTCGACGGTGCGGTCCAGCGCGGTGGCCAGCAGGTGCGTCCAGGCCCGTGGCACCACCCGGATCAGGCCGTATCCACCGCCGCCCACGGCGAGCCAGCGCCCTTCGGCATATCGGTCCGCGAGGTCGCGCATGGCGCGGAACGCCGCCCGCTGTCCGTCCACGGTGAGTTCTATATCGGCCAAAGGGTCTTCGCGATGCGTGTCCACCCCGCACTGACTGACCACGATCTGCGGACCGAACGCCGCCACCGCGCCCGGTACCACGGCGTGGAAACCGCGCAGCCACTGCGCATCCCGGGTGCCGGGCAACAGGGGCAGGTTGATCGATGTGCCCTCCGCCGCGCCCGCGCCGGTCTCCTCCGGCCACCCCGTGTTCGGCCATAGCGTGGCCGGATGCTGGTGCAGCGAAATGGTCAGCACCCGGGGGTCGCCGTAGAAGGCCCGCTGCACGCCGTCGCCGTGGTGCACGTCCACATCGATGTAGGCGATCCGGTCGAAACCGTGGTCCAGCAGCCAGGAGATGGCCACCGCCGGGTCGTTGTACACGCAGAAGCCGGACGCCGAATCGGCCATCGCGTGATGCATGCCACCGCCGATGCTCACCGCTCGCTTGGTGCGGCCCTCCGCGATCTCCCTGGCCGCGGCCAGGGTGCCGCCGACGATGGTGGACGCGGCCTGGTGCATCCGCGGAAACACCGGGTTGTCCGGGGAGCCGAGGCCGTAGGGCGCGGCGGCGGGCGAACCGACCGGCGGTACGGCGCGTTCGACCGCGTCGAGATAGTCGGGCGTGTGGATACGCAGCAGGTCCGGACGTTCCGCGGCGGCGGGTTCGAGCAGTTCGACACCCTCGAGCAGTCCGAGACTTTCGGCCAGCGCCATGGTGAACTGCAAGCGCGCCGGCTTCATCGGATGCTCCGGAGTCCAGGCGTAATCCAGGAACCGCTCGGTCCAGACGACGGTTCCGGAACGGTGCGTCCCCGGCGAGATCGGCGCCCGAGGTTCGCCGCGCGGTGCAGTGGCCATGATCGCAACGCTAGCGGGAAGCAAGCAACCCCGCGAAACGTTCCTATGCAGTACAAATACAAGAAAGTACGCTCACGGCCGCCTGCCGTGCGCCGATCGGGTTGCCGCAATGCCGCCGGAGACGTCGTGCGCAACGTGGAGCGACGCGATCCGGCACACGGGGGTGCCGTCGTGCGTGGGTAGAATTCGGGCCGACGAAGGGGTAACAGGTGAAGGATCTGGTCGACACCACGGAGATGTATCTCCGTACCATCTACGACCTCGAGGAGGAGGGCGTGGTGCCCCTGCGCGCCCGGATCGCCGAGCGCCTCGAACAGAGCGGCCCCACCGTCAGTCAGACCGTCGCACGGATGGAACGCGACGGGCTGCTGCTGGTCGCCGGCGACCGTCATCTGGAGCTGACCGAGAAGGGGCGCAGCATGGCCGTCGCGGTCATGCGCAAGCACCGGCTGGCCGAACGGCTGCTCGTCGACATCATCGGCCTCGACTGGCAGAACGTGCACGCGGAGGCCTGTCGCTGGGAGCACGTGATGAGCGAGGACGTCGAGCGCCGCCTGGTCGAAGTGCTCAACCACCCGACCACCTCCCCCTACGGCAACCCCATCCCCGGCCTGGACGAGCTGGGCATCATCCCGCCCGCCTCCGCCGACGAGAAACTGCTGCGCCTGTCGGATCTGCCGCACGGCCAGTTGCACGCCGTGGTGGTGCGCAGGCTCGCCGAGCACATCCAGACCGATCCGGAGGTGATCGGCCGCCTGCGCGAAGCGGGCGTGGTGCCCGACGCTCGCGTCACGGTGGAGACCAAGCCGGGTTCGGTCGTCATCACCGTGCCCGGCCACGACGGCTTCGAATTGCCCGACGAGATGGCGCACGCCGTCCAAGTGAAGTTGGCCTGATACGTGAAACTTCTGGTCACAGGTGGCGCGGGCTACGTCGGTGGCGTTTGCGCACAGGTTCTGCTGGAAGCCGGCCATTCGGTGGTCGTGCTCGACGATCTGTCCACCGGCAATGCCGACGGCGTCCCTTCCGCCGCCCGGTTCGTCGAGGGGGACATCGCGGAGGCCGCGCCCGAGCTGCTGTCCGCCGAAACCTTCGACGGCGTCCTGCATTTCGCGGCGCAGTCGCTGGTGGGTGAGTCGGTGCAGCAGCCGGAGAAATACTGGCACGGCAATGTCGTGAAGACGTTCGAACTGCTCGAGGCGATGCGGCGCACGGGAACGCCGCGTTTGGTGTTCTCCTCCACGGCGGCGGTCTACGGGGAACCGGAGCAGGTGCCGATCACCGAAGAGGCCCCGACCCGCCCGACCAATCCCTACGGCGCGTCGAAACTGGCCATCGACCACGCCATCACCTCGTACTCGATCGCCCACGGACTGGCCGCCACCAGCCTGCGGTACTTCAACGTCGCGGGCGCCTACGGCGGTCTCGGCGAGAACCGGGTGGTGGAAACGCATCTCATCCCGCTGGTGTTGCAGGTCGCGGCCGGGCATCGCAAGGCGATCTCGGTCTTCGGCACCGATTGGCCCACGCACGACGGCACCGCGGTCCGCGACTACATCCACATCCGGGACCTCGCCCAGGCTCATCTGCTGGCCCTGTCGACCGCGGAAGCGGGCACCCATCGGATCTATAACCTCGGCAGCGGCACCGGCTTCTCCGTGCGCGAGGTGATCTCGGCCTGCGAGCGTGTCACCGGCGTGCCGATCACCGCGCAGGACGCTCCCCGCCGCCCAGGCGACCCGGCGACCCTCATCGCGTCCAGTGCGCGCGCCATCGCCGAACTCGGCTGGCGTCCCGAGCACAACGATCTCGACGAGATCGTCACCGACGCCTGGCACTTCCTCCAGTCGCTCGGGCCGCGCGCGCACAGCGCGCGATAACCGGCCCCGCGGTGCCCGAGTCGGCCACACACCGGCTCGGGCGGGCTCTCCCACAGCAGTCCACCGGCGCCGAGACCACCGCGAGACGGTGTGACCGGAGAAAGCAGCGGGCGCCCCGGAGTCGGCGGAGCACGGTGCGGGCTCAGCGGGCCGCGCACCGCACGGGTGGCCCCCGAGCCGACGACCCGCCCTCACGACGGTGACCGATCGAGGTCGACGCCGAGGCCCGCGGCGGTGCGGTAGCCGCTGAGCGCGAGGCGGCGCAGCTGCTCCGGGCGCATGCCCAGACGCAGCGAGGTGTCGAGCAGCATCGCCATCGGATGTCCCGGATCCGCCGCCAACGCGGCCTCCAGCGCGATGCCCGCGAGCGGTCCGTCGCCGCGGACGTAGGCGCTGTAGCCGAGCAGGGCGGCGGCTTCCGCGCGATCCGTACCGGACAGCGCGCGGGTCAGCGCGACCCACAGCGCCTCCGCCGCGTCGGCGTTGTCGCCGACCGCCAGCGCGAACATCGTGTCTCGCACCGCTCGATCACGCAGGGCGACAACGATTTTCGCGAGTTCGGAGGCCATCGGCGCGTCACCCGATGCGGTGTTGGCGATCTGCCACAGCACATAGTCGAGCGCTTGCCTGCTGTAGCCGATCGGATCACCGCGCCGCGCGGCCCGCGCGGCGCGCTCGCGGGCTCGGGCGAGCGCGTCCTCCATGTGCGCGGCCACCTCGGCCCGCAAGGAGGGATCCAGCGCGATCAGATCGGTGAGTTCGGAGCGCGAACCACGGATCGGCCTGCCGTCGAGCACGTGGGTGAGCGCCACCAGGGAGGCGGCCGGATCCCGGAGCACCCCGCGTCGCTCCGGTCCGGTCAACGCCCACCAGCGCTGTCCAGCGGCGATCGCACGCACCGCCCACACCCCGCCGAGCGCGATGTCACCGGCGGCCAACCGCCTGCCGAGCGAGCCGACCAACACGTCGAATCGTCCGGCCGCGCAGCCGCGCCGGTCGGCTCCCGCTCGTGGTTCCGCGGCGCGATCGTCGACGACGACCGCCAGCACCTCGGCCGCCTCGTCATGGGCGCAGATCCGCGCGACCGCCGCGGCCAATGTCGCGCCTCGCACGCGCCGCCCGCCGGGCGAATCCAGATCGAAGCGCACCACCGCGTCGACTATCGCTCCCTCGGCAGTCCCTGGCCGCAGCACCAGCACGACCACCGATCGTTCCGGAGTGAAGCCCAGCATCGCGGGCACGGCGGCGATCAACTCACCCGGATCGTCCACGCGCACGGCATGTTCCGGCATGCCCCGGAAGGGCGGAGGGTCGTCGCGACACCGGGCATGCCGAGTCGGCCCCTCCTTCCTTCCCATCCCAAGTACGCCCTTGATCGCGGACGGAACCGGACTTCGCGCGGCGACGCCGGGCGGAACTCGCCCCGCGGCCTCGGCAGCGGAGGCCGACACATGGTGAGCGCGGTGGCACAGCCGAGATGCGTCGTTGCCGTCGGCATTCCCGCCGTCGACCGGATCAGGGGCGGGAAACGGATTCGCGGAAGTGGTCATGCTCCGACGATGCGGCTCGGCGGTCTGCGCCCTCGGACACCCACCTGGCGATTCGCCCCGCCTGGGGAAATCGCCTCGGGCTGTGGACGACTCGCCGGCCGGTCAGTCGCATCGCGATGGATGTCGGTGGCCCCTGCTACGGTGCCGCCGCGGTCGGCTGTCCCGACCGCGCTTTCATCTCTCCCGCACGGTGCGCACGGCAGTCGCGAACAGCGCGTCCAATGCCGCGACATCCGGTTCACCATCGGCGAACGACATGTACGTCACCGTGATTCGCACGTCGCCGATCTGCCCGACGTGCGTGCGCATGGACTGGGTCAGTCCGGCGCCCCCGGACTCGGGCCGTACGGTCCTGCGCAGGGAGAGGGCATCGTCGGCGTCGATCGGCGGTGGCGAAGCCGGCTCGGTCGTCACGGTCGTGACGGCGCCCGCGCGGCGCACCCGCACCGACCCGCACTCCCGCGTCCTGGCGCGCAACGAGGTCAACGGCTCGCCGGTGCGGGTCAATTCGACAGTCAAGGTGGCGCGCGTGACGTCGTCCGTCCCGACCGCCATCGCCGTGCGATCGGGGCCGAAGTCCTGGTGCGGCGGCACACACCGGCTGGGCTGCACGTCGGCGCCGCGACCCATGCCGTCCAGGTCGCCCGCCGCCTGGGCCACGGCCTCCTGGGGCAGCACCACCGCCGTGTACGGCGGCGGGAACCGGGCCGGATCGGGCAGCAGCGTCGGTAGTTCGGCGCTCACGTGCCGGGTCACCGTGGTCGGCGCCGACATGGCCGGGCGTCCCGGCACCGTCGACCCGCATCCTGCGAGCAGTACCGCGCAGGCGACGGGCGCCACCCAGCCCAGCCGCGTGCGCGTCGAATCCGCCACGGTCACACCCCCACTGTGCCAAACTCCCCGTGCCCAGCCCGCGATGCCACGCCGCCCGATCCGGGAATGCGCGGGCCACCGATGCTGTTGCCTCGGAGTATGGGTCGGTGTCCGGCCGTGCGCGATGACCGTCATCGGCATGGGGGACAATGGACGGTGGTCCCCGGTCCGGGCGACTGTCTCGTCTCGTGCCACCACCAGGGGTGGCGAACGATCGGGCAGCCAACCACACTGGCGCGTGCGGTGCGCGTCCGGGCCGCAGGAGCCGCGCAGGAAGGAGTACGCGATGGACTACGAGTCGCGAATGTACGAATTGGAGTTCCCCGCTCCGCAGCTGTCGTCCGCCGACGGCGCGGGCCCGGTCCTGGTGCACGGACTGGAGGGTTTCACCGACGCCGGGCACGCGGTGCGGCTGGCCACCACGCACCTGCGCGAGAGCCTCGAAAGCGAACTTGTCGCCTCGTTCGACGTGGACGAGCTGCTGGACTACCGCTCGCGGCGTCCACTCATGACGTTCAAGACCGATCACTTCTCCGATTACGCCGAACCGGAACTCAATCTCTGGGCGTTGCGCGACACCGCGGGGACCCCGTTCCTGCTGCTCGCGGGTCTGGAGCCCGACCTACGCTGGGAGAAGTTCACCACCGCGGTCCGCCTGCTGGCCGAACAGCTCGGCGTGCGCCGCAGCATCGGCCTCAGCGCCATTCCGATGGCGATTCCGCACACCCGCCCGCTCGGCGTGACGGCGCATTCCTCCGACCGCGACCTGATCTCCGACCATCAGCGGTGGCCGGGCGAGCTCCAGGTTCCCGGCAGCGCCTCCTCGCTGCTGGAATACCGCATGGCCCAGCACGGTCACGAGTCGGTCGGTTTCTCGGTGCACGTCCCGCACTACCTGGCGCAGACCGCCTACCCGGAGGCCGCGCAGACCCTGCTGGAGAACGTCGCCGACAACGCGGGTCTCGAGTTCCCGCTGGCCGCGCTCGGCGAGGCCGCCGCCCGGGTACGCGAGCAGGTCAACGAGCACATCGCGGGCAATGCCGAGGTGGAGACGGTGGTGCATGCCCTGGAGCGGCAGTACGACAGTTTCGTCACCGCGCAGGAGCGGCAGTCGAGCCTGCTGGTCGGCGACGGCGAGTTGCCCAGTGGCGACGAGTTGGGCGCCGAATTCGAGCGATTCCTCGCCGAACAGGGCCGCTACGACGGCGACCAGGACAACGAGCAGGACTGATTCCGCGGCGGTCGGGCCCTCGATCGCCCCTGCGCGCGAGGCCGTAGGGTGGTCGGAGTGGATCTGACCGAACTGCTCGACATCCCGGGAACCGACGCCGACGCGCTGTACGAGTCGTTCGGGATGTGGGCCGCCGAGCAGGGCACCCCGCTCTATCCGGCGCAGGACGAGGCGCTGCTCGAGCTGGCCTCCGGATCCAACGTCATCCTCGCCACTCCCACCGGTTCCGGGAAGTCGCTGGTCGCCGTGGGCGCCCATCTGTTCGCCCTCACCCAAGGGTTGCGCACTTACTACACCGCCCCGATCAAGGCGCTGGTGAGCGAGAAATTCTTCGCCCTCTGCGAGGTGTTCGGGGCCGAGCGCGTCGGCATGGTCACCGGCGACGCCGCGGTGAATCCTGAGGCGCCGATCATCTGCGCCACCGCGGAGATCCTGGCCAACCTGGCGCTGCGCGAGGGGCCGGACGCCGACGTCGGCCAAGTCGTGATGGACGAATTCCACTTCTACGCCGACCCGGATCGTGGCTGGGCGTGGCAGGTCCCGCTGCTGGAACTGTCTCGCGCCCAGTTCCTGCTCATGTCGGCCACGCTCGGCGAAGTCGACTTCTTCGCACGTGATCTGGAGCGCCGGACCGGGCGTTCCACCGCGATCGTCGCCGGCACCGAGCGCCCGGTGCCGCTGACCTTCTCCTATGCCCGCACCCCGATCACCGAGACCCTCGAAGAACTCGTGACCACCCACCAGGCCCCGGTGTACGTCGTACACTTCACCCAGGCCGCCGCCCTGGAGCGCGCGCAGGCGCTGACCAGCGTGAATTTCGCCTCGCGCGCGGAGAAGGACGCGATCGCCGCGGCCATGGGCGAGTTCCGTTTCGCCGCCGGGTTCGGCAAGACGCTGTCGCGGCTGATCCGGCACGGCATCGGGGTGCATCACGCGGGCATGCTGCCGAAGTACCGGCGCCTCGTGGAGCGCCTCGCCCAGGACGGCCTGCTGAAGGTGGTCTGCGGCACCGACACCCTCGGCGTCGGCATCAACGTCCCCATCCGCACGGTGCTGCTCACCGGCCTGACCAAGTTCGACGGCGTGCGCACCCGCAGGCTCAAGGCCAGGGAGTTCCACCAGATCGCGGGCCGAGCCGGGCGGGCTGGTTACGACACCATGGGCACCGTCGTCGTGCAGGCCCCGGAACACGAGGTGGAGAACACCCGTTTGCTGGCCAAGGCGGGCGACGATCCCAAGAAGCAGCGCAAGGTGCAGCGCCGCAAACCGCCGGAGGGCTTCGTCTCCTGGAGCGAGGAGACCTTCGACCGCTTGGTCGCCGCGCAGCCGGAGCCGATGGTGTCGCGTTTCACGGTCACCAACGCCATGCTGCTGAACGTGATCGCCCGACCGGGCAACTGCTTCACCGCCATGCGCCACCTGCTCGAGGACAACCACGAGCCGCGTCCGGCCCAGCGCAGGCACATCCTGCGCGCCATCCGGCTCTATCGCGCGCTGCGCGACGCCGGGGTGGTGCAGCAACTGCCGGAACCGGACGAGCACGGCCGCCGCGCCCGGCTGACCGTCGACCTGCAGCGCGACTTCGCCCTCGACCAGCCGCTGTCGCCGTTCGCGCTGGCCGCGCTGGACCTGCTGGACAAAGCCTCCCCGAGTTATACCCTCGACGTGGTGTCGCTCATCGAATCCACCTTGGAGGACCCGCGCCAGCTGCTGATGGCCCAGCAGCACAAGGCGCGCGGCGAGGCGATCGCGGAGATGAAGGCCGACGGCATCGACTACGACGAGCGGATGGAGCTGCTCGAAGAGGTGACCTGGCCCAAGCCGCTGGCCGAGCTGATCGAACCGGCCTACGAGACCTACCGCGCAGGCCACCCGTGGGTCTCGGAGTTCGCCCCCGCCCCCAAGTCGGTGGTGCGCGACATGATCGAGCGCGCCATGACCTTCGCGGAGCTGATCGCCTTCTACGAGTTGGCCCGCTCCGAGGGCGTGGTGCTGCGCTACCTCGCCGACGCCTACCGCGCGCTGCGGCGCACGGTGCCGGAGTCGGCGCGCACCGAGGACCTCGACGACATCACCGAATGGCTCGGCGAACTCATCCGTCAAGTGGATTCGAGCCTGCTCGACGAGTGGGAGCAACTGACCAACCCGGGCGCGGAGACCGACGCCGACCAGGTCGCCTTCGGCGCGGAGACGGTGCGCCCGATCTCCGCCAACGAGCGCGCCTTCCGGGTGATGGTCCGCAACGCGATGTTCCGCCGCGTCGAACTGGCCGCGCTGCGGCGCTGGGACGACTTGGCCGAACTCGGCCCCGGTCCGGACTGGGCAGCGGCGCTCGCGGACTACTACGCGGAGTACGAGCGGATCGGCACGGGCCCCGATGCCAGAGGCCCGCAGCTGTTCCAGGTGGAACGAAGACCCGGGTTCTGGCGGGTGCGGCAGGTGCTGGACGACCCGGCGGGCGACCACGGCTGGTCGATCGACGCGGTGGTCGATCTCGCCGAGTCCGACGCCGCGGGCGAAGTCGTCTTCGACGACGTCACCGTGGCCGCAGGCTGAGCCCGCACCGCCCGACGGTCCCGCATCAACGCAGGTCAGCAGCTCCGTCACGACAGCAGGACAGGGTCGCGCGACCGCGTGGCGAACCCAGGTTTGAACGGATTCGTTTCTGGGTAGGGGCCGCTGATACTCTCTCCCCCGCTGCCCAAGCGAAAGATCAACTATGCCCGAATCGCCCTACCTTGTCATCCATCCCGAGCGTGTCCGCCAGAATTTCCGCGCACTCGCCGCCGCCCTGTCCACGGACAACGGCGCCGCGACGAGGATCCGTTTCGCCGTGAAGGCCTGTCCGGTGCCGGAGGTCGTGCGCCTGCTCGACGAGGAGGGCGCGGAATTCGACGTCGCGAGCATCGGTGAGATCGACTTGTGCCTCGGGCTTGGCGTGGCGCCGGACCGAGTGTGCTACGGCAACCCGATCAAGAAGGCCGCCCACATCGCCCGGGCGCATGCCCTGGGCGTGCGCCGGTTCGCCTTCGACACCGAGGACGACCTGCTGCGCATCGCCGAGCACGCTCCCGGAGCCGAGGTGGAGTGCCGCTTCCTCGCCTCGGCGCCGGAGTCGCGCACCCCGTTCGGCACGAAGTTCGGCTGCGCCCCCGGCGAGGCGTTCCGGCTGCTGGTCCGAGCCAGGGATCTGGGGCTGATCGTCGCCGGACCGTACTTCCACGTCGGCTCCCAGCAACTGGATCCCGCCGCGTGGCGGATCGGCATCGAACAGGCGGGCCGCATCGTGGAAGCGTTGGCGGACAAGGACATTCCGGTTGCCTCGGTGAACATCGGCGGCGGGCTGCCGATCTCCTACGCCGATCCGGCGCCCGGACTGGGCGACATCGCCGCGGTGGTCAACCACGCGGCGGCCGAATTCCTCTCCGGGAGTACCGGATTGGTCGTCGAACCGGGCCGGGCACTGGTCGGTTCGGCGGGCACGATTCACGCCGAGGTCGTCGGCGTCCGCACCGCGCCGGACGGCCGGCGCTGGGTGTATCTCGACATCGGCCGCTACAACGGCATGGCCGAGACCGAGAACGAGTACATCGCCTACCGGTTCGTCACCGACCGGGACGGCGATCCCGTCGACGAGGCGGTGGTGGCCGGTCCGACCTGCGACGGCGACGATGTACTGTATCAACGCACGCGAGTCCTCCTACCGACCACGTTGCGAGCCGGTGATCGCGTTCGAATCCTCGACACCGGCGCCTATACCGCGAGTTATTCGTCGGTGTCCTTCAATGGTTTTCCGCCCTTGACCGTTCATGTCTCGGGCGCTGAGCGAGAGTGAGTTTGCCCATGACGGCGGAATTCACCGGCTGGCATGTGCTGGCCGAGTTCGGTGGTGTCGACGCGGACCTCTGCGACGATCTCGAACGACTCGAATCGGCGTTGCGTGCGTCTCTGATCGCGGCGGGCGTCACCATCTGCGATGTCGTACACAAGAAGTTCGAACCGCAGGGGGTGACCGTCCTCGCGCTGTTGTCGGAGTCCCACGCCTCGATTCACACCTATCCGGAGTCCGGCGACATCTTCGTCGACGTCTTCACCTGCGGCAGCATCGGCGCAGGCGCGTCGAAGGCGGTCGAGCTGCTGCGGGACGCGTTGGCGCCGAAGGACGTTCGCATGCAGGTCATCCGGAGGGGACACGGCAGCCAGCGGATCGAGGAACCGGTGGGCGCGGGCCTGACCCGGATCTGGGACCTGCACGAGGTGATCGTCGACACGCACACCCCGTTCCAGCACATGGTCATCGCGCGGACCGAGCAGGGCATCAGCCTGTTCTCCGACGACGACCGCCAATCCACCGAGTTCTCCCAGCTGACCTACCACGAGGCGATGATGGTCCCCGCCTTCGCGCTGGCCGCGAAGCTGGACAAGGTGCTGATCATCGGCTCCGGCGAGGGCGTGGCCAGTCAGATGTCGGTCGCCGCGGGCGCCACCCACGTCGATCACGTCGACATCGATCAGCTCGAGGTCGAGCTGTGCGCCCGGCACCTGCCCTACGGCTATACCAGCGACGAGCTGGCCGCAGCGGTCGCGGGCGAAGGGCCGATCACGGTGCACTACGCCGACGGCTGGGACTTCCTGGCCACGGCGGCCGAGGCAGGCACCCGCTACGACGTCATCGTGATCGATCTGCCGGACGAGCGCGTCGAGGACGCGCAGCACAACCGGCTCTACGAGGCGGAGTTCCTGTCCCGATGTCGCGCGCTGCTCGCCCCCGGCGGGGTGCTCAGCGCCCAGGCCGGTTGCGCGACGATGTGGCGCAACGAGACGCTGAAGCGGTCCTGGGAGCGTTTCCACGACCAGTTCGCCACCGTCGTGCACTACGGCAGCGACGAGCACGAGTGGTCGTTCCTGTTCGGCCTGGTCGACCGGATCGACGACCCGGTCGCGGCCATGACCGAACGCCTGGCGCGGCTGCCCTACCAGCCGGAAACCATCGACGCGCGAGCGCTGGTGCGCGGCGCGATCGAACCGCACGCCCTGCGGGTCTAGCCGACGCGCCCGGATGCGCCGGTACCGATCGGGACCGGCGCGTTCGGCGTCGGTCACCCGATCACCGCCGCGCCGGGTCCGCGGGACGGCTGCCGCGGCGCTGTCGCCGCCTTCGGCTCCTCGCCATCGGGCCCGAACACCATGCCGTTCTTCCACGCGCTGCGCTCGAACATCCGCTGCAGCGGGGTCGCGACGAAAGTGGTGACCGTCGTCATGATGGCCAGTACGGTGTACAGCTCCGGGGTGATCAGTCCGGCCGAGAGCCCGACGTTCAGCAGGACCAGTTCCATCAGTCCGCGCGCGTTGGCCAGCGCGCCCATCGCGCCCGCCTCCCGCCAGCCCATGCCCTGCGAGCGGGCGACCAGCCCGACGGCGCCGAACTTGCCCGCGAACGACACCACCAGCACCACCACGGTCATCAGCAGCACCTCGGGCTCGAGGATCAAGCTGAGCTCGGTATTCAGACCGGTGTAGATGAAGAAGGCGGGCAGCAGAAGATAGCCGACCAGCGGCTCGAAACGCGCGCGGATCCGGTCCAGCAGCTCGCCGCGCGGCATGACGATGCCTGCGATGAAGGCCCCGAGCACGGAATGGATCCCGATGAAGTCGGTGCAGCAGGCGGCCAGCAGCACCACCAGCAGGACCACGGTGAGCTGCCCGACCGGCAGTCCGCCCGCGGTTTCGGCGTCACCGCGCGGCCGCCACGTCGGCAGCCGGGCCAGCCAGCGGCGCGCGACGAGGAACATGAACAGCGCGTACGCCAGCCCGCCGCCCGCCGCCAGGTAGATGCCGCCCGGGCTGTCCTTGGCCGTGGCGACGACCACGGCCAGCAGTATCCACGCGCACGCGTCGTCCACTGCCGCGACGGCCAGCGACATCGTGCCGAGGCGGGTGTTCATCAGCCCGGAGTCGTAGACGATCCAGGCCAGGATGGGGAACGCGGTGACCGCGACGGCGGCGGCCAGGAACAGCGCGCCCTGCCAGGTCGCCACGCCATCGGTGAAGAACCCGCCGCGCTCGGCCATCCACCAGCCGACCACGCCGCCGAGAACCATGGGCACCGCGACACCGGTCGCCGAGGTGGCTCCGGCCTGGCGCAGATGCTTGCCGAAGATGTCGAGCTGGAACGAGCTGCCGACCAGGAACATGTACAGCACCAGGCCGATCTGCCCCACCACGTAGATGGCGGTCAGGTTCGGGTGGACGATGCTCGTGCCGCCCACCGCGAGCTTCGTCGGGAACAACCACTCCTGTGCCGACGGCCAGGCCCAGCCGAGCGCCGAGGGCCCGAGCAGGAATCCGGCGATCATGACGGCCACCACCTGCACCTGGCCGAGCCGCCGGAACAGCGGCCAGAGCAGTCGGTAGGTCACGAGAACGACCACGATCTGTAGGAAGAAATGGGTCGAGATTTCCAGCAGTGTCGGCACCGCAGCTCCCCTCCGTCGAGCTGTACATGTCCTATCTGGATCTCGGCCGAGGGCGGAAACGCAACGGTTCCCGCATAGGTTTTCTCGTGGCGAGTTCGGGCGTCGTCGCTCGTCGGTGGCGCGACCACGCCCGAACCCGCCGGTCGGCGGCGGGATCGATTCAGGAGCGCTGCTGCTCGCGCCACCGCTCGACATCGACTCCGCCGACGCCCCAGTCCGACAGGGCCACCTCGTCGATCACGACGTAGGTGCTCGCGGGAGCCTTGCCGAGCACGTCGTGCAGCAGATCTGTGACGCCCTTGATCAGCCGCGCCTTCTGCTCGCGGGTCACGCCTTCGTCGGTGACTTTGATGTTCACGTATGGCATGTCAGGCCGCCCTTCCCGAGATGAACCCGCCGTCGACGGGCAAGATATGTCCGGTTGTGAATGCGGCGTCGGCGAGATACATCACCGCGGCCGTGGTCTCCGCGACTTCCCCGATGCGGTTCAGCAGTGCGAGCCTGCCGGAGGCCTGCTCGTCGCCGTCGCCGAACAGCGGGGTGCGGATGATGCCGGGGGCGACCGCGTTGACCCGGATGCCGTCGGCGGCGAGCTCGGCGGCGAGGTTGGTCGTCAGCGCGTGCACCCCGCCCTTGCTGACCAAGGCCGCCGAGGCGGGCAGCCCCGCGAGAGCATGGTCGATCAGCACCGTGCCGATGTTCACGATGCTGCCGCCCCGTCCTTGCGTCAGGAACCGCCGCACCACGGCCTGCGTGGTGAAGTAGGTTCCTTTCAGGTTTCCGTTCAGGTAGCCGTCCAGGTCGCGCTCGGTGACCTCGACGAACGGTTTGGCTCCGAAGACGCCCGCATTGTTGACCAGCACGTCCACGCCGCCGAACCGCTCGACGGCGACATCGACCAGAGCCGCTGCGGTGGCGGTCGCGCCGATGTCGCCCGCCACCGTGGCCACCCGTTCCGGCGCGCCCAGTTCAGCGGCTACCCGCGTCAGCTTGTCCACGTCGCGCCCGTTGAGCACGACGTTGTCGCCGCGCGCCACGAACGCTCGCGCGATATCACGGCCGATCCCGCTGGAGGAACCGGTCACGATGACCGTCTTCGTCATATCGTTCCCTTCTTTGATACGACCGGTCGTCTTCGAATAGGCAGTCCGAAGCGCCGGACGGGTGAACCCCTGAGTCAGGGCAGGAAATAGTCGCCGAGCAGGCGATCCAGGCACTTGCGCAGCGGTGCGAGGGTGCGATCGATCTTCATCCTGATCACCGCGCCCTCCCAGGATTCAAGCAGCAGGTCCGCCAGTTCGCCCGCCGGGATGTCGGAGCGGATCATGCCGAGGCGCTGACCGTGCGCGAGTTGCTCGGCCACGCGATCGCGCCACGCACCCCAGGCCGCCGACAGCGATTCCCGCAGCAGCTCACTGCCCTCCAGCTCGCCGCCCAGGTTCGCGATGAGGCAGCCGCCGGTGAACTCGGCGGCGACGAAGTCGTCCATCAGCCGGGCGAAGAACGTTCGCAGGCCGCTCACCGGGTCCGGGGCGGCGCCGAACGCCTCGGTCAGATTCCGCTGCACACACCGGGAGTGATGCTCGATGATCGCGCGACCGAAGCTCTCCTTGCTGTCGAAGTAGTTGTAGAACGATCCCTTCGGCACACCTACTTCGTCCAAGATCTGTTTGATCCCGGTGCCGTGGTAACCATTGGTCAGGAACCCCGAGGCGCCCGCTTCGACCAGAAGCCGCCGGGTGTCTTCGCTGCGTCGAGGTCGCGCCATGGAGCAAATATACGACCGGTCGTCTTGGAATTGCAATTCGGGCGTACCAGGCCCTCGCATCGGAGCCGACCGTCCGGGCCTCACACCACCGGATCCGACCAGCCCGGTCCGGCGGAATCCGCGAAGGCCGCGGGATCCCGGCGCCACAGTGCGGAGCGAGCGGCGAAACGCGTGAGGTGCTCGGCGGCGAACCGATCCCGCTGCCAGTCCGCCGAATCCGCCGCCACCGTCCACACATAGGTCCACACCGGCGTACTCCGGTCATCGAGTCGCACCCTGCGCAGGTCGTATTCGTCGTCCTCGAACGCGTCGAGAACCGCCCACTCCTGCGCGGTGAGGCCGCTCAGCACGGCGCCACGGGTCAGGCTGTGCGGCGCGGCGACCAGCCCGGGGTAGATCCGGCGCGGCAGCGCGGCAGCGCGCCAACCGATCAGCTCGGCCGGTTCGAGCGGCGGGACGCGGCCGAGCAGCGTGCGTAGCACCTCCGGAAACTGCAGCGTGCCGTAGACGAACAGCGCGTGATCCACCCCGACCAGGCGGCTCAGCCGCCCGGATCCCAGCGCCGCGCGGTCCACTCGCCGCTCCTTTCCTGCCGCCCCTACTGTGCCCGCCTCGCCCGTTCGGCGCACCTACATCGGCCGCTGGGCACGGACGATGGCGGCCAGATACTCGTAATCGTCGGCGCGAGCGCTGGAAGTACGGAAGACCAGTCCGATGGTGCGGCCGGGAGCGGGGGCCGAGAAGTGCGCGACATCCAAAGTGGCGCGCGCGGTTTCCGTCGCGACGGCCATCTGCGGGATCAGGGTGACGCCGAGCCCGCCCGCGACGCACTGCACCACGGTCGAGAGGGAGGCGGCTCTGGTGTCGCCGACGGCGGCCGGGTGCACGTCGGCCGAGCGGCACGCCTCGAGCGTCTGGTCCCGCAGGCAGTGCCCCTCGTCCAGCAGTAGCAGCGGCTGCGCGTCGAGCACCGACGCCGCGAGGTCGGTACGCCCGGCCAGCTCGTGACCGCGCGGTGTGACCAGTACGAATTCCTCCGCGTAGAGCGGTATCTCGACCAGGCCGGGCGTCTCGGTGGGCACCGCGAGCAGCGCGACGTCGAGCACGCCGGTGCGCAGCCCGTCCAGCAATCGGGCGGTCTGGTCCTCGATGATCTGCGGGCGCAGCTCGGGCAGCCGCTTGCGCAGCTCGGGCAGCAATCCGGGCAGCACATAGGGGGCGACCGTCGGGATGATGCCCATCCGCAGCGTGCCGCCGAGTCCGTCACCGGTGGCCGACGCGACGAAGCGGTCGGCGGCTTCCAGCGTCGCCATCGCCTTGGGCAGCAACCGCATCCCGGCCGCGGTCACCAGCACCCGCCGGGTGCTGCGTTCGATCAGCTGTAGCCCGAGCCCGTGCTCCAGCGCCGCGAGCGCCTGCGATAACGTGGGCTGACTCACACCGAGGCGGGCGGCCGCGGTGCCGAAATGGCGGTATTCCGCGATCGCCACGAACGCACGCAGCTGTGACAGGGTGGGCTGATAAGTCTGATCAGTCACGCCTATCAGTGTAGTGCGACTGATCACCTTTACCTTTTACGCACCCTTGGGCAAGATCGCCGGTGAGCTTTTCACCCGCGGTGTGAGTGCCCGGCCCGAGGCGGTGCTTCGGTTGACCGCGACGGGCCCGCAATACCGCAGAACACAGGTAGCAAACCAACTTGACGAGGAGACGAGCATGGCCCTGCTGACCATCGGCGACCAATTCCCGGCATACAACCTCACCGCGGTCATCGGCGGTGACCTGTCGAAGGTCGACGCTCAGCAGCCTGACGACTACTTCACCCGGATCACCAGCGACGATCACGCGGGCAAGTGGCGCGTCATCTTCTTCTGGCCCAAGGACTTCACCTTCGTGTGCCCGACGGAGATCGCCGCGTTCGGCAAGCTGAACGACGAGTTCGCCGACCGCGACGCGCAGGTGCTCGGCGCTTCGGTCGACAACGAGTTCGTGCACTTCCAGTGGCGCGCCCAGCACGAGGACCTCAAGACCCTCCCGTTCCCCATGCTGTCGGACCTCAAGCGCGAATTGGCCACGGCCACCGGTGTGCTGAACGCCGACGGTGTCGCCGACCGCGCCACCTTCATCGTCGACCCGAACAACGAGATCCAGTTCGTCTCGGTCACCGCCGGTTCGGTGGGCCGCAACGTCGACGAGGTGCTGCGCGTGCTGGACGCGCTGCAGTCCGACGAGCTGTGCGCCTGCAACTGGAAGAAGGGCGACCCCACCATCAACGCGGGCGAGCTCCTGGCCGCCAGCGTCTGAAACCGCCGCGCGCCTGGGTTTCCTGGTGCGTCACCCCATCACCGACAAGCGACCCGGTCCCCGCACGGGACCGCATCGAGTAGAGGAATCGCCGCATGAGCATTGAGAACCTGAAGAACTCCCTCCCCGAGTACGCCAAGGACCTCAAGCTCAACCTGTCATCCCTTTCGCGCACCACGGTGCTGAACGAGCAGCAACTGTGGGGCACCCTGCTGGCGTCGGCGGCCGCGACCCGGTCGACGACCACCCTGCGCGAGATCGCCGAGGAAGCCGCCGACGTGCTGTCGGCGGAGGCGTACAACGCCGCGCTCGGCGCCGCCTCGATCATGGGCATGAACAACGTGTTCTACCGGGGCAAGGCGTTCCTCGGCGGCCGCTACGACGACCTGCGGGCCGGGCTGCGCATGCAGATCATCGGCGCGCCGGGCGTCGACAAGGCCGATTTCGAGCTCTGGTCGTTCGCGGTCTCCTCGATCAACGGCTGCGCGCACTGCCTCGAGGCGCACGAGCACACGCTGCGCGAGGCGGGCGTCTCGCGCGAAGTGATCTTCGAATCGCTGCGCGCGGCCGCCATCGTGGCCGGCGTCGGCCAGGCGGTGCAGTCGACCGAGGCCCTCAGCACGGCCGCGATCTGATTTCCACCCGAAAGAGGCCCTTGTCCTGCGACAGGGGCCTCTTTCGCGTCTCCATGTGGTCCGCACGACAGCTCGGCGCCGGCGTACCCGGGTAGGCTCGGGGAGCATGAGCACACAGGTAGACGTCGTGCGAGTGTTCACCGACGCGGCGGGCCGGTTCGGCAACGAGCTCGGCATCGCGCGGGCGGCCGACGTGGCCGCGGTCGATCGGCAGGCGCTGGCGGCGAAAGCCGGATACAGCGAAACCGTGGTGGTCGAGGAACCGGTGGACGGCACCGTCGCGGTGCGGATCTACACCCCCACGGTGGAACTCCCCTTCGCCGGGCACCCGTCCGTGGGCACCGCCTGGTGGTTCGCGGCTCAGGGTCTCCCGGTGCGCGTGCTGGACGTCCCGGCGGGCCCGGTGACGGTGGAACTCACCGAGGGATTGACCTGGATCACCGCGCGGGGCGAATGGGCGCCCCCGTTCACCTTCCATCAGCTGGAGGACGCCGAGGAACTGGCCGCCGTGCGCCCGGAAGAGCTCTCCGGCGGCCCGCACTACCTGTGGGCCTGGACCGACGAGCACCGCGCCGCCCTGCGCTCGCGCATGTTCGCGCCGACCATGGGCGTCCCGGAGGACGAGGCGACCGGGGCCGCCGCCGTGGCGTTGACGGCGTTGCTGCGGAAAGGCTTGATGATCACCCAGGGCAAGGGCTCGCAACTGTTCACCCAGTGGGACTCCGACGGCTGGGTGCACCTCGGCGGTCGCGTCGTCGCCGACCAGCCGGTGGAGATCTAGACGCGGCTCACGGCAGGGTGACGCCGACGACCGGATCGCCGCTCGGCGCGTCCGAGCCGCCGTCCGGCTCGATGCTCACCGCGAGCACCTCGCCCGACCGGAAGCCGGTCACGAACGGCCGGTCGATCGACGGCGCATCGCTCAGTACCCCGGCCGAGCGGGGCTGCCCGTCGGAGCCGACCAGCCACACCTGATAGACCCGGCCCAGTGGCGGCGGCGCGACCCGGTCGAATACGACGACCGCGCGGCCGAGCTCGGGCGAGGCGTCGACAACCAGCAGACCGCCGCCGGTGAACGCCCCGTTGACCGTCCGGTCCTCCGGTGGCGCTGGTGCCTGACTGGCGGCCACGGGATCCGAAGAGGAGCCGGTGAACTGAGCGGCCACCAAGCTTCCGCCGACCACCAGGCACGCGGCCGCCGCGATCGGCACCGCCCAGCGCAGGGAGCGCCGCCACGGGGAGATCCGCGGGACCGGGCGCCCCTCGCGCCGGTCGGGCAGCGCCGCCAGGATCCGGTGTTCCAGCTCCGGCGGCGGCGCGAGTTCGTCCAGCACGGCCAGTCGCCCCAAGACGTCGCGCATCTGCCAGACGGTATCGGCGAACGCCCGCCGCACGTCGGGGTCCGCGGCCGCCAAACGGGCATCGATATGCCTGCGTTCGATGTCGGCGATCGCGTTCAGCGCGCACGGGTAGGCGAGATCGAGGAGATCCGCGTCCGGCCGCGGTGCGGTGTCAACCATCGGCGCGTTCCCCGGACAAGCACTTCTCCAATCGTTTCAGCCCGTCGCGGATGCGGGTCTTGATCGTGGGCAGCGGCACCGAGAGATGATCGGCGACCTCCCGGTAGGTCCGCCCGCTGTAGTAGGCCAGTGCGATCGCTTCGCGCTGGGTGGGGGTCAGCGTTTCCAGACAGCCCGCCACCTGCTGCTCCTCGATGCGCTGGGCGACCGATTCCGCGACCACGTCGTGGTCGCGCGCCAGATGCTCGTGCGCGTAGACCAGATCCCGGCTGGTGGCCGAGCTCTCCGCGCGCACCCGGTCCACCGCCCGCCGGTGGGCGAGCATCATGATCCAGCCGACCGGACTGGCCAGCGTGGCATCGTAACGGTCGGCCATCGACCAGACCTGGAGGTAGACCTCCTGGGTCACCTCCTCCGCGGCGGCGTGACTGCGCAGGATCCGCACCGTCAGCCCGAACACCCGCGGACTGGTCAGCTGATAGAACTCGGTGAACGCGCCGCGATCCCCCGCCCCCGCGGCGGCGAGCAGCGCCGCGAGCTCGCGGCTCGCGAGGGTGGCCTGCGAGCGGTCGTAGCCGGACGGCAGCGGGCAGGCGAGCGCGGAGTCGCCGGGTTCCTCCCGCACCCGCGCCGGATCGCCGGATCGGTGGGATGAAGCAGAACCGCGTTCGTTGCTCATGGCCGAATCCCGTGCCTGCATGAACAGGGGTTCGGTATGCGGAGGGGACCGGATTGGTCCCCTGGTCAACGAGCGATCACGGCTACCAGCATGTAGGCGGTACCGGCATCCATCACCACATGCGGCAACGCCGCCCACGGTTTCGCGGGGCCGGTGAGGGCGGCGACGCATCCCCCGGAACGCGCCAGCAGCCCCAGCGGACCCGGCATCCGCGTATGCGCCCAGCCGGTGCACGCGGCGAAGGCGACCAGGAGTGCGTCGAAGAGGAACAAGGCCGCGAGACCGAGGGCGGGGCCGGGCGCCGGACCGCCCGTGTGACCGGAGGCCGTATGCCCGGACATCGCGTAGAGCATCGCCGCGGCGGCCACGATGTGGTAGCCGAGTGGGACCAGCCGGTCGATCGGCAGGGGCCGAGCCTGGGTGGCGTACTCCGCGGCGCGGATCATCAGCAGTCCGGCGAAGACCACGGCCATCGCCGTGAGCACGCCGCGCAGCGCGTGCGGGCTCGCCCCCGAGGGAAACAGCAGCATGCCCAGCATGACCAGGCACATCACCAGATGCGCCGCATCGGATTCGGCGTGCTCGACCGAAGCGTCCGATGGCGCGAGCGCATCCGGGGCAAAATCGACCGGCGACGCCGCGGGCGCCGTCACCCGCGTCACCACGATCCCCGCGGCGATCACGAACGCCGCCACCACCATCCACCGCAATACGGCATACTCCTGCACGAACTGCGCCACACCCCACCACCTCTCAGCACGGCGACCACGGTCGTCGCCCTTCCATGCTCGCATCCCGGATGTGGTCAGGGTGCCCTTTTCGATTGCGCCACATGATCGATCGGACCGGTTACAGCGATCTCCCAGCGCTCCGGGGAGACGCGCGGGCCCCCGCCGCCCCGGCCGGTCAGGAGCATTCGCGGCACCTGATCGAGCCAGGCGTTGCCATGCTGCATGATTCCCTGATGCGCAGGCGATTTCCGTCGCCCGAATCGACCGGCCGGGCGAGCAATCGTTCAGATATGCCGAGTTACTCTGCCGGACAACGATATTCCTGAGAATTCCGCGATCGCGGCATCGCTCATCGAGCAGGGCACCGAGAGCGCGGCGCACCCGTTGTGACGCCGGGTCGGCCGGCCGAGCACCGACATGGCGAATCACACATCGTTCAGCGCGCTGGTGAATCCGTCGACGAGTTCGGCGACCTGGTCGTCGGTCATGACGAGCGCCGGGGAGACCTGCATGGCGCCTTGGCCCGCGGCGCGACCGGAGATGCCGTGCGCGCGCAACGTCTTGACCAGCGCGGGTCCTTCAGCGGCATCGGCGAGCTGGATCGCCGCGACGGCGCCGAGCCCGCTGCGCACCTCGGCGACCCTGGGATGCGCGGTGAGCACCGCCAGCCGCTCGTGCAGGCTGGACTCCAAGCGCAGAGCCGCGTCGAGCAGGTTCTCGCGCTCGATGATGTCCAGGTTCGCCAGTGCGGCGGCCGCCGCGCCCGCGTGGCCGCCGTAGGTGTAGCCGTGGCGCCACCACACGCCGCCGGCGAAGAACGGCTCCGCGACATGCGGCGCGGCGAAGACCGCGCCCATCGGGAGATAGCCGGATGTCAATCCCTTCGCGGTGGTCATCAGGTCGGGTTCGAGCGCGAAACGCGACGACGCGAACCAGGCTCCCCCGATACGGCCGAAACCGGTCACCACCTCATCGGCGACAAACAGGATGTCGTGGTCGCGGCAGATGCGCCGCACCTCGGCGAGGTAACCCTCCGGCGGCGGATACACACCGCCCGCGCCGATCACGGGTTCACAGAAGAACGCGGCGATCCGCTCCGCGCCGACCTCCTCGATCAGGGCGAGCAGGGCTTTCGGGTCGTCCCACTCGACGGTCCGCGCTGCGGGCATCAGCTCGCCGTAGCCCTCGCGGTTGCCCGGGATGCCCGCCAGCGCCGTACCCGCCACGTGCATGCCGTGATAGGCCATCCGCCGTCCGACCACGATCGTCTTGTCCGGCCGCCCCAGCTCGTGCCAGTAGCGGCGGGCGAGCTTGGTCGCGGTGTCGACGGAGTCCGAGCCGCCCGAGGTGAAGAAGATCTTGCTGCCCGGCACCGGAGCGAGGCCGGAGAGCCGCTCGGCCAGCTCCTGGGTTGCCGGTTCGGTGATGTCGCCGAAATTGGAGTAGTGCGCGATCCTGCGCAACTGTGCGGCCACCGCGTCGGCGATCTCCCCGCGGCCGTGGCCGACGTTGGCGAACCACAGGCCCGCGGTCGCGTCCAGGTAGCGATTGCCCGCCCGGTCGAAAACGTAGGCGCCTTCGCCGCGAGCGACCACGAACGCGCCGTCGCGCTCGACGGCGCCCATATCGGCGAAGCCGTGCCACAGGGCGTTCATATCTCCACCTTTACCGCATCCCGATCCGCGCCGCCCGGGCGAGCACACGGCCTCCAGCTTCCACCCCGCTACCGGCCATGGCGCCCGGCGCGAAAAATCCGCTGGCGGATTTCGCTAGGCTGGTCGATGCAATGACCAGGACAGCCGCCACCGACTCCCGTGAACTTCGCACCCGTCTGGCGAATCTTTCCCTTCGCGACGAACACCGGCTGCGGCGCAAGCTCGACAAAGCGCGCGGCGGTGACCTGGGCGAGGTCGAAGCCGAGATCGCGGCAGCCGAACTGCGGGTCGAGGCGCGGCGCGCCGCCGTGCCGGAGATTCGCTACCCGGAGCAACTCCCGGTCACCGCCCGCCGCGCGGACATCGCCGCGGCCATCGCCGAGCATCAGGTGGTGATCGTCGCCGGCGAGACCGGCTCGGGCAAGACCACCCAGATTCCCAAGATCTGCCTGGAACTGGGCCGCGGCATCCGCGGCACCATCGGGCACACCCAGCCGCGCAGGCTGGCCGCGCGCACCGTGGCCGAGCGCATCGCCGAAGAACTGGGCACCGAACTCGGCGACGTCGTCGGGTACACGGTGCGGTTCACCGACCACGCCGCCGAGCACACCCTGGTCAAGCTGATGACCGACGGCATCCTGCTCGCCGAGATCCAGCGCGACCGGCTGCTGCGCCGCTACGACACGATCATCATCGACGAGGCGCACGAACGCAGCCTCAACATCGACTTCCTGCTCGGCTACCTCAAACAGCTGCTCCCCCGCAGGCCCGACCTCAAGGTGATCATCACCTCGGCGACCATCGATCCCGAGCTGTTCGCCCGGCATTTCGCGGACGCGGCGGGCACTCCCGCACCGATCGTCGAAGTATCCGGCCGCTCCTACCCGGTGGAGATCCGCTATCGGCCGCTCGCGCTGGAGTTGCCCGGCGCCGCCGCGGACGAAGACGACGAGGACACCCGCATCGTCGACCGCGATCCGGTGGACGCGATCGGTGACGCCGTGACCGAGTTGTTCGAGGCGGGCGACGGCGACGTACTGGTGTTCCTGTCCGGCGAACGCGAGATCCGCGACACCGCCGACGCCCTGCGCGACCTGAAGCTGCCGCGCACCGAGATCCTGCCGCTGTACGCCCGGCTGTCCACCGCCGAGCAGCACCGCGTGTTCGCCCCGCACGCCGGGCGCCGGGTGGTGCTGGCGACGAACGTCGCGGAGACCTCGCTCACGGTGCCCGGCATCCGGTACGTTGTCGACCCGGGCACGGCACGGATCTCGCGCTATTCCCTGCGCACCAAGGTGCAGCGGTTGCCGATCGAACCGGTGTCCCAGGCATCGGCGCGGCAGCGGTCCGGCCGGTGCGGTCGCGTCGCCGACGGCATCTGCATCCGGCTGTACTCCGAGGACGATTTCGAATCCCGGCCCGCTTTCACCGAACCGGAGATCCTGCGCACCAACCTGGCCGCGGTCATCCTGCAGATGACCGCGCTCGGGCTCGGTGACATCGAGAACTTCCCCTTCGTCGAGGCGCCGGATCGCCGCGCCATCCGCGACGGCGTCGCGCTCCTCGAAGAGCTGGGCGCTCTCGCGCGGCGCGACGGCAGATCCACCACCGCGGCCGACGGCGACAGCGACGCCGGGCTCTCGCTGACACCGATCGGACGGGAGATGGCCCAGCTGCCGGTCGATCCCCGGATGGCGCGGATGCTGGTGGCGGCGCACCGTAACGGCTGCCTGGCGGAGGTGCTGGTGATCGTCGCGGCGCTGTCGATCCAGGATGTCCGGGAGCGGCCCGCCGACCAGCAGCAGGCCGCCGACACCAAGCACGCGCGCTTCACGGTCGAAGGCTCCGACTTCCTGGCCTACCTGCGACTATGGGAATACCTCGGCGATCAGCGCAAGTCGTTGTCGTCCAATCAATTCCGGCGGCTGTGCCGGGAGGAATTCCTGCACTATCTGCGGATCAGGGAATGGCAGGACCTGCACGGTCAACTGCGCACGATCACCAAGGGCCTCGGCTGGTCGGTGCGAGCGGAGGACCCGGCCGACGGCGCGCGCCCGAGCCGAGCCGACGCCGAGACGCCCGAGCGCAAGTCCGGCCGCAGGCCCCGCCGAAACAGCCCGGCGCGTCGCCGAGGCGACAAGCCGTCCTCCGCCGAAGGCGACCGGTCCGCCGTCGCGGGGGCAGCCGCGGACGACGGAGTGCCCTGGGATTCCACCGCCATCCACCAGGCACTGCTGGCGGGCATGCTGTCGCACATCGGGGTCAGGGAGGCCGAATCCCGGGAATTCCTCGGCGCCCGCAACGCCAAGTTCATGATCTTCCCCGGATCGTCCCTGGCGAAGAAGCCGCCGCGGTGGGTGATGGCCGCCGAGCTGGTCGAGACCTCGCGGCTGTGGGGCCGGATGGCCGCGAAGATCGAGCCGGAATGGGCCGAACGACTCGCGGGCGACCTGGTCAAACGCATCTACTCCGAACCGCACTGGTCGGCCAAGCGGGGCGCGGCGCGCGCCTACGAGCGGGTCACGTTGTACGGGATTCCGCTGGTCACCGGCAGGGCGGTGGACTACGGCCGGATCGATCCCGAATTGTCGCGCGAGCTGTTCATCCGGCACGCCCTGGTACAGGGCGAGTGGCAGACCCGGCACGAGTTCTTCCACCGCAATCGCGCACTGCTCGAGGACGTCGCGGACCTGGAGCACCGCGCCCGCCGCCGGGACATCCTGGTCGACGACGAGGTGCTGTTCGAGTTCTACGACAAGCGCCTGCCCGCCGACATCGTCTCGGTGCGGCACTTCGACAGCTGGTGGCGCTCGGCCCGGCGAGCGGATCCCGGGCTGCTGGAGTTCTCCACCTCCACCGTGGTCAACGAAGGCGCGGCCGCGCTGGACCCGGCGGCCTTCCCCGACTCCTGGCGCCAGGGCGAGCTCAGTTTCCCGCTCTCCTACCAGTTCGAGCCCGGCACCGAGGAGGACGGCGTCACCGTACGGATCCCGGTGGAACAGCTCGCCCATGTCCGCGCCGTCGGCTTCGACTGGCTGGTGCCAGGCATGCGCGACGAGCTGGCCGCCGCGTTGATCAAGACCTTGCCGAAGACGTTGCGCCGCAGCGTGGTTCCCGCTCCCGACTTCGCGGCCGCCGCACTCGCGGCGCTCACCCCGCGTGCGGAGCCGCTGCGCGCCGGACTGGCGCGCGAGCTGTCGCGGCTGGGTTCGGTCTCGATCGCTCCCACCGATTTCGACCTCTCCGCGCTGCCCGATCACCTGCGCATGACCTTCGCCGCCGTCGGCGCGGACGGCGCGACGCTCGCGCGCGGCAAGAGCCTCGCCGCGCTGAAAACCCAGCTCGCCGAGCAGGTTTCCGCCTCCGTGGCCCGGGCCACCGCCGGGGCGGAACGCCCACCGGCCACGGTGTGGACCTCCGAATCGCTCGGCACCATCGCGCCGACGGTGCGGCGCGAAGTGGCCGGGCAGACCGTCACCGGCTACCCCGCGCTCGTCGCCGAGGGCGACGGTGTGGCGGTCCGGGTGCTCAGCTCCCCCGCGGAGCAGGCCGCCGCGATGCGCCTCGGCACCAGGGCGCTGCTGCTGCACGCGCTGCCCGCGTCGGCCCGTAGCGCCACCGCGGGTCTGGCCCCCACGGAGCGCCTGGCCCTGAGCCAGAATCCGTACGGCTCGCTGGAGGCGCTGCTCGACGACTGCCGCGCGGCGGCCGCCGACGAGTTGCTCGCCGCCGCGGGCGGTCCGGTGCACGACCCGGCCGAGTTCGACGCGCTCGTCGCCCGGATCCGCCCGGATTTCGCCTCCGCCGTCGCGCGGTACGTCCGCCTGGTCGTGCCGGTTCTCGCCGGCGCCCATCGGGTCTCCGCGGCGCTCGCGCGAACCAGCGAGCGCGACATCGCCGAGGACGTCCGCCATCAGCTCGACAACCTGGTATTCCGGGGCTTCGTGTCCGAGACGGGCGCGGCCAGGCTGCGCGAGCTGCCCCGCTACCTCCAAGCGGCGGTGGCGCGGCTCGAGGCGCTTCCCGGCTCGGCCGTGCGCGATCGGCAGGGCATGGCCGAACTCGATCGGGTGCTCGCCGCCTACGACCGCTTCGTCGAGTCGTTGCCCGCGAACCGCAGACATGCGCCCGCCGTCACCGAGATCTGGTGGATGATCGAGGAATTGCGCGTCAGCCTGTTCGCACAGAAGCTCGGCACCCCGTTCCCGGTGTCCGCCAAGCGAATCGAGAAGGCGATCGCGGCGGCCCGGCGCTGAGTCACTCCGCGGCCGACAGCGCTTCGGCGCGCGCCCGGCGCATCTCGTCGATCTCGCGTTCGAAATCCTCGGCCGAGGTGAACGACCGGTAGACCGAGGCGAACCGCAGATAGGCCACCTCGTCCAGGTCGCGCAGCGGGCCCAGGATGGCCAGGCCCACCTCGTGACTGGGCACCTCGGGAGAACCCTTGGCGCGCACCGCGTCCTCCACCTGCTGCGCGAGCAGGTTCAGCGCGTCGTCGTCGACTTCCCGGCCTTGGCAGGCCCGCCGCACGCCGCGGATGACCTTCTCGCGGCTGAACGGCTCGGTGACGCCGCTGCGCTTCACCACCGACAGGATGGCGGTCTCCACCGTGGTGAACCGCCGCCCACACTGCGGGCACGCGCGGCGGCGGCGGATGGCCGCGCCTTCGTCGGCCTCGCGCGAGTCCACCACCCGGGAGTCGGGGTGTCGGCAGAACGGGCAATGCATCCGGGAAATCCTTCGTCGATGCGCGTGCTCGCGTCCGGACCTGGCGCCGATGGGGCGATCGGTCCGACGAGCCCGTGTACAGAGGTCTATACCCCCGCACCAGACAGACCCCGTGCGACACGCGGAATGCCTGCATAACACTTCGAGGATACCCGTCCGGGTGCCCGGATCGTCGCACTCACCCTGTAACCGACCCGGCTGCCTCATCCGGTGACTTGCCAGTGCGCGGACAGGTCCGCCAAGAGGTCCGGCAAACGGGCGGCCAGGCGACCGCGGGCGAGCTTGCCCCCAGAACGCCTCGCCGAGGACAGCGGCGGCCAGCACCGGATCGGTCTCCAGATCCGATGTGGCGGGGCACCAGGTCACCGGTGATGTAGTTCCATCGCGTTTCACGATCGGCCCAGTCGAAGGCGGGCAGCGCGAGGCTGCGGCTGCTCACCTCGGTCGCGTATCGGCGGGGCGCCACCGAATCGGATCGTGCCTGGCGCACCGCTTCCGCGAGGTCCGCTTCGTTCAGCGGCAGCAGTGGGTTGAGCCCGCCCGCCCCGGCACCGTCACCATTGAGGGACGGCAGATCGAGATACGCCGCGTAGGCCGGTTCCGCATGGGCGGTGGCCGCTGCGCCTGAATATCTTCGGCCACCCGCGGTGGCCGGATTCCTTTCCGCTCAGCGCGGATGGCTACCTTCCGGCGCACCCGGACCGTCCACC
>NZ_JABLTE010000009.1 GCF_013315795.1 Nocardia barduliensis
GGCGGGCGCCTTCGGGGCCGCGGCGGTGGCGGGCTTGGTGTCGGCAGGCGCGGCGTCGTTGCGCTTGGCGGCAGCGGGCGCGGTGGCCGCTGGAGCCGGTGCGGGAGCGGCAGCCTGCGCGGGCGCGGGGGCGGATTGGCTGTTGCCGGAGTCGCCACTCGCGTCAGGCGTGTAGTCGGCCAAGAACTCGTGCCAGCTTTCGTCGACCGAGGATGGATCTTGTTTGAACTTCTGATACATCTCGTCTACTAGCCACTGGTTCTGTCCGAACTGGGAAGTTGAGCTGCTCACAGCAGGTGTTCGCCTCATTTCGTTCTTCGCGCTGCGACGTTTGTGACGTGCCCGGCACGGGGATCAGCGGATTGCGCGCCGATGCGCCCTATCTGAGGATAGGCCCAGCAGCAAATCGGCGGATTCACTGACCACCCGACACCCCCGACCCTATTGGTGACGACCCGTCGTCCCCCGAGAATATTCCCTCGGACGGCAGCGCCGCTGCCCACAGCCGGGCATACGGCCCGCCTGCCGCGAGCAGCTGCTCATGGGAGCCGAATTCCACGATGCGCCCGTGATCCACCACGGCGATCCGGTCGGCGCGCGCGGCCGTGCCGAGCCGGTGCGCGACGATCACGGTGGTCCGGTCCCGGCTCACCGATCGGCTCGCGGCCAGCACCGATGCCTCGGTGTCCGGGTCGAGCGTCGCGGTGGCCTCGTCCAGTAGCAGCAAGTTCGGAGCGACCAGTTCGGCGCGGGCGAGCGCGATCAGTTGCCGCTGCCCGGCCGACAGGCCGCGGCCGCGCTCACCGACCGGGTGGCTCATCCCGAGCGGAAGGGCGGCGATCATGTCCGTCGCCCCGACGGCCGCGGCGGCCGCGGCGATCTCCTCCGTGGTCGCGGATGGTTTCCCGAATGCAATGTTGCTCGCCACGTCACCGGTGAACAGGTGAGCTTCTTGCGGGACGATGCCCAGCCGGGAGCGGTAGTCGGCGAGGCGGTAATCGCGGATGTCGGCGCCGTCCACGCGGATCGCACCGGGATCGCTCGCGCTCACCCGGGCGCCGTTCGCGGGCTCCGGCGCGGCGTCCGGTTCCGCCGAAGACGCGTCCCGCTCGGGCGGCAGGTCGTACAGCCGTGCGAGCAACTTGACGACGGTCGACTTGCCCGCGCCGGTGGGCCCGACCAGTGCCAGGGTCGATCCCGCCGGGATGCGCAGCGAGACACCGTCCAGCGCCGGAACGCGGCTGCCCGCGTAGTGGAAGCGGACGTCGTCGAAGGCCACGTCGCCGCGCAGCCCGTGGGTTATCGGCACCGGCTCGGCCGGATCGGCGGCGATCGAGGACGGCGTGCGCAGCAGGTCCCCGATCCGGCGCAGGCCGACCCTGGCCTGCTGGTAGCTGTCGAACACCTGCGACAGCTGCAGGATCGGCACGAACAGCAGTTGCAGGTACAGCACGAACGCGACCAGCGTTCCCGCACTGGTCGCGCCCGTGGCGACCTCGCGTGCGCCGAAGAACACCACCGCGGCCAGCGCCACGTCCGCCCACCCGACGACGAACGCGAAGTACAGCGCGATCGCCCGCTGGGCCCGCAACCGGCTGTTGCGGTAGCGCTGGGAGTATTCGGCGAAGCGCCGGGCGGCGCGCGGCTCGTGCCGGTTGGCCTGCACGGCGCGCAAGCCCGTCACGTTCTCCTGGAAATCGGCGTTGACCGCTGACACGTGCTCCCGCGACACCGTGTACGCGGTGGAGGAGACCCGCCGGTACAGCACCGTCGCGATCGCCAGGGCGGGCACCGTCGCCAGCACGACGAGCGCCAGCGAGACGTCGATGACCAGCAACGCGACCGTGATGCCCGCCAGCGTCAGCAGGCCGACCAGGGAGTTGGCGACGCCGGTCTGCAGGAACGTCGACAGTGCGTCGACGTCGGTGGTCATCCGCGTCATGATCCGCCCGGACAACTCGCGTTCGTAGTAGTCGAGCCCGAGCCGTTGCAGATGCGCGAAACTGCGGACCCGAAGGGCGAACAGCACCCGTTCGCCCGTACGGGCGGTGAGCAAGGTGGTGGCCGCGCCGACCGCCCAGCCCATGGCGGCCAGGAACGCGCCCAGCAGTGCCGCGCGGAGCAGCGCCGCGGCGTTGTCACCGAGCACACCGCCATCGATGGCGTACCGCACCAGCGGCGGGAACGCGATGGCGATCGCCGCGTCCGCCGCCAGCAGGGCCATCACCGTCAGCACCAACCCGCGGACCGGGCGCAGCATGCGGGTCAGCCGGAAGCGAGGGTCCGGCTCACGCAGGTCTTCCGCGTTCGAACCCGGCTGTTCGGTGGCGGGTGGGAGGAGTTCGATGTTCCGCCGCAACTCGGGTGTCTCGCTGACGTCGGCCGCCGCGCCCGTGAAGCGGGCGGCGGAACCGCTGACCGCCCGCCTGCTCGGGGCCGCGTCCGGCTCCGGCTCCGTGGCGGCATGCGCGGGCGCGGGCAACCGGATCACCCGGTCGGCGTGGGCGAGTGTCGACTCGCGATGCGCCAGGATCAGCGTGGTCCGGCCGCCGTCGTCCGGCAGCGCGTCGAAGATCGCCGCCTCGGTCACCGCGTCCACCGCGGAGGTGGCGTCGTCCAGCACCAGGATGCGCGGGCGCGACAGCAGCGCCCGCGCCAGGGCGATGCGTTGGCGCTGACCACCTGAAAGAGTGAGACCGCGCTCGCCGACCACGGTGTCGTAGCCGTCGGGCAGTTCGGTGATGAATTCGTCGGCGGCGGCCTGCACGGCCGCGCGCCGGATCTCCTCGTCGGTCGCGTCCGGCCGCCCGAGCGCGATATTGGCCGCGATCGTGTCGGAGAACAGGAAGGGGTCGTCGAAGACGACGCCGATGGCGGCGCGCAGGTCGGCGGCGCGCACGTCGGCGATGTCGACCGCGACCGTCTCGGCGGTGCCGGTCACGGCGCGCGAGCCGGCATGCGCGGAGGTGAACGTGTCGGCCGAGTCGTCGAGCGGCGGGATGCCGTGGGCGGGGACATGGTCGGCGAACAGCCGGATACTGCCCGCGTCCGGCGCGTAGAACCGTGGCAGCAGCAGGGCGAGCGTGGACTTGCCCGACCCCGCCGGGCCGATGACGGCCACCGTCTCACCGGGTCGCACGCGCAGGTCCAGTTCGCGCAGCACGGGCTGGTCGGGATCGAACCCGAAGGTCACCGCATCGATCTCGATGCCGAGCGGGCCGTCCGGCAGTTCGACCGGACGATCCGGGTCGGCGACGACGGGCGCGGTGTCGATCACCTGGAACACGCGCTCGGCCGCCGCCCTGGTCAGCTGTGCCATGACGATCACCGAGGAGAGGATGCGCGCGGTACCGGTCATGACGGCGACGTAGGCGGCGAACGCGACGAAGGTGCCGATGCCGATGCTGCCGTGCAGCGCGAGCAGCCCGCCGAGCGCGATGACCGCGACCATGCCGACCTGCGGAATCGTCGCGACGGTCGGTGCGAACCCGGCGTCGATCCGGGCAGCGCGCATCCGCTCGGCGAACAGTTTGCGACCGTGCCGCTCCAGCAGATCGACCATCCGGGCTTCCTGGCCGAAGCCTTTGACCACCCGCACCCCGGTGACCGTCTCCTCGACGTGCTGGGCGAGATCGGCGGCGCGCTGCTGCGCGGACCAGGTCGCCGCGTGCAGGCGCGGCCGCATGCGGTAGACCACCAGGCCGATGGCGGGCACCACCAGCAGCGCGACGGCGGCCAGCGGCGGGGAGAGCCAGATCATCACCGCGGCGGCGAGCCCGAATTCGACCAGCGCCATTCCCGACAGCGGCACCATCGCCATCAAGCCTTGGACCAGTTGCAGATCGGTGATCGAGCGCGACACCACCTGTCCGGTGCGCAAAGTGTCCTGTCCGGCCCCGTCCAGCCGCTGCAGCGAGCCGAGCAGGTTCACCCGCAGCGCGTGCTGCACGTCCAGGGAGAGCCGCCCGGCCAGCCAGCGCCGCCCGAACCCGGCCGCGGACCGGCTCACCGCCAGGATCAGCAGCAGTGCGGCGACGGCGCTGATCGCCCCCGTGTCACCGATACCCGCCGCGTCGATGGCCCGTTTGGTCAGCAACGGCCCCGCGGTCTCGACCACCGCCCCGCCGAGCATCGCCGCCGCGAGACCGGCCAGCACCGCGCGGTGCGGCAGGCACTCGGCCCACAGCCTGCGTATCCACCCCGGTCTGTCTCCCCCGTCCACGCTCGCCAGTCCCCTTCGTCGCACCGCATTCGCCATCGACGGTACCGACACCGGCCGACACCCCGTTGTTCCCGCTCCGCCCCCGGATCACAGATCGCGGGTGCGCAAATTCCACCAGCTCGCCGCGCCGAAACCGATGGTCCACAGCAGCAGGACCACGACCGCAGCGGGGGCGGGGGCGAGGAAGTCGCTGTCGGGGTAGGAGCCGACGGCGACGGCGCTCACGCTGGCGGAGACGGGCAGCAGGGTGACCGCGCCCGGGATGCCGAGACCGCGCGCGATCAGCCAGAGCAAAGGCTCCGCGAGCACGATCCAGCCGAGCAGCAGCGGCACCGCTCTGGTGGACGACCGCAACAGGATCCCCGCGCTCGCGCCGATCAGCGACCAGCACACCGCGGCGAGCAGTCCGCCGCCGAGCACCGCGAACAGCTCCCCGGTGACGGCGATCTTGCCGCGCCCTACGCCGAACAGCGCGCCCGCCGACACCAGTTCCACCGCTATCGCCGCCGCCAGCGCGCAGCAGCCGATGACCAGGAACTTCGCGGCGGCAAGCCGGTCGCGGTCGGCCGCGAACAGCGCGGTCACGGCCATGCTGTGGTGCCGGTACTCCGCACCGCTGCCCACCGCGCCGAAGATCGCGGCCGCCAGCACCACCAGTGCGAGGCCGACGTAGAGCCCGATCGTCGCCGCGCCGGTGGCGGGCTGGCCGCGCGGGTCCGGCGGTCCGGCCAGGCTCGCCGACACGAGGCTCGCCAACAGCGCCACCGCGACCAGCGCGCCTGCGAGCGTTCGCACGCGCGGCATCGTGACGACCTTGCGGACCTCGGAGTTGACGTTCGGCACCAGGTCCGCGGGCAGGATCGCGATCATCGTGGAATCCCGTAGGGCATCGGCGTGGGCTGGGGGCCGGGCGCGGCGAGGCCCGGATAGGGCGGCGCGGGCGCTGCGCTGGGTCTGGTCAGCGACGCGAGCACCCGGTCGGGATGGATCGGGTCGGGGACGATGCTGTCGATCCGCACCTGTGCCGCGGTGGCCGCGGCTCTGATCTGGGCTTCGCTCGCTTCGGCGACGGCGAGCCGACCGTCGGGCCGGATCACCGCGTCGGTGAATCCTTGTGCCGCGAGCGTGGTGGCCAGCGCGATCGGAGTGGACGCCGCGACGACCAACCGGTCCGGATGCCCGCGCCGCAACCGCGCCGGGCTGCCCTGATACACCACCGCGCCCTCGTTCAGCACGATCAACTGGTCCGCGCCCGGCAGCACGGCGCCGAGGCTCTCGCTGGTCAGCAGCGCACTGCCGCCGCGGCGGGCGTGCTTGCGCAGGAAGTCGTGCAGCCAGCCGCGTTCGGCGGCGTCCAGCCCGTCCATCGGCTCGTCGAGCACCAGCAGCGGCGGATCGCCGAGCAGCGCGGTGGCCAGGGCCAGCCTGGTCTGCTGTCCGAGCGACAGCGCGCCGATTCTCGTTTCAGCCTGTTCTTCCAGCCCGACGAGCTCGAGCACCTCGGTCACCCGGCTGTCGAGCACGCTCGCTGCGGCGGCGTAGATCCATAGGTGATCCCGCACGGCATGCGCCGGATGCAACCCACGGGGCGCGAGCACGCCGCCGATCACGCCAGCGGAGCCGACGCCGTCTCGCCGCGAACCGGGGCCGCCCACGGACGCGGTTCCGGAGGTGGGAGCGAGCAGACCGAGCAGTACCCGCAGGATCGTGGTCTTGCCCGCGCCGCGCGGACCCACCAGCGCGGCGACGGCGCCGGCGGGCACGGTGAAGCTGACGTCCGTCACGGCGGCCACCAGGTCGTACCGCTTGGTCAATCCTCGGACCGCGAACGCGACCGGACGCGACCCGCTCATCGTGGCGTGGCCGGAGGTTGCGGCTTCGCCGGATCGATGGCGGTGAGCGGATCGGCGTCGACGACCAGGTGCCGATCGGCGGGCCAGGTGGTCGGCGGCGGCCCGAATGCCTTGCGCGCGTTCGTGATCGTGGCCTTGCCCAGCGCGCGGTTGCCCGCGCCGCCGATCACCGCGCCGATGCCCGCGGGCAGCACTTTGCCCGCCATCAGCGCGGCGCGCTTGGTGATGAACCGGATGATGAACCGCTTGAGCAGCGAATCGTTCATGCTCGACAGCCCGGGAATCCGGTTGGCGAAGGCCGTGCCCCAGTTCTTCGCCGAGGTGCCGACGCTCTTCTGCACGATCTGCATGCCGCTCTCGCCCAGCACCACGGCCAGCACGAGTGCCCTGCGCTGCTCCTGATCTTCCGGCGCTATGCCGTGCACCGAGGCCACCGCCAAGGTGAACACCGCCGAGGCCTCCATGAAGAAGGTGGTCTCGGCGCTCACCGCGGCGATGGCCGCGATGGTTCCGACGCCGGGGAAGGCCGCGGTCGCGCCGACCGCGCTGCCGCTGCCGGTCACCGCGAGCAGGTACTGCTTCTCCAACCGTTCGATGATCTGCGCGGGGCTTTCATCCGGGTGGGAGCGACGAATTCGGTCCACGTACTTGGCGACCGCGGGGGCCTGCAGGCGGGACCCGGTGTCGAGCAGTTCGACCACCGTCTTCTCGAACGCGCCTTTGAGCATCGGCGGCATCCTCCTCTTCCGGTCTGCTGGGTAGAACTGTATGGCACCGGTTGCCGTCAGCTCGTCATGACAACGAAGTACCCAGGCGGATCGGTTCCACCGGTGGCCGCCCGGCTTTCGACCGGACCGATCTCGTCCGGCTGTGTCTTTTCCGTCTTCGCTCGGTCCGGCGCGTCTGTCGTCGGACTTCTTCCGGCCGCGACCTCTATCCGGGGCTGTGGATCGCGGGCACGCGTTCGGCCAAAGGCGGAGGGGGCGGCGGGGTTCCGTCGCCGAAGGGCCTGCCGCCGAGAACTTCCCGGCCGTGCGGCGTCAGCCAGTTCGCCGGGTCGGGGCCCTTCGGGACGATCCCCGTGGGATTGATGTCCCGGTGCACGACGTAGTAGTGCGTCTTGATCTGCTCGAAGTCGATCGTGTCGCCGAAACCGGGGGTCTGGTACAGATCGCGCGCGTACGCCCACAGCACCGGCATCTCGGCGAGCTTGGACCGATTGCACTTGAAGTGCCCGTGGTACACGGCGTCGAAGCGGACCAGCGTGGTGAACAGCCGAACGTCGGCCTCGGTGATCGTGTCACCGACCAGATACCGTTGGGCGGCAAGGCGTTCGGACAGCCGGTCCAGCCGGTGGAAGAGCCGGTCGTAGGCGGCGTCGTAGGCGTCCTGCGCACCGGCGAACCCGCAGCGGTAGACGCCGTTGTTCACGTCGCGGAACACCGCGAGGCTCACCTCGTCGATCTCCGCGCGCAGCGGTTCGGGATACAGCTGCGGCGCGCCGGGCCGGTGATGCTCGGTCCACTCGGTGGCGAAATCGAGCGTGATCTGCGCGTAGTCGTTCGTGACGACCTGTCCCGTCGGCACGTCTACGACGGCGGGCACCGTGATGCCACGCGGGTAGTCGGGGAACCGGGCCAGGTAGGCGTCGCGCAGCCGGGGAATGCCGAGCACCGGGTCGACGCCGCCGGGATCCAGATCGAAGGTCCAGCTGAGCTTGTCGTGCGTCGGCCCGCACAGCCCGAGCGAGAGCACCGGCTCGAGTCCGAGCAGACGGCGCACGATCAGGGTTCGGTTGGCCCACGGGCAGGCGCGCGCCGCGACGAGCCGGTAGCGCCCCGGCTCGACCGGATAGCCCTCGCGGCCGTCGGCCGTGATCCGGGTGGTGATGTAGTTCGTGTCCCTCTTGAACTCGCCGGGCTCGACGTAGGAACCGCTTTCGCTGGCCGACTCGATCACACCGCCAGTCTTCCAGATCGACCTCGTACGCTGACCGGATGAGTGAAACGAAGGCCACCCGGCTGGAACGAGACTTCACCGACGGCGGCGCGGAGGTGGCGACCCTCACCCTCGCCCATCCGCCGCTCAACCTCTTCGATCGGGCCATGCTCGACGCGCTGACCGCCGATATCGCGGAGCTGTCGGCGCGGCCGCCGCGGGCGGTGCTGCTGCGCGCCGAGGGCAAGGTGGTGTCCGGCGGCGTCGACGTGCACGTCTTCGACGGTCTCACCCCGGAGCAGGGCGCCGAGCTGTGGCGCACCCTGTTCGCGCAGATCATCCATCCGCTCGAGGCGCTGCCGTGCCCGGTGGTGTTCGCCGCGCACGGGCTGACCCTGACCGCGGCCTTCGAGATCGCGCTGGCCTGCGACATCCTGCTGGCGGCGCCGAAGGCGAAGTTCGGTTTGGTGGAGATCGTGGTCGGGCTGACCCCGTCGATGGGCGGCCCGCAGCGCCTCGCCGAACGCGCCGGCTCGGGCCGGGCCCGCGAGTTCGTGATGACCGGTGACCTCTACGACGCCGCGACCATGGCCGAATGGGGCGTGGTGAACGCCGTGCACGACGACCTCGACGCTGCCGCCCGAGCGCTGACCCACCGGCTGGCCGAGGGCCCGACCAAGGCGAACGCGGCGACCAAGAAGATCATCGAGGCCTGGCGTTCCGGCGGTGTGGCACATGCGGATTCGGTGACGCCGGAGGTGTCCGGCGCGCTGTTCGACACCGAGGACCTGAAGGGCGGGGTGCGCAGTTTCCTCGAGCAGGGGCCGGGGAAGGCTCGCTACACCGGGCGGTGACAGCTAGGACACGTTCGTCGCCTATCGCAGCGAAGTTGTGACATGCGTCATATAGTCGCAGTGCCTGATAACTCGAGGCACGCGGAGGACGAATGTCGCAGTTGCTCGTCGAATATCCCCTCACCGGCCCGCACGTCTGGGACAACCCGCTCGCCCGGGGCGCCGACGGGGTGCTGCGCTACGGAAACCTCACACCCGCGCTGACCGAACTGCTGGATCTGCAGGTGCACGCGTTCGCCACCCGCGAAGCCGTGGTGGAGGTCGGCGGCCCGCGCGTGACCTACCGCGAGCTGTGGCATTGCGCCTCCCGGATCGCGGGCGGATTGCAGGAGCACGGCATCGGGTACGGCGACCGGATCGCGATCCATATGCCCACGGGCGTCCGCTGGGTGCAGGCATTCCTCGGCGCCTTGCTCAGCGGCGCGGTGCCGGTGCTGGTGCACGACGGGCTGCCCGAGGCGGCGGCCGAACGCGTGATCGCCGACAGCCGCGCGGATTTCGTGCTCGGCGGCGATGGCGCGGAGTTGCCGGACGGCGCCGCCTACATCGACGACGGAGCGGCACTGGGCGACTTGGCGCTGCTGTGCTACACCAGCGGTGCCCGAACACCCAAGGGCGTGGAGCTGACCAACGAGAACCTGCTGTCGGCGGTGCGCTCGGTGGTCGCGGCGCTGGACCTGCCGACCGACGGCCTGCGCAACCTGGTGCTGCTGCCGCTGGCGCACGCCAGTGGTTGCGTCGACCAGCTGTTGCCGACGTTCGCCGTGGGCGGCACCGTCGTGCTCACCCGGGACGCGCCCGGCTTGGCCGAAGCCATCACGACCGAGCGGGTCGACATGGTCTCCGCGACGCCGCGCATCTTCGCGGGCCTGCTGCCCGAACTGGCGCAGCTGCGGGCCGGGGGACTGCGCACCGACGGCATCGCCCGGATCAGCAAAGCCGGTCATCGCGGGGAGCGGGCCGCGTCCGCGTGCGCTCCGGTCGACCTCACGGCCGAACTGCGCGGGGTGTTCCCCGCGGCTCGGCAGTGGTCGGTGTGGGGCGCGACCGAGACCAGCGGCATCGGTCTCGCGGTGGACGACGCCGAGCAGGACGCCGACCCCTCCGACGCGGCCACGGTGCTCGGATTCCCGTTCGGCGGTACGGAATTGGCGCTGTGGGGCCCCGGGGCGAAGGCGGGGCGCGGCGAACTGCTGTGCCGAGGGCCGAACATCGCGCCGCGCTACTGGAACGACCCCACCACCACCGCGGCGCGGTTCACCGGTACCTGGTTCCACACCGGCGATCAGGTGACCATCGACGCCGACGGCTTGGTGCGCAGGGGAGCGGCGCCCGTCGAGTGAGCCGCGCTCACTCGAGCATGCGCTCACGCAGCCGGGCCAGCAGTCGCGGCGTCAGCCCGGCGCTCGCGAGATAACCGCGCAGATCGCCGTGCAACTCGCGCATCGACGCGGTGGCGATGTCGAGGTACTCCTCGCGCACGCCGAGCAGGTCCACCGAGACTTCCTCGCCGGCGAGCAGTTTCGTGGTCATGACGGCGCGCAGCGCGGGGATGGCCCCGTTGCTGAGCAGGTAGTCGGCCCGCACGTCGGCCTCGGTGACGCCGACCGCGCGCAGCAGTGTCGCGACGGCCCAGCCGGTGCGGTCCTTGCCCGCCGCGCAGTGCACCAGCACGGCGCCGTCGCCGCGCACGATGGACTCGGCGAGGGAGACGATCGCGGCATGCGCCTCGGGCAGCGCCGGGAACATCCGGTAGACCTCGAGCATGTGCGTGTAGGCGGTCCGCGCCGTCGCCTCGTGCGGCGGCGCCTCGGCCATCCGCGAGTCGAACGGGGTGATGGTCAGCCGGACGTCAGGGGGCAGCTGGTCGGCGCCCATATGGTCGATCTCGCGCTCTCCACGCAGGTCGTGCACATCGCTGACGCTCAGTTCGCGCAGCGCGGCGTGACCGGCCTCATCGAGTCCGCTCAGCTGGGCCGAGCGCAGCAGGACGCCGGGGCGGACCTTGGCGCCGTCGTCGGTGCGCAGCCCGCCGGTGTCTCGGAAGTTGAACGTGCCGGAGAGGAAGTACTGGTCGGCGGGGGGCGAGAGAGTCACCGATCCAGGCTATCGGGCTCGCGGAACGAAAAGGTGTCGGTTGCGGATCGGACCCCGCACGTTAAGCTGACCGATTCGGGCGGTTCAAGTGTGGGATGCGCCACAAAATTTGGGTTGCCCGCTACTCGAACCGTACCGTTGTCCACGGTCTGCCGAGGGTGGGGTAGCACTCAGATCCACCGTCATAGCGGCATTTCCGGGCGACACGGCGGGATAGCGTCCCGGTCCCGGTTGGGTAACAAAACATTCTTCCAGTCTGAAATTACCCATCGAACCCATTCTCAAACCCCGAAAACGCACTACCATTGATGAACGTTGGACCGGGCAGCCCAGGTGTTTCCCGATGTTGCCCGCCCTGTTCAGCGAGTCGCGCCGACGGAGGTGCGCGAGTTCTTTCCCCGAGGGAGTCGTCGTTGAGCACACGTGGAGAAGTGATAACAGAAATCCGGCTACGACCCGCCGTCATCGACGCGGTGGAAGCGGCGGCCGCCACGCTCGACTACAAGGGTCTGCGCGCGCTGCGGGTACTGCTGCACGCCGGGGTCAGTGCGTATTGGCCGCTGGTGAAGGCCACGCCGGACAGGCAGATCAGGTCGTACGAGATGACCCTGCAGGCGCTGCGCGCCCGCTGGCAGGTCAGGGGCGACTGCTTTCCGGATCCGATCGCCACGGAGTTCTACCGCGAGAAGGACGCCGAGGTCACCGCTTTCCTGAAGCTGTGCGCCGAGCTGTCGGAAACGCAATGGCTGGAGCCGGTGGAGGCGATCGCCTGCAACATCGTCTCGATCGTGCAGGGCACGGTGCTGCGCTGGCTGGCCGATTGCAACGACGAGACCATGCTGGTGGTGCTCGACGAGATGGTCAGCGGACTAGCTACCAAGGCCGCAGAGATCTGACAAATACTGGACGTTTGACCAACTTGGTGGTTGAGTTGTCCTGGTGACCGAGACGTCGCCGATCGCGGGGCTGCACGCGGCCACCGCCGAACTGGACCCGCCGCTGGCCGCCCTCGACCTGCCCACCCTGCGCGCGAACGCCGCCGACCTGGTGCGCCGCGCTGGTGGCACACCGGTGCGCGTGGCCAGCAAATCCGTGCGCTGCCGCGCCGTCCTCGCCGAAGTGCTCGGCGCCGACCTCACCGCCGCGGGCGGCTTCGCGGGCATCATGTCCTACTCCCTGCGCGAAGCGCTCTGGCTGGTGCGCCACGGCGCGCGCGACGTCCTGCTCGGATACCCGAGCGTGGACCGCGCCGCGCTGGCCGAACTGGCTTCCGACGACCTGCTGCTGCGCTCGGTCACGCTGATGATCGATGACGCCGCGCAACTCGACCTGATCCGCGCCGTTCTCGGCACCGACCGGGTACGCCCACGCGTCTGCCTGGACGTGGACGCCTCCCTGCGGATCGGCCCGCTGCACCTCGGTGTGCGCCGTTCCCCCGTGCGCACGCCGGAGCAGGCGGCCACCCTGGCGGGCGAGGCGCTGCGGCGGGGCTTCGACGTGGTGGGCGTGATGACCTACGAGGCGCAGATCGCGGGGCTGCCGGACTCGAATGTCGCGGTTCGGCTGGTGAAGCGCGCCTCCGCGGCGGAAATCCGCAAGCGCCGGGCCGAGGTGCTCGACGCGGTCCGCTCGGTGACCGGCGAGCTCGCGATCGTCAACAGCGGCGGCAGCGGATCCATCGAGGTCAGCGTGGCCGACCCGGAGGTCACCGAGGTGACCGCGGGAAGCGGGCTGTACGTGCCGACCCTGTTCGACGGCTACCGGTCGTTCACCCCGCGCCCCGCGCTGTACTTCGCCACCCCTGTGCTGCGGCGGCCCACGGCCGATATCGCCACTGTCTTCGCTGGCGGCTACATCGCCTCCGGACCGGTCGGGCCTTCCCGGGTGCCCAAGCCGGTCCGGCCGCGCGGTTTGCGACTGCTCGGCACCGAGGGCGCGGGCGAGGTGCAGACCCCGCTCTCGGGCGCCGCGGAACTCGCGATCGGCGACCGGGTGTGGTTCCGGCACGCGAAGGCCGGTGAACTGTGCGAACGCTTCGACACGATGCATCTGGTCGAAGCGGACGGCACCCGCGTCGCCGTACCGACCTATCGGGGCGAGGGCGTCTGCTTCGGCTGACCCGCTGCGGTCAGCCGCAGGAACGCACCGAGATCGGCGAGTTCGTCCGCGGTGGCGGGCAGGTACTCGGTGAGCAGCGGTGAGCGGATGACGACCGCCTTCCACATGGCGCGGCACAGCGCGTGGATCAGGCCACGCGACAGCAGCGGCGACATGCCGTGGGGAGCGTCGGCGGGACTGGAGGTGGTCATGGACAGCAGTACCACCGCTGCCTCCCGGCCACGGAATCGATCCGGCGTGCCCACCAGGACGTCCTCGATCTTCGCCCGGGCCAGCAGGGTCCGGATGCGCCCGACCTGAGCGGCGTACGGCGCGACCACGAAGATGTCGTGCGGATGCAGCCTGCGGGTGGTCGCGCCGATCGTCCAGGACATGCCGAGCAGCGCGCGGACCCGGCGCACCACTTCGCGTGCCTCGGCCGGTGACTCGGTGGCGTTGCCGTAGTGCTCCACCAGAACGGTGTCCACGCCGGGCTCCTCGCCGTCCAGCCGCCGGGCCAGGGTGACCGTCTCGTTGGCGCGCAGGCGGCCGTCGTAGTACAGGCGGGAGACGGGTTCGCAGACGGCAGGGTGCATCCGCCAGGTGCGGTCGAGGAAATAGCCGCGTTCGGCAGGCAACGTCTGTCGTCCCTCGGCCAGCCAGCCGAGCACCGATTCGCCGACCGGGGCCGGGTGCACGCCGCGCGCGGTCGAGGGCACCGGATCGCCGAGCAGCAGCAGATTGCGCGTGCACGCCGCGACGGACACGGTCTCGGCCAGCGGGAAGCGGCCGGCGTCGGCGACCACGAGCAGGTCGAGGCCCGCGCGTGGCACCAGATCCTCGTTCGCGAAATCGGCCGGGGCGCCACCGAGAACGCACCCGCTGATCGCGCTGTCCAGGAACCGCGGATAGCGGGCGGCGTCGATCACGACCCACTCCGGAGCGACCGTCGCCGCGTCCTTCTTGGCGACCAGTTCCGGCAGCACGCCTGCCCGCACGATCGCGTCGAGCAGATTCTCCACGCTCGAAGGCTCTTGCGCCACGACGCCGATCCGCCATTTGTTCCGCGTGATCAGCCGCTCCAGCACTCGCGCGACGGTCGCGGTCTTCCCGGTGCCGGACGGACCCTGCACCGCCACGTAGGAGTTGTCCAGAGCGCACAGCGCGGCGGTGATCGCCGCCGCGTAGTCGCCGTGCACCTCGGGCAACCGGGCGTCGCCGTGCAGCCGGGGCGGACGCCGCGCGAGCAGGTCGAAGGCGGCTGCGCGGGGTGTGCCCGGCAAGGTCATCAGCAACTGCTGCGCCGCGAGTTCGATTGCCAGTTCCGCGTTCTCGTCCCAGTCCGGGAGGCCGGGCGCGATCGCGGACGGCAGTTCGTCGTAGGGCTCGCAGCCCTCGGGCAGCAATTCCTCCAGCCGGACGGCGTCGTCGAATTCGGCGTCCACCGAGCAGCCGAGCACGGTCGCCGTCGCGACGGCCCGCCGACCCGCGCCGGTGACCATCCCGGCCGCCATGGGCTGGTCGTAGAAGGTGTAGACGGTGGTACCGGGAGTGAGCGCGCTCGGCCCGGGGGCGCCGCTCGCACCGGTCCCGATCCGGCCCGTCAGGGTCAGGTAGCGGCGCATCGTCGGGCGGTCGGGGCGGCGGTGCCATTTGGTGTCCACCGTGCCCCAGTCGGCGACCAGAACGCCCGGCGCGTCGGCCCATTCCTCCACCGGATGGTTGAGCCGGTCGGCATGGGCCCACCACAGCGGCTGCCGCTCGCGCCGGTGATAGCCGAGCGCCGCGGCCGTCATCGCCGCCGGGTGCAGCGGATCCCCTTGCGCGGCGGCGTATTCCGTGAGCGCGGCCTCCAGCGACGACGGCCGGGACGAGGGCAGCGGTCGCGGCAGGCCTGGGACCGCCGCGACGCACCATGCGTCCGGCCGCTCCGGCGTCCCGGTGCCCGTGGCGACGCGCTGTTCGGCCGCGCGCCCGAGCAGCCAATCGCGCAGCCGCAGCACAGTGTGGCAATCGCGTTCGGCGGCCGAGTCCGGCGCGGCCGGAAGCAACCGCCGCAGCCCGCTCAGACGATAGGACGACTCACCGACCAGCAGCGCGCCGCGGACGATCGGATACAGGTCGACCAGAACACCACCGCACAGCAACTCGTCCACGAGTTCCTCATTGACGCCGTGGCGTCCGGTGCAGCGCAGCAACGCCGTGCGCACCGCGGAGGAATAGTGATAGACGTGCAGGTCGGGATAGATCCGGCGGCGCTGTGTGAGATAGTCCAGCACTTGCTCGAGCACGCGGCGTTCGCCGGGCGCGGCACGGCCGGGTTCGCTCGAACCGACCGGCCCGCGCAACGACAGGTGGACCGTGTCCGGACCGCCGATCTCGATGGTGAGCGGGGTGCGGCCGCCGCCCGTGATGGTCAGCGACAGATCGCCGGGCGACGGCGCGGGCAGCGCTCCGAGCACGGCCGCGTCGAGCAGCGCGTACGTGGGCTCGCCGGAAACTTCCCGCCGCAGTTGCAGTTCCGCTTGGCGGCGCAGCGCGGAGACGGTGCGCGGCGGCACTCCGGGCACCGCGCTCTCCGTGGCGGCCAGCCGATCGATGGTGTGCACGCCCGCCTCGCGCAGCCGGGCCCGCGTCGCGGGCGGCATGCCCGCCACGAGCAGCAGATCCCGCGCGGCGGACAAGGCAACGGCGCAGGCAGGGCAGCGGCCGCAGGCGAGGTAGCGTGGATCGCCCCACTGCACCGGCAGCAGTTCGCCGAGCTTCTCCTCCACGATGCGTTCCACCCGGCGCCTGCGCGCCCGATACAGCGGCAGCAGTGCGCTGAGCGCGTGGGCGGTGCTCTCCTCGCCCGGATGCAGCCGCACCAGCGGCGCGGTCAGCGCGCCCGAGCGGTCGAGCGCGTCGGCGCAGGCGGCGAGTCCGAGCGCGGCGCCGACCAGGTCGGCGGTCGACGGCGCGATGCCGTGCACGGTGTAGCGGACCCGATGTTCCGCACGCACCAGGAAATCGGCGGAGCAATGGAATCGGCCGTCGAAGAAGGTGGCGCCGTGTACGACGTGCGCGCCGGAGCGCAAGGCGGCGACCGTGTCGGAATGCGCGGCCGTCAGTGCCGCGACAAGCTGCCGAGGGTCGCTCGGTTCGTCGGGTGGGCGATCGATCTCGACCACCGCGCCGCCGAACCGGGTGCGGTAGTCGTCGAGAAGGCGCTGCCGGATGTCGTCGGGCGGGGGCGCGGACGCCGGTGCGGCGGTTCCTGGTTCGGCCGGGATGGTGCCCAGTTCGGCGTCGAGGGCGCGCAGCAGCGCGAACTCGCAGTGCGCCGCGCGGACCAGATCGACGGTGGTGCAGACGACACGATCACCGAACACGAACAACCGCGGCCCTCCTGTGTCTTCGCGGGACACCCGCTGCCGGCGTGCGCCGAATTACACACGGACGGCAACACTGTAGCTAGCGCGCCTGACCTCGACGTACCCTCCCCGGCTCAGGAACGTGGCTTACGGCGCTCCGGCCGCTTGACGCCCTCGCGCTCCCGGCGCGGGCCCCGGGCGAACGGGCGATGCTGCGGCGGCCCCTGATCCAGTTGCAGCTGGATCAGTACACCGCTGATCCGCGTGCGCCGCAAGGCCTCCAGCGTTTCCTCCGGCAGCTGCGCGGGCAACTCCACCAGGCTGTGGTCGGGACGGATGCTGATGTGCCCGAAATCGCTGCGGCGCAGGCCGCCTTCGTTGGCGATGGCGCCGACGATCGCGCCGGGCACCACGCGATGGCGCTTGCCCACGCTGATCCGGTAGGTCGCCAGCTCGGTGCCGGTGGCGCGGTGGTGCGAACCGCCGCCGCCCTGCCGGTCCTCGTCGAAGCGCCGGGCGGGACGCTCGCGCGGGGTCCGGTCGCGCTGCGGACGCTCCACCGGCTCCGGCTCGGGCTCCATGAAGAAGTTGTCGCCGTCGTAGGAGCCGACCGCCAGCGCCGCGGCGATGTCGGCCAGCGGGATGTTGTGCTCGCGCTCGTAATCCTCGATCAGCTTGCGGAACAGCGCCAGGTTGGACGAGGCGAGGTTCTCGGTGATGGTGTCGCCGAACTTGGTGACGCGCTGGGCGTTGACGTCTTCCACGCTGGGCAGCTGCATCTCGGTGAGCGGGTGCCGGGTGGCCCGCTCGATCGACTTGAGCAGGTGCCGTTCGCGCGGCGCGACGAACAGCAGCGCCTCGCCGCTGCGCCCGGCCCGGCCGGTGCGGCCGATGCGGTGCACGTAGGACTCGGTGTCGTGCGGGATGTCGTAGTTGACCACGTGCGAGATGCGGTCCACGTCCAGCCCGCGCGCGGCCACGTCGGTGGCGACCAGGATGTCGAGCGAACCGGACTTGAGCTGGCCGATGGTGCGCTCACGCTGGTTCTGCGCGATGTCGCCGTTGATCGCGGCGGCGGAGAAGCCCCTGGCGCGCAGCTTCTCGGCGAGTTCCTCGGTGGCCTGCTTGGTGCGGACGAAGATGATCATCGCCTCGAACGACTCGACCTCGAGCACCCGGGTGAGGGCGTCCAGCTTGCGCTGATGGGAGACCTGCACCCAGCGCTGGGTGATGTTGGTGGCGGTCGAGGTCTTCGCCTTGACCGTGATCTCGACCGGGTCGTGCAGGTACTGCTTGGAGATCTTGCGGATCGCGGCGGGCATGGTCGCGGAGAACAGCGCCACCTGCTTGTCGGAGGGCGTGTCGGCGAGGATGCGCTCGACGTCCTCCTGGAAGCCCATCTTCAGCATCTCGTCGGCCTCGTCGAGCACCAGGTACTGCAGCTGCGAGAGGTCGAGCGTGCCCTTCTCCAGGTGATCGATCACGCGGCCCGGCGTGCCGACCACGACGTGCGCGCCGCGGCGCAGGCCCGACAGCTGCACGCCGTAGCTCTGCCCGCCGTAGATGGGCAGCACGTGCAGGCCCGGCATGTGCGCGGCGTAGCGGCCGAACGCCTCGGCGACCTGGATCGCCAGCTCCCGGGTCGGCGCGAGGACGAGGGCACGCGGGGTGCGGCCGGTGGCTTCCAGCCCCATCAGGATGGGAATGGCGAAGGCGGCGGTCTTGCCGGTGCCGGTCTGCGCGAGGCCGACCACGTCGGACCCGGCGAGCAGCGGCGGAATCGTCGCGGCCTGGATCGGCGACGGCGATTCGTAACCGACATCGGCGATGGCCGCCAGAATGCGGTCATCGATCCCCAGATCGGCGAATGACGGGCCGTCAATGTCCCTGTCGTTGTCGCCAGAAACGCTGTCGACCTCATTGGTGCTCATTGACCAGGAGTTTACTGCCTCGTGCTGGCCGTCCCGGCCACCGCCCCAATACGGTGAGACGTATGCAACTGGACAACTCGCCGGCGCATCGGGACGCGACGACGGATCAGCTGGACGTGGCGGTCGTCCAGTTCGCCCCATCGACCGACCCGTCGGCCAACCTCGCGGCGGTGCGCGAGCACGTCCGCACGGCCCGGCAGCGCGGTGCGCGCGTGGTCGTCGCGCCGGAATACTCGATGTACGCCGTCACCCGCCTCGATGAGCGGGTCGTGGCTGTCGCCGAGCCGCTGACCGGCCCATTCGTCACCGGGCTCGGAAGCATAGCGCGCGAGTTCGACGTGTTCCTGGTCGCCGGAACCGTGGAGCAGGTCGCTCCCGGCGGGGACCGCATCCGCAACACGCTCGTCGTGCTCGGCCCCGACGGTTCCCTGGTCACCCGCTACCGGAAGGTGCATCTCTACGACGCCTTCGGCCACCTCGAATCCGATGTGGTCGAGCCGGGCGCGATCGAGGCGCCGCCCACCTTCACCGTCGCGGGTGTGACATTCGGCATGCAGACCTGTTTCGATCTGCGCTTCCCGGAGGGCGTCCGGCGGGTAGCCGCGGCGGGCGCGCAGGTGCTGTTGCTGCCCGCCCAGTGGATTCCCGGCCCCGCCAAGGTCGACCAGTGGACGACGCTGCTTCGGGCCCGCGCCATCGAGAACACGGTGTACGTCGCCGCCGCCGATCAGGCCGCACCGCGCGGCGCGGGCGCGTCGATGATCGTGGACCCGGCGGGCTCGGTGCTCGCCGAACTCGGCGCCGAGCCGGGCGTGTTGACCGCCGGAATCGACCTGGCGTACCTGAGCAAGGTGCGCACGGCCAACCCGAGCCTCGCGTTGCGTCGATTCGCGATCACCGAGCGTGGACCGGAGTAGCGTTCGGAATCGATGGTGTACGCCGATCGGACCTCGGCCGGTCACGCGCTGGGTGCGCATCTGGAGCACCTACGCGCGTCGAACCCGCTGGTGCTCGGCCTGCCGCGCGGTGGAGTGCCGGTGGCCGCTGCGGTGCGCGAGGTGATCGGTGGCGACCTCGACATCCTGCTGGTCCGCAAGCTGGGCGTGCCCTGGCAGCCGGAACTCGCGCTGGGCGCGGTCGGCGAGGACGGGGTGCGGGTGCTGAATCCGGACGTGCTCGCGCACACCGGGCTGGCGCCGAAGAAGGTCGACTCGATCGAGGCGCGGGAGCGGGCCGAGCTGGAGCGGCGCAGGCAGGTACTGCGCGGTTCGGCGCGGCCGATCCCGCTGACCGGACGCACGGTGGTGATCGTCGACGACGGCATGGCGACCGGCGCCACCGTCGTGGCCGCCTGCCGGGTCGCGCGCCTGCACCAGCCCGCGCGCGTCGTGGCGGCGGTCCCGGTCTCCTCCACGGAGGCGATGCGCCGGGTCACCGACGAGGCCGACGAGGTGGTCTGTCCGTGGGTGCCGCGCTCACTCGGGGGTGTCGGCGGCGCCTACCGTGATTTCCACCAGCTCGCCGACAACGAGGTCACCGCCCTGCTGTGCTGACCGCGGTCAGATCTCGGCGATGCCTTTGCGGTGGCGCTGCGCCAGTTCCGCGTAGAACCCCGGGTTGAGCCGCACCCACATCTGCGCCTGGGTGCCCTCGATCGGGCGTTTCACCTCGGCGGGAGATCCGGCGGCGAGCACGCCGTCGGGGATCTCGGCACCCGGCGGCACCAGCGAGTGGGCGGCGATCATGCTGCCCGCCCCGATCTTGGCCAGGTCCAGCACCGTGGTGCCGTTCCCGACGATGGCCTCCGCCCCGACCGCGGCGCCGTGGAACACCACGCTGTGCGCGATGGTCGCCCCGGCACCGATCTCCATCGGCACGTCCGGCGGCACGTGCAGCACCGCGTTGTCCTGGATGTTGGCGCGTTCCCGGATGACGATCGGCGCCAGGTCCGCGCGCAGCACCGCGCCGTACCAGATCGAGGCGCCCGCCTCGACCCGGACGTCACCGATCAGGGTGGCCGTCGCCGCGACGAACGCCGTCGGATCGACCTGCGGCCGTTTGCCTTCGAATTCGTAGAGTGGCACTCGTACACCGTAAACGGTTCGGCTGGGCGGTCGTCGGCGCTGTCGCCGTGAGTTCGCGTGCCGACCGGTTCGCGTGGAGTTCCGCAACCGATGGTCTCGCGGGGCGGGGGTCGGTACCGATGGCTGGCATCGAGTCCCGCGACGATGGTCGGCTGCCACGGTGGAGTCGGTGCCGACAATCGGCGCAGAGTCGATGCCCCGAGATGTTCAGCGCTCGGCGTAGGCCGTCGACGTGCGCGCGGCCGCCGTGACGAGCGGGCGCAGGTGGGCGGCGAAGCGTTCCGCGTCCACCGCGACGACGTCGACGTCGTCGCCGGTGCGGACGGTGTACCGGCCGTCGGCGACGACGTCGATCCAGCACAGCACGCCGAACGGTTGCAGGTCGCCGGCGCCCCGGCGGGCGGAGACGACCATCTGGCCGATGCCTTCGCGCGGCTGCCTGAGCAGTCGCCGGATCCGGGCTGGGGTGGACGGGCCCGTGACCGGAACGGTGACCAGGGTGCGGCTGTCCTCGCCGACCTGAGCCAGGGGAGCGGTCATGCGCGCAAGGGTGCCGGGGGTGTTCTCCGGAAGCATCGAGATCACCCGCGCGCACAGCGTTTTCGAGCTGCCGGCGAACAGCCGCACGTCACCGCCGCGATCGGGCGTCGCGCCGGGGCGTTGCGCCGCGACCACCGCGATGTTCCCGGCCGCCGCGCCGAGGACACGCACCGGGCGCGCGGTCGGCTCAGGGCCCTGCTCGATTGCCGCCCCCGGCGGCCGCCGACCACCGTCCCCGCGTGGCGCCGGGTCGGGCGCCGCGTCCCGCTGACCGAAGACCTCGATGCGCAGGTCCGGGTCGGACAGAACGCGCAGCGCCGCTTCCAGGTCCGCGTCCAGCACCTGATCGCACCAGCGGTCGAGCGCGGGAAGCTGCGCGGCCCGCTCCCCGGTGTCGCGTGCCGACAGGCGCACGGCGAGGGGATAGGGAATGCGATCGCCGTCGGTGCGCGACCAAGCCAGCGCGAACTGGTCCGGGGTCAGCGTCCAATTCACTCGTACTCGGTCCATTCACCGAGGACAGGCGGCGTGGTGGGGTCGAGCGCCCCGATGAGTTCGCCGCCGTCGTCGGAGGGCTCGAGGAAGGTGGGCAGGTCGTCGAGGTCGAACTCGTCGTCCTCGTCGTCGACCGGTACCGCGCGCGCGACCGCCGCGTTCGCGGCCACGCTCGAACCCGAGCGCGGGCTGTCGGCGGCGGCCAGCGCGCCGCCCATCAGACCACCCACCGCGCCCGCGCCGAGACCGGTCACCGCCGCGTCGCCGCTGTCGTCCTTCTTGCGCCGCTCGTCGCGCTTGCGCTGCTCCTCGGGCGGGACCTGGCCGCCCACGCCCGGCACGGTGGTCGGCGCGCTCGTCGCCGAGGCGGGTGCGGTCCCGGGTCCGGGCGCGCCCTCGGTGGGTACGGCGGGCACGGCGCCGAGGACGGACGCGGCCGCCACCGTCGACGGCGGCGCCGCGGCGGCGGGCGCGACCCGGGACGCGGGCGTCGCCGGTGTCTCCTCCGCCACCACGGCGGCGGGCGTGACAGCGGCTGTGGACGTCGACGGTGTGTCCGCCGCGGGTGTCGGATCGGCGGGCGTCGCGCCGACGTTCTGCTCCGTCGTCCGGCTCGGCTCCTGGAGGGGCGTGGCGAGTGCGACGGGGGGCACGTCGGGGGTACCCGAGACGCTCCCGGTGATCTTGCTCGTCGGTGCGGCGGTGGGCGCGGGCGCCACCGGATCGTCGGTCTCGTCCGGGAAGACGGGCACGTCGGTGCCGGTGCGGACGAAAACGCCCGCGTAGATGTCGTTCATCGCGCGCACGACGTCTTGGCGGGCGTGCTCGCTCGCCTTCTGTCCTTCCACATTGCCGGTCGCCCGGGACGGATCCAGCAGCGCCGACCCCAGATCGGTGGCGTCGGCCGAAGGCTCGGGCACCGCCGCGCGCAACGCTTCCGCCGCGTCGCTCGCCTGCCCGAGGCGCTGCGCGACCACAGCGAACACGTCGGCGAGGTCCTGGCCGCGCTGCTCGAACACGCGTACCACCGCGTCCGCGCTGGTGGCGGCGGAGCCGCGCCAGCCGTCGGAGATGGCCGCGCGAATCTCGGTGTGCGCCTGGAAGACGGCGTCGGCCAGCTGCGCCGCGGCGTCACCCCAGGCCTGCCTGCCGCCCGCGAGCACCGCCGGATTCAGCAACTGGACTTTGGCGTGGATCTCGGTGTGGGTGAGGTTGTCGAACACTTCGACCTGCGGTGCGTAAGCGGGGTCGGTGCGGCGGTGCCTGGCCCGCTCACCGGCACGGGGCATCTCACGCATGCGCGGCTCCCGTCACGTCGATCCGTTCGACCGCCAGCGCGAGCGCCTGGTCGGCCTGCTGGTAGGTGGCGGCCGCGGCGCGGAAGGTCTGGGCGAGTTCCCGTGCGGCTGCGGCGTATTCGCTCAACCGAGCGATCGCGCCGTCGGCCTTGCCCTCGAAACCCGTTCGCAGCGCGTCGCCGGAGGCGAATCCGCCGAAACCGGGCAGGGCGGTGGCGGCGTTCAGAATGCGGATCTGCTCCTCCACCCGATCGGCGAGCAACTCGTACTGGCGCGCGCACCGTTCGTGCGCGCCGTCGGCGACCAGCAGGCCGTCGATCCACAGCGAGCCGTCGTCGACCGCTCGGTTCAGCGCGGCGATGTCGACACCGGGTGCGGTGACCTCCGCGGGCGGCTCTCCGCCGAACCCGTTCTCCTGCGATGGCATCTGCGCCGTCCCCCTTCCTCGTCCGAAGAGCGGTTCACGGATGTCGTGCCAACCCCACGACGACACCCTGCATCCAATCCGCGATGTCGGCAGTGACCCGCGCGTGCACCGGCTCGTGCAACAGGTCGTGCCCAGCGTCGATGTACTCCCGTAAATCTACCGATTCGTGGCGACTAGTCCAGACCCTGATCGCATCGATCGGCGCGCGCCGATCGTCCACGCCGTGCACCGCCAGCACCGGAAGTTCGCGCGGCAGAGGCGTTCCCGGCGCATCCGGCGCTCCGCCGCCCAGCGCGCGCTTCGGCACGCCCGACAGCACCAGGCCCGCGAGCCTGCTCGCGGGCAGTGCGGGTCGCAGCGGGTATCCCCGTTCCACGATTGTCGAATCCGACTCCCGCATGGCCGGGTCCGGCACCGCCGCGCCGAACATGCCGAGCGCGGTGGCCGCGCCGAGCGAGTGGCCCATCAGGATCAGCGGCCGGTCGGTACCGGCCAGCTCGACCAGCCGCAGCGCGTCGGCCACCAGTTCGGTCAGACTGCCCGGCTGACGCGGATCACCCTCGCTCAAGCCGTGCCCGAACGTGTCCAGCGCCAGCACCTGCGCTCCGGCGGGCTGCACGGCGCGCGCGAAGCGGTGGTAGTGACCGCTGTGCTGGCCGATCCCGGGCAGCAGGACCACGGTGTACAGCGGGTCTTCGATCGGCCACTGCCGATAGTGCATCCGGCCGCGCGCGCCGTCGAAAAATGGCATGCACCGATAGTGCCAAAAATCGTGTCGCGAATGGGACCGCACGATTTCGGGTCGGGGACGGCTAAAATGCGCGGCGACTCACTCCTACCCGAGCCCGAGGTGTCCGCGTTGCGAACTCCCCGCCGTCCAGGCGCCTTTCTCCTGTCCGCCGCGGCGCTGGCCTGCACCGGAGTACTCGCGCCGGGCGCGGGCGCCGCGCCGGCTGTCGCCGCCTGCGACAGCGCGGCGGCGGTCACGGCCGTCGCAGCGCCGGTGCCGGTGCTCGACTGGGCGGAGAACCTGGGGTTCGACGCGCAGGGCAACCTGTGGGTCTCGCGGCTCTACCGCAACGAAGTCCAGCGCTACGACGCCGCGGGCACGCTGACCGCGACCGTCGCGGTGGAGTTTCCCGGCGCGGTCCGGCTCGGTCCCGACGGGCTGCTCTACGTCGTCTACGGTGACGCGCCGGTCAGTGTGGTGCGCCCCGGCGGCGTGATCCGATTCGATCCGGCGGCAGCCGTGCCGGAACCGGAAGTCTTCGTCTCCGGTCTCACTATGCCCAACGGCGCGGCGTTCGACCCGAGCGGCAACCTGTACGTCGCGACCGTGTCCGGCGTGGTCAAGGTCCGTCCGGACGCGTCCGTCGATGCCGCGTGGGGAGCACCGCTGACCGGCTTGGCCGCCAACGGCGCGGCCGTGCACGACGGCGTGCTGTACGTGACCGCCAACGGCGGCCCGCTCGGCCGGGTCGTCCGCATCCCGCTCACCGCGCCCGGGGATCGCGGCACGGTCACCGACCTGTCCGCGCGACTGCCCGGCCTCCCGGATTTCGCCGACGACCTCTTGGCCGACCCGACCGGCATCCTCTACGTCACCACCCTGACCGGCCAGTTGATCCGCGTCGATCCCGCCACCGCCGCCGTATGCGCCGTCCTGGAGACGCAGCCGCTCACCGCGGTGGCCGCCACCCCGGCCCACCGGGATCAGCTGATCGCCACCACCGAGTCCGGCGCACTCCTGCGAGTCCACCTTTCCCGCTGAGCCCGGATGCGCGGAGCGGACGGGCGGTCAGGTGTATTCGGCTACGACTTCGTAGAGGGCCGGGTTTGCGTCGGCCGTCTTCCGCGCGTCGTCCACGGAGGCCACGATCGCCGGTCGCGCTCCGGCGGCCTCGCAAGCCTCGGCGCTGTCCCAGTGCGCGACGTTGACGAGCTGGAATCGGGTGTCCGGCAGCCGCGCCCGATGCAGGCGGACATCGCGGAAGCCAGGAGCCGTGCGCATGATCCGCGCTCGTTCGTGCCAGTTCGCGACGAATTCGGCTATCCGGTCAGCGGATATCTCGAAGACGTTGATGAAGGTGACTCCGTCGTCGGTCATGCGAGTGCCTTTCTGTTTTCGAGTTTGCGTGAATGCGCGGCACCGGCAGCGAGGGCGCGTATTACGGAGTTTGCGGAAGTCGCGAATACCAGTCTTCGCGCGCGGGGTGCCTTCCGTCGAGGACGTGTTGTCCACAGATCCGGACATATGCGATCGGAGGGGAGAGCAGGACCGCGTTTCCGGCTGAAATGAGCGGATCGCAACAATGCGATCGCCGAGCCGCACCCGCGGTCTAGGCGTCGGCTCGGGGCGGTCGGTCGCCGCTTCGGTTCGGGTCGATCGCGCGTTCGGCGCGTTCGGCGATGGCGCGCAGGTGGGCGATCAGTTCCGGCGGCTCGTGGATTCGGAAGTCCACGCCCAGCCCGAGCAGCCGGTGGGCCAGCCACTCCGGTGCGTCGTCGCGCAGGGCATCGATCCGGCAGGTGTGCTCATCGATCGCGACGACCTCGCCCGGGTCGTCTCCCAGCCGTCCGGCGACTCGGTCGGCGGAAGCATGGATGGTCAGGTGCAGCCGGAAGGCCGGTGTGCCCCAGTCGGTGCGGCGGCCCGCGACGTAGGCGGCCGCGTCGGCGGCGGGTAGCGGGCGCGGGGTGAAGCGCGCGGCGGTGGGCTGCGCGCGGTCGATCCGGTCGACGCGGTACACGCGCCAGTCCGCGCGGTCGAGGTCGTAACCGACCAGATACCAGCGCCTCCGGGCGGACACCAGGCCCACCGGCTCGGTATTGCGCCTCGATTCGGCGCCCGCCTCGTCGCGGTAGGCGAATCGCACCCGCTCCCGGTTCGTCACGGTGGCCGCCAGTGTCGCGAGCACTTCCGGGTCGACGGCGGGCCCCTCGCCGGTGGGCGGGGTCAACGCGGCAGCGAGCACGCGCACCCTGCGCCGCAACCTCGCGGGCAGCACCTGCTCCAACTTGGCCAGCGCCCGGACCGACGCCTCCTCCATCCCGGCCACCGCGGACCCGGCGGCGGCCCGCAATCCGACCGCGATGGCGACGGCCTCGTCGTCCTCCACCAGTAACGGTGGCATCGCCGCGCCCGCGATCAGGCGATATCCGCCCGTCGCGCCGAGCGTCGCGGTGACCGGGTAGCCGAGTTCGCGCAGTCGGTCGATGTCGCGGCGCACCGTGCGGCCGGTGACCCCGAGACGTTCGGCCAGTTCGCTGCCCGGCCATTCGCGCGGCGTCTGGAGCAGCGACAGCAGCCGGAGCAGTCGGGCGGGAGTGTCGTTCACGAATCCGAGGATGCCGGAAATCTAGGACCTGTCCAGTCCTAGATGCACCCTAACGTCGTCCGCGTACCGCAGCACCGACCTGCAAGGAGCCGACCGAATGACCGACATCCGCCCGTTCCGCATCGAGATCCCCCAGGCCGACGTGGACGACCTGCACGAACGGCTCGCCCGCACCCGCTGGTCCGCGCAGCTGCCCGGCTCCGGCTGGGATCGCGGCGTGCCGGTCGACTACCTGCGCGAACTGGCCGAGTACTGGCGCGGCGGATTCGACTGGCGGGCACAGGAAGCGGCGCTCAACGAGTTCCCGCAATTCCTGACCCGCATCGATGGTCTCGACGTGCACTTCCTGCACGTTCGCTCGCCGGAGCCGGACGCGACGCCGCTGCTGCTCACCCACGGCTGGCCGAACTCCTTCGTCGAATTCACCGAGACCATCGGTCCGCTGGCCGATCCGCGTGCCCACGGACTCGATCCGGCGCAGGCGTTCCACGTCGTGGTGCCCTCGGTCCCCGGGTTCGCGTTCTCCGAAGGGCCGCGCGAATTCGGCATGACGCCGGGCAAGGTGGCCGGGATGTGGCTGACGCTGATGGATCGGCTCGGCTACCGGCGTTTCGGCGCGCAGGGCGGCGACCTCGGGGCCTACGTCGCGCCCGAACTCGCCATCGCCGCGCCGGACCGGGTGATCGGCGTGCATCTCGACGGCGGGATCGGGATACCGACGGAGGCGGACGTGCCGACCATGACGCCCGAGGAACGCGCCGAGTGGGACCTCATGCAGCAGTGGATGACCGGCGGCGTGGACCACCACGTCTTGCTGCGTCACGCCCCGCAGACCTTCGCCCACGCGTGGACCGATTCGCCGGTGGGTCTGCTCGCCTGGCTGATGCAGAAGTTCACCGAGTTCGCCCCGCTCGCCGACCGGGTCGAAGACGTGATCAGCCGCGATCATCTGCTGACCAATATCAGCCTCTACTGGTTCACGGACACCGTGGCCTCGTCGTCCTGGCCGATGTACAACGGCCTCGGCGACGAGGGATTCGTCTGGCCGAAGGGGCAGAAAGCGGTGCCGACCGGCACCTATGGCGGGGGCTCCGCGCTGATGCGGCGGCTCGCCGAACGGGACAACACCATCGTGCACTGGCCGCAGGGCAATACCGGCAACCACTTCGTCGCGATGGAATGCCCGGACGCGCACGTCGCCGACATCCGCGCGTTCTTCGCCGCCTTCGATTGACCGCCCTCGCTTTGCGTTCCGGCTCGCTGCCTGCGGCCGAAAGGATGCTTGCGAAATCGAAGGGGTTGCCATAGTCTTGCGGCGGGGAAGGCTGAGCAACAACCGATTTCGAATGATGCGCTCGTTCGATGGGGTCGAGGTTCCGCCGGAGTAGAGCTTTGTCAGAGGGAGGGCTGGTTGAATAACGGGGGGGCACTGGCGACCCGTCGCGTCGGCGTCGCGGTGGTCGGATTGGGCAATGCGGGGCAGGGGCATATCGCCGCCCTCGGGAATTGCCCCGGGTATCAAGTCGTCGCGGGTGTCGAGCCGGACACCGAGGTGGCACGCCGAGCTTCGATTCCTATTCGAGACTTCGCCGAAATTCTCCAGGACGACGCGACAGACATCGTGGCGTTCTGTCTGCCGCCCGGCGGTAGGGCCGAATTGGTGGCTGCCGCATTGCGATCCGGTAAGCACGTCCTGCTCGAGAAGCCGCCGGCGCAAGACGTTGTCGAACTGGACGATCTCACCTCCACGGCGCGAGCCGCCGGGCGGTTCGCAGGCGTCATGTTCCAGCATCGTTTGTGTTTGCCAGACCAGCTGACTGCGATGGATCCATCCGCACCGGCCGAACGTTTCGCGGGTGCGACGGGCAGTCTTGTCGTTTCGCGACCACGCGCCGATACGTACTACGGGCACGGATGGCGCTCGCGTGCGGCCGTGGCGATGGGGGGCGTCACAGCTCACCTCGGTGTCCACTACCTGGATCTGGCTTGCCAAGTTCTGGGGCCGATAGCCGATGCCGAAGTGTTGTCCCGGGTCGAGGCGGCACCAGGGGTCGACAGTGAATTGATCGGACACATCCGATTCGTCTCCGGGGCCGCCTTGAATCTCACTGTCACCAGCCGCTCGAAACATCGGTGCGAGCATCTGACGATTCTCGGTCCGCACGACCGTCTGGAGATTCGGGATGGCGCTTGCGCCGGTGAAATCTCTGGCGAGGCGTTCACCCGCACAGCGCGTCCGGCGATGGAATTGCGCGCCGAGGTCTATCGTCGCTTGGCGGTAGCTGTCCGAACCGGTAGCAATCTCGGGGTGATCGCATTGTCGCGTAGCCGTACCATCACCGATGCGCTGGTTCGATTGTCGGGTGTCGCCGCGATTCCGGCAGGCGTTGACCGCGCATGGTAGCGGCCGGTTTCAGCACCATAGGGCGACATGACTCCGAACGGGTGGGTACGGGGCTGAGTTCCGGCACCATGCCCAACAGTTCGGCAGCCGAACTCGCGGCGCTGACTGGGGCTGCGGGCGGGACCGGCGTCGATCTCAGAGCGGGCAAGGGGCACGGGTGGGAACGCCACGGCATCGATGAAGGTATCGCCGCGGTACTCGGCGCAGGGCTGTCCGTCTACTTTCTGGGACTCGGACTACGGCTCGGCGAGCGGGGAGTCCGATTCGATTCGATCCATCCGGCGGTCGCGGTGCCGATCAAGGTGTTCTGTGTGGAAGAACCGGATCCGGCCCTCATCGACGCGCAGTGCGTCGAGGCGGCCGAGCAGGGGATCGAACTGCTGGTCGAGACGCACCACGGCGGGCCCGATGCCGCGCGGTTGCTCGAGTTGGCCGAACGCACCGGAATCGGTGTGGTACTCGACCTTCTCGGACTCGCGCGAATCGGCGGCGCAAGCCGGATCCGGCTGCGGGAATTGGCCCCGCACGTCCGTGCCGTGCAGGTGAAGGGTTTCGAGTCACCCGAAAACGGGTGGCGGCATCGCCCCCTGCAGTCGTCCGACTTGGATCAGGTCCGGCAGATACTGGCTCATGGTGCGCCGGTCCGCGCGATAACGGTGGAGTCACGCGCGGGTACGCCTCGTCGGGACATGGCCCTCGTTCAGCAACTGCGTGCAGAGGTGTTTCGATGAAGCTTGCCGTGATCGGTGATGAAATCGCCCAGGACATCGAGGTGGTCGCCGATGTGGCGGCAGGCGCAGGAGCGAGAGGAGTCGAGGTCCGGTCCGTCGCCGACCGTGCGCCGGGCATGCTGACGAGGCCCGAGCTGCAACGAATCAGGAACGCACTCGATGCCAAGGAGCTCGAGGTGGCGGGGTATGCCCCGCCCGCGTTCAAATGCCCGTTACCGATCACTGACGAGGAATGCGCGCTGGTCGCCGATGAGCTGGCCGGGTTCATGGAGCAAGCTGCTGTGCTCGGCGCGCCACATGTACGGATATTCACCTTTTGGAGAGAGGGCGAGCCCGATCCTGTAAGGGCCGCGCGCGCCGCTGCGCGTGTCCTGTCCGAGGTGCGCTCCGAGATACCGCTTGTCGTCGAGACGGGCACTCGCACGAACACGCCGACCATGCGCCATGTCCTCGCGTTCCTCGAGGAGTTGAGTTTCCCGGGCCTCGGAATCCTGTGGGATCCTGGCAACACGGTGTTCAGTGGGTGGGATCCAGCCCCGTTCCCGGAGGACTATGCCGCTGGCGGAACACTGATTCGCCATGTCCACGTCAAGGATCCGGACGGCATGAACGGCTATGTACGGATCGGATCGGGCGACCTGCCGTGGCCTGCGATCTTGCGGCGGCTCGCGGAGGACGGCTATGCGGGGTATCTGAGTTTGGAGACCCATTGGCGTATCGGCCGCGTGCTGTCCGCGCTAGAGCGTGACTCTCCCTGGGGAGATGCCTTTTCGCGGGACGGGCAGGCGGCGAGCGTCGAATGCCTCGGTATCCTCCGGACGATGCTGGATCAGACGTCGAGAGTGGAGCCTCCGTCATGAGCCCTTCACCTCCGGTAATCGTGATGGGTGCCCAGCGATCCGGTACTACGGCACTTGCATCGGTGCTCGATCTCGCTTTCGACAAGGCCGGTGGCATCTTCACCGTCAACGGCAAGCTGCCATACGTCTTGCACCGGTGGGTGACCGCGGCGGATCTGGAGGCGCGCCATCTTCGGGTCGATGAGATGATCTGGGCGCTGCGTCGCAAGCCGCCGTTCGGAACGAACAGCGAAAGATGGCTGGCAACAACGGAAACCGTTCTGCGCGCTGCTGCCGTCGCGGTAAGCGACGGAGAGGTCACCGATGCGGTGCAACTGCGCCGCGACGTGCTCGGCGGGGCGTATGCTGGCGCCACGCGGTTCGGCGAGAAGTACAACGAATATCTGCTCGAACTCGACGCGCTCGCCGAAAGCCTGCCCGACGCGCATTGGGTACTCCTGATTCGGCATCCGGAAGCGGTGGCTCGGTCGACGCTGCGATGGACCGGGGATCGCCCGTGGCGGCCACCGGACCGGGATGCCGCCTTGGCAAAGTGGGTGGCATGGCATGAGCCATGGCTGGCCCATCCACGCACGGCGGACCAGCGACTGTGCACGGTCGTCGAATACGGCCGGCTCTGCGCGGGACCTGAGCTTGCGCGACTTGGTTCGCGGCTCGACGTCGATCTGGCTCCGTACCGCGAGTTGCTCGTAGAGTCGCCGGCACCGATAGAAGCCACGCTTCCCGCGCCGGTGCGCGACACGTGGACCCTGTTACTCGGGCAAGCTGGACTGTGAGACGAAAGGCTGTGCCAATGTCAGTTCTCCCGTACGATTCCGCGGCGGCATCGACCGATTTCCACCTCGGCCTACACCACGTCCAGCTGGCCATACCGTCAGGTAGCGAGCCGGAGTGTCGACAGTTCTACGTCGAGGTGCTCGGATTGCGAGAGGTGCAGAAACCTCCTGTGCTCGCGGCTCGGGGTGGCTTGTGGGTTCGTGGCGACGGACTCGAGATCCACCTCGGTGTCGAACAGGATTTCCGCCCTGCGCGCAAGGCTCATCCCGGCATTCTCGTCGGACGCATCGACGCGCTGGCCCAGCGATTGACCGAAGCGGGTGTCGAGCTCTCCTGGGACGGGGAATTTCCGGGATTTCGCCGATTCTATGCATTCGACTGTGTGGGCAACCGGCTGGAATTCATGTCTCCAAGGCATGATACGGCGCCGGAGAATGAATTCGACTCGGGTAGTTGACAGAACCTCACTATTGGTGCATGATTTGTTTGTAGCGATGCTCGGGTCGTATAGGCCTTTGAAAGTCGCGTGAATCGGTAACGAGCATATTCGAATGCGATACCGATTCGACTGGGGATCTTCATTTGGCAGAAGGGGAGTCTGCTGGTGCTCGAATTACGTGATGTGGTTCATATTCACGGAAGTGGGGGTAATGAGCAACTGGTGCTGCGCGGCGCAACGCTCGTGATAGAACAGCCCCAGGTGGCGATGCTCTGTGGATTGAATTCCGCAGAGCGGCATACTCTCGCTGAATTGCTCAGCGGTCGAACTTTGCCTCGATACGGATTCGTGCGGAGCGACGCCGACGTCATCGTTCTCGACGTGGGTGACGATCCCGAGCCCGATATCGAGTCGTATGGGTCGAGGGAATTATCAGATCGCGTGGTCGTCCTGTTGACCGGAGCGCCTCCGGTGGCCAGAACCGGCCTGCGGGTTTTCCGTCTACACGGCGGCGAGTTCGTTCCTGCGACCGCGCCGGACCCTTTCGCGATAACTATGGTCGAGGCCGGTGAATTGCGCTCCCGGGTCGAGAACGAATTGATACGAGCCGGCCTTCCCGCTCGGCGGGCGCAATCCGTGGCGCGCATTTTGGTCGACGCCGATATTCGCGGACATGCGTCACATGGCGTCAGCCTGCTGCCGACGTACCTGCGACGGATCGCGGCCGGGGGTATCTCGGCGGCTGCGGAGCCTGCCGTCACTGACACCACGCCGGTGGTGATCTCGATCGATGCTCGCGGTGGCCCAGGGCAGGTCGCGGCGGAGTTGGCGGCCGGTCTGTGCGCCGACCGCGCCGCTGAGCAGGGCCTGTCGGCCGTCGCTGTCCACAACAACAACCACGTCGGAATGCTGGCGGCGTACCGAGATCCGTTCCAGGAGCGCCAGGTCGTCGGCCTGCTGCTGAATATCTCCGGGCCGGCGGTCGCGGCCCCCGGAGCGCAACGCCCCACTCTCGGCAGCAACGCGTTGTGTCTGGTCACCCCGGGACCGGTCGGTGGCGAACCGTTCTGCATCGATCTCGCCACCGGAGTCGTAGCCGCGGGCAAGATCCGTGATGCGCTCAATCGTGGTGTGCCTGCGAACGCAGGGTGGCTACAAGACCCGGCGGGCCGGCCCACCCGGGACCCGGCGCAGTTGGACGCCGGGGGCTCGATCCCGCTTTTCGGCGGATACAAGGGCCTATGCATCACCCTGGTCGTCGAGATTCTCGCTGGAGCACTCGCCGGTGGTCTGGTCAGTCCGCAAGTAAGCAAGCAGCGCAAACAGCCCGGTGCCGTCATGCGGTGCTCTCAGCTGTTCGTAGGCTTCGCGGTCGAGCGCTTCGCCGCCGGCGGTGAGCCGACCGTCCCCGCACTGGTGCAGTTGCTCCGGCAGGCCGTGCTCGACGGTTACGGCTCGCCACCCACCGAGCCGTGGTTCCCGGATCAGGCCGAGCACCGGCACACCGAACTCGCGTACTCCGCCGGTGTTCCGGTCCCCACAGCGGTCCTCGACGAATTGGGTTGGGCGCGGTAATGACGGTGCAGTATGCCGATCCGCGAATCGGTTCGGCTTCGGAATGGCCGCTGGTGTTGTACTTCCACCACGTGCGTGCCGATATGACGCATTACACCGCTCTGACTCCCGATGCATTTCGTCGCGGGTTGGATCTTATTCTCTCGGAATTCGGTCCGGCGCTCGACCCCGCAACAGTACGGGCCGGATTCGTCCCGCCCGCGCGACCGTCGGTACTGATCACCTTCGATGACGGATATCGGGACAACTGGGAAATCGCCGCACCGATCCTCGCCGAGTTCGACGTACGCATCGCTCTTTTCTGTGTCACCGACGAACTGGAAACGACGGGTGAATCGCCCCACAGCGAATTCATGAGCTGGCGACAGGCGATGGAGATGCGGGCCGCGAGGCACCTGTTGGCTGCCCATACCCGTACTCATCCGAAGCTCACCGACTTGGACGCACGCAGCGTCCGGCAGGAGATCCACGGTTCGTTGTCGGCGGTCGCCGAGCGCACCGGCGAGCCGACATCGCTGTTCGCATATCCATACGGCCTGGTACCGGCAGGTGCGGTGCTCGGTCCCGAGGTCCTCGGTTTCAGCACGGTAAAAGTCGAGCCCAAGCCATGGGATCTCGCGCCGCATCGGATTCGTCGGACCTATCTGCCGGCGCACGACTCCGAGTCCTGGCCGGCCCTGGTTCGAGAATGGAAACGGCAGTGGTACGTATCTCAGTGATTATTCCGACCCGGAATCGGCCAGATGATCTGCGCCGCTGTCTGGCCGGCTTGGCGGAGTGCGTGCAGCGCCTCGATGCGACGCCGGGCACGACGCTCCACGAACTCGTCATCGTCGACGACGCATCGTCGCGATCCGACGCCTTGTCTCCTGTCTATGCGAGCGACCTGCCCACGAGCGTGTTGTACAACCGTGTACGGATGGGGGCGGGCAGCAGCAGGGCACGAGCTGTGTGCGCCGCTTCCGGTGATGTCCTGGCATTTCTGGACGACGATGCCGTTCCCCGCGGAGACTGGCTCTCGGTGGCCGGGTCGGTCACCGAGCAGCGACCAGCGATCAGTGGGCGAGTGCTGCGGTTCGACAAGGGGTTGGTCTCCTCCGCCCGGCAAGCACGCTATGACGACCGGTATCGCTCGTTGTCCGAGGGAGATCCCATCAGCTTCTTCGCGGGTGGCAACAGCGCGATTCTGACCTCCGCGTTCCGAGCCGTGGGTGGATTCACGCGCAGCGGCGTCGGGGGAGACAACAGTGTTGCCGAAGCGCTCGCCGCCGACGGCAATCCCGTGCAGTTCGAGCCTGCGCTGGTGATCGCGCATCGAAACGGCAAAGGGGTGCGACGCGCAATTCTGGATTCGTGGTCCAGCGGCCGCGATCACCAGCAGCAGCTCACGATTCCCGCGGCGATTCAGTTGGTGCGCGCGGGCGGACTCGGTGGTTCACCCGCCGTGCGCGGATTCAATCGCATGCTGAGCATTGTGCACGCCGCCGGCCGAATGGAGCGGCGGAAGAGGAGTTCGCGTTCGACGAGCGCCACGATCTCGCGAGGATTCGCGCTGGAGCGTAAGCACGTACCGGACTGTCCGGATATCGAAACTGTGGTGGCGAGTCGATGAACACGCGTATTCTCGCAGCCGCGTGCCGCACTCCACCGGGACCAGAGCCCGCATCAGCGATATCCATATCTGCCAAGATCGGAATAATCGGGCTCGGCTACGTGGGTTTGCCGCAAGCGCTGGCCTTCGCGGAAGCAGGTCATCCGGTGTGCGGCGTGGATACGGATCCGGCGGTGTGCTCGCTGCTCCGTTCCGGCCGCAGCCCCGTGGATACCGTTGCGGACGACCGAATTTCTCGTACCGCCGATTTGTTCGCCGTGGCATCGGATGTCACGGACCTGCGTTCCTGTGACGCGGTGCTGATCTGCGTACCGACGCCGCTCGGACCGGACCGCGGGCCGGATCTGGTTCCGCTGATCTCGGCGGCTACGACGGTCGCCGAGAATCTGCGGCCGGGGCAACTGATCGTGGTCGAATCCACGGTCTACCCAGGCGCCACCGATGGTGTGGTACGCCCGCTGTTGGAGAGCGGCGGGATGCTGGCGGGACGAGATTTCCACCTCGCCTTCGCACCTGAGCGAATCGACCCTGGAAACCGGAGCTTTACCACGGCGAATACCCCGAGAGTGATCGGAGGTTTGACGGCCGAGTGTGCCCGAAAGGCGGCCGACCTCTATGGACGGGTCGTAACCGCCATCCATGTGGCGCCCGGTCTCCAGGAAGCGGAAGCGGCGAAGATACTCGAGAACACCTACCGGCAGGTCAATCTCGCCTTGGTCCATGAGTTCGCGGCCTACTGTGCCGCCGCTGGAATAGACGCGGGCGCCGCAATCACGGCGGCGGCTACCAAGCCGTTCGGTTTCCATGCCTTTTATCCGGGAGCCGGGGTCGGCGGTCACTGCATCCCGGTCGACCCCATGTATCTGGCCGTCGCCGCACGTGACGTCGGCTCGCCGATGACATTGGTGGAGAGGGCGCAAGAGATCAACGATGACCGTCCGCGACACGTCATCGAGCGGACCGCTCGATTGCTGGCGGGGCGCGGCAAGGAGTTGTCCGGTGCGCGTGTCGTCGTCCTCGGCCTCACCTACAAACCGAATGTGGCCGACGTTCGGAACACTCCCGCGGTTGGCCTCGTGCGTGAGCTGGCCAGGGCCGGAGCGGTCGTCTCGATTCACGACCCGTTCCTTTCAGAACTTGTCGTTGACGACGTTGCCTTGCGCGTCGAACCAGACGTGCGGTCCGCGATCGCAACGGCAGATCTCGTGCTGCTCGCTCAGCGGCACGAGCACTACGACTCGGCACTGCTGCAGCAGGCTCGCCTGCTGCAGATTGCCGACGTTCGATACGAGGGGAGGTGACAAGCATGGACATCGTGACCGAGGAAGCCACCGCCTGATCGTTTGATTCAGGAGTGTGAAGGGCGTTGGGGGCGCAGTCGCGCCCCCAACGCCACCCTGTTTCGGAAGGTTCGCTCATGGGATCAGATGCGGCAGTGACCGACGCGCTAGCGGGTCGTCCGCGCTATTGGCACAATCAGACACTACGCACGTATGCCGCGGTCGCCGAGGGTTGGCGGATGTACGACACGGTGTACCGGCACACGGAGTGGGATCTCGATCGGCTCACGGCCGTATCCGAGGGGCGCCTGCGAGAACTTCTCGCCTTGGTCGCCGAGCACGGAACGGTAGAGCAGCGGACCGCCATGGCCGGAATCGGTGCGAACGAAGACCCGCGAGACACCCTCGATCGACTTCCCGTTCTGCGGAAGACGGATTTGATCCGACGACCGCACGAGTTGCGTACCGGATTGCTCGATTCGGTCGATGTGTTGCGTGCTCGGACCTCCGGCACTACCGGCGAGCCTGTCGTCATCGAACATGGCGAGTCGCATCTGATCAACGGCGTGGCCATGCCCATGCGGGTTTTCCACGCGTATGGCCTCGCACCCGGTTTTCGTACTGTGCGGGTCACCTGCGACCCGCGGCACGACCTGGTGCATTTCAGCGGCGACGCCGCAACCTGGACACGATTGCGGATCAACCTCTCGAAGGTCACCGCTGCCAGCGCGCGGTATGTCGAGCAACTCGTCACTGATTTCAAGCCGGACGTCGTGTGGGGGCAGCCGATGGAAGTCCTCGTGCTGGCTCGCATGATTACCGCGGGTGAGCTGTCGATACCGAATCCCACCTTGTTGCTGACCCACGGCGATACCGTGGACGCGCAAACGCGCACGGCACTCGCCGCGTGCTTCGATGCGCCGCACCGAGACATCTTCGGGCTACAGGAGTTCGGGCAAGTAGCTTGGGAGTGTCCAGCGGAAGCGGCGACGTACCACGTCAACGAGGAGCGAGTGCATATCGGTCTCGACTCCGACGGCGCCCTGCTCTTGACCAATTTGATCAACTCCACCATGTTGCTCGTCAAGTATCGACCGGAAGACCGGGCCGAGCTACTCGGCCGAGCGTGTACGTGTGGACGGGCGCTCCAACGATTGCGCGGTTTGGAGGGCAGGCAACGCGGCTTCATCGCCGACCGCGACGGAGTGCCGATGAACGTCAAGCCCGTGCAGCTCTACCTCGAATCGCTTCCCCTACGTCGGTGGCAGGTCAGACAGAGCGAACCGGGGACGGTCGAAGTTCTGATCGTGCCGGAGGGGCCGACTGTCGAATTCGATACGAATCGGATCATCACCGCGATGAATCTGTCCGAGGTCACGGTGCGTCGAGTCGAACTCGAAGACCTGCTGACCACAGGCGGGAAATCGCTGCGTTTCGACCTGTTCGTCAACCAGCAGAATCTGGCGCGGCACCTCACCGAAGTGAGGTGACAGATGGCACAGGACGTCCGAATCGTACGTTTCGACGCGCCCGGTCCTCGCCTGCGGGCGAAATCCGTACGTGACCTGAAACCAGATGCCATCGACCTCGCCGCCATCACAACCGGGCTGACCACCGTGCTCAGGCGGTACCGGCGGTCGGGCGTAGCCGCGCCGGTCATCGGGCATTCGGTCCGGATGATCGCGCTGGATACCACCGGCATGTGCCAGGTCCGGCGTCTGTCCGGCGTGGACTCCGGAGTCGTCGTGCACTGCGACCCGGAGATCACTCCGCTTGCCGCGGAAGCAGTCGAGGACTATGAGACCTGCGTCGGGCTGCCGCGAATGACGGGCTCGGTCGCTCGCCCGTCACGGATTCGCTATCGCGCGACGACGATCACCGCAGAACCCGTCGACTGGGAGTTGTTCGGCCGGGCGGCTCGGGTGGTCGCCCACCAAGTCGATCATCTCGACGGCGTCCTCTTCCTCGATCGCGCCGATCCGACCAGCGTGGCGCCCTTGCCCCGGCCTCTTCGCGATGACTTCGAAAATGACCGCACGACAGGGGGTTTCGCGGAATGAAGACACTGCTCGCCCTCAACGGTTCCGCACGCCTTCTCGTGCTCGCCGCGCTGGTGAATTCGACCGGCACGGGGTTGTTCCTAGCCGGGGCGGTGTTGTTCTACACCACCTACCTGGACATTCCGATCACGGTGGTGGGTGCCGGGCTCGGGATCGCGGCCACAGCTGGAATCTTCGGGAGCGTCCCATTGGCCGGGTTGGCCGACCGGTTCGGAGCGGTGCGCACCCTGGCGGCGCTCTATTGCGCGCTGGCCTTCGTGTACTGCGCCTACCTGCTCATCAACGGAGTCGCAGGCTTCGTCGTGGCGGTGTCCGTGGCGACAGTGATCATGCGCGCCGTGCCGCCGGTGAATCAAGCGGTGGCGGGCATGGTGATCACGGGCATCGAGCGCTCGACTGTTCTGGCGACGATGCGCGCCACCCGGAACGGCGGAGTCATGGTGGGATCGGCCCTCGCTGGTCTCGGCCTCGCGGCTGCGGGAACCGCCGGCTACTTGATCATGCTCTTGGGCAATGCCGCCTCTTATCTGATCTGCGGTGCTCTCGTCTACCGGCTGCGCTCACTGGAGAAGACGCCTGTCGAAGTACGCGCTCGCGGGCTGCCCGCCGTGCGAAACGTTCGATATGTCGCGCTCGGCCTGGCCAACGGCATGCTCGGGCTGCACGCCACGATGATGATCGTGGCGCTGCCCTTGTGGACGACCGCTCGTTCCGATGTGCACGATGCGTTCATTCCGATGATCGTCATGATCGGTGCGCTGCTGGTGGTGCTCTTGCAGGTTCCGCTCGGCAGGGGGATCGACTCCATGCGCTCCGCTCGCTCGGCGGTGGTCCGCGCCGGTGTCGCGCTAGGGGTCTCCTGCCTGCTGATGGCACTGATGGCCGAGGCGAACGGCCCGATACTCGGCGCGGTGGTGTTGTTCATGGTGATCAGCACCTTGACCATAGGGGAGATCTACCAAACGTCGTCGGCTTGGGTCATCTCGCACGATCTGGCGCCGGAGGGGCGGCGATCCGAGCACATCGCGACATTTTCCCTGGGCATGTCGGTCCAGCAGATCGTCGGCCCACCGCTGTTCAGCGCGATTGTCGCTCGCTTCGGCATACCCGGCTGGCTGGCGCTCGGAGTGGGGTTCGTCGTCGCGAGCGTCGTATACCGGCAGAGCATCTCCCGACTGTTCCCGGCGTCGATAGCCGAGACGGCGGCGTCGGAACCCCTTCAGGAAGGAGATCGTCGTTGAGTGATGCTCGGGTGAGATGCGTGGGACCGCCATGACGTACGGCCCGGATTCCCGGTTGCGTTCGGAGTACGCGATGCCACCGCGTAGCGCCGTGCGTGTCCGACCTCGCCGAGGTGCGACAGTGTGGTTCACCGGCTTGTCCGGAGCAGGTAAGACGACGATTGCCGCGCAGTTGCACGACAGGCTGACAACTGCCGGCCGTGCCGCATATCTACTCGACGGCGACGGCTTGCGAACCGGTCTCAACTCCGACCTCGGATTCAGCGATGCGGATCGCCGCGAAAGCGTACGACGCGCCGGTGAGGTGGCGGCCCTGTTCGCCGATGCCGGACTCGTCGTCCTCGTGGCTCTCATCAGCCCGTTCGAAGCCGGTCGGCGCGGTGCACGGCTCGCTCATGAAGACCTCGGAGTCGCCTTTCACGAAGTGTTCGTCGACACTCCGCTTTCGGTTTGCGAGACGCGCGATCCCAAAGGCCTCTACCGTGCCGCGCGTCGTGGCGAGCTGCGAGCTTTCACGGGCATCAGTTCTCGGTACGAACGCCCCCGAACTCCTGATCTCACGGTCGTGCCGAGCGACGGGACGCCTGCTCGAATCGCGGAAGCGATCCACCGCGAACTGGCCCTCTGAGCGCAGTTCGGGAAGTCTCCGGCCGGGGAGCATCACCGGCGCGGCGGACGGAACCTTCGTCCATCGCGCCGCCGGTTCGGCCTAGGGAGCGGGTGCGGGCTGGGGGGCCGCCGGTGCCGGTTGCGGTAACGCGGGGGCCGAAGCCGGGTAGTCCGGAACGGTGAACAGTCCCACGGTGGGCGTCATCACGCAGTGGGCGAACGGGTAGTCGATGATGCCCCACATCGACGCGAGCACGGTGCCGGGCCCGCTCTTGACCGTCTTGGACAGCGACGGCAGACGGTACTCGGTCACGTCGTCGAGCGGGTCGATGCCGCTGGCGCCGGTGTTGACGTTCACCCACGCGACGACGAGCCCGGAGGCCAGCGGCGCGCCGGAGTGCGAGGGCGTCGCGCTGAAGCGCAGCTCGCCGGGCGCGACGTTCAGGTCACGGCCGGTACCGCCGCCGTCGGTGGTCGCGGCCGCGATGATCGTGGTGACCGGCCCGTTGCTGCCGCAGCCGAAGGTGGGCGCGGCATAGGAGAACGGGGTGAACACGCTGGAGACGTCGCGCAGGTTCGCAGCGTCGACCAGGCCGGCGTACCGCGTGAGCGCGGCGACGCCCTCCTGTGCGGACGCGTCGGCGCCGGCGAGGTCGGTCAGATGGGTCAGGCCGGCGTCCACCGGAGCCTGGGCGGGCTCGGCGGTGGCGGGTGCGGAGAAGGTGAGAACCGCGCCGATGGCGAGGGATGTCGCCGCCGCGGCGGCGCGTGCGATGGTCCTGCCGTTCACTCGTTCTCCTCGATACGAACCCTGCGGGGTCCCCGACCCACGTGCAGCAACGTACCAGCTCGCGGCGGCTGCCGTCCCGGGGAGCGGGGACGCCGATCGCCCAGGCGTGCCGCCGGTTGTGATCCAGTCGACAATGGAGGATTACCGAGGGGTAGGTTTGACTCGGACGTACGAGACACGCAGGGAGATGCGTATGAAACTATCCTTGTCCCCCGACGACGTCGCCTTCCGCGACGAACTGCGCAAGATCTATCGGACCGAGATCCCGGCCGACATTCGCGAGCGCGTCCGCAACGGCCGCGAGCTGTCCCGCGACGACATCGTCACCGCGCACAAGATCCTGAACGACCACGGCCTCGCGGTGCCCAACTGGCCCGTGGAGTGGGGCGGCAAGGACTGGACGCCGATGCAGCGCCACCTCTGGCAGGACGAGATGCAGCTGGCGTCCGTGCCGGAACCGCTGACGTTCAACGCGCAGATGGTCGGTCCGGTGATCGCCCACTTCGGCTCGCAGGAGCTCAAGGAGCGTTTCCTGCCGCCGACCGCGGCGCTGGACATCTGGTGGTGCCAGGGCTTCTCCGAGCCGGACGCGGGCTCCGACCTGGCCTCGCTGCGCACCACCGCGGTCCGCGACGGTGATTCCTACATCGTCAACGGCCAGAAGATCTGGACCACGCTGGCCCAGTACGCCGACTGGATCTTCTGCCTGGTGCGCACCGACCCCAACGCGCCCAAGAAGCAGGCGGGCATCTCGTTCCTGCTGTTCGACGTGAAGTCGCCCGGCGTCACCATCCGCCCGATCAAGCTGATCGACGGCGGGTACGAGGTGAACGAGGTCTTCTTCGAGAACGTCCGGGTCCCCGCCGACCAGTTGGTCGGCGAGGAGAACATGGGCTGGACCTACGCGAAGTTCCTGCTCGGCAACGAGCGCACCGGCATCACCGGCGTCGGCCGCACCAAGGTCAAGATCGGCGTCGCGAAGCAGTACGCGGCGCAGACCAAGTCGGGCAGCGGCACGCTGCTGGAGGACCCGGTGTTCGCGGCGCGGGTCGCCGAGCTGGAGAACGAGCTGCTCGCACTGGAACTCACCCAGCTGCGGGTGGTCTCCAACTCCTCCGACGGCAAGCCGAATCCGGCTTCCTCGGTGCTGAAGCTGCGCGGTTCCGAACTCCAGCAGGCGGCCACCGAACTGCTGCTGGACATCGCGGGACCGGACGCCATCCCGGTGGAAGCCGACGACATCGCCTCGCCCGGCTGGGCGCAGCGCAGCGGCCCCGCCTACCTGAACTACCGCAAGACAACCATCTACGGAGGCTCCAGCGAGGTGCAGCGCACCATCATCGCCTCCACGATCCTCGGATTGTGAGGCGCCGCCATGGATTTCGATCTCACCGATGAACAGGTCATGCTCCGCGACACGGTCCGTGACCTGCTCGCCCGCACCTACGACGCCGAATCCCGGCTGAAGGTCGTCGACTCCGAACTGGGCTGGAGCCGCGAGGTGTGGCGGCAGCTCGCCGAACTGGGCGTGCTCGGCCTGAGTTTCGCCGAGGAGGACGGCGGCGTCGGCGCCGGTCCGGTGGAGACGATGGTCGTGCTGGAGGAGGTGGGCCGCAGGCTCGCGCCGGAACCGATCCTGGACGCCGTGCTGGTGCCCGGCGGGCTGATCACCGCGGCGGGCAGCGCGGAACAGCGGCAGCGGATCCTGCCCGAGGTCGCCTCGGGCGAGAAGCTGCTCGCCTTCGCCCACGCCGAGCCCGGGACGCGCTGGCCGTCGAGTGAACTGGCGACCACCGCAGAGGCGCAGGGGGACTCGTACACGCTGACCGGCGTGAAGAACCCCGTCCCGCACGGTGACAGCGCCGACGAGCTGGTGGTGAGCGCCACGCTGCCGGACGGCGGTGTGGGGCTGTTCCTGGTCGCACCGGACGCGACGGGTGTGGTCCGCAAGTCCTACCGCACGGTGGACGGTCAGCGCGGCGCGCAGCTGGAGCTGACCGACGCGCCCGCCGAGCGGCTCGGCGGGGCGGACGCGGCCGAGGCGATCGCGTCGGTGGTCACGCACGCGCAGGCGAGCCTGTGCGCGGAATCGGTCGGCGCCATGGCGGAAGCGTTGCGGCTGACCACCGACTACCTCAAGCAGCGCAAGCAGTTCGGTGTCACCCTCTCGAAGTTCCAGACGCTCACCCAGCGGGCGGCCAACATGTACGTCTCGCTGGAACTGGCGCGCAGCATGAGTCTGTACGCCACGGCGTCGCTGGCGGACGGATCCGACGATCCGGTGATCGCGTCGCGCGCACGGCTGCAAGTCGGCCGCGCGGCCCGGCACATCGGGCAGGAGGCGATCCAGATGCACGGTGGCATCGGCGTCACCGCGGAGTACCCGGTCGGCCACTACGTGGCCCGGTTGACCGCGATCGAGCGCACCCTCGGCAGTGGGCTCGAGCATCTGCGGGTGCTCAGCTCCCGGGTGGGCGACTACGAGCTGCCCGAACTGTGAGCAGCGCCGCGGTGGTGCGTGGGTACGCACCACCGCGGGTCACTCGTCTTCGTCCTGCGGGTCCGTGCGCAGTTGCGGGGGTGCCTCGTCCGACGACTCGCTCGTGGGCGTCCGCGCGGCGGCCGGTGGTCTCGTATCCTCCGGCGGCGTGGTCTGCGCGGTGTCCTCGTGCGGATTCCGCGTGGTCGGTTCGGCGGTGGTGCTGCTGATGAAGCCCGCGAACGGGGTCGGGTGCCGCTGATCGGCCGGCGCGATCCGCCACGTGGGCGAGGGCGGGATGACGACCCTGGGCGTGGTCGTGCCGGTAGTGCTCTCGCGCACCACGGGTTCGGCGTATTCGCCCGCCTTCAACGGCGGGGGCGGGATGTAGGTGTCCTGCCTGCCGACGCCGCAGGCGCCGATCAGGACGAGTCCGATGGAAACCGCTCCCGCGGCGATCGCCGGACCGGCGATCTTGGCCCTGCTGCTTTCCAACGGTGACGCTCCTCGTGTGTATCGAGTCGACTCACCATAATCGAGGCCGGTCGGCCAGGCGAGGCGAGTGGTCGCTGGGGGTACGCCGGACGGCGTGGGTAAAACGGTCCTGATTCAGATATCGAATTGGTCTCTTCGGCGTGTCGCGGGCACGTGTCGCTATCTTCCGGCGTCCCGGAGTCGTAGCGTGTGTGAGCAAAGTTACGCGTGAGACGCCGGTTTCAGGATGAGAGACACGTTGTGTGAGAACGTGATAGTGGTTCTCTGACCGGCGTCATCGAGGAGTAGATGATGGGAGCTTACTCGACAGCGTCGCGGCGTGGTTCATCCCACGCCGCGGAAGATGCGGTGTCGGCAACGACACAGCATCCCGCGTCGAACCAGCAGGCGCGCACGCTGTCCACGATTCTGTCGCGGACGCTCGCCTGGCTGATCTTCATCGGCGGACTCGTCGGGGCGGTGCTCGGCATCGCCGGCCTGCACGTCGAAATCACCGTCGCCGGGCTCATTCTCGCGTGCACCGCGGGACTGGTGCTGCTCAAACTCCGCGCGGGTGGCGGCGAAGCCGACTGAGACAACCGGCCGGTCGGCTCGGCCCCTGATCCGCACTCGGCACGAGAAACGCGGGCGCGCAACGATTTCGGCGCCTACCGTGATCCCATGAGGATCGAGATCACCACCGACGCCGCCGAGTTCCGCTCGGTCGCGGGGTCGTTTCTGCTCCGCGATCCGTTGCGCCACACCGTGCTCACCACGAGTGTGGCCAACCACGTCACGGGCCTCGACGCCCCGGCCGAGAAATCGCGCTTCGTCTCGGTGCACGGCCCGGACGATTCGGTCGTCGGCGCGGCGATGCGGGTGGCCGGTCGTGACGTCTACCTGGGCGAACTACCGCCCGAAGGCATTCCGGCGGTCGCTCGCGCACTGGCCGACGTGGTCCCGCAGACCGCGGGGGTCGAGGGCGTCGTCGACGACGCGACCGCGTTCGCCCAGCACTGGTGCGCGCTGCTGGGGAAGGGTTTCCACCAGAGCTACGTCACCCGGCTGCACCGGCTCGGCACGCTGCGGATCCCGGACGTGGCAGGAGCGCCACGCCGCGCCACGACATCCGATGTCCCGCTGTGCCGGGAATGGCTGGCGGCCATGCGCGAGGAGTCCGGCATGGCGTCCGGGCTGGACGAGGCGGCGATCCGGCGCCGTGTGGAAGCCGGCCGCTGGTGGTTGTGGGAACGAGACGGGGAACCGGTGAGTCTCGCGGGCCACCAGATCCCGATCCAGGGCTGGTCACGGATCGGCCCGGTCTACACCCCGCCCCACGCCCGCGGGCACGGCTACGCCAGCGCGGCGACAGCGCACGTCGCACAGTTGCTGCGCGCCGAGGGCCTGGACGTCTGCCTGTTCGCCGACAGCGCCCACGCCACGGCCAACCGGATCTACCGGAAGATCGGCTTCCATCCGACCCACGCCTTCACGCACTACGTCTTCGACTGACCCAACTCAGTGCAGCGGCGCGGATTTCCACCACTCCAGGAACTCGGCGTCGGTGGCGATGAATCCGGCGCTGTACATCAGCATGGTCGCCCGGCCCGCGTCGGAGAACGCGGTGACCATCCGCGGGCGGAGGTTGCGGCTGTCGTGCAGCGTGTAGTTGGTATAGCTGTGGCCGCTGTCGTTGGTGGCGGCCGCCCGGTCGTTGGCCGGTAACGCGTCGAGGGCCGCCTGCGCGTCGGCGGCCGAGTCGTAGAGGTAGAAGTCGAAGGACGCCTTGTTCGGCCCGCCGAAGCAACTCCACATCACCAGCCAGGCGCCGAAGTCCGGGTCGTCGTGGTCGCGCGTCGCCGAGGAGTCCGGCGGGTGGGCGAAACAGCCCGCCTTGTTGTAGCCGGTCCCGGAGTGCACCAGGCGCTCGGCGGAGGTCTGCGGCAGCATGTCCGGGAACGCCGCGCTCAGTTGCGCCGCGCGGGCGCCGATGGTGGCCCGATCCGTGGTGGCCGCGACGGTCGTGGTCGGACGCTTGCCGGTCGGCGGCGTGGTGGCGGCGGTGGCCGACGCGGTCGCCGTCGTCGCCGGTGCGGCCGAGCCGGCGGGCGTGGTGCCGCGCAGCGAGGCCGCCACGAGGAGAGCGGCTACGCCGATCGCCATCGCCAGCCCGATCGCGGCGCCCACCGACGCCCTCCGGCGGGAACGTCGCGTCGGGCGATTCGCCCCGGGCTGCGCGAGCGGCCCCTCCGCCCGGTGCGCCGTATCGCTCGGCGGCCACGGCGCCGCCGGCGCGGCCAGCGCCTGCCACGCGGCGGCGGCGAACTCACCGCAGGAGTCGAAGCGCTCGGCCGCGTGCTTGGCCATCGCCTTGGCCAGTACGGCGTCCAGCGCCACCGGCAACCCGGGACGCATCCTGCTGACCTGTGGCGGCGGGGCGCTGAGATGGCCCTGGATCACCGCGACCGGATTGGTGGCGTCGAACGGCACGGTACCGGTCAGCAACCGGAACAGTGTGCAGGCCAGCGAATACTGATCGGAGCGGTGATCCAGCGGCGCACCGGACAGCTGCTCCGGCGCGGCGTAGGCCAGGGTGGCGGTGAAGGTCCCGGTCTGGGTGAGCCCGCCCGCGTCGTCCCGCAATCGGGCGATGCCGAAGTCGGTGAGGAAGACGCGCTCCGGCGCACCCTCGACGCGCTCCAGCAGGATGTTCGCCGGTTTCACGTCGCGGTGCAGCACGCCGCGGCTGTGCGCGAAGTCCAGCGCCTCGGCCGTCGCCGCGATGATCTGCACCGCCCGCGGCGGCGGCAGCGTCCGCGCGTCCAGCGCGGCGGCGTCGGTGCCGTCGATGTAGCGCATGCAGATCCACAGGCGGTCACCCTCGACGCCCCGGTCGAACACCGTGACGATGTTCGGGTGGTCCAGCCGCGCGACGAGGTCCGCCTCCCGCTCGAAGCGGGCGCGGATCTCCTTGTCGTCGAACAGCTCCGGGTTCAACAGCTTCATCGCCGTCAACCGGGGCAGCCGCGGATGCCGGGCCAGGTACACCGATCCCATCCCGCCGCGGCCGAGCAGGCGTTCGATGGTGTACCCGGCGAATACCTCGCCGGTGCTCAGCATGGGTCAGTTCAGCGGAGCCGAGCGCCACCAGCGCAGCAGCTCGTCGATGGTGGTGTGGGCGAAGCCGTCGGTGTACATCAGGAACTGGGTCCGATCCGGGTCGCCGGTGAACGCCGTGACCATCTTCGCGCCTTCGTCGACGTACTTGTAGTTGGTGTAGGACTTGCCGCCGTTGGTGTCGGTGGACTTGGTGGCCGAGGACGGCAGTCCTTGCAGCACGGCCTGCACGTCGGCCGGGGTCTTGTAGGCGTAGATGCGGTAGTACGGATCGTCGTTGTTGCCGCCCTTGAAGCAGCGCCACTGCGCGGCCCAGTCGCCGAACTCCGGGTCGCCCTTGGACGGCGACGGCGGCGAGCTGGGCGAGGCCAGCCAGCAATCCGCGCCGTTGTAACCGATCTCTTCGGTCTTCGAGGCGGGCACCATCCGCGGGAACTCCGCGCTGATCGACTCGGGGGTCGCGTCGACGAGGTTCGGCTTCACTGTCGTGGTCGTGGTGCCCGCTGTGTTCGAGCCCGAATCGGAGACCGCGCCGATGATGCCGAGCACCACCACGATCAGTACGACCACGCCCACCGCCAGTCCGACGATCAGACCGGTGTTCTTCTTCGGCGGCGGACCGGCCGAAGGGTAGCGGTGCGCGCCGTGCGGCGGCGCGGGCGGCGCGGCGAACGAGGCGAACCCGGGCTGCTGGTGGGCGTACGGGTTGACGGCCGTCGGGTGCGGCGCCGGGCCGGTCTGCGGACCGGAATTGGCCACCGGAGCGGGCGGCGGAGTCGCGGGCGACGCCGCGGCGAGTGAATTGGGGCCGCTGGTGTGCGGAGCGTTCACCTGGTGGCCGAGGCCGCTGGCGTAATGCCCCTGTGCCACCGGATACGGCGAACCGGTGGTCGGGATCTGTGGCCCGGTGGCCGGGTGCGGGCCGGAGGTCGGGCGCGGGCCGGAGGTCGGGTGCGGGCCGGAGTTCGGGCGCGGGCCGGAGGTCGGGTGCGGTGGGCCGGTGACGGGACGCGGACCGCCCACCACCGGCATCGACGGCACGCTGGAACCGGTCAGCGCCTGCTTTGCGGCCGCGGCGAACTCCGCGCAACTGCCGAATCGGTCATCCGGTCGCTTGGCCATCGCCTTGGACAGGACACCGTCCAGTGCGAAGGGCAACCCGGGCCGGACACTGCTCAGCGCGGGCGGCGCGCCCTGCAAATGCCCCTGAATGACCGCGGCGGGGTTGGTCGCGGAGAACGGGCCGGTGCCGGTGAACAACCAGAACAGCGAGCACGCCAGCGAGTACTGGTCGGAACGGTGGTCGAGCGCGACGCCGGTGAGCTGCTCGGGTGAGGCGTAGGCGAGGGTCGCGGTGAACGTTCCGGTCTGGGTGAGATGACCGGTGTCGTCACGCAGCCGCGCGATGCCGAAGTCGGTGAGGTACACCCGCTCACCGCGACCGGCGGTGGAGCGGGCCAGCAGGATGTTGGCGGGTTTCACGTCACGGTGCAGCACCCCGCTGCCGTGCGCGTAGTCCAGCGCGTCGGCGGTCTCCTTGATGATCTGCACCGCGCGTTCGGACGGCAGCGATTTCGGTTCCACCGAGGCGGCGTCGATGCCGTCGATGTACTGCATCGAGATCCACAGCTGCTCGTCCTCGAGCCCGCGGTCGTAGACCGTGACGATGTTCGGGTGATCGAGCTGGGCGACCAGATCCGCCTCCCGTTCGAACCGCGCCCGCACCTCCTTGTCGAAGAACATCTCCCGATTCAGCAGCTTCAGAGCGGTCATCCGCGGCAGCCGCGGATGTTTCGCCAGATAAACCGAACCCATGCCACCGCGGCCGAGTTGCCGCTCGATGACATAGCCGGCGAAAACGTCACCGCTGGCCAGCATGACTGCTCCACTTCCCGCCGCCCGCCGGGACCCACCGGCGAACAGGCGTACAGCATAAGAATGCGTGGCAGGGAGTCGGCCCGACCACGGAAAACATCGAAACCATAGCAGTAGTCACGCCCCGCCTATCGCTCGTCGAGCGTGGTGACGCGGGGGCCGACGACGAGGCAGCACCATCCGGCGGAGGCCGGGGGTCCGGAGGTTGCTGGTGCGGCCGCACCGCCGATCCCGGGCGCATCGGCAGGTTGGGCAACTCGATCACGCCGGGGTGCACGGGGCGGCGCGGCGGCGGGAAACTCGGACGCGACGCGGGCGGGCGCGGAGGTTCCTGCGGCGTCGCTCGGTGCGGCGGCGGTGGATGCGGCGGCGTGTTCGCGGGTGTGCGATGCGTCGGAGCGGTCGGGCGCAGGTCGGCGTGCAGGCCGTGCGGCGGCGCCGTCCGATGCCGGTCGGAGTGTCCGGCCAGGGCATCCTGTGCCGCGGCCGCGAATTCGGCGCAACTGGCGAATCGATCCGCGGGCCGCTTGGCCATGGCGCGAGCCAGCACCGGATCCAGCGCGGGCGACAGGCCGGGACGTATGCGGCTGAGCGACGGGATCGGCGCGTACAGATGCTTGTGCACCACCGCCGCCGGATTCCCGCCGGAATACGGCGGCGCGCCGGTGAGCATCCAGAACAGCGTGCAGGCCAGCGAGTACTGATCGGCCCGGTCGTCGAGCGGATGGCCGATCAGCTGTTCCGGCGCGCCGAAGGCGAGGGTCGCGGTGATCGTGCCCGACGAGCCGATCGTGCTCTCCGCGCCGCGGATGCCCGCGATGCCGAAGTCGGTGAGCAACACCCGCTCCGGCTGCCCGATCGGCGCCTTGGCCAGCAGGATGTTGGCCGGTTTCACGTCGCGGTGCAGCACCTGGTTGGCGTGCGCGAAATCGAGCGCGGCGGCGGTATCGGCCACGATCCGCACCGCGCGGGCGGGAGCGAGCACATCGACGTCCGCGCAGGAGGCGTCCGCGCCGGGCACGTACTGCATGGAGATCCACAGCTGCTGTTCCTCGGCGCCGCGATCGAACACCGTGACGATGTTCGGGTGGTCCAGCCGCGCGACCAGGTCGGCCTCGCGCTCGAAGCGGCGGCGGATGTGGGTGTCGGCGTACAGGTCGCGTTTGAGCAGCTTCAACGCCGTCAGCCGGGGCAGGCGCGGATGCTGGGCCAGGTAGACGGTGCCCATGCCGCCGTGGCCGAGGACGCGCTTGACGACATAGCCCGCGAAGACATCGCCGATCTGCAACACCGTTACACCCCCTTCTCGAGTCGAGCGCGCGGACACTATCCATGTATCTCGCCGGGCCATCGGGATGCAACAGTCGCGACGAAACCTCGATCGACGACGCGGGCCACTCGGCCCTGTCACCGTTTTTGACACACCCACTCATTACGCTGACCGGCATGCGCATTGGAGCACACGTCCGGCTCGACAGCGACCCGATCGGCTTCGGCGAGAAACTCGGCGCCGACGTCATCCAGATGTTCGTGGTCGACCCACAGAGCTGGGACAAACCCACCCCGCATCCGCGGACCGAGGAGATCCTCGCGAGCCCGATCGAGGTCGTGGTGCACTCCTCCTATCAGATCAACGTCGCGAGCCTGAACAACCGGTTGCGCATGCCCTCGCGCAACGCGGTGGCGCAGCAGGCGAAGGCGGCCGCCGAACTCGGCGCGTTCGGCTTGGTGGTGCACGGCGGGCACGTGCGTTCCGATGCCGAGCTGGACACCGGGATCGACAACTGGCGCAAACTATTCGAGCGTCAGCAGGACAAGGGCGGTTTCGCGGTTCCGATCCTGATCGAGAACACCGCGGGCGGCAATCACGCCATGGCCAGGCACTTCGATTCCATTGCCCGGCTATGGGACGCGGTCGGCGACTACGGCGCGGGATTCTGCCTGGACACCTGCCACGCCTGGGCAGGCGGTGAGGAACTCGTCGGCGCCGTCGACCGGATCAAGGCGATCACCGGACGAATCGACCTGGTGCACTTGAACTCATCCCGTGACGAGTTCAACTCCGGCGCCGACCGGCACGCCAATTTCGCCGACGGCACCATCGACCCCCAACTGCTCGCCGAGGTGTGCCGCACCGCGGGGGCGCCCGTGGTCCTGGAAACTCCGGCCGACGGACTCGCGGAGGACCTGGAGTACTTGCGCGAGCATGTGTAACGGCTCGTAAGTGCTCGCACCCGGGTCGGTTCGGGTGGCCTGTGTTGTGATCAGCGCGATGGAAATCCTGGTCGGCGAGGTGGTTTCGGTGGTGTGCTCGACGGAGCAGTAACCGATCTCGACAGCGAAGGTGATCTCATGACGGTCGCAACCGCCACCCCATCCACCGCCTCGGTGACCAGGCTCGGCGCCCGGATCGGCGCGCGGATCGACAACGTCCGGCTCGGCGGCGATCTGGACGCGGCCACCGTCGAAGTGATCCATCGCGCACTGTTGGAGCACAAGGTCATCTTCTTCCGCGGGCAGGATCATCTCACCGAGGACGGGCAGTACGAGTTCGCCCAGCTGCTCGGCTCGCCGACCACCCCGCACCCCACGGTGACCTCGCACGGTGTGAAGAGCTTGGCGATCGATTCCGAGAACGGCCGCGCCAACAGCTGGCACACCGACGTCACCTTCGTCGACCGCATCCCGAAGGCGTCGGTGCTGCGCGCGGTGCACCTTCCGCCCTACGGCGGCGCTACCACGTGGGCGTCCACCGTCGCGGCCTACGAGTCGCTGCCGGAGCCGCTCAAGCGGCTGGCCGAGTCCCTGCGCGCCGTGCACACCAACGTCTACGACTACGCCGCGCGCACCGGGGATGAGCAGGGTCCCAACGCCGCCGCCTACCGCGCCGAATTCGAGTCCACCTTCTACGAGACCGAGCACCCGGTGGTGCGCGTGCACCCCGAGACCGGGGAGCGGGCCCTGCTGCTCGGCCACTTCGTCAAGCATTTCGTCGGGTTGTCCAGCACGGAGTCGCACGCGCTGTTCCGGCTGTTCCAGGACCGGGTGACCCGTCTGGAGAACACCACCCGCTGGAACTGGGAGCCGGGCGACGTCGCCATCTGGGACAACCGCGCCACCCAGCACTACGCCATCGACGACTACGACGACCAACCGCGCAAACTGACCCGGATCACGCTGGCCGGCGACGTCCCGGTCGGCGTCGACGGCGCGGCGAGCACCATCATCGCGGGCGACGCCGAGCACTACTCGATCATCGAGAACACCCAGCTGCTCGCGTCCTGAGCGGGGCCCCGCATGGTTGCCGGGCGCGAGCCCGGCTATTGAGGGGCCATGCGGTGTCCTTCGGGCGGGGCGGCTAACCACGGAGCGATTCCCACTGGCCGAAAGTCGGCCTCTCCGCCAACGCGGATACGACCCCGGCTGCGCGAATGGCCGCTCGCGCAGCCTGCACAGACCTCTGGGTGTGATCCCCGTCGCCGACGGCCCACCTCTCATGTCCAGTGGCAGAGGCACCCGCGCAGTAGTAAGCGCGCAATCGGACACAACGCGCAAATCAGAATCCGTGGCATCGCCCCGATCCGGAGGAGCACACCGACCCAACCCCGTCGAGTGCGAGTCTTACGAGCACGTTCGCGGCCCGTCTCGCGGCCGAGTGGCCGCCGCGTACGCGACGCAGTCGCCAGCGGTGGTCGCTCGGGCGCGAGACTTCTCGGGGCCGTGAACACGCGGTGCCGCAGGCGCCGCAAATCGAACACAGCCGTAGGCGCGAGTCTCGGTTGCTCGGGCGCGAGACTTCTCGGGGCCGCGAACACGCGGTGCCGCAGGCGCCGCAAAACCAACATGGTCCACACTGGTTGCCATGAGTATTCGGCCGCTGGACGGGGTGCGCGTCCTGGAACTCGGCAATTACATCGCCGCGCCGACCGCGGGGCGCATCCTCGGTGACTTCGGCGCCGAGGTGATCAAAGTGGAGCGCCCGAAAGCCGGTGACGAGTTGCGCAACTGGCGGCTCTACGGCGGTGACACCTCGATGCTCTATCGGACGATCAACCGCAACAAGAAGTCGATCACGCTGGATCTTCGCACCGATGCGGGTCGGCGCGTCGTGCTCGACCTGGTCCGGCGCTGTGACGTCCTGCTGGAGAACTTCCGGCCCGGCATGCTGGAGAAGTGGGGCCTGGGCCCGGAGGTGCTGAACGAGGCGAATCCGGAGCTGGTGATCACCAGGATCTCGGCCTACGGGCAGACCGGGCCGCTGGCGCAGCGTCCCGGGTTCGCCGCGGTCGCCGAGGCGGTCGGCGGCCTGCGCGAACTGGTCGGCGATCCGGATCGTCCTCCGGTGCGCACGGGCGTGTCGATCGGAGACTCCATCGCGGGCATCTACGCCGCGTTCGGCACCGTGATGGCGCTGTTTCAGCGCGAGCGCCGCACCGATCCGGACACGCCGGTTCCGCTGCGGGAGCGCGTGATCGACGTGGCGCTCAACGAGGCGATCCTGTCGGTGATGGAATCGCTGGTGCCGGACTATCTCGCCTACGGTATCCAGCGCGAACGCGTTGGCGGTCGGATGGAGGGAATCGCGCCGAGCAATGCCTACCCGTGCTCGGACGGAACCAGCGTCATCATCGGCGGCAACGGGGACGCCATCTTCCAGCGCTACATGGCGGTCATCGATCGGCCCGACCTGGCCGCCGACCCGGAACTCCAGGACAACGCGGGCCGCTGGCGCCACCGCGAGCGGCTGGACGCGGCCATCGGCGAGTGGACGGTCCGGCACAGCCGCGCCGAGGCGTTGAAGATCCTCGAAGCCGCCGCGATTCCGTGCGGCCCGATCTACACCGCGGCCGACATCGTGGCCGACGAGCAGTATCGGGCGCGCAACATGATCCAGTCGTTCGCCGTGGACGTCGGCGCGCCGGAGCCCAAGGTGGTCGGTTTTCCCGGCATCGTCCCGGTGATCGGCGAGCAATCCCTTCCGATCCGTACCGTCGGCCCCGATCTGGGTGAGCACACCCGGGAAGTGCTGTCGGAGGTGCTCGGCATGAGTGCGGCCGAGATCGACGCGTTGGAGGCGCCATGACCATGCAGCCGCGCGACCGGAGGCGTCCGGAAGGACGCGGCGCATGGGAACTGCGTGCGCCGGGCAGCAGCAGGCCCGCGGTGCAGCCGAATCCCACGGGCGCGGGCGAGAAGCCATGGGGCGGTGTGATGTGCGGCCGCCGTCAGAAGCGGGACCAGCGATGACCGCGCCGGTGCTGCGTGACGTCACGTTGCGCGACGGACTACAGCTGACCGGCAAGTTGCTGCCGGTGCAGCGCAAGGTGGACATCGTGCGCCGCCTGCTCGCGCTGGGTGTGCCCGCGCTGGAGATCGGTTCGATGGCGCGTCCGGACCTGGTCGCGCCGATGGCCAACAGCATGGAGTTGGTCGCCGCGCTGACGCCGGAGGAACTGCGCCGCTGCTGGGTGTGGGTGGCCACGCCGCGGCACGTCGAGAAGGCCGCCGCGGCCGGGGTGCGCAACTTCCAGTACTGCTTCTCGGTTTCCGACGCGCACAATCGGGCGAACATCGGGCGCGACACCGCCGACAGCGTCGCGGCGATGCCGGACGCGGTGCGACTGGCCCGCGAGGTGGGCGGGTCGATCCAATTGTGTTTGGCGACGGCTTTCACCTGCCCCTTCGACGGCCCGGTCGACCCGGAGCGGGTGCTGGCAATTGCCTGTGATCCGCGCACCGAGGGCGCGGACGACATCGTCCTGGCCGATACGCTGGGACAGGCCTATCCCGGCCAGGTCGCCGCACTCGTCGCCGCGGTGCGCGACCGCACGCCCCCGCGCCGCGTCGTCTTCCACGGTCACGACACCTGGGGGATGGGCGTGGCCAACACCCTCGCCGCGGTCGCGGCCGGCGCGGACATGGTCGACGGCGCTCTGGGCGGACTCGGCGGCTGCCCCTTCGCACCCGGCGCGAGCGGCAACACCGCCTCCGAGGACATCCTCTTCGCCACCAGACCGGACTGGTTCACCCCCACGACGCTCGCCGCCTTGGTCGAGATGTCGGAGGAACTACTGGCCGAACTCGGCGAACCCAACCGGTCACGCGCCCTCGAAGGCGCCCGCTCGAAAGCCTCCGCCTTCGAGTGGGTGGTGGGCACCGAGCACCCCTAGCCGGAGCCCGCGACCGCAAAGGCGACCGAGCACCTACCTCGGCCGTCCGCCGCACCGGAACACCCGGCGCGGTCATGACCCCTCGCACCACGCGGCACGGCCACTTCCAGCCGCGTGCACCGAGTACCGAGTTCCATATCTACGCGCCCAGCGCACCCCAACCCCGTCTTTCGAGCGAAGCGAGACCGAGCATGCGCCGTTCGCGAGCCATAAGGGGGCCGCGAACACGCCGCGACAAAGGTCGCGGCAATCAAACACAGGGTCTTCCCTGATGGCATGTGGACGCTCGGCCGGTAAGACTGGACGGCATGACTTCGCAAGCCTTGGGCGCCGACATCGCCGACACGGTGGCTCCGACCGATGTGGCGGCCCACGCTATCGAATTGACCAAGGTCTACGGATCAGGTGACACCCAGGTCAGGGCATTGGACGGAGTGTCGGCCGAGTTCGCGAAGGGCGAGTTCACCGCGATCATGGGCCCGTCGGGATCGGGCAAGTCGACTCTCATGCACTGCCTGGCCGGGCTCGACAGCGCCAGTTCCGGCACCGTCCGGATCGGCGACACCGACTTGACCAGCCTGTCCGACAAGCAGATGACGCGCTTGCGACGGGACCGGATCGGGTTCGTCTTCCAGGCGTTCAACCTGGTGCCGACGCTCACCGCCCTGGAGAACATCACCTTGCCGCTGGACATCGCCGGGCGCAAGGCGGACCAGGAATGGCTGGATACGGTGCTGCGGCGGCTCGGGCTGGTCGACCGGCTCACCCACCGCCCCAGCGAGCTGTCCGGCGGGCAGCAGCAGCGGGTGGCCTGTGCTCGTGCCCTCGCGGGCAAGCCGGAGATCATCTTCGGTGACGAGCCCACCGGCAATCTGGATTCCCGTGCCTCGGCCGAGGTGCTGTCGATCCTGCGCGCCGCGGTGGACGAGTTCGGGCAGACGGTCGTGATCGTCACCCATGAACCGCACGCGGCCGGGTTCGCCGACCGGGTGGTGTTCCTGGCGGACGGACGCATCGTCGACGAGATGCGCGATCCCACCGCCGACACGGTGCTCGACCGGATGAAAGCGTTGGAGCAGGCGTGACCGGGAGTTCGCGGAAGATTCGGGGGCGCGCGTGATGGCCGCAAATCCGATGCGGAAGGTGGCGCTGCGCAATCTGGCCGCCCACAAAGTGCGTCTCGCGCTGACGCTGTTGTCGGTGGTGCTCGGCACCGCGTTCATCGCGGGCTCGTTCGTGTTCACCGACACGTTGCAGAGCACCTTCGACGGGATCTTCGCCAACGAGGCGAAGGGCGTCGACGTCCGGGTGAGCCCAAAAGAGCGCCAAGCGCAGGGCATTCCGAACAACGTGGTGGACGAGCTGGTGAAGTATCCCGGCGTCCGCACCGTCGCGCCGAGCGTGAACGGACCGGTGGTCCTGCTCGATCCGACGGGTAAGAAATCGGTGCAGACCGGCGGGGCGCCTACTTTGGGCAAGTCGTATCTGCCGCCGGAGCAGGCCGTCGCGGAGCCGGAGAAGTTCCTGCAGGGCGTCCCGCCCGCCCGATCCGGCGAGATCGCGCTGAACACCGGCGGCGCCGAGCGAGCCGGGCTGAAGATCGGCGACCGGACCAAGATCCTCATCCCCTCCCAGGCCGATCCCATCGACGTGACCCTCACCGGGATCTACGAGGTCCCGTCCGACACCGGCGGCTTCATCGGGGTGCTGTTCGAGGACGCGCAGGCACGCAAGCTGTTCACCGACGGCCTGCACGTCGCCTACGTCGACCTCGCGGCCACCGGCCTTCCCGGCGACGAGCTACGCGACAACCTGGCCAGAGAGCTGCCGGGCTACAAAGTGCAGAACGGCGACCAGGTGCGCGCGGACCTGAAAAAAGAAGTCTCCAACGCGCTCAACTTCATCAACTACTTCCTGCTCGCCTTCGGCGCGATCGCCCTGATCGTCGGCACGTTCATCATCTACAACACCTTCTCGATGATCGTCGCCCAGCGGTTGCGGGAGCTGGCGCTGCTGCGCGCGGTCGGCGCGAGCAGGCAGCAGGTCGGCCGGTCGGTGGTAGCCGAGGCGTTCGTCATCGGGTTGATCGGCAGCGTGATCGGCCTCGCGGGCGGCGTCGCGCTCGCGTTCGGATTGTCGGCGGTGCTGAACGCGTTCGACCTCGGTTTGCCGACCGGATCGATGGCGGTGCGGCCGCGCACCATCGTGGTCGGGCTGCTGGTCGGTCTGGTGGTGACGGTGGTGAGCGCCTACGCACCCGCGCGCCGCGCCGCGCGGATCCCACCGGTGCAGGCTATGCGCGAGGAGTTCGCGTCCACCGGCGAGTCGCTGCGCTGGCGCACCGTCGCAGGCGTGGTGCTCGCCGTGCTCGGCGCGGGTTTCGTCGTGCTGGGTGCGCAGCGCACCGGCGGTACGGCGGCCGCCACGGTCGGGGTCGGCGCCCTCGGTCTGATCTTCGCGGTGCTGCTCGCCGCGCCCGCGCTGTCGCGGCCGGTGGTCGGCGGGCTCGGGGTGCTGGTGCGCCCGTTCGGGCCGATCGGGCGCATGGCGCGCAACAACGCGGCGCGCAATCCGCGCCGCACCGCCGCGACGGCGTTCGCGCTCACTCTGGGGCTGATGCTCGTCTCGGCGATCGGCATGCTGGGCGCCTCGGCCAAGGCCAGCGTCGGTGTGCTGGTGGACAAGGGTGTGCGAGCCGACTATGTGCTGGCGGGCCCGCAGCTGCTCGGCGTGCCGTTCGGTGCGGCCGACGCCGCGCGCACCGACGTGCCGGGAGTGCGGCAGGCGGTGGGCATGCGGGGCGCCGGGTTCAAGCTCGGCGACGAGCAAGTGTTCGCCTCGTCACCGGACGGTCCGCTGAACGGGGTGCTGAACTACGAGATCGTGCGCGGCAGCGACACGCTCGGCGCCCGCGACGTGCTGGTGTCGGAGGACGAGGCCGCCGACCGTGGGTGGAAGGTCGGCGACCAGGTGACCCCGACCAGCGTCGACGGCAAGAAGGTCCCGCTCACGGTCACCGGCCTGTACAAGAAGAACCCGCTGCTCGGTCCGATGGTGGTGTCGCAGACGGTCTACGACGAGGTGGTCCCGCTGAACTTCCGGACCAACTTCCTGGTGCTGATCGAGGCGCAGCCGGGCGCGGACATCAGCCAGATGCGGGCCGACCTGGAGAAGGCCACCGAGCGGTTCGTGGTGGTGCAGGTGCAGGACCGCGAGGAGTTCAAAGGTGCGCAGGGCAGACAGATCAACACCCTGTTGGCCATCCTGTACGGCCTGCTCGCCTTGGCGGTGGTGATCGCGATCCTGGGCATCGTCAACACGCTGGCGCTGTCGGTGGTGGAGCGGCGCAGAGAGATCGGCATGCTGCGCGCGGTCGGTATGCAACGCGCCCAAGTGCGCCGCACGATCTATCTGGAGTCGATGCTGATCGCGGTGTTCGGCGCGATCGTGGGCATGGTGCTGGGGCTGGGCCTCGGCGTCGGGTTCCTGCGCACGCTGCGCGACCTCGGACTAGACCAGATCGCCATTCCGTGGAGTCAGCTAGCCCTCGTGCTGGTCAGCTCGGCGGTCGTCGGGGTGCTCGCTGCACTCTGGCCCGCGGTGCGCGCGGCGCGCACGCCGCCGCTGGCGGCCATCGCCGACCTCTGAAAGACCGTGCGGCGCACAGCCACTGTGCGCCGCACGGGCACGAGATCGAAGCTGCCTCTTGAAGCTCAGCGCAATGCGACCTTCACACCACCCGAGAGCATACTGTCGTGCAACTCCAGCACAGCCGGAACCGAACCCGGCGGAACGTCGAACACGATCCTCATCGATACCCTATTGCCCGGATTGATATCCGCTGAGAGATGCTCGTTTACGTTGATCTCGGCCTTCGTGTCGTTCGTGAACTCACGGCCCTGATCGTCATACAGCTTCTGGTTCGACCCGAAGTAGGAACGCGGCTCGTTGCCGATGTTACTGACATCGACGTGAATGACAATGTATTCACCCTGCGCGGTGGAGCGCAGGAACTGGTTTTCGCCGATCGTTTTGGTGGGGGGATCGATAGCGGTGACCACGAATTCGAATTTGCCGTCCCGTACCGCGGACCCTGCGGAAGCAACATCCTTGCCGGCTTTCGGAGTGCCGGGGGCAGGTTGGTTCGTCCCGTCAGCGGATTTGGAATCGTTGTCGGCGAGTCCAACGATGCCGAAGCATCCGCCACAGAGCAGGACTATGGCGCCAATGATGACCCACGGCCAGACGACGCGTTTCTTGCGCGGCTGTGGTGGGCCGTATCCGGGTGGTGGCGGGAATCCGGGCTGCTGGTACCCCGGGGGCGGTGTTCCCGGGGCGGGATTATTTGGGCCGGTGTTCGGCCCGGGGTATGGCGGCGGCTGGGACACAAATGACCCCCTGTTGGGTTCGTGGTAGTTGACAGATCAATCGCACAAGACAGTGCGTTGTTACCAAGATCTCAGAAAGTCGTAGGTGTGACATGTCGGCCCGTTGGGAATAGGGGATGATTCCGGGCGGTCCGCTTTCCGCTGATTTCGATCACGGTTGCGAACCCGGGCGATGAGCGGATTGGTTCTACAGCAGGACCATCAGGGCCGACGGCGCCTTGTCGGGAAACTGGCAAAAGCTGCCGCTACCGCGCTTCCCGCGCATCACAGACGCTGAGAGTCATTGCGGTGAAACGCACTACCCGAGTGGCATTCGTACGGTGGCTTGATCGCGGCGTGCGGATGCCTGGTGGCTGGAGCGGATCGGCACGCCCAATCGCACCTTCGGAGGGCAGCAGAAATCACGAGTCTGCTTGTGCGGCAAGCAAACTCGGATCACCGCCTCCCGGTGTCGGTCCCGTCACATCTTGCTGAAGTTGTCCGTTTCGTAGTGTTGACTCAAACGGAGGTTATCACTCCACTTAACCTTTGGTAACGGCCTGTTCAACGGGGAAGGAGGCCGCGCGGTGGTCGCTGTGGGTGGTCCGGGCGCCGAACTCGAGTTCGCGCCGGGCGCAGTTGTCGAACGGGTGCGGGTGGCGGTGCGCGGTCGTGGCGGCGAAGCCGTCTGGCAACTGCTCCTGATCACGGTGCTCTATCTCGGCTATCGCGCGGGGAGGCTGGTCACCGCGGACCAGACCGGGCGCGCCATGCGCAACGCACACGGCCTGCTCGGCCTCGAGCAGCGGCTCGGCCTGCCGGATGAGCAGGGGGTCCAAGCGCTGTTCCTGGAGCGCGACTTCCTCGCCGTTGCGGCCAATTTCTACTACGCAGGCGCGCATTTCACCGTGGCAGTCGGAGTGCTGCTGTGGTTGTGGGTGTTCCGGCCCGAGCACTATCGCTGGACCAGGAACCTCATGGTGGCCCTGACCGCAGCCGCGCTCCTGGTGCACATACTGGTCCCGCTCGCGCCGCCGCGCATGCTGCCAGATCAGGGGTTCGTCGACCTGGCTGCACAGTACGGCCAGTCCGTCTACGGCGAGGCCGATTCGGGCGGTCTATCCAATCAATTCGCGGCGATGCCTTCGCTGCACGTCGGCTGGGCGCTGCTGCTCGGTGTCGCCGTGGTCGCCGCGATCCGAACGCCGTGGCGCTGGCTCGCCTTGGCTCATCCAGCGCTGACCACGCTCGTCGTCGTGGGCACCGCCAACCACTATTGGCTGGACGCGATTGTTGCCGTCGTTCTGCTGGCGGTGGCCGCCGCCCTGCACCGCTTCGTGGTTCCCGCGGCGGCCACCGCGTGGGGCGTGATGGGACCCGTAGCGCCGGAATCCGTTCTGCACAAGTCGTAGCAGGTCCCTGCGAGCCGGTTGCGGCTTCCGCTCGCTATCGCGGCGGCGAGAGTCTCCCGGATGGCGAGATCGGCCAGGGCCGTATGTCAGGTCCGATCTAATGGTGGGCGGCGTTGGCGTGCGCCCAGGACTGGACGTCGCCCCGATCGAGGGCCACTGCGAGCAGGTCCGGGAATTTGTCGGGTGTGCAGGCGAACGCCGGGATGCCCAGCGCGCCGAGGGCTGCGGCGTTGTCGTGGTCGAAGGCGGGGGCACCGTCGTCGGAGAGGGCGAGTAGCACGACGACTTGGACGCCGGACTCCTGCATCGAGCGGACGCGGCGCAGCATCTCGTCGCGGATGCCTCCCTCGTAGAGGTCGGAGATCAGGACGAACAACGTGTCGGCCGGGCGGGTGACCAGGGACTGACAGTAGGCCAGGGCGCGATTGATATCGGTGCCGCCGCCGAGCTGGGTGCCGAACAGTACGTCCACCGGGTCGTCGAGTTGATCGGTGAGGTCGACGATCTCGGTGTCGAAGACCACCAGCGAGGTGCGCAGCGACCGCATCGAGGCCAGCACCGCACCGAACACCGACGCGTACACCACGCTGGCGGCCATCGAACCGGATTGGTCGATGGCCAGCACCACGTCACGCCGCACCGCCCTGGCCTTGCGGCCGTAGCCGACCAGCCGTTCGGGTACCACGGTGCGATGCTCGGGCAGGTAGGTGGCGAGATTCTTGCGAATCGTGCGATCCCAGTCGATATCCCGCATTTTCGGCCGGCTGACGCGGGCGGCGCGGTTCAACGCACCGGAGACCGCGGTGACGGTGTGCGCCGCGACGCGCTGCTCGATCTGCCGCACCACCTTCTCCACCACCATGCGCGCGGTCGCCTTGGTGGTCTCGGGCATCACCCGGTTGAGGCTCAGCAACGTGCCGACCAGGTGCACGTCCGGCTCCACCGCCTCGAGCAGTTCCGGCTCCAGCAACAACTGCGTGAGATCGAGTCGCTCCACGGCGTCGCGCTGCATGACCTCGACGACGGTGGCGGGGAAATAACCGCGAATATCGCCCAGCCAGCGGGCCACCCGCGGCGCCGAACCCTGCAAACCGCCGGTGCGCTTGCCCGGCGAAGTCTCGTCATCGGTGTTGTACAGCGCCGACAGCGCCCGGTCCATGGCCGCGTCCGCACTGGAACCCAGCCCGCCGAGCCCGTACTCGGCCGCCGCGCCGAGCACCAATCGCCAACGGCGCGACTGTGTTTCGTCGGTCATATCGCGTCCTTCCCGATCCGAGTGCAGTACCTGCGCGGACCGCTCATACCGCCACCCCCAAGATCTCCGCCGCGGTGCGCACGGCGGTCGTGGCGCGCTCGGTGTCGAGGCCCGCGGCGGCCGACGCGGCGGCCACGGACCCGCCGTCCCGGATCGCCTGCCCGATCGCGCGGCGCTCACCCGATTCGAACGCGCCGAAGGTCCGGCGCAGCAGCGGCAGCGTCTCGACGAACGTGTCGTCGCCGAGACCGCGCAGCCACCCGTCGATGAGCCGCAACAACTCCCGGTCGTGGACCAGCAGCAGACCACGGCCGCCCAGGAATCCGTCGATCCACGCCGCCTTCGCCGCGGCGGTCGCGCCCACCGACAGGGCAGCGGACAGGCGGCGCGCGGATTCGGCGTCATCGATACGGCCCGCGTCGGCGAGCAGACGGACGGCGCGGCCAACGAGAGCGCCGTGCACGTCGTCCCGGTCGGCGACGCGGCGCAGGGCGGCCAGCCACTCGCCGGTGGCCCAGCCGTCGTCCCTGGTGTGGATCGCGGTGTGCGCCGCGTCCAGCAGTCCGCGCAGGTCGGTGGCGGCGTCGGTGTCGAGTCCGGTGACCGCGGCGGGCAGGCCCGCGCAGATGCGCACCAGCAGGCCGTCGGCGACATGGGCCAGCGCCTTGGTGTCGGTGCCGCGCACGTCGCCGTAGCGCAGGGTGCGGATCAGGCCGGGCAGCGCCGCCAGCAGATGGGTCACGTCGTGGTCGAGCGCCGCGGTGGATTCCAGCCGGGCGATCAGTCCGTCGGTCGCGCCACCGAGGTCGGCGAGCAGGGCGACCTCCAGTGCGGCGGTGAGTTCGCCGACGGAGCGGTCGGCGCGGGCCGCGGTGTCGAGGATCTTCGCCTCGGCCGCGGTGCGGATGGTGGTGCCCCAGCGCGAGGCCTCGATGATCGCGATCGCGTACTCGGGATGCCACTGCAGCGTCCAGGTTTCCCGGAAGGTGCCGGTGCTGCGCACCTCACTGGTGGTGAGCGTGCCCCAATCGATCTCCAGTACCCGCAGCCGGTGCAGCAGGCGTGACCGCGCCACCTCGCGTTCCTTGCGCAGATCCAGGTCGAGGGTGCGGGCCGCGGGCTCCTGCTTCATCCGCAGCGACCGGATGGTGGCGCGCAGGTCCGCGTCCAGCGGCACGGTCGGCGTGTGCTCCGCGACGGCCCCGAGCGCCTCGCCCACGACGAGTTCACCGACCACCAGCCGCAGCATCGTCTCGTCTCCGCCGCACAGCACCGACCGGGTGGCCTCGGTGACCTCCGACAAGCCGGCCAGCGGGCGGCCGCGCAAGGCGGCGAGGGTGTCGGCGAGCCGGACGGCTTCGATGACGTGCGCGCTGGAGACGGGCAGGTCGTGGGCGCGCAGCACACCGGCGACCCTGGTCAGCCAGCGGGCGATCGGCTGTTCGGTCTCGGTGAAAAGGTGGTGGTACCAGCCCGGCGAGGTGACGCCCGCGCCGTAGCCGGAGGACGTGGACAGCCGCGAATGGGTCCACGGCACCCAGGTCAGCCGGGCCTTCGTCTTCGGCAGACCTCTGAGCAATCGGGCGTCCGGCGCGGCGGGACCGAGCGGGCCGGTGAGCGCGGGCGCATGCCAGGCGCCGCACACCACGGCCAGCCGCACCGCCCCCTCCTTGAGCGCCTTGCGCATGGTCTGGCGCATGTAGGCCTCGCGCCGCAGCGTGTGCGCGTCGACAACGAGCGGTTCGCGCCCGGGAGACGATTCGTCCAGCGCCTCCTCGACCGAATCGGGATCAGATATCGAGTCGTGGGGCCGGTCTTGCGCTGACGCGTCGACGGCCGGTCGATCGCGTTCGGATCCGTCGAGGGCCGATCGCTTGTCGGCTGGCTCGCCGTTGGTCACCGGTCGAGCCTCGGTGGGCTGTGCTCGGCCGCCCGGCGTCTCGTTCTCGTCCCACGATTTCCGCTCGGCGGATTCCCGCAGCGCGCCCATCGCGTCGGTGATCGCGTCGAACGCGTCGGCGTCGGGGACGGACTCGACGACGGCGTCCCACCAGCGTTCGGCGTCGTCGTAGCCGCCCGCCTCGGCCAGCGCCGCGAGCGGATCGAACCGGTCGCCGGGTTCGTCCTCGGTCGCCAGCGTGACCGACGCGGGCAGGTCGCAGAACCGCGCGGGCACGTCGTTGTCCACGGCGTACCGCAGCGCCTGCCATTCGGGGGAGAACACCGCGTAGGGCCAGAACGCGGCTTTGGCGGGCGCGTCGGGGACATACGCCAGCAGCGCGACCGGTGGGGTCATCCCCTCGGCCGCGACGTAGCCCACCAGCGGGTCGGCGTCCGCAGGGCCCTCGATGAGAATCAGGTCGGGCCGGAACGCCGCCAGCGCCAGCCGCAGCGAGCGCGCCGACCCGGGGCCATGGTGGCGGATGCCGAAAACCCTGGTCACCGGCGCGGATTCGGCGGGCGATGTCACCCGGTGACCTCCCGGCAGGCGCGGTAGAAATCCGCCCAGTCGGGCCGCTCGCGGACCACGGCCTCCAGGTACTCGGTCCACACCACCGCGTCGGCCACCGGGTCCTTGATCACCGAGCCGAGCACCGCGCCCGCGATATCCGAGGCGCGCAGCACACCGTCGCCGAAGTGCGCCGAGAGCGCGATGCCGTTGGTGATCACCGAGATCGCCTCGGCCGTGGACAGCGTCCCGGACGGCGACTTGAGTTTGGTGCGGCCATCGGCGGTGCTGCCGGAACGCAGCTCGCGGAAGACCCGCACCACGCGCCGCACCTCCTCGGCCGCCGCTGGCACGGTGGGCAGCTCCAGTGCCGAGCCGAGCTGCTCGACCCGCCTGCTGACGATGGCAACTTCCTCGTCCTCGCTCGCGGGCAGCGGCAGCACCACGGTGTTGAACCGGCGGCGCAGCGCGGAGGACAATTCGTTGACCCCGCGGTCGCGGTCGTTGGCGGTGGCGATGACGTTGAAGCCCTTGGCCGCCTGCACCTCGCGGCCGAGTTCGGGCACCGGCAGAGTCTTCTCCGACAGGATGGTGATCAGCGCGTCCTGCACATCGGAGGGTATGCGGGTGAGTTCCTCGATCCGGGCGATGGAGCCCGTCCGCATGGCGGTGAGCACCGGTGACGGCACCAGCGCCGCGTCGCTCGGTCCCTCCGCGAGCAAGCGCGCGTAGTTCCAGCCGTAGCGGATCGCCTCCTCCGCCGTGCCCGAGGTGCCCTGCACCAGCAGCGTCGAGGCGCCGCTGACGGCGGCGGAAAGATGCTCCGAGACCCAGGTTTTGGCGGTGCCCGGCACGCCGAGCAGCAGCAGCGCCCGGTCGGTGGCCAGCGTCGCGACCGCCACTTCCATCAGCCTGCGCGGGCCGACGTACTTCGGGGTGATCACGGTGCCGTCGCCGAGGGTGCCGCCGAGCAGGTAGGTGACCACCGCCCAAGGCGACAACCGCCACGAGGGCGGGCGGGGCCGGTCGTCGGCTGCGGCGAGGGCGCGCAGTTCGTCGGCGTACGCCTGCTCGGCGTGCGGGCGCAGCAGGGCCGGGGTCGGGTCGGTGGTCGTCACTGCAACTCCTCGAGCATCATCGAGCGGTGGTTGAGGTCGTGGGCGAGCTGGTCGAAGGCCCGCTCCCAGGCGGGATCGTCACATCGGCGGGCTGTCGAGGACAGGCTTCCCGCGGCGGTGAGCGGCAGGTGGACGGCGGCCGCGGCGAGCAGTGACCGGTGCGCGTTGGGCGACGCGCCGTGCGCCTCGGGGCGACGCGCCGCCGCCCGCGCCCGTTCGAAGAGCAGCAGGATCACATGCTGGGCCAGCGCTTCCGGCCACGGATGTCCCATCGCGGGCAGCAGCGCCTCGATCTCCGAGAGCCACGAGCCGTCCAACCGGACCAGGTGCGCGGTCCGGTCCGCAGTCGGCAGCAGCGCGAACAGCTCGCGCCTGCGCAACATCGCCAGGTCGGTGGGCACACCGGCTTCGAACAGCGCCCGCGCCCACGCCGAATCACGTTGCGCCAGTGCGGCGTCCACCCAGCCGTCGAAGACCGGCTGGCGGAACCGGTCCTCGATGGTGGCGCGAACCGCTTGCTGCGGCGTGCCGAGCACGCCGGTCCAGTGCGTCAGCGGCGTCGCGGCGACGACCTGGCGCAGCCGGGCCGCGGACACGTCGGGCGCGCCGTTCCAGCGGTACGCGAACTCCACGGTGCGGTCGGTGATTCCGTCGCGGTGCGCGGCGGCGTCGAGCGTATCCGGGAGGGCGAGCACCACGTGCGTGTGCAGCATCCGGTGCTCGGCGCGCAACCACGCGCTCGCCCGGGCGCGCATGCGCAGGCCGAACGCCGAATCCGGCAGCAGCGCGAGCAGGCCCGCTGCGGTGCGGCGCACGTCCGCCCGCCGGTCGTCCAGCGCCGTTTCCAGCAGGGGCTCGTCCCGCGGTCCGAGTCCGTCGGCGAGCACGGCCAGCAGTTCGGCCTTCAGCGGCCCGCTTTCCTTCGGCCACGCCGCGGTGAGCGTTGTCCTGACCGCTTCGGCATCCTCGCGGCGGAGTGCGGCCAGCCAGTCCCGCCGCTCGTCGGGGCGGCCGAACAGCCAGGTGTCCGTGCCACGCTCGGACGGGGGCGCCGTTTGCCGCACCAGGTCGCGCCAGTCCGGATGCCGGGCCGCCAGCCAGCTGCCCCGAGCGCCCGCGAGGCGCAGCAGCGGTTCCCGCAGCGTGGCGTTGATCTTCGCGTGCTCGAGCAGTCGCTCGCAGAGCGCCTCGGGGGCGCGATAGTCGTGTGGAGCCGCCGCGTCGAACCATTCGGGCAGGAATGCCGAGCGCTCCCGCAGCATGCGTGCCAGGCGTGCGGCCGCCGGGCGCGGCAGCATCGGGCGCGGGTCGTCCGCCGCCGGTTCCGGCGTCGCGGCGGTGGCCGGCGCGACCCCGCCCCGGCGGAACAGGTCGTGCAGCGCGGCGGATTCGAGCAGCCGCGACGCGGGATCACTCGGCAATCGCTCGGCGGCGCGCGCGATCGGGGGCGCCAGCGCGGTGAGATCCGGCGCGCGGCGCGCGGTGCCCAGCAGCGCGACGGAGGTGAGGTCGTTGCCGCCGCCCGGCCCGGCAGGCGGGCGAGACGCCTCGAGACCGAAGGCTTCCGTGGGCGCCAGGTCGGTCACCTCGCCCGCGGTGAACACCGAGATCGGCGCCAATCCGTCGGGACTCCACTCGCCCACCACGGTCACGGGGTGACCGCCGGAGACCGCCAGCAGCGTCCACGGTTGTTCGCCCGGCCGGATCGGCAGCGCCGTGCCGTCGGATTCGGTGACGTACCAACCCTCTTCGGTCCGGGTGGGCACCACGTGGGCCAGCAGCATCGGCCACGAACGCAACCAAGGATCGGCGCCGAGCGCGGACGCGTGCGCGGCCAGCGCGGCGGCGATCGTGGCGGCCCGGCCGGTTTCGCCGGGCAGCGTGGTGAAGGGTTCGGCGGTGCCGTGCCGTTCGCCCCACAGCGCCCGCAGCGGCGCGGTACCCGGATAGAAATGCAGCTCGGCGTCCGCCAGGTGCCCGAGCGCGGGGACGTCGGCCGGGAAGCCCGGGGAACCGAAGGAATGATCGACCACCAGCGCCCAGCGCCCGGTCTCCCGCCCGAACAGCCAGGTCCGCCGGGTGTAGAGGCGTTCTTCCTCGGTGATCCGCAGGCCGAACACCATCCATCGGTCGCGGACCGGAACTTCGGCGCGCACCGACTCGGCCGGGCTGGGGTAGCCGACGTGCGCCCGGATGCTGGCGCGCAGCGCGGGCGCGACCGCGTCGAGCTGCCGGTGCGCGGCGATCAGCAGGTGCATCCGCGCGTACTCCCGCAACACGACATCGGGCCAGTCGGTCCTGGTGGCCACGGCGGCCGGGAGCCTGCGCAGGGCGGAGGCGAGTCCGGGGGCCTGCGCGTCGACCATCCTGGCGGCGACGGCCTCGAAGGCGCGATAGGAACGATCGGCCTGCGCGAGCCCGGTGCGCACCTGATCGCCGAGCCAGACGTCGAGTTCCTCCAGCCCCGCGGTCACCCGTACCCGTCGCTGTTCGGCGGTGGCCGGGTTGGGGGTGCGGGTGCGGTCCGCGGTCGCGGCGCGCGCGGCGCGCGAGCCGATCCACGCTGCCGCGTAGTCGGCGGTCTCGGCAACGGTGGCGACCTCGCCCGCGGCCCAGCGCAGCAACAGCGACAGCGCGTGTTTGCAGGGGAACTTGCGGCTCGGGCACGAACACCGGTACGCCGGACCGGACAGGTCGACGATCGTCTGGTATGGCGAGCTCCCGCTGCCCTGGCACCGGCCCCACAGCGCCGTGCCGCTGTGGCCGCTCTCCTGCCAGCGGTGCACCAGCTTGCGCGCCGCCGACAGCGAACTCGCGTCCGGCGCCAGCGCCGTGACCTGGTCTTCGGGCCACGGCGCCGTCATCGCGCCGCTCCGGCTCGGTGCTGCCTCATCGCTTCCTTCGTTGCTCGGTTGACCGGTTTTCTACCCCAGCGCACCGACAAGTGCCGCCGCCGGTACGGAACCGCTTGCCGCTGCGTCATATTCGACGATCGGCGAAATCTTGCGCCGATCGGGACGCTCTGGCATTCTGTCCTGTTCGGCTCGACCGAGCCACCCGGAACGGGTGTCGACACCATCGAGGCTGCCCGCCGGGGTTGGCGCGAGGGGTGGACATCGAAACGCGGCGCAGGCGTTTCGATGACCATGTTTCCATCCCCGCGGGCAGATTCGCCTGGGCGCGGTGGGCGATTCGAACGCGATCGGGTAGCGTTTCGCACAGCTTCGACAAGGTGCCGCGCACGGGGTCGCAGGAGTGCGCGGCTCGATGGTGGAGGGGATTTTTCGCATGCGTGTGGATCCCGACGCTGTCCAGGCCGCCGGTTCCGCGGACGCCACACCCCGGCTCTCGGAGGTGGTGACCAGGCGCCTCGCCGAGGACCCAGCGGTCACGCCCTCGGTCATCCGCACCGTGCTGCGCGCCCTCGGCGCCGCCGAATCCGACGACGCGGCAACCACTTTCGATCACTCCGGCATCTTCCTCAGCGCCATCCGGGTACGCGGTTTCCGCGGCATCGGTCCGGAGACGACGCTGCGGCTGCCGCCCGGTCCGGGTCTCACGCTCGTCGTCGGTCGCAACGGCAGCGGCAAATCCAGCTTCGCCGAAGCCGCCGAAATGGCTCTGACCGGTGGGAACCGCCGCTGGGACGGCAGATCGGCGGCCTGGCGGGAAGGCTGGCGCAACCTGCACGACGGCACGGCCGCCCGCATCGAGCTGGAGCTGCTCACCGCGGGCGACGCGCCCCGGCTCACCATCACCAAGGAATGGGCGCCCGACGCGGACCTGCCGGACGCGCACTGGACCCAGCGGTACCCGCCCGCGCCGCCGAGCGAATTCGACACCGACCGCTGGGCGGCGCAGCTCGAGCTCTACCGCCCGTTCCTGTCCTACAGCGAGCTCGGCGCGCTGGTGGACGGGAAGCCGAGCGACCTGTTCGACGCGCTGCACCAACTGCTCGGGCTCGACGAACTCACCCTGGCGCAGGAGCGCATCCGGATGCGCCGCCTGCAATTGGAACGCGCCGTGCGGGATTCGCGTCAGGAACGGCTGGAACTGCTGGAGCTGCTCGCGTCGGTGGCCGACGACCGCGCGGTTCGCGTTGCCGGGCTGCTGCGGCCCGCCCAGCCGGATCTGGCCGCCGTGGGCCGCGAAGTGCTCGGTGTGGTGGACGACCCGGCCGGACCGGACGGCCTGCGCGCGATCGTGCGGCTCGCGCTGCCCGACGACGCCGAAGTGGAAGCCGTCGCCGCCCGGCTCGAGGCGTGCGGCGCGGCGCTCGCGCAGGGCACCACCGCCGACGCCGAAGCCGACCTGCGCCTGCTCGACCTGCTGCGCAGAGCGCGCGAGCACCAGGCGGCGAGCGGTACCTGCCCGTGCCCGGTATGCGGCCGCGGCGCGCTCGACGAGGACTGGGCACGCGAGACCGACGCCGCCATCGACCAGCTCGCCGCCCGCGTCGACGCGCTCACCACCGCCCGCGTCGAGCTCGGCAACGCCGTGCGGGCCGCGCGGGCGCTGCCCGACCTGGTGCCCGCCGAACTGGACTTCGATCCGCGCAATCCGCCGTCGGTGGACACCACGGCGGTGCGCGCGGCCTGGGCCGACTGGGCCGCCCTCACCACCACCGAATACACCCCCGACCTGCCCGAACGGCTCCGCGTCGCGCACGCGCGGCTGGTCGGCGAACTCGACCTGCTGCAGCAGGGCACCCGCAAGGAACTCGACCGCCTGGACGAGGTGTGGACGCCCCTGGTGCCGCGCATCGTGGCGTGGCTGGACGGCGCGCGCGAGGTGGCCGCGCACGCGGCGGAACTGCGCACGGTGAAGAAGGCCGAGGACTGGCTGAAATCGGCCACCGCCGGATTGCGCGGTGAACGCATGACGCCGTTGGAGACGACGGCCCGCTGGGTGTGGCGCACGCTGCGACAGCAGAGCAACGTCGAGTTGGGCGCGATCCGCCTGCAGGGCAACGCGGGCACCGCGCGCCGCGTCCTGCTGGACGTGACCGTCGACGAAGTCGACGGAGCCGCACTCGGTGTGATGAGCCAAGGCGAGCTGCACGCGCTGGGTCTGTCGCTGTTCCTGCCGCGAGCGACGGTGCAGGAGAGCCCCTTCCGTTTCGTCATGATCGACGACCCGGTGCAGGCGATGGACCCGGCCAAGGTGGACGGCCTGGCGCAAGTGCTCGCCACGGTCGCCTGGACCCGTCAGGTGGTGGTCTTCACCCATGACGAGCGCCTCGCCGAGGCGGTGCGGCGGATGCAGCTCGACGCCACCGTGCTCGAGGTCCAGCGCCGCGACCGCTCGGTGGTCGAGGTGCGGGTGTCCAGCGACCCGATCCGCCGCTATCTCGACGACGCCCGCGCCTTGGTGCGCACCCCGCAGTTGCCCGCGGCCATCGCCGACGAACTGGTGGCCACGTGCTGCCGTTCGGCGGTGGAGGCGGCCAGCCTGGCCAGGGCGCGACGCACCCTGCTCGCCGCGGGCATGAACCACACCGAGGTAGAGCGGCACATCGATGCCGCGCACTCCACCAGGGCGAAGGTGGCGCTGGCGGTTTTCGGTGTCGGCAGCAAGGTCGATGACCTGAACAAGAACCTCATCGAGCGAGAAGGCCGGTGGGTAGTGGACGCCCTGCGCGACGCAACTGCCGGTGCGCACGTGCCGATCGGACGCGACATGCGCGAGCTGATCGGTGAGACGGAGCGATTCGTCGCGTGGCTGGGCCGGTGAGGCGCCGATGAGCGGGCGGCGTCGGCCGGTCGGCGCGCGCCGGGGGCCTGCGGAAGGTGAGCGCGGGGCCCGGCACGGGCAGCGGCGGCGGAAGAACGGCGCGCACCGGCCGCGCGCGAATCGGCCGTCGGTCGCCGAGCGGCTGGAGACCGTCGATCTACTGCTCGGCGGTTCGGTGACCGACGCGGGCGGGCTGTGGTCACGGGCGACCGCCTGGATCCTGCGGATCGCCCTGGAACAGGCCGTGGACGACCTGTGGCTGCGGCTGGCGCCCGCGCTGACCCGCTGCCCCATGCGGGCGCAGCTGATCGCGCTGCGCGCGTTCGCGGGCCCGGACGTGGCGGCGCGCGTGGCGGTGCTCTGGGCCGCGCTGTCGCGCGCCGCCCACCACCACGACTACGAACTCGCGCCGAGTGTCACCGATCTGCGGCGGTGGCGCGAGCAGACGGTCGCCTTGGCCGCGGATCTGGCGGCGGTCGAAGCGCACCGGGAGTGATCCCGGCGATCGCGCACCTGCTCGGACGACCAGGACCGGCCTGGTCGAGCGTGCGCATGGAGAGCACCTTCAGCCCGGGTGGCGCCCGCTGTGCGCGGAGCAGGATCGGAGAGGGCAGCGAGTGCGAGATGGAGAGCACCTTCAGCCCGGGTGGCGCCCGCTGTGCGCGGAGCAGGATCGGAGAGGGCAGCGAGTGCGAGATGGAGGGCGCCGTTCGGGCCGCGTGGCGCACGCTGTGTGCGGATCAGGATCGAAGAGGGCCGCGAGTGTAACCGGTGGAGTGCACCGTTTGGGCCGCACGCTGTGTGCAGAGCAGGATCGGAGAGGTCAGCGAGTGTGAGCATGGAGGCACCGCTCCGGCCGGAAACGGCACGATATGCGCGGAGCGGGACAGGCGGTGGGGAGCATGTGGATGACGGGCCTCGGAAAGAAGGCGGTATGAGCAGTGCGCGGCGGTGCCCATGTGGGCGTGGCGACTCCTTCGACGAGTGCTGTGGTCCGGTGTTGAGCGGCGAGCGTCCCGCGCCCACCGCCGAAGCGCTGATGCGGTCGCGCTACACGGCGTTCGCGGTGGGCGACGCGGACTACCTGCTGCGTTCCTGGCATCCGCGCACTCGCCCGAACGGCTTGACCCTCGATCCCGCCCAGCGCTGGCTGTTCCTGGAGGTCGTCCGGACCGAGCGCGGTGGCCCGTTCGACGACACCGGCACGGTGGAGTTCGTCGCGCACTACCGGGACGCGGGCGGCCGCGCCGCACTGCACGAGAACAGCCGATTCGCTCGATCCGACGGCGCCTGGGTCTACCTGGACGGCACGCACGCCGACTGACCGGTAGCGTCAGCGGGCATGGCACGCGTCGCGATCGAGTACTGCACCCAATGCCGCTGGCTGCTGCGGGCGAGCTGGATGGCGCAGGAATTGCTGAGCACGTTCGCCACCGACCTGGACGAAGTCGCGCTGCGCCCGGGTGCGGGCGGGATCTTCCGGATCACCGTCGACGGGGAACAGATCTGGGAGCGCAAAGCCGACGGCGGATTCCCCGACATCGCGGTGCTGAAGCAACGGGTGCGTGACCGGGTCGCACCCGAGCGCGACCTCGGTCACGTCGACCGGCGCGACTGAAGCCGCGCGGGGGTCAGCCGCAGCAGCCGCCACCGCAGCAGCCGCCACCCGCCGGAGGCGCCGCCGGGCTCGGCGTCGGCGCGTTCCCGCCGCCCCGGGAAACGGTGGCGAAGGTGGTCAGTAGTTTGACCGTGTCGTCGTGGCCGATCGGGCAGGTCGCCGGCGCCGACGACTCGGCCATCGGACGGGTCACCTCGAACGTGTCACCGCAGCTGCGGCACCGATAGCTGTAACTCGGCATCCGCTCAGTTTAGGGCCTGCGCCACCGATGTTCCGATCGGCCCGCGCCGAAACCTTCGCGGCTGTCGCAGACCGGCACGCACGCCCGGCTGCTCATCGAACTCGGGGCGTACCGCCGACTGTGGACGGCGTTTCGGCGACGAGGCGACACCGGTCGGGGACCGGGAATCGGAGGCCGGGATGTGAGCTGCTTCGGCGAAAGAGCCGAGCACCCCGCTGGCTACCGGGTGATAGCGGCCGCCGTGACCGATTCGACATCGCGGCCTTGGAACGGGGCCTGAACAGCGGATGAATCCGAGTTGTCGCGGCAATGTCCCGGCATCGCGACGTTGTCGTACTGATCTTCGACGTACTCTCGAAAAGAAGTATGAGGAGGTCTGCGATGCGCGCTGAGTTCTCCGAGGCGGTGCCCCCAGACGGTTTCGCCGAGCCCATCGCTCGAACGGCTTACGGCGACGTGCGCGGCGTGCGCGAAGGTTCGGTTTCGGTCTGGCGCAGCATCCCGTACGCGGCCGCCCCCGCCGGTCCGGCCCGTTTCGCGCGGCCGGAGCCGCCGCGCCCTTGGGCGGGCACGCGCGACTGCACCTCGTTCGGGCAAATCGCACCGCAGACGATGGGCACGATGGTTCCCATCGACTCGGGCCTGACCATGGGCGAGGACTGCCTATGGCTCAACGTCTGGTCGCCGCGGCCCGAGACGGGCGATCCCGCGCGCGTCCCGGACGCCGAGCCGCGCCCGGTGCTGGTCTGGTTGCACGGCGGAGCGTACTGCCTCGGTACCGCCGCCCAGCAGATCTACGACGGGCGCAAGCTGGCCGCGACCGGTGACGTCGTGGTCGTCGGGGTCAACTACCGGCTCGGCGCGCTCGGCTTCCTCGACCTGTCCTCGCTCGGCGACGACTTCGCGCCGAACCTCGGCCTGCACGACCAGATCGCCGCGCTCGAGTGGGTGCGCGACAACATCGCCGCGTTCGGCGGCGATCCCGGCAACGTCACGCTGTTCGGCGAGTCCTCCGGCGCGGGTTGCGTCACCGCGCTGCTCACCGCCCCCCGCGCCGCCGGGCTGTTCCACAAGGCGATCGCGCAGAGTCCGCCCGCGACCACGGTGTTCGGGCCGGAGCGGGCCGCGACGGTGGCGCGGCGCTTCCTCGAGCTGATCGAGCTGCCCGCGAACCGGGCCGCGGAACTGCTGGAATGCCCGATCGACCGGATCGTCGCGGCGGCGGGCGTCCTGCTCGACGAGATACCGCTGAAGGAGCCCGGCAGGCTGGCCGCCGCGCCCGTGGTCGACGGCGATCTGCTGCCGACCTACCCGATCGACCGGTTCCAGCGGGGACGTTCGCACCGGGTGCCGCTGATCATCGGCACCAACAAGGACGAGGCGTCGCTGTTCCGGTTGCTGCGCTCGCCGATCATGCCGGTGACGCCCGACGCGGTGAACGCGATGCTGCGGGATGTCGCGGCCGGCCACCCGGAGATGTCCGCGGAACGCATAGCCGAGATCACCTCCGCCTACCCCGATCTGCGCAAGGCGCGCGGGGCGCTGGCGATGTCCACCGACGCGGCGTTCCGGATGCCCGCGCACTGGGTGGCCGATGGTCACGCCGAGCACTCGCCGACGTGGATGTACCGCTTCGACTACGCCACTCCGATGCTGCGGGCGGCCCGGGTCGGCGCGGGGCACGCCACCGAGTTGCCGTACGTCTTCGGCAATTTCGGCACGCTCAATCTCGACCCGACCTTCTGGCTCGGCGGTCGCAGAGCGGCCATGGAGGTCTCCGGTCGTGTGATGCGCCGCTGGCTGGCTTTCGCCGCGCACGGCGTCCCCGCCGCCCTCGACGGCTCCAAGCACTGGCCGCCCTACCGCCTCGCGGCCCGCCCCACCCTGCTCATCGACAGCGTCGACCGAGTCGTGGACCACCCCGACCGCGACCTCCACACCGCCTGGGGACAGCAAGCCGTCGGGTTCTCCTAGCAGGCGCTCTTCGCACCGTCGCGGCGAGCGGTGCGCGCCTCAGACGTCGGTCGAGAAGCGGATGCCGCCGTCGGGGATCTCCACGCCGGGCCAGACGCGCGCCCCGCGCAGGAGTTCGCAGCGGGCCCCGATGTTCGCCCCGTCCCCGATGACGCCGTCGCGGACGAGCGCGCGCGGGCCGATGCGCGCGCCGAAGCCGATGATGGTGCGCTCGACCGTGGCGCCCGCCTCGATCACGGCGCCGTCGAAGACCACCGCGCCGTCCAGGCGCGCGCCCGCGCCGATCTCGGCGCCGCGGCCGACCACCGTCCCGCCGATCAGCAACGCCCCCGGCGCGACGCCCGCACCCGGGTGGACCAGCGATTCGCCACGCTGGCCTGGCAGGGCGGGGGAGGGCGCGATGCCGCGGACCAAGTCGGCGGAGCCGCGGACGAAGTCCTCCGGAGTGCCCATGTCGCGCCAGTAGGAAGCGTCGACGTATCCCTGGACGCGGGCGCCCTCGGTCAGCAGGGCGGGGAAGACCTCGCGCTCCACCGACACCGGACGCCCGGCCGGGATCTTCTCGATGTACTCGCGGCGGAAGACGTAGCACCCGGCGTTGATCTGGTCGGTCGGCGGGTCCTGGGTCTTCTCCAGGAACGCGGTGACCCGGCCGTTCTCGTCGGTGGGCACACAGCCGAACGCGCGCGGGTCGCTGACCCGGACCAGGTGCAGCGTCACGTCCGCGCGGGTCGACTCGTGGGTGTCGAGCACCGCGCCGAGGTCGGTGCCGCCGAGCACGTCGCCGTTGAACACCATCACGTTGTCCGCGCGCAGCTTGGGCAGCACGTTGCGGATGGCGCCGCCGGTGCCCAGCGGCTCGGTCTCGGTGACGTACTCGATCTCCAGGCCGAGATCGGAGCCGTCGCCGAAGTGCTCCTCGAATACCTCGGCCTTGAACGACGTGCCCAGCACCACATGGGTGATCCCGGCCTCCGCGATGCGGGCGAGCAGGTGGGTCAGGAACGGCAGTCCGGCCGTCGGCAGCATCGGTTTGGGCGCCGAGAGGGTCAGCGGACGCAGCCGCGTGCCCTGCCCGCCGACCAGGATCACCGCGTCGGTGCCTGCATTTCCTGCCATCAAGCTCCCCTGTTCACAAGGTCGTTCTCGCCGCCGCCTGCTATCCGGCGTCGCGCGCCTGCTGGCGCAGGGCAGATCGAACCGCAATCCGTGATCGGACCGCAAGTCCGGCCCGCAACGCCAGCCGTAGCGGAGCCTGCCACCAGTGCGGATGCCGGTCGGCCTGGAACCGGTAGGCGCTGGCGTGATGGGCGGGCAGCATCACCTCGGGATGGCGGCCCGCCGCGTGGCCCTTGGCATGGGTGACCTCGGCCTCCGGCACGAACACGTTGTGCCAGCCCGCCTTGCCCATGCGGTCGCCGAAGTCGACGTCCTCCATGTACATGAAGTAGCGGGAGTCGAAGCCGTCGATCGAGTCGAACGCCGCGCGCCGCACCAGCAGGCACGACCCCGACAGCCAGCCGACGGCCCGCTCGGAGATCTCCTCGTTCTCCTGACGGTAGCGGCGGGTCCACGGGTTGGACTTCCACACCGTGCCGAGGATCGCGTGGCCTGCACCGTCGAGCAGCCCGGGCACCCGGCGAGCCGACGGGTACACGCTGCCGTCCGGCTCGAGCACCAGCGGCCCCAGCGCGCCCGCGCGCGGCCAGCGCTTGGCGGCGGCGAGCAGTTTGTCGATCGAATCGGTGCCCCAGCGGATATCCGGGTTGGCGATCACGATGAACTCGATGCCCGGATCGATCTCCGCGACCGCCCGGTTGATGGCGCCGCCGTAGCCGATGTTGCCGCCGGTGCGCAGCAGCCGCACATGCGAATTCGCCTCGGCGACCAACTCCGGCACACCGTCCACCGACCCGTTGTCGGCGAGGATCACCTGGGGTTTCTCCGCGGTGGCACCGGCGAGGGTGGTGATGAAGTGCTCGAGGTGCTCGCCTGGCGAGTAGGTCACCGTGACGACGGCCAAGCCGGCGGGCGCGGCGGAATCGGAATCACTCACGGCAGTCAACTCTAGTGGGCGCGGTCGCACGCCGTTCGCCGATGGCCCGCGCGACGGCGCGGTACCGCCCTAGCCGGCCCGCCGCGCCAGCGCGTCCTCCAGCGCGGTCCGCCAATCCCGCAGCGGCCGCAGCCCGGCGTCGTTCCAGGACCGCGGCGACAACACCGAATACGCCGGGCGCCGTGCGGGTCTGGGGAAGGCGGCGGAATCGCACGGGCGGACGCGCCCGGGATCGGCGCCGACACCCGCGAACACCGCGCGGGCGAGCTCGAATCGACTGGCGCGCCCGGCATTGGTGGCGTGCAGTACGCGGGGGGCTTCCGGCCGGGCCGCCAGCTCCAGCAGCGCGGCGGCCAGATCGGCGGCGTAGGTGGGCGAGCCGACCTCGTCGTCGACCACGTCGACGGTGTCGCGTTCGCGCTCCAGCCGCAGCATGGTCGCGACGAAATCGCCGCCGCGCCCGGTGTATACCCACGCGGTGCGCACCACGTGCGCGTTCGGGCAGCGGCTCAGCACCGCCTGTTCGCCCGCGAGCTTGGACGCTCCGTACACGGAGGTCGGTCCCGTCACATCCTGGGTGTCGTAGGCCCGTTCCTGGGTACCAGGGAAGACGTAATCAGTGGACAGATGGATCAGCCGGGCGCCGAGGTCGGCGCAGACGTCGGCGAGCACGGCTGGTCCGGTGGCGTTGCCCGCGTATGCCGCTTCGATGTCGGTTTCGGCCCGGTCGACGGCGGTATAGGCGGCGCAGTTCAGTACCACGTCGCCGGGCGCGAGCACGGCGCGCACGGCGGCTGGGTCGGTGATGTCGAGTTCGGCGCGCCCGTAGCCGGTGGCGGCCGGAGCGAGACGCCGCAGTTCCCGGCCCACCTGTCCGCGCGCCCCGGTGACGACGAGGCGGGCGGAGACGGTGGATTCGGGTGCGGTGGGGTCGGTCACGGGCGCCAGTTTGGCACGCCGCCATGTCCGCGGTTGCGGCCGTTCGCGATAACCGTTCGATAGCCTTGAGCTATCGGGGGATCCCGAAACCGGGCGGGCGAGCGGTGACCAGGGTGGCGGATCGGTTGCGCACGCGTCGCCAGGTATCGAGTTTCGGCGAGAGGATGCAGACTTTGTCGCAGCGGAGGGGTACATCGGCGGCGTCGCGTCCGACCGGGGCAGGCGACCGGGCGTACCGGCCGCTGCGCGCGCTCGCGGCGTCCGCCGCGGTGATCGTGCTGGCGCTCACCGGTTTCGCCTGGCACAGTGTCGACGCGCTGGTCGCCGACATCGAGCGCATCGGCGATCTCGGACTCGGCGGCAACCGGGACGGCGCGGTGGACATCCTGCTGGTCGGCGTGGACAGCCGCACCGACGCGCACGGCAACCCGCTGTCGGACGCCGAGCGCGCCATGCTGCACGCGGGTGACGAGGTGGGCACCAATACCGACACCATCGTGCTGCTGCGCGTGCCCAACGACGGACGTTCGGCGACCGCGATATCCATTCCGCGCGATTCCTACGTCAACATCCCCGCCCTCGGTATGGGCAAGATCAACTCGGCCTACGGCGCCACCAAGGCCACCCAGTTCCAGAAGCTGATCGACCAAGGGGTCGCCGAGACCGCCGCGGAGCGGGAGTCCACCCAGGCGGGCAGGCAGGCGCTGATCAAGACGGTGGCGGGCCTCACCGGCATCACCGTCGACCACTACGCCGAGGTGAGCCTGCTCGGCTTCGCACTGCTCACCGACGCCGTCGGCGGGGTCGAGGTGTGCCTGAAGAACCCGGTCGACGAATGGATGTCCGGCGCCCGTTTCCCCGCCGGACGTCAGCGCCTGGACGGGCCGAGGGCATTGAGTTTCGTGCGCCAGCGCCACGATCTGGAGCGCGGCGACATCGACCGCATCGTGCGCCAGCAGGTGTTCATGGCGCAACTGGTGCGGCAGGTGCTCAGCGCGAAGACGCTGGCCAATCCGGTCAAACTCCAGCAACTCAGCGACGCGGTCGGCCGGACCATCGTGCTCGACGAGGACTGGGACGTGCTGTCGTTCCTGCAGCGGTTGAAGGACCTGTCCGGCGGTCAGGTGAAGTTCGAGACCATTCCGGTGGCCGATCTCAACGGGGAGACCAGCAGCGGCGAATCCGTGGTCAAGGTCGAGCCCAAGGCGGTCAAGTCCTACATCGCCTCGCTGGTCGGCGACGGCAAGGCCGCACGCAACGCCGAGCCGGGCTTCGATCCCGCCACGGTGACCGTCAGCGTCTACAACGCGAGCGGCATCGGGGGGCTCGCGGCCGAGGTGGCGCAGGCGCTGGGCGCCAAGGGATTTCGCCAGGGCACGGTGTCCAATTACAGCGGCAACCGCGTCACCGGCAGCCGGGTGCTCGCGGCGGACACGGCGAGCCCCAAGGCGCAGGCGGTGGCCAAGGCGCTCGGCGGGCTGACGGTGCTCGCCGACCCGACCCTGTCCCCGGATTCGGTGAGCGTCGTGCTGGCGAGCGACTATTCTGGTCCGGGCTCGTCGGCGAGCCGGGTGTTCGATCTGTCCGGTACGTCGTCCGCAGCCACACCAGTCCCGCCCGCTCCACCGATCGACGCAGGCCAGAACGGACCGAAATGCGTGAACTGAAACATGCGTGACATCGACCAGGCACACACCCTCACCGAAGCGGTACTCGATCCGATCCTCGCTCGCGAACCGGCGGGCCCGCGCGTCACCTATTACGACGACGCCACCGGAGCGCGTATCGAGCTGTCCGGCGCCACGCTGGCGAACTGGGCGGCCAAGACCGCCAATCTGATCCGCGACGAGTTCGGCCTGAGCCCGGGCGCCAGAGTCGCCGTCCTGCTCCCTGCGCACTGGCAGACCGCCGCGGTGCTGCTGGGTTGCTGGTGGGCGGGCACCGAGGTGGTGCTGCACCCGGACGAGGACGCCGATCTGGCCCTGGTCACCCCGGACCGCCTGGACGAGGCCGACGGAGCGGGCGAGGTCGCGGCGCTGTCGCTGGACGCCATGGGCGCCCCGGTGCGCGATCTGCCGATCGGCGTCACCGATTTCGCCACCTCGGTGCGCGTGCACGGCGACCAGTTCCTGCCCCGCGGCGCCGGTGTCGCGCTGGACGGCATGCCGGTCGCCGAGGTGCTCGCCGAGGCCAGGAAATCGGCGGTGCTGCAGGGCTTCGGCGAGGGCGACCGGGTGCTGTCCAGCACGCCGTGGGAGACGCCTGCCGAACTGATCGACGGATATCTCGCGGTGCTGGCCGCGGGCGCTTCCCTGGTGCAGGTGGTCAATCCGGATCCGGCGCTGCGCGACCGGCGCATCGCTTCCGAACGGGTAACCGCGCAACGCGGGTGAGCGGCGAACCGGGCCCGCGCCCGGTGGGCTCCTACCACGGTATAGGCACCGCATCCGACCTGAGGACGTTTTACAAGTCGCCGGCGTTCCGTACGGTGGAGTCATCGCACAACGACGGGGTTGGAGTATGAGGCCACACTATTGGTTCCGCTGGTTGTCGGTGCAGGGCGCGCCTCGTCTGGCCCTGCGGCTGCAGGCTCGCCGCGGCGACCCGTTCGCCGAGCTGATGGGCGGACCCGCCGGTTTCGACGACCCCTACCCCCTGATCGAGCGTTTGCGCGGGCAGGGGCGGCTGCTGCGCACCTCGATCGCGTGGGCGACCTTCGATCACGAGCTGTGCCGTTCCATCCTGCGCGACAACCGTTTCGGCGTGCGCACCACGGAGAGCTTCAACATTCCCAAGCCGCTGCAGAAGCTGGCCGAGCGCTTCCCGCTGCCGCCGAATCCGGTCGAGCCGCCGTCGATGCTGGTGATCGATCCGCCGGAGCACACGGCGATGCGCAAGCCGGTCGCCTCGGCGTTCACCCCGCGCGCGATCCGCAGGCTGCGCGATCGCGTCGAGACGGTCACCGAGGAATTGCTGGACGCGCTGCCCTCGCACGGTTCGGCGGATCTGATCCGTTCGTTCGCCGCCCAGGTGCCGATCGCGATCATCTCCGAGATGCTCGGCTTCCCCGACGAGGACAAGGCTCGGTTCCTCGACTGGGGTGATCGGATGACGCCGTTGCTGGACGTCGGCATCCCGTGGCGCGCGCATCGCGAAGCGCTGCTGGCCATGGAGGTGATGAACGACTACCTCGACCAGCACATCGAACGGTTGCGCCGCACGCCGGGCGACGACATCCTCAGCAGCCTGGTCACCGCGGGCGAGCTGGACTCCAACGCGCTGAAGGCCACCGCGAGCCTGCTCATGGGCGCGGGCTTCGAGACGACGGTCAACCTGATCGGCAACGGCGCCGCCCAGTTGCTGGCGCATCCCGATCAGCTGGAGCGGCTGCGCGAGGATCCGGAACTGTGGCCCAACGCCGTCGAGGAGATCCTGCGCTTCGACTCACCGGTGCAGACCACGGCACGCACCGCGCTGACCGACGTGGAGATCGACGGTATCCCGGTGCGCGCGGGCAACACCGTGGTGCTGTCGCTGGCGGGCGCCAACCGCGACCCCGCGGTCTTCGCCGATCCCGGGCGGTTCGACGTCGGACGCGACAACGCCAAGGAACACCTGTCGTTCAGCAGCGGCGTGCACGTCTGCCTCGGGGCCAGCCTGGCCAGGATGGAGGGCGTCTACGCGCTGCAAGCCCTGTTCGAGCGGTTCCCGGGCCTGCGCCTGGACGGTCCGCCGAAGCGGCGCGCGCTGTTCACGCTGCACGGCTACGAGCGGCTGCCGGTGCGGCTCGGTCAGCGTGCTCCCGCGCCCGAGCCGGTCTGATCAGCCGGTGGTGGTCTTCCAGACGTAGCGGGTCTTCGGGCGTCCCGCCCTGCCGTAGTCCGAGCGTCGCACGACCAAGCCGTCGTCGGCCAGCTTCTCCAGATAGCGCCAGGCGGTGATGCGCGACACCCCGATCGAGGTGGCGGTGTCCGCCGCGGTGACGCCTTCGGCCTCGGCCGCGCGCACGGTGCGGGAGATCTCGTCGAGAGTCTGCGGCGCGACGCCTTTCGGGGTGGCGGCGCGCTGGTCCGGGGTGCGCAGCGCGCTCAGTGCCCGGTCGATGTCGTTCTGGGAGATGGCGCTCTCACCGGCCGGGAGCGCGGTGCGGAACTCGCGATAGCGGTCCAGCTTGTCGCGGAACGCGGCGAAAGTGAACGGTTTCAGCAGATACAGCACGACGCCGTGCGACACGGCGGTGCGCACCATGGCCAGGTCCCGCGCGGAGGTGATGGCGATGACGTCGGGGCGCGGCGCCAAGCCGGTCAAGGCGGCCGCGACGTCGAGCCCGCTGGCGTCCGGCAGGCCGATGTCCATCAGCACCAGGTCGATCGGCGTGCCCTCGGCCGCGGCGTCGGCCGCGGCCCGCATCGCCTCACGGCCGGTATGGGCGACACCGACGGGGGTGAATCCGGCGATGCGCTCCACGTAGGCGCGGTGCGCCTCGGCGATCAGCGGCTCGTCCTCGACGATAAGCACACGGATCATCGTGGTTCCTTTCGTGGAATCGTCACGGTCACCGCGCTTTCGGGATCCCGTTGGGTGCGGATGCTTCCCCCGTGGCGGGCCACCAGCCGGTGGACCAGCGCGAGACCGAGCCCGTGGTGGTCGGCTTTGGTCGAATAGCCGCGCTGGGACGCGCGCGCGAACATCTCCGCCGACATGCCGGGGCCGCTGTCGGCGATCCGGACGTAGAGCATCGACTCGTCCGCGGCGTCCGCCCGCTGGTGGCGCAGGGTGACCTCCACCCAGCCGGACGCGCTGCCCGCCGCGGCGTCGATCGCGTTGTCGACGAGATTGCCCACCAGCGTGACGGTTTCGTGCGGGGACAGTGGCTCCACCGAGTCCAGGGCGGTGTCGTCGGTGATCGTCAGCTCGATGCCCCGCTCGGCCGCCTGGTTCACTTTGCCGAGCAGCAGAGCGGCCAGCGCGGGCGCCCCCACCGCGGCGAACAGCCGATCGATCAGCGACTGGGAGAGCTCGAGTTCCGCGGTGGCGAACTCGACGGCCTCCCGGTGGCGGCCCAGTTCCACCATGGTGACCACGGTGTGCAGCCGGTTGGCGGACTCGTGCGCCTGCGCCTGCAACGATTCCGCGAAGCTGCGCACGGAGTCGAGTTCGCCCATCACCGCCTGCAATTCGGTGTGGTCGCGAATGGTCATCACCGTGCCGATCGGCCTGCCGTCCCACGAGACGGTGTCCTGGTTGACCAGCAGGATCCGGTCGGTGGTCACGTGCATCTCGTCGCGGACGGTGCCCCAGTTCATCCGCTGCAGCGACAGCGGGAGGTCGCTGCGCCGGACCTCGCCCGCGGGCAGGTCGAGCAAGCGGCGGGCCTCGTCGTTGACCACCTCGGCGTCCTCGCCGGACGCCCCGAACACCACCAGGCCCTCGTGCACCGAGTGCAGCACGGCGTCGTGGTGCTCGTACATCGCGCGCAGCTCGTCGGGCGCCAGGCCGTGGGTCTGCCGTCGCAGCCTGCGGCTGAGCAGGAACGATCCGCCCGCGGCCAGCACGAGACCGGCTCCCGCGACACCGAGGATCACCGGGAGCTGGGTGGCGACCTGGTCGCCGATCTTCGCGCGGGTCACGCCCGCGGAGACCAGGGCCACGAGCCGCCCGTCGTCGTCGTGGACCGGGGTCACCGCCCGGATGGAGGGACCGAGGGTGCCGGTGAAGGTTTCGGTGAAGGTCTCACCCGCCAGCGCGCGATCGATGGTGCCGCTGAACGGCAGACCGATCATCGCGGGGTTGGGGTGCGTGTAGCGGGTCCGGTCCGGCGCCATGACCACGATGAAATCCATGCCGGTCTCCCGGCGCATCTCCTCGGTGACCGGCTGCAACAGCGCCGTCGGATCGGGCGCGCGGACCGCGGCCACGGTGGAGGGCGCGTCGGCGACGGTGATCGCGACGCCGGTGACCTCGCGGGTGGTGGTGACGTCGCTGTCGTGCCTGGCGTCCAGCACCGCGAGCACCACGCCGATCGCGATCATCACCGCGAGCACGACCAACTGGAAGACGAATGCCTGACCGGCGAGGGAGAGCCGACCGCGTCTCACAAGCTCTTCCTCCGCTGAACGTAATGCACCAAACAGTGACCAGGATCACCCGGCCGACCATCATTCTGCCTGGCGAGCGTCAGCGACCTCGCTTCGGTACCTTCGAAGGGAAATCCTCGCTATGAGCGACTCGACTCGCACGCGGCACGATCGCACCCATTGGCTCTATCTGGCCGTCATCGTCGCGGTGGTCGCCGGCGTCCTCGTCGGCTGGCTGGCCCCCGGCGTCGCGCAGTCGTTCGCTCCGCTGGGGACCATCTTCGTCGATCTCATCAAGATGATGATCGCTCCGGTCATCTTTTGCACGATCGTGCTCGGGATCGGATCGGTGCGCGCGGCGGCCACCGTCGGCAAGGTCGGTGGTCTGGCCATCGGGTACTTCCTGGTCATGTCGACCATCGCGCTCGGGATCGGCCTGGTCGTCGGCAATCTGCTGCAACCGGGCACCGGCCTGAACATCGCCAAGTCGACCAAAGCCGGTCACGACCTGGCCGACACCGCGCACGGTGCGGGCGGCACCTGGGAATTCATCCAGAACATCGTCCCTTCCACGCTGGTGTCCTCGCTCACCACCGGCAATGTCCTGCAGGCGCTGTTCGTCGCGCTGCTGGTCGGTTTCGCGGTGCAGGCCATGGGCACGGCGGGCGAGCCGATCGTGCGCGGCGTGGCGCTGCTGCAGAAGCTCGTGTTCCGGATCCTGGTGATGATCCTGTGGCTGGCGCCGATCGGCGCGTTCGGCGCGATCGCGAACGTGGTCGGCAAGACCGGCCTGGACGCGGTGGTGAAGCTGGGCACGCTCATGGTCGCGTTCTATCTCACCTGCCTGGTGTTCGTCTTCGGTGTGCTCGGCGTGCTGCTGTGGAGCGTGTCGCGGGTGTCGATCTTCAAGCTGGTCCGCTACCTCGCGCGGGAGTACCTGCTGATCGTCGCGACCTCGTCGTCGGAGTCGGCGCTGCCACGGCTGATCGCGAAGATGGACCACCTGGGCGTGCAGCGCTCCACCGTCGGCGTCGTCGTGCCGACCGGGTATTCGTTCAACCTGGACGGCACCGCCATCTACCTGACCATGGCGTCGCTGTTCATCGCCGAGGCGATGGGCAAGCCGCTGTCCATCGGTGAGCAACTCGGGCTGCTGTTGTTCATGATCGTCGCCTCCAAGGGCGCGGCGGGCGTCACCGGTGCGGGGCTGGCCACGCTGGCGGGCGGATTGCAGAGTCATCGGCCCGAACTCCTCGACGGCGTCGGCCTGATCGTCGGCATCGACCGCTTCATGTCCGAGGCGCGGGCGCTGACCAACTTCTCCGGCAACGCGGTCGCCACGGTGCTGATCGGCACCTGGACCAAGACCGTCGACGTGGACCGGGTGCGCGAGGTGCTCGAGCGCAGGATGCCTTTCGACGAGCGGACCATGGTCGACGACGACCACGGGACGCCCGCGCTGACGCAGGAGGCCGAGACCAAGACCCTGGTCGAGGCGTAGCGCGCGAACGACGAAGGCCCCGCACGATCTGCGGGGCCTTCGTGGCGTCCGGGTCAGGCCCACTTCTGCGGGTTCAGGTGGTGCTGGGTGAGCGCGGTGGCGTGGCCGTGCCCGATGCCGTGCTCGGTCTTCAGCCATTCGACCAATTCTTTGTGCGAGGTCAGCCCGGTCTCGCGCATGGCGGCCTTCCACTCCTCGATCGCGCGGCCGTACTTGGCCTCGATGCTGGGGAAGTAGGACGCGGGGCCGTGCGGCTTGGTCGCCATGGTCGATCTCCTTGCTCATCGTGCGTTCGATGGTGATGACGGAGCGAACTTCCGAAAGTCGTCGGCGGTCCGATGGAGTGATCCGGATCACTCCGAGGGAGGCGTCCGCGACGGGCGTGGTGCCGTCCGGAACAGTCCGCGGTCCGGCCATGTTCGCACCGGTGAGTGTTCGCGACCGGGGTGGCGAGGCCGGGACCGCAGGCGGCGCGGCGGGTGGTGTCGGCGAGCAAGCCGAACGCCGGTCGGCCGGTAGCGTGGGGGTATGGCTGATGTGGTTGTGGTCGGCTCGGGACCGAACGGGCTCGCCGCCGCGGTGATCCTGGCCAGAACGGGGCTCGCCGTGGAGGTCTACGAGGCCGAGCCGACGGCCGGAGGCGGGTCCCGCACGGCCGAGCTGACCTTGCCGGGCTATCGGCACGACGTGTGTGCGGGCGCGCATCCGATGGCGGCGGCGTCCCCGCTGTTCCGCGCGTTCGACCTGACCGCGCACGGTGTCGACCTGCTCGCGCCCGAGATCTCCTACGCCCATCCGCTCGACGGCGGCGTGGCCGGATTGGCCTGGCGCGACCTGGAACGCACGGTCGAGCACCTCGGCCCCGACGGACCGGCATGGCGCAACCTGTTCGCACCGCTGGTGCGGCAGTGGCCGGACGTGGTCGACCTCGCGATGTCGGATCTGCGCCGCGTGCCGTCCGGGCTCGCGACGGCGATCCGCTTCGGCCTGCGCACGCTGGAACAGGGTTCACCGCTGTGGAATCTGCGCTTCCGGGAACAGGTCGCGCCCGCCCTGCTGACCGGCATCGCCACCCACGCGATCATCCCGCCGCGGGCCGTCACGGCCGCGGGCGCGGCACTGATGCTCGGCGCCCTCGCCCATGCCGCGGGCTGGGTCATTCCGCGCGGCGGCAGTCAGGCGATCCCCGACGCGATGATCGCCGAACTCGAACGCCTCGGTGGCCGGGTGCACACCGGGCACCGGGTGGACTCGCTGGACGAGTTCGCGACGGCCCGAGCCGTTCTGCTCGATCTTTCCCCCGCCGAACTGCTGCGCATCGCCGGGCATCGGTTGCCCGCCCGGTACGCGAAGCGGCTGGGGCGCTTCCGCTACGGAGGCGCGGCCTGCAAGGTCGACTTCGCGCTCTCCGGACCGGTGCCGTGGCAGGCCGACGGTTGCGCACTGGCCGGAACGCTGCACGTGATCGGCACGCGCGCCGAGGCCATGGCCGCCGAGCACGCCGTGGCCATGGGACGGCACGCCGAACGCCCCTATGTGCTGACCATCCAGCCCGGGGTGGTCGATCCCACCCGCGCGCCCGCGGGCGGCCACACCTTCTACACCTATGCCCATGTGCCCAATGGCTCCACGCGCGATGTCAGCGCGGACGTGATCGCCCAAGTCGAGCGCTTCGCGCCGGGCTTCCGCGATCTGATCATCGCCAAGAACGTCATCACGGCCGCCGAATTGCCCGCGCACAACGCGAACTACTTCGGCGGCGACATCTCCGCGGGCGCGATGACGCTGCGTCAGTTCGCCTTCCGTCCCGCCCCCCGCTGGAACCCCTACGCCACACCGATTCCCGGTGTCTACCTGTGCTCGTCCTCCACCCCGCCCGGCCCCGGCGTCCACGGCATGTGCGGGCTGCACGCCGCCCGGCACGCCCTGCGCGAGCGCTTCGACATCCGCGCCGACCCGCTCGACCTGCTCCGGGCTCCCGCCGCTCAGCACCGCTGAGCACCGCGCGGCGGACGGGAACCCGACGCGACGCGCGGACTATCCCTCGACGGGCTGGGTGCGGTAGAGGTCGGGCTCGAGGTAGATGACGCGCGCCGCGGGAACCGCCGCGCGGATGCGGGATTCGGCGTCGTCGATGGCGCTCGCGATCGTCGCGACGTCCAAGCCGGGCACCACGCCGATCTTCGCCGCCACGAGCAGTTCCTCCGGGCCGAGGTATTGGGTCTTGAGGTGGATCACCCGATCGATGCGGGTGTCGTCGACCAGGTTCGCGCGGATCTGGCGGTCCTCCTCCGGCGTTGCGCCCTCGCCGATCAGCAGGCTCTGCATCTCCACGATCAGCACCACGGCGATGACGCCGAGCAGCCCGCCGATGGCCAGGGTGCCGACGCCGTCCCAGATCGGGTCGTGGGTGATCATGGTCAGGCCGACGCCCGCCAGCGCGAGAATCAGGCCGATCAGCGCGCCGGTGTCCTCCAGCAGCACCACGGGCAGTTCCGGGCTGCGGGAATTGCGGATGAACCGCCACCAGCTGGCGTCGCCCTTCAGCGGTGCGGATTCGCGCACCGCCGTGGTGAAGCTGTAGATCTCCAGCGCGATCGCGATCACCAGGATGACGATCGCCACGATCGGCGAGGTCAGCTCCTCCGGATGCTGGATCTTGTGGATGCCCTCGTACAAGGCGTAACCGGAGCCGAGGGTGAACAGCACCAGCGCCACGATGAACGAATAGAAGTAGCGGTTGCGCGCGTACCCGAACGGGTGCAGCTCGGTCGCTTCCTTCGCGGCACGCCGCTGCCCCAGCAGCAGCAGTCCCTGATTGCCCGTGTCGGCCACGGAGTGCACCGCCTCGGCGAGCATCGACCCCGAGCCGGTGATCGCCGCACCGACGAACTTCGCCACGGCGATCCCCGCGTTCGCGATCAACGCCGCGACGATCGCCTTCTTGCCACCACCAGCCGACATGGAAACATGTCCTCTCTGTTCGCCGAGCTACCCGCGACCAGACTAGGACACCGGCGATCCGGCGGTCGGGATCGGTCAGCCGGTCGCGCCGACGCACGCGCAGAACAGCTGGACGGCGCCGTCCAGCGCCTGTGCGCGAATATCGGTGTCGGCGGCGGAGATCCAGGCGGCGCCGCCCCGGGTGAGCTCCAGCGCGGAGCCGTTCTGGAACAGGCGCACCCGTCCCGCCGTGCACAGCACGATGCCGGGCCCCGCCGCGGTCAGCGGCACCCGAGCGGATCCGGCGACCAGGTCGAAGCGCCGCAGCGCGAATTCCGGGGCGGGGGTGCGGTAGCGCACCGATCCGTCACCCGCGGGTTCCGGCAGCACCACCGGCAGGCCGATCGGCTCGAAGTCCAACACGCGCAACAGTTCCGGCACGTCGACGTGTTTGGGCGTGAGACCGCCGCGCAGCACGTTGTCGGAGTTGGCCATGATCTCCACGCCGAGCCCGCGCAGGTAGGCGTGCAGGTTCCCGGCCGCGAGGAACAATCCCTGGCCCGGCTCCAACGTCACCCGGTTCAACAGCAGCGCCGCCAGCACACCCGCGTCGCCGGGGTAGGCCTCGGCCAGTTCCAGCGTCGTGCGCGCCTCGGCGGTGAACTCGCGGGTGCCTTTGCCGGACAGGTATCGCACGCAGCCGTCCAGCACCGCGGGCAGCAACGTGGCCAGCACGTGCTGAGGCAGCGTGATCCAGGTGGTGAACAGCGTGCGCAAGCCGGCCGAATCCGGCTGGGCGGCCAGCAGTTCGCAATAGTGCCGCAGGCCGTCCACCGCCAGCGCGCGCAGCAGCGCGACCGTGCGATGTGGTTCGCGGAAACCGGCCAGCGCCTCGAACCGGTCCAGCGCTACGACCAGTTCGGGCTTGTGATTCTCGTCGCGGTAGTTGCGCAGCGGCGAATCCAACGGCACCTTCGCCCGGTTCTCCCGGTCGAAGCCGGCCCGCGCCTGTTCCGTGCTCGGGTGCGCCTGCAGCGACAGCGGCTCCTCGGCGGCCAGGACCTTGAGCAGGAACGGTAGCTTCGCGTCGAATTCCGCCGCGGCGGAGCCGAGTTCCCGGTCCGGGTCGGCGGCCACCAGCTCCAGCAGGGAGGTGGTGCGATCACCGATCTTGACGTGCGCCGGGTCGGCGGGGTGGGCGCCGAACCACAACTCTGCCTCCGGATGCGCCGACGGCACCGGCCTGCCGCACAGCTGAGCGAGCGCGGTGCGCGAGCCCCAGGCATACGAGCGCAGCGCACCAACGAGTTCGTGCACTAGTAGCTGCCCCCGTACTGCCCCTGGCCGTCGGCCGACGCGGTGCGCGAGCCGATCAGCCGCAGGTAGGCGGCGGCCATCTCCAGCCGCAGCGCGAGTACCGCGAGCTGTTCGAGTTCGGTGCCGTTCGCGGGCGCGGACTCTTCGTCGCGGGCCTGCGCGGGTGCGGCGGGGTCGGTCATCTCGGTGTGCAGCAGGTCGACGTCGGCGTTCACCAGATCGGCGTCCACCAGGGTCGATCCCTCGCCGCCGAACACCGCGAGGCGGCGGCGCGCGGCCGCGCGATCGCGATCGGCGCTGAGCACGAACACCCGGATGCGCTCCACCGGCGCGGGACCGTCGAGTTCCTCGTCGTGGAACAGCGGATCGAAATCCGGCGCGGACTCGCCTGCCGCCTCGGACATCCTGGTCCGCGCCGCCACGGCCTCGGCCAGATCCACCGCGGTGGCAACCTTGCCCGCGGACTGCAGCAGCACCTCGGCGCCGTGCTCGGCCAGTTCGGCGGCGGCGGGCGAATCACCCGCGAGCACGATGCCCCGCTGCTGCATGCGCGCGGCCAGCGTCTTGGCCGGGTTGCGGAAGACCTCGTTGTGCGGGCCGTCGCGCAGGGCCTCCGCGTCCAGCACGTCGGCCAGTTCGGTGAGCTCGGGGACGGCGGCGCCGGTGCGCTGCGGGTCGACCGCGCGCAGCACCGCGATTCCGGCGGCCAGGAAGCGCAGCAGGCGGTTGTGCCCGAGCACCCGCACCCGCGGTTCCAGCACGGCGGCGCGTCCGGCCGCGGCGGCGCGCAGCGGCCCCTCGTGCGGCGCGGCGACGACCACCTCCGCACCGCGGCGCAGCGCCCGGTCGACGGCGTCGATCAGGCGGGGATCGCCCGCGTCGTCGCCGGAGACCAGGACGACGTCCAACGGCCCCACCCACGGCGGGAGGGCGGCGGCGGGCACGACGGGTAGGCCCGCGCGGTCGCCGAGCGCGGCGACCAGCAGTCCGGCGGCCCGCGCGGCACGTCCGGAACCGGAGACCAGTACCACGCTGCGTGGGCGCAGATCGGCCAACCGGGCCAGCGCGTCCTCACCGACGGCCGCCGCGGTAGCACGTACCTGGGCGCCGCCGGAAGCGGCCGACCGAAGGGCGCCGCCTGCGTCGGCGGCCTCGAGTGAAGCGGCATCGTCGAGGTCGAGCACCGGTGTTCCAGCGATCATCGGGCGTCCCACCTCCCCTCATCGCGCTGTGTCTTTTCCGCCCCCGCGCCCACCCGGTCCAGCTGCCACACCGAGACCGAGTCGGGCGAATCCAAGGCCTGTGATTCCACTATTCCAGTCAGGAGCGCACGATGCTCAAGATCTCGGTCACGAGTGCGTCTACTTCCTCCGCCGATCGGGCCTCGACGTTCAGCCGGAGCAACGGCTCGGTATTCGACGCGCGCAAGTTGAACCAGGCGTTGTCGGCCAGTTGCACGGTCACCCCGTCCAGCCGGTCGACCGAGTGCGCCCGGTCCGCGAAGGCCTCCACCACGGCCAGCGTCCGCGCCTTGGCGTCGGCCACGGTGGAGTTGATCTCGCCGGAGGCCGCGTAGCCCGCGTAGGAGGCCATCAGTTCCGACACCGGCCGGTCCTTCTCGCCGAGCGCGGCCAGCACGTGCAGCGCCGCGAGCATGCCGGAGTCGGCGCCCCAGAAGTCGCGGAAGTAGTAGTGCGCGGAGTGCTCGCCGCCGAACACCGCTCCGGTGGCGGCCATCTCCTGCTTGATGAACGAGTGCCCGACCCGGGTGCGCACCGGCGTTCCGCCCAGCTCGTGCACCAGTTCCGGCACCGCGCGGGAGGTGATCAGGTTGTGGATGATCACCGCGCCGGGCTCCTTGGCCAGCTCGCGCTCGGCGACCAGGGCGGTGATCGCCGAGGGCGACACCGGGTCGCCGTTCTCGTCGACGACGAAGCAGCGGTCGGCGTCGCCGTCGAAGGCAAGGCCGATGTCCGCGCCGGATTCGCGGACCAGCTTCTGCAGGTCCACCAGGTTCGCCGGGTCGAGCGGATTGGCCTCGTGATTGGGGAAGCTGCCGTCCAGCTCGAAGTACAGCGGCACGATCGTCACCTGCGGCAGCGCCCCCAGCACCGCGGGGACGGTGTGGCCGCCCATGCCGTTGCCCGCGTCCACCGCGATGGTGAGCGGACGGATGTCGCCGAGATCGACCAGGCCGCGCAGGAACCGCGCGTACTCGGTGAGCAGGTCCAGTTCCGTCGCGCTGCCGCGCTCGCCCGGGTACTCGGGGACGCCCTCGATCAGCTCGCCCTTGATGGTGGCGAGACCGGTGTCCTGCCCGACCGGAAGCGCCTTGGCGCGGCACAGTTTGATGCCGTTGTAGCGGGCCGGGTTGTGGCTGGCGGTGAACATGGCGCCCGGGCAGTCCAAGTGGCCGGAGGCGAAGTACAGCTGGTCGGTCGAGGCCAAGCCGATGTGCACCACGTCGAGGCCCTGGCCGAGCGCGCCGTCGGCGAAGGCCGCCGACAAGGCGGGGGAGGAATCGCGCATGTCGTGTCCGATGACGATCCGGCTCGCGTTCTCGGCGCGCATCAGCCGGGCGAAGGAGGCGCCGACGTCCCTGACGAATTCCGCGTCGATCTGATCACCGACCACACCGCGAACGTCGTAGGCCTTGATCACCGCGTTCACGAATTCGGCAGAGCGGGCGACTGTCATGCCCACCACCCTAGTGGTTGCGCCGAACCGGTCCGACACCGTCCTCGTCTGTTCAGGACGGCGGGTCGGGCAGCACGCGGAGATGGCCGCGGCGGCCGGTCCGCGTGGTCCGCGGCGGCGGGGGAGCGTAGTCGCGATAGCCGCGCTGCTCGTGCTCCGGCGGGCGGCGGCGCAACCCGGCCTCCCGCACCGCCTCCGCGAGCGCGGTCAGATCGTCGTCGTCCGGTGTGCTGGAGGAGAATCCACCTTCGTGGCGAACCAGCTCCCAGCCCTTCGGAGCGGTGATTCGTGAGCCGTGCGTTTCGCAGAGATCCCAGGAGTGCGGTTCGGCGACCGTCGCGAGTGGTCCGACCACTGCCGTCGAGTCCGAGTACACATAGGTGAGCGTCGCGACGGCCGGATTCTTGCAGCCTGGACGGCAGCAACGACGCATGGGAATCACGCCGATGAGAGTAACCCCCCTGGCGCGTCGATGGGGACAGACACGCTTGAAGAATCTCGGTCCACGCGTTGCGAAACGAGGGCGGCACAGGGTCGCACGGCGCGTCCGGCGCTGAGGCGGGCGATGTCTCCCTGGCTCGGACGACGATGTCACGCGACCGGACCCGGCGGGTGCGCGGTGCGAGCGGTTCGTCTCCGTGCGGGAAGTTCCGGAGTACCCAGCGGTCGCCGGTCTACACGTGTTCTCGCCGGCGCCTGCCCCGCAACGGCATTCGAGGGCCACCGCCGCGTGGATGGGTGCGACTCATTCGGCTTCCGGATCGATCACGTCCGGGTCGACGCCCAGGTAGGTCGCCACCTGCTGGACCAGGACCTCGCGCAGCAGGTCCACCAGGTCGTCGGGATCGCTGGCGCGCAGCTCGAGCGGTTTGCGGAACAGCACCACCCGCGCCCTGGTCGCCGCGCCGTGGCGGTCGACCCCGGCTGGGATGAGCCGGGAGAGGGGGACCGGGCCATCGGCGACCACCTCGTCGGGCCAGGTGACGGAATCGGGGTGCAGCGGACGGATTTTCGGAACGTCGTCGACCGCGATGTCGAGTTTGGTGAGCCGGTCGTGCCAGCGGGTGTCCAACGGGGCGAACGCCTCCAGCACCAGCCGGTCGAACTTCTGGCCGCGGGTCCGCCAAGCGGGCACCGTGGGTGGCAGCATCGGCCCGCGCACTCCGCGGCCGCGGCGGATCACCGACCGTGCGGTCGGCGGTCGACGCTTACGGGAACGTGCCATGACACAAAATCTAGGCCAGCTTGCTCCGGCCGTCCGCATCGAGGCGGTGGAGATCGGTCCGGTCGTGTCGCGCGTGCCCGGAGCGCCCTGGTGGGACGGGCGGCTCCGGGCCCCGCGGATGTCTGTCAGCCGATGCCGCGCTTGAGGCGGCGGCGCTCCCGCTCGGAGAGCCCGCCCCAGATGCCGAAGCGCTCATCGTGCGCGAGTGCGTACTCCAGGCACTCGTCGCGCACCTCGCAGCCCATGCAGATCCGTTTGGCCTCACGAGTCGAGCCGCCCTTCTCGGGGAAGAACGCCTCCGGATCGGTCTGCGCGCACAGGGCGCGCTCTTGCCACTGCTCCTCGATGGATTCGAACATCTCGTCGAAGCCGGTCACGACCAGGCTGAGCCGGGGCGTCGTGACTCCGTCACCCCCCTCTTGGTCCTTCCAGCCGCCGTTGTCTGCGCAGACGCCACGTGCTGCGCCTGCTGTGGAATCGGTCGGCGAGACCATCTCATTGGCCACGCTCCGCCTCCTCACTGTGTGTTAGCGCAGAATGATTCTTTCCGTCGGACCAACACGCGCACCGACGGCCATACCCCGCGACGTTGTCCCGCGGACGTCCCCGAGCTTGTCATACCGATGCGAACATCTGTTCGAAAACTGGCTCGCGCGCGGAACTCTCGCGCGAACCCGGAATGACATGACTGTGATTAGACACGCCGGACGCGTCGATGGTCAAGCCGCCGTCGCTATTCCGTTACTATCCGCAGCCGCATTCCGAGCCCAACTTGTGATCTGCAATAGCAAATAAACAGCAAATTTGCCGCGAACGGGAGCCGCCACGCCAGCGCATAGGCTGTGCGGATGTGACTGGACAACATGCGGACGCCACGCCCGCGAACGGACCCCGAGTCGCCGTGCTGGTCGGCGGTGTCGGTGGCGCGCGTTTCCTTCAGGGCGTCCGGGAGCTGCTGCCCGAGGCGGATGTCTCCGCGATCGTGAACGTCGGCGACGACGTCTGGATGCACGGGCTCCGGATCTGTCCCGACCTCGACACCTGCATGTATACCCTCGGCGGCGGTATCGATACCGAGCGGGGCTGGGGCCGGGTGGACGAGAGCTGGCACGCCAAGGAGGAGCTCGCGAAATATCACGCCCAGCCGGACTGGTTCGGCTTGGGGGACCGCGATATCGCCACGCATCTGATCCGGACCGAAATGTTGCGCGCCGGATACCGGCTCTCCGCGGTGACCGAGGCGCTGTGCAATCGGTGGCAGCCGGGCGTGAAACTGATCCCGGCAACCGACGATCGCTGCGAAACGCATGTCGTGGTGACCGATCCGGACAACCCTGGCGAACGGCGCGCGATCCATTTTCAAGAGTGGTGGGTTCGCTACCGCGCGAACATCGACACCCATGGATTCGCCACAATTGGCGCGGATGAAGCCAAACCTGCCCCAAATGTGATCAATATCATAGAATCCGCGGACGTGGTTCTCCTCGCGCCGTCCAACCCCGTCGTGAGCATCGGCGCCATCCTCGCCGTGCCCGGTATCCGCGGCGCCCTGCGCACCACCGCGGCCAAGGTGATCGGCGTGTCCGGCGTGATCGACGGCAAACCGCTGCGCGGTATGGCCGACGAGTGCCTGTCGGTGATCGGCGTGGAAACGACGGCCGAGGCGATCGGCCGGTACTACGGCGCCCGCTCGGCCACCGGCCTGCTGGACGGTTGGCTGATCCACAGCACCGACACCGCCGACGTGCCCGGCGTTGCGGTGCGTAGCGTGCCCTTGTTGATGACCGACCCGCCCACCACCGCCGAAATGGTGCGTCAGGCGCTGGATCTCGCTGGAGTCGCCCTGTGACCACACCGACCGATCACGCGGCCGGAGAGCTGCGCATCCTGCCCATCACCGGGCTACCCGAATTCCGGCCCGGCGACGACCTCGCCGAGCACATCGCCCGCTGCGCGCCCTGGCTGGCCGACGGTGACGTACTGGTCGTCACCAGCAAGATCGTCGCCAAGGTGGAGGGTCGCATCGTGGAGGCGCCGCTGGACCCGGAGGAACGCGACGCCGCCCGGCGCAGGCTCGTCGACCAAGAGGCCGTGCGGGTGCTCGCCCGCAAGGGCCGCACGCTGATCACCGAGAACAAGCTCGGCATCGTGCAGGCGGCCTCGGGTGTGGACGGTTCGAACGTCGAACAGGGCGAACTCGTGCTGCTGCCCACCGATCCGGACGCCAGCGCCAAGGCGCTGCGGGCCGCGCTCGCCGAACGGCTGGGCGTGACGGTCGCGGTGGTCGTCACCGACACGATGGGCCGCGCCTGGCGCAACGGCCAGACCGACGCGGCCATCGGCGCCGCGGGCCTGCGGGTGCTGCACGACTACGCGGGCGCGGTCGACGGGCAGGGCAACGAACTGTTCGTCACCCAGGTTGCCGTGGCGGACGAACTGGCCGCCGCGGCCGACCTGGTCAAGGGCAAACTCGGCGGTGTCCCGGTCGCCGTGGTGCGCGGCCTGCCCGTCGCCGACGACGGATCCTGCGCCGCCGATCTGCTGCGCGGCGGCACCGACGACCTGTTCTGGCTGGGCACCGCGGAGGCGATCGAGCGCGGTCGCAAGGAGGCGATCCTCCTGCGCCGCTCGATCCGGCAGTTCGCCGACACACCGGTGGATCCGGAACGCATCCGCGCGGCGGTCTCGGTCGCGCTGACCGCGCCCGCGCCGCACCACACCCGCCCGGTGCGATTCGTCTGGCTCCGCGATCCGCGGCGGCGCACCCGCCTGCTCGAGGCGATGGCGCGGCAGTGGCGCGCCGATCTGACCGCCGACGGACTCGCGCCGGAGCGGGTCGAGCGCCGCATCGCCCGCGGGCGCATCCTGTTCGACGCTCCCGAGGTGATCATCCCGTTCTGCGTGCCGGACGGCGCGCACGACTATCCGGACGAGCGCAGACGGGCCAACGAGCGCACCATGTTCACCGTCGCGGTGGGCGCCGCGGTGCAGGGGCTGCTGGTCGCCTTGGCCACCGAGGGAATCGGCAGCTGCTGGATCGGGTCGACGATCTTCGCCCCCGAGGTCACCCGCGAGGTCCTCGGCCTGGCCGAGGACTGGAGCCCGCTGGGCGCCGTCGCGATCGGTCATCCGCTCGAGGAGCTGACGCCACGGCAGGCGGCGGGCGCGGGCTCGGGGCTGGTCGAGCTGTGACCCGCCTGGGCCATGCGGCGCGCGGGGGCCGCCGGTGAGCGCGGAGTCGCTGCACGCTTCGGCCACCGAGCTGCTCGAGACGTGGCGGCCGCCCGCCGAATCGGACCGCTCGCTGCGCGAGGCGATGCTGGCGTTCCTCGGCTCGGCTCCGCGCGGTTGCCTGCGCGAGCACGCGCCGGGCCACATCACCGCCTCCGCGGTGGTCTTCTCCCACGACGGCAGCGAGGTGCTGCTCACCCTGCATCCGAGAGTCGGACGCTGGATTCAGCTCGGCGGCCACTGCGAGGAGCGCGACGACACGGTCGCGGACGCCGCGCTGCGCGAAGCCACCGAGGAGTCCGGCATCGCGAACCTGCGACTGCACCCTGGGCTCTACGGCGCCCAGGCCCACCCCATCACCTGCTCACTCGGCGTGCCCACCCGGCACCTCGACCTCCTGTTCCGTCTCACCGCGCCGGCGGGCGCCACGCCGGTACGCAGCCACGAGTCCACCGACCTGCGCTGGTGGCCGGTGAACGCCTTGCCCGCCGACGCCGACGTCCTGCTGCGGTGAACTAGCCGCGCACCCCGCGAAGTGCCGAGCCCCGGTCGGATGCCATCCGGCCGGGGCTTTCTTGTGCGCTCTGGAAGGTTTACAAAATGTCTGATTTGTCTAGACAAGAGACAAATGCGGCTCTATCGTCCATAAGTGAGGTAATGCACGTCACAGGTAACGTGCCGTTCGGAATGGAGACAACGATGTCGACGCACGCCGACATGTCCGCGCAGCCGGTCGAGGTTCCGGCTTGGCGGGACCGCAAGCGCTATATGTGGCTGTGGGGGCTGTTCGCCCCGACCGGCCTGTTCACCCTCGGGCTGCCGGTGATCTGGGCATTGAACGAACTCGGCTGGCACCGCCTCGCCCAGGTGCCGTTCTGGCTCGGGCCGATCCTGGTCTACGTCCTCATTCCGATCGCGGACATCTTCTTCGGCCCGGACGGCGACAACCCGCCCGACGAGGTGATGGAGTACCTGGAGAACGACAAGTACTACCGCTATCTCACCTACCTGTACCTGCCGTTCCAGTACGCCACGCTGCTGATGGCGGCCTACCTGATCACCGCGGACGACGTGAGCTGGCTCGGCATCGATGGCGGGCTGCACGTGGTGGACAAGATCGGGCTGGCGATCACCGTCGGCATGATCGGCGGCATCGGCATCAACACCGCCCACGAGCTCGGTCACAAGAAGGTGGATCTGGAGCGCTGGCTGTCGCGCATCGCGCTGGCCCAGTCGTGCTACGGGCACTTCTACATCGAACACAATCGCGGCCACCACGTGCGCGTCGCGACCCCGGAGGACCCGGCGAGTTCGCGGGTGGGCGAGACGTTCTGGGCGTTCTGGCCGCGCACCGTGTGGGGCAGCCTGAAGTCGTCCTGGCAGCTGGAGAAGGTGCGCCTGGACCGGCTCGGCAAGAAGCCGTGGAGCCTGCGCAACGAGGTGCTCAGCGCCTGGCTGATGTCGGCGGCGCTGTTCGCGGCCCTGGTCGCGGTGTTCGGCATCGAACTGCTGCCGTACCTGATCCTGCAGGCGGTGGTCGGCTTCAGCCTGCTTGAGGCAGTCAATTATCTGGAGCACTACGGGCTGGTGCGGCAGCGCACGGCCAGCGGCCGGTACGAGCGGCCCGCCCCGGTGCACAGCTGGAACAGCGACCACATCGTCACCAACATCTTCCTGTACCACCTGCAGCGGCACAGCGATCACCACGCCTACCCGACCCGGCGCTACCAGACCTTGCGCAGCTGGGACGGCGCGCCCAACCTGCCGAGCGGCTACGCCAGCATGATCCTGCTTGCCTACTTCCCGCCGCTGTGGCGGCGCGTCATGGACAAGCGCGTGCTCGCGCACTACGACGGTGACATCACCCGCGCCAACATCGATCCGGGCAAGCGGGAGAAGGTGCTGGCGCGGTATGGCGGGGGCGAGGGCGGAAAGGACAGGGCATGAGCGGTCAGGCCCGGAGGAGGCAGCGGAGCGTGACCACGCAGGGCTCCGCTCGTGCCGGAAAGGACACAGCATGAGCGCGTATCGCTGCCCCGTCTGCGACTACGTCTTCGACGAGGCGAAAGGCGCGCCGCACGAGGGCTTTCCGCCGGGCACTCCGTGGGAGCGGGTGCCGGAGGACTGGTGCTGCCCGGACTGCGGCGTACGGGAGAAGATCGATTTCGAGCCGATAGGTACAACACAATGACCGAGTACAAGCTCTATCAGTGCATCCAGTGCGGCTTCGAATACGACGAAGCCGAGGGCTGGCCGGAGGACGGCATCGCGCCGGGGACCCGCTGGGACGACATCCCCGACGATTGGACGTGCCCGGACTGCGGGGCCGCCAAGGCGGACTTCTACATGGTCGAAATCGAACGGTCGTGAGATTTTGACTGCGGCAGGCGCCCGTGACAATGTCGCGGGTATGCCGCGCAACGGAGCCAGGATTCCTTACCAGGAGGCCGCGCGGGACCTGCTGCGGACGTCGGTCCTGGACGCGATGCGCGAGCTGCTCACCGAGCGGGATTGGTCCAAGATCACGCTCGGGGACGTCGCGTCCAGGGCCGGCGTGAGCAGGCAGACCCTCTACAACGAGTTCGGCTCGCGCGGCGGCCTCTCCCAGGCATACGCCCTGCGTCTGGCCGACTTCCTGGTCGACCACGTGGACGCGGCGATCAACGGCAACGTCGGCGACGTCCGGGCCGCGTTCCGCGACGGCGTGGCGAATTTCTTGTTCGACGCGGCGTCCGATCCGCTGGTCCAGTCGCTGGTCGCGGGCGAGGTGAAGCTGGATCTGCTGCGCTTGATCACCCTCGACGCGGGACCGTTGCTGGAGCACGCGACCGAACGGCTGTCGCGTGCCTTCCAGCACAGCTGGGTGGCGACCACGGCGGCCGAGTCGGACGTCATCGCGCACTCGCTGGTGCGAATCGCGCTCAGCTACATCCCCACTCCGCCCGGTCCGGGGCGGGACGCGCCCGCGGAATTGAGCGCGCTGTTGAGTCCCTACGTCGAAGCGATCCTCGCCGCGCGAGTGCAGAGCTGACTGCGGGCGGCAAGCGGCTCGCGACTGACTAGCGCATTCGCAGCACATTAAAAACCGACTGCACGGCTTGTAGTAGCGATCACGTCTCAACCGAAGGCATTGGTGTAACGGACAACAAGTCAGCAAGTATTCTCATGCGACGGTGTTCGGGTCTTCTTTGAGTGGGGCAAAAGTGCAAACGGTTGGCAAACCGGTGGGATCGCCCGATCCCAAACGCCATCTGTGGCTTCTCGGCTTGCTCGCGCCTTCGTCCGCATTGCTGCCGTCACAACTGGTGCTGCACACCGGCGCCGAGGTCTTCTGGTGGATCGGCCCGATCATCGTGCTGATCGTCATCCCCGTGCTGGACTGGACGATCGGCGTGGACGGAAGCAACCCGAGGGACGAGGACTACGAGCTGCTGTCCAACGACCGGTACTACCGGTGGTGCACGTACCTGATGCTCCCGGTCCAGCTGATCGGCCTGGTGATCGCGTGCTACATGTGGGCCGGTGACGACTTGAGCGTGGTCGACAAACTCGGTCTGGCCGCCACCCTCGGATTCGTCAGCGGCATCGGCATCAACGCCGCCCACGAACTCGGGCACCGGGTCGAACGCATGGAGCGCTGGCTGGCGAAGATCGCGCTCGCGCAATCCGGTTACGGGCACTTCTTCGTCGAGCACAACCGCGGCCACCACGTGCGGGTGGCGACCCCGGAGGATCCGGCCAGCGGGCGACTAGGCGAGTCGCTGTGGGAGTTCTTGCCCCGCAGCGTGTCCGGGAGCTTCCGCTCGGCGCTCGCGCTGGAACGCGAGCGGCTCGCCCGCAAGGGCAAGGGCTGGTGGAGCCGGGACAACCACATCTTGCAAGCCTGGTCGATGACGCTCGTACTGTTCGGCGTCCTGATCGCGGCGTTCGGGTTCCACGTGCTGCCCTGGCTGCTGCTGCAGGCGGTCATCGGCATCGGGCTGCTGGAGACGGTGAACTACGTCGAGCACTACGGCCTGCTGCGCGCGCGCCGCCCGAACGGCATGTACGCCCGCTGCTCGCCGCGCGACAGCTGGAACAGCGACCACCTGGTCACCAACATCTTCCTGTTCCATCTGCAGCGGCACAGCGACCACCACGCCAACCCGGGGCGGCGTTACCAGACGCTGCGCACCTCGGAGCAGGCTCCGCAACTGCCCGCCGGGTACGCGGCCATGATCGTGCTGGCCGCCATCCCGCCGCTGTGGCGGTGGGTGATGGACGAGCGCGTGCTCGCCCACTACGGCGGCGACATCACACTGGCGAACATCCAGCCGCGCAAGCGGCGCCGCATCCTGGCGGCCCGCCGAGCCACCGCGTAAGCGACGCCTCCCGGCCGAGCCCGCCGCCGCGGTGCTCGACGAGGACAGGCGCGTCGACCACGCCCGGTCGCGAGCGACTAGCCTTGCCTCGGTACTTGCCGAACCAGGAGAGGCTGATGACCACCTCAGAACTTCACGCACGCACGTCGTTGACCGCCGATGTCCGCAACGGCATCGACTACAAGGTGGCAGATCTGTCGCTGGCCGATTTCGGCCGCAAGGAGATCCGTCTGGCCGAACACGAGATGCCCGGTCTGATGGCGCTGCGCCGTGAGTACGCCGAGGTGCGGCCGCTGCAGGGCGCGCGCATCTCCGGCTCGCTGCACATGACCGTGCAGACCGCGGTGCTGATCGAGACCCTGACCAGCCTCGGCGCCGAGGTTCGCTGGGCCTCGTGCAACATCTTCTCGACCCAGGACCACGCGGCGGCCGCCGTGGTCGTCGGCCCGCACGGCACCGTCGAGGAGCCCGAGGGCACCCCGGTGTTCGCCTGGAAGGGCGAGACGCTGGAGGAGTACTGGTGGGCCGCCGAGCAGATGCTCACCTGGCCGGGCGAGCCGGCCAACATGATCCTCGACGACGGCGGCGACGCCACCATGCTCGTGCTGCGCGGCGCGCAGTTCGAGAAGGCGGGCGTGGTGCCGCCGGAGGAGGAGGACCACTCGGCCGAGTACAAGGTCTTCCTGAACCTGCTGCGCGAGCGGTTCGAGACCGACCGGGGCAAGTGGGGCAAGATCGCCGAGTCGGTCCGCGGCGTCACCGAGGAGACCACCACCGGCGTGCTGCGGCTCTACCAGTTCGCGGCGGCGGGCGAGCTGGTGTTCCCGGCGATCAACGTCAACGACTCGGTCACCAAGAGCAAGTTCGACAACAAGTACGGCACCCGCCACTCGCTGATCGACGGCATCAACCGCGGTACCGACGTGCTGATCGGCGGCAAGAAGGTATTGATCTGCGGCTACGGCGATGTCGGCAAGGGCTGCGCGGAATCGCTTGCCGGACAGGGCGCCCGGGTGCAGGTCACCGAGATCGACCCGATCAACGCGCTGCAGGCGCTGATGGACGGCTACGACGTGGTGACCGTGGAGAACGCGATCGGCGAGGCCGACATCGTCATCACCGCGACCGGCAACAAGGACATCATCACCCTCGAGCACATGAAGGCGATGAAGGACCAGGCCATCCTCGGCAACATCGGTCACTTCGACAACGAGATCGACATGGCGGCGCTGGAGCGTTCCGGCGCAACGAGATTGACCATCAAGCCGCAGGTCGACCTGTGGACGTTCGGGGAGACCGGCCGCTCGATCCTGGTGCTGTCGGAGGGACGTCTGCTCAACCTCGGCAACGCGACCGGTCATCCGTCGTTCGTGATGTCGAACAGCTTCTCCAACCAGGTGATCGCGCAGATCGAGCTGTGGACCAAGCCCGAGCAGTACGACAACGAGGTCTACCGCCTGCCCAAGCACCTGGACGAGAAGGTCGCCCGCATCCACGTCGAAGCGCTCGGCGGCGAGCTCACCAAGCTCACCAAGGACCAGGCCGAGTACATCGGCGTGGACGTCGAGGGCCCGTACAAGCCGGACCACTACCGCTACTGACATGCGGAACAACCGGAGGCCGCGGGCACCGAAAGGTGTGAGCGGCCTCCGTCTTTCCCGCATCCGCCTGCCGGGTTGGTTACAATCCTGGACAGGGCGATCGACATTGTCGATGTAAGCGCTGCGATCCAGCATTGAGCAGTGCGAAACGGGGGGAATTGATATGAAGCGCATCCGCATGTCGACGGGAATGAGCCTTCTAGTTCTGTCGGCTGCTCTGGCTGCCGGGGTTGCTGTAGCGACCGCTCCAAGCGCGTCAGCCCAGCAGGTGTGGGGTGCGTGCGGCATCAGCACGCCGGAAGACAAGGTGGTCGCCACATACAGCAAGGGCACACTGCGTTGCGGCAATAGGGGATGGGGTTTTCGACATGTTCAGGGCTCACATCTGAACGACTGGCAACGGCTTGCAGATATCGAGGGAAAGAACTGGCGCGATATCGCCGACATCGCTATTGCGAATCGATGGACAACCCAGACACCGAACGCTCCGTGGGGAGTGATCGGCACTGCTACTCGGGTCAGATCTACCTGGTCAACAAGGTCCGTGGCACGGTTGCGGCGACCGCGCAGCCGACCGTTATCGTGAACACTGCAACGGGGAATATCGTGACCGCGTATCCCGGAGGTGGTTGCCGTGTCTGACCCAGCTATGGCCGATCTGGTGCGATCAATCATCGAGGCCGGCCGGGACTGGGATCTCGGCATCGTCGAACGAGGCGGTTCGCTGTGGATCGACCGCCGCGCCGGAGCGCCGGTCCAGCCCCCGGTGGAAATTCGGTTCACCAGAGATGAGCTCGCCGAGTACTACCAGAGAACGGTGAGCGACGGTGGACACGAGGCTTCGCCGCAAACGTCCTGGGAGTGGTGGAAGAGTCTGGTGTCGACACATCTCGCTGAGGCCATGTACAAGCTGGGTGGCCTGGCAGGCCCAGGGGTAATCAAGATCGGGGAGTTCGGGCTGACGGCAGCGGGGCCGGACTGAGCTGTGCGGTGACTGCGGCGCCCCGCCGCGCAGCAGGGCATATACGCTGGTGAGGCGATGTAAGCGGCGGGCGGCGGGCGGGGTAGTGTGCCTGGTCATGGGAGTGCTGATAGCGGTCGAGGGTCTCGACGGCGCGGGCAAGCGGACGCTGATCGCGCGGGTCGTCGCCGACCTGCGTGGGCGTGGCCTGCGCGTCGCGACGCTGGCCTTCCCGCGCTACCGCGCCTCGGTGCACGCCGACCTGGCCGCCGAGGCGCTGCGCGGCGCGCACGGCGACCTCGCCGCCTCGGTCAGCGGCATGGCTCTGCTGTTCGCGCTGGACCGCGCCGACGCCCAGGACGAGTTGTCGAAGCTCTTGGCCGACAACGACGTTGTGATCCTGGACCGCTACGTCGCCTCCAACGCCGCCTACTCGGCCGCCCGGCTCGGGCAGCCGGCCGACGGTGAAATCGTGCAGTGGGTGGGCGAATTGGAGTTCGATAGGTTCGCCTTGCCGACGCCCGCGCTGCAAGTGTTGCTCGACGTGCCGGTCGAGCTGGCCGCCGAGCGTGCCCGCAGGCGTGGCGAACTCGACGCCGAGCGCGCGCTCGACGCCTACGAGCGCGACGGCGGCCTGCAGCACCGGACCGGGGCGGTGTACCGTGAGCTGGCCGAACGCGACTGGCGCGGACTTTGGTGGACATACCGATCCGAGGACGGCCCGGCCGCGCTGGCCGCGCGGATCGCCGAAATCGTTGGTCGATAAGGTGGGCTGTGCCGCGGGTTCGCACCAGTGTTGGCGTGGCGGCCCGATCCTGGCCTGGGAGATGACAACATAGTAGTTATGAAGCCGAAGATTCTGGTCGTCGACGACGATATGGCACTCGCTGAGATGCTCACGATCGTCTTGCGCGGGGAAGGGTTCGACCCGCATGTGGTCGGCGACGGCACACAGGCCCTGGCGGCGGTGCGCGAGCTCCGCCCCGATTTGGTGTTGCTGGACCTGATGCTGCCCGGCATGAACGGCATCGACGTGTGCCGTGTGCTGCGGGCCGATTCCGGGGTTCCGATCGTGATGCTCACGGCCAAGACCGACACGGTCGACGTCGTGCTGGGTCTGGAATCGGGCGCCGACGATTACATCGTCAAGCCCTTCAAGCCGAAGGAGCTCGTCGCCCGGGTGCGCGCGCGGCTGCGCCGCACCGAGGAGGAGCCGGCCGAGCTGCTGTCCATCGCCGATATCGTGATCGATGTGCCCGCGCACAAGGTCAGCCGCGGCGGCGCGCAGATCTCGCTGACGCCGCTGGAGTTCGACCTGCTCGTCGCCCTGGCCCGCAAGCCGCGCCAGGTGTTCACCCGTGAGGTCCTGCTCGAGCAGGTCTGGGGTTACCGGCACGCCGCCGACACCCGTCTGGTGAACGTCCACGTGCAGCGGTTGCGGGCGAAGGTGGAGAAGGATCCGGAGAACCCGGAGATCGTGCTGACCGTCCGCGGTGTGGGTTACAAGGCCGGACCACCGTGACCGATGGCGTGATCGCGCGTCTCCAACGATCGCTGGCTCCGGTGGTGGCCTGGTTCCAAGCGGTCGGCATTGCCTTAGGCCACCTCTGGCGCCGCTCCCTGCAGTTGCGCGTCATCGTGTCGACGCTGACGCTGTCGCTGATCGTCATCACGATCCTGGGCGTGGTGCTGACCAGTCAGATCACCGACCGGTTGCTGGACGCCAAGATCAACGCCGCGGTCGAGGAGATGGACCGGGCGCGCAACACGGTGGAGAGCCAGCTGGCGGGCGTGCACGACATCGGCGCGCAACCGCAGCGGCTGGAGGAGGCCCGCAACGCGCTGTCCAATCGTGGCGGCACCGGCCAGTCCAGCGGCGCGGCGGGCAGCTTCGACTCGGCGCTGAGTGTCATCGGCGGGATGCCGCCGCAGCAGATCCCCCGCGGCCCGATCCAGGAGGTGCCCGACGAACTGCGCCGGTTCGTGCAGCGCAACCAGGTCAGCTACCAGTTCGCCACCGTCGAGGACGCGGACGGTTACAGCGGTCGCGCGCTGATCATCGGCAGCCCGAGCGCGGAGATCCCGACGCTGGAGATCTACCTGATCTTTCCGCTCGCCAACGAGGAACGCAGCCTCGCGCTGATGCGCGGCACCATGCTGGTCGGCGGCGTCGTGCTGCTGGTGTTGCTTGCCGCGATCACCGCGCTGGTCACCAGGCAGGTGGTCCTGCCGATCCGCTCCGCGGCCCGGATCGCGGGCCGGTTCGCCGACGGCAGACTCAAGGAACGCATGCTGGTGCGCGGCGAGGACGACATGGCTCGGCTGGCCCAGGCGTTCAACGAGATGGCCGAGAGCCTGTCCAACCAGATCACCCAGCTGGAGGAGTTCGGCAATCTGCAGCGCCGGTTCACCTCCGATGTCAGCCACGAACTGCGCACGCCGCTCACCACCGTGCGCATGGCCGCCGATCTGATCCACGGCAGCAGTGACGATCTCGATCCCGCCCTGGCCCGCAGCGCCGAGTTGCTGGTCAACGAGCTGGACCGGTTCGAGGGCCTGCTCAACGACCTGCTGGAGATCAGCAGGCACGACGCGGGCGTCGCCGAACTCCAGGTCGAGTCGCTGGACGTGCGGATGTGCGCGCGGGCCGCGATCTCGACCGTGCGGCACCTGGCCAAGGACGCCGGGGTCGAGGTGATCACGGACATGCCGGAGGAACCGCTGGTCGCCGAGGTCGATCCGCGCCGCGTGGAGCGGGTGCTGCGCAATCTGCTCGCCAACGCCATCGACCACAGCGAGGGCAAGCCGGTGCTGCTGCGGATGCGCGGCGATCTCGACGCCAACGCCGTCGCCGTCGTCGTGCGGGACCAAGGCATCGGCCTGCGGCCCGGCGAGGAGAAGCTGGTCTTCAACCGGTTCTGGCGTTCGGACCCCTCGCGCATGCGCCGCTCCGGCGGCACCGGCCTCGGTCTGTCGATCAGCGTGGAGGACGCGAACCTGCACGAAGGCAAGCTCGAAGCCTGGGGCGAGGTCGGCGTCGGCGCCAGCTTCCGCCTGACGCTGCCGCTGGTGCGCGGCAAGAAGCTCGGCACGAGCCCGCTGCCGCTGGAACCGCCCCGCAAGTCGATGCGCGTGGTCGAGCCGGAGCCGCCCGTCGCGCGCGAGGGGGCGGTTGCCGAACCGGATACGGCGCAGCCGCTCGCCGCCGGGCGGGGCGGTGACGAGTCGGCTCGAGGGGACGCACGCGTCGGTTCGGACGCGGTGGGCGGTGACGAGACAGCTCTCGAGGACGCACGCGTCGGCTCGGACGCGCGAGGCGAGGACTCGACGCGGACCGAACCGGAGGCGCCGGAGACGGACGCCGACGAACCCGGTATCGGTGCGTCGAATGCGGTGCCGGAGCGGAAATCGCAGCCGAGCGCGAGTGAGCCGTCCGGCGTGGCGGACGGCGCGCCGACGCCTGGTGACAGCACATCGACCGAGGACGCGCCCGTGTCCGGAGCGAACGGATCGCCGGCCTCCGAGTCGGCGCGGACCGGTCGCGGCGGGTCGCGCGAACCGGGGGACATACAGTCATGAGAATGCGTGTCGGATCTGCGCGAAGACGGCGGCTGACCGTGCTGGCGGCGGCGGTCCTTGCGGTGCTCGTTCCGCTCACCGCGTGCGCCAGCCTGCCGGAGTCATCGGCCCCGGAGGCGCTGGGCACCATCAACCGCGGGCCGACCTCCGAGGGCCCGCCGCCGCCCGTCGCCAACCGCGATCCCGATCTGCTGCTGCGCGACTTCCTGCAGGCCACCGCCGATCCGGCCAACCGGCATCTGGCCGCCCGGCAGTACATGACGCCCGCGGCTTCCACGCAGTGGGACGACGCCGCGGGCACCGTCATCGTCGAAAAGCCGGACACGCTGCGCGAATCGCGCTCCGGTGACAAAGCCACCTACCAGATCCGCGCGCGCAAGGTCGGCGAGCTGGCCGCCGATGGCGGGTACCGTCCCAGCGACGACCTCGTCATCGTGGAGAACAAGATCGAGCTGACCAAGGTCGACGGCGAGTGGCGCATCGATGAGCTGCCCGACGGCGTCGTGATGGACTCCACCGCGTTCTTCAAGTCCTACCGCCGCTACGTGCTGTACTTCATCGATCCGGACGCCAACATGGCCGTCCCGGATCTGCGCTGGATGTCGGTGCAGAAGCCGCAGCTGCCGCAGCGGCTGCTCAGCTCGCTGATCGAGGGGCCGCAGCCCGCGCTGGCGTCGATACTGCGCAATGAACTCACGCCGCCGATCGCGCTGCGCGGCACGATCACCAAGCTCAACGGTGAGCCCGACGACGTCGGCATCGGGCTCGGTGGCGTCCGGATCGACTTCGCAGGCGCGTCGGCGCTGAGCCCGCGCGACCGCGAGCTGCTCGCCGCGCAAGTGGTGCTCACCCTGTCCAGCGCCGACATTCTGGGGCCCTATCAGCTGCTCGCCGACGGCAAGCCGCTGGACGAGCGGTTCGCCGCGAACGGATACAGCGCGGCGGACGTGCAGCAGTTCAATCCGGCCACGTCCGCGCGCAATCAGGTCGGGCTGCACGCCCTGCGCGGTGGCGGACTGGTGGAGGTCGGCGACAACGGCGGCATCAAGCCCACACCCGGCTACTTCGGCGGGGTGTCAAACCTGCAATCGGCGACCCTGTCCCCGGACGGTCAGTTCATCGCCGCGGTGGCGGAGGCCGGAAGACCACCGGGCACGCCGTCACGCACCCTGATGGTCGGCACCTACGGCGGGAACGCTTTCCCGGTGGCCGAGGGATTCACCATCACCCGCCCCTCGTGGACCGCCGACGGCAGCGCCGCGTGGGCGGTGGTCGACGGCGAACGGGTCATCCGTGCGGTCAACGATCGGGGCACTGGAAACGTGTCGGTGCAGAACGTGGACATCTCCGCCTTGACCGCGGCCTCCTCGGCATCGGCGCCCCGGCTGCCGATCACCGAACTGCGGATCTCCCGCACCGGCGTGCGGGCGGCGATGATCGCCGACGGCAAGGTGTACGTCGCGGTCGTCGTGCCGCAACCGGACGGGAAGCTCTCGCTGGCCTCTGCGCTTCCCGTGGGAGTCGGACTCAGCACGGCGGCGGTGTCGGTGGACTGGCTGGACGCCGACTCGATCATCATCGCGCGTGAGGGCAATGTCGACCCGGTGAGCACCGTGTCGGTCGACGGGTCGGAACCGACGCCGCTGACGTCGCAGAATCTGACCGCCCCGGTGCGCTCGGTGAGCGCGAGCTCGGATCATCAGTATGTCGCCGACTCGCGTGCGGTGCTGGAGCTGACCTCGGCTCCGGACCAAGGCCAGCCGTACTGGCGTGAGGTCCCCGGCTTGGGCGCCAACGCCATCCCCGTCCTCCCCGGCTGAGCCGCGGCCGTGCGCGCCGGTGCCGAATGCCTCGGCCGTCGCGGGCCAGGGCCGGGACATCTTCCCCGGGTGGCCGGTCATCAAGGGCTGGTGGCTCGAGCAGGCCGCGGCAACACGTGCTCCTTGCTGCGGCGTGCGCGTGTCGAGCAACCGCGGAAACAGCGGCGCCGCAACATCAACAGCGTGCTGCCTGTGGATCGCCGTAGGCACGTCGAGCGAACCTGTCGGCGTCCGGACGCACACTGTGCCGATGCGAACCCTGCTCGACCTGGTGTTGCCCGCCGCCTGCGCGGGCTGCGGACGTGCCGGAGCCGGTTGGTGTGCCGACTGCGCCGTCGTGCTGGCCGGTCCGCCGGTGCGGGTGTGGCCGCGCACCGACCCTGGCGTCCCGTGCTGGGCGCTCGGGCCGTACGCGGGCCCCGCGCGCCGGGCGGTGCTCGCCGCCAAGGAACGCGGACGGCGGGATCTGGCGAAGCCGCTGGGGGCGGCTTTGGCGGGCGCGCTCGCCGAACTGCGTTCACCGGGGCGGCCCCTGGTGGTGGTGCCCGCGCCGAGCAGGGCCGTGGCGGCGCGGCGCAGGGGTGGTGATCCGGTGCTGCGCGCCGCGTCGGCGGCTACGCGATGGCTACCGAGCGCTCGCGTGGTACCCCTGTTGCGGGTGGGGCGTGGGGTGCGGGATTCGGTGGGCTTGACACCCGCCGAGCGGGCCCGGAACCTGGATGGGCGGGTGACCGCGGTCGCCGGTCGCGCCACCGACCGGGAGATTCCGGCGAACGCCGAGGTGGTCTTGGTCGACGACGTGCTGACCACCGGTGCGACGGCCCGCGAGTCGGTGCGCGCTTTGCGGTCGATCGGATTGCCGACACATGGCGTTCTGGTTACTTGCGCTGCTTGAATCCGGGAAATTTGCGTGAATACTGGCGATCAGCCCGTCGGCGGACTAGCGTCGCGGACACACACCCGAACCGCAAGTTTGGAGGTGGCGCCTCGGACATTCGTGCCGAGTACTTGTCGCTCGGCACCGTTCAATCCCGCCGCACTGGAATCGGTCGGTGCGGCCAGATCCGGGAGGTACGCGTGACGACTTCTTCACGACCTTCAGTGAAAGATCCCGCTACTTCGGTGCTGGATTCCGGCGCCCAGGAAGCACCAGAGCAACCCGCAGCGGAACGACCACGTGCGCCACGCGGCGACATCGTGGTGAAGGGCCGCAACGTCGAGGTGCCCGACCACTTTCGTATTTACGTCGCGGAAAAACTCTCCCGATTAGAACGCTTCGATCCGTCGATCTTCCTCTTCGACGTGGAGCTGTTCCATGAGCGCAACCGTCGTCAGCGCAAGAACTGCCAGCGCGTCGAAATCACCGCGCGCGGAAAGGGTCCCGTGGTGCGGGCGGAGGCCTGCGCGGACAGTTTCTACGCCGCCTTCGAGTCGGTGACCGCCAAGCTGGAGAGCCGGTTGCGCCGCACCAAGGATCGGCGCCGGGTGCACTACGGCGACAAGACGCCCTTGTCCGTCGCCCAGGCCACGGCCGATCTGGTGGACGACTCCCTGTTCGATCGGCTCAGTGAGTCCGGCGCCGCGCACGCACACGCGGACGAGGAAAGGGAACCGGACTACGAGGCGGGTCCCGGCCATATCGTGCGCACGAAGGAGCACTCCGCGACTCCGATGTCCGTCGACGACGCCCTGTACCAGATGGAACTCGTCGGCCATGATTTCTTCCTGTTCCAGGACAAGGAGACCGACCGGCCGTCGGTGGTCTACCGCAGGCACGCCTTCGACTACGGTCTGATCCGGCTGGCCTGACCACTCTGTCCCATTCCCGCTGCTCCGGGCATTCGGCTCACCGGCTGGATGCCCGGAGCAGTGCTTCGACGCCGGTTCGGCCGAGTCGTAGACCCACTGCCGGGCCCACGGTGTGGGTCCGCGCCCGCACCGCACGAACCGCCGCCTCCTCAAATGGGGTCACCATCGAAAGATGATGCGGCAGACGCTGATGCCGCGCTCAAGCAGGGTCAGCGTGGCGACACCCCACGGCACGGCTGGATCGCGCAGATGGGCGCGGTGACGTGGTGGAGCACGAGACGCCGCGCGAGTACGACCACCGCGACGACGATCAGTGGTATCCGGATCGGCGAGGTCACCGTCTCCGGTCGCGGAAGAACGTGCGATGCAGCAGCGAATCGCGGCGCGGGGGCCGCATGGCGTGCAGCATCACCATGTCGGCGAAGGTCTCCGCGTCGCGCTCACGCAGCGTGCCGTAGTCGGTGCGGCCGAGCACGTGGGCGATCGACTCCGGCGAGATCGAGGGCAACAGGTCGGCCACCGCCGCCACGGTCGGTGTGCTCACGAGCGGGTCGCCGGGTTCGGTCTGCTCCGGGCCGTGTCCCAGCAGCATGTGCCCGAGTTCGTGCATGATGATGTGCTCGGCGTGCCATTCGGTGGTGTCGGCGCCGTAGACGATGACGTCGCTGTCCTGTTTCGCGATCCACAGGCCGCTGCCCGTGCCGCATCCGGTGCCGGCCAGCAGCGCGGTATCGATCGGTAGCAGGCTGATGCTGCGGCCCCGGTATTCCGCGACGTCATCGAGGTAGGTCCGCAGATCCCATGGGTGGGGTATCGGGAGGTCCCGGGTCAAGCTCCGGAACCGGGCCTGGATGGCCATGTGATCGGTCTCCTACAAAAGCTCAGTGGCCCATGTAGGTACGCATGTTACCGACTCGGCGGCGTGGGCTCCGCCGTGCTCTGGATGATCTTGGCCAGCATCGCCCGATCGATGTTCGAACCGCGCAGCGCGATGCTGGCGACGTTCGCGTCGCGCATGGTGGCGAGCAATTCCAGTTCCCGGTCGATCGCGTCCGCGGCGGGTCCTCGGGTGAGCAGATAGTCGGCGGCGACGCCGAAACCCCGCGCCACCGCGGCGAGGATCTCGGCATCGGCCGCCGCGTGCTCGTCGTCGAACTCTCCGCCGCGCACGCGGGTCAGGTAGCTCGCGGGCACCGTGCGTCCGATGAACTCGCTCACCTGCTCGGCGACGGATTCGGTGCTGCGCTCCGGCGCGGAGCGCGGATGCATCACGGCGAACAGCCGATTGATCTTGTGGCTCAGTGCCAGCGCCGCGCCGTGTGGTCCGTCCTCGGTCATGCCTGCCTCGTCACTCGCCGTTTCGAACCGGTGCCGTCGCCGCGTTGGCCGCCAGCCAGCGTGCGCGGAATAGGGCTTCGGTCGCTGCATCGATGTCCTCCGATCGACCGGCCAGCCAGCGGCGGTACCGGCGCTCCTGTAGCTCACCGGGGTCGCTCGCTTCCGCGGGGACCGCGAGCAGGTGGGAGAAGGCCATCTCCACCAGTGGGTGCACCTGTCTGCCCGGCCCGCCGTTGCGTTCGAGCATGGCGGTCGCGTATCGCGCGGAGAGTTTGGAGACCACCCGGTTGAGTTCCGCGATCGCCGCGACCACCTGAGGATCGTCGGTGCGACCGTTCTCGACCGCGTCGGTGAGTCGGCCCGATGCCGCGAGAAGCCCGGTGAGATCGGAGATTTCGAACCGGATGGCGTCCGGCCCGGCCACCACGGATTCGCCCGCGGCCCGGGAGGCGTTCGCGGGCTCGGCGGCGGCGGGCACGCCGCCCGCGTAGGTGCGCGCGGCGCTGCCTGGCAGCCATCGCAGCGGGGCGTCGAGCTTGTTCAGCGTTTGCATGCTGATCGCGGCCTCGCCGTCTTCGATCTTCCGAATGGTCGGCGCCGAAGGTCCCCCGAGGTCGCCGATCTGTAGCTGGGTGAGGCCGAGCTCGTCCCGGCGTTCTTTGATGATTCGCCCGAATCTCTTCTGCCGCGACAGCTCCGAAGGGCTATGCATAGTGGGTCCATGGTAAGCCGGTCGCAGGATATAAGCAAACAGATAGAAAGTGTTTGGAAAATCAGTGCAAATCTTGCTACTGTGTTTTGCGTCGGATGGCCGGGGAGCCATGTGGCCGGTTCCGGAACGGGCAGGGGCGTTCGCCGGGACGGACGTCTCCGGTCTGCCGCGCAACGGCGCGTGGCAGACCGGGTTCAGCGGCGGTGGAGGGGATCGTCGCTGCGTCGGGGTTCACCGTCGGCGAAGGGGGTCGACGGTGAACTTACTATGCAGTAAGTTTGGTGGTCCCAGCCTTTCGAAAGGAAATCGCATGGCCACCAAAGCTGCTCGCCGTGCCGTGATCGTGTCCGGTGCGCGCACGCCGTTCCTGCGGGCGTTCACCGGATACACCCGGATGGACTCCATCGCGCTGGCCGACGCCGCGGTTCGCGGCTTGCTGGAGCGGACAGGGCTGCCCGGCGCACAGGTGGAGGCGATCGTCTGGGGTGGGGTCGTCCTGCCGAGCGCGGCGCCGAACATCGCTCGGGAGGTCGCGCTGGATCTGCGACTGGACCCTGGTTGTGAGGGCTACACGGTGACCAGGGCCTGCGCCTCCGGCTTGCAGGCGGTCACTTCCGCCGCGGCCGCGATCGAGCGGGGCGAATACGACGTGATGATCGCGGGCGGCAGTGATTCCACCTCGAACGCCGAGGTCAAACTGCCGCAGAAGGTCGTGCACGCGGCGGCGCCGCTGGCGCTGGGCAAGGCTCGGCCGAAGGATTACCTGTCCGCGGTCACGCGCCTGGCTCCCTTCACCGACCTGCTGCCGAGCCGGCCGAGGATCGCCGAGCGCACCACCGGTGAGGTGATGGGCGAGTCGGCCGAGAAGATGGCCCGCATCCACGGCGTGAGCCGCGCCGACCAGGACGAGTTCGCCGCCCGCTCGCACCACCGCGCGGCGGCGGCCATCGAGTCGGGCCGGTTCGACGACGAGGTGCTGCGGGTGCGCACGCCCGAGGACGTGGAGATCCTGCGCGACGGCCTGGTCCGCGGCGACACCAGCGTCGCGAAACTGGCCGGTCTGAAGCCCGTTTTCGCGACCGACGGTAGCGTCACCGCGGGCAACGCCAGCCCGCTCACCGACGGGGCCGCCGCGGTGCTGCTGATGAGCGAAGAGAAAGCGCATGCCCTCGGGTATCGTCCGCTGGCGGCGTTCCGGTCATGGAGTTACGTGAGCGTCGACCCGGCCGACCAAGTGCTGATCGGGCCCGCCATCTCGATGCCGCAGGCGCTGGAGAAGGCCGGAATGGCGCTGGCCGACGCTGATCTCGTCGACATCCACGAGGCCTTCGCCGCCCAGACCTTGTCCGTGCTGACCGCCCTGGCCAGCGACGAGTGGGCCAAGACCAAACTGGATCGCGACACCGCCGTCGGCGAGGTGGACATCGACCGGCTGAACGTGCACGGCGGTTCGATCTCGCTCGGTCACCCGTTCGGCGCCACCGGGGCGCGCATGGTGACCACCATGGCCAACGAGCTGGCACGCACCGGGAAAAGCACTGCCCTGCTGGGGATCTGCGCCGCGGGTGGTATCGGCGCCTCGGCGGTGCTCGAGCGCGTCTGAGGCGAGTGTGCGTACCCGCCGGCCGACCGGGAGTCCCCGGTCGGCCGGCGGCAGGCTCGCTACCGGTTACGGCAGGCGGCCTCAGGGTTTGCCCGTGGCGCCCCGCCGCTTGCGGCCCTCGTCCGCGATGATCCGCAGACAGGTCTGGTGCTTGGTCTCGCCGGGGAAGCCTTCCCGGCGCAGGCGCAACATCGCCTGTGCCAGATCGATGCCCAGCTCGCTAGACAGCCGAACAGCATCGACATTGGCCATTACGCAAACCTCCTGGAACCGACGAACATCACCGTGAGCAGCCCTGCCTGCGAAGCAGTTTCGCCCTTGTCGTACCCAGTCGGAATGCGATTGAACCATGAACCATCCACACATTTGCGTAACGATGCCCGGCCGGTGCGGGAGGGTCAGCGGCGATAGGTTTCGTGGTGCACCGCGTCCGTCAGCGGTCTCCCGGCGCGCCAGCCGAAGCGCTCGAGGTCGGGAACGTTCTGGAATTCGCGCACCGGCCCGACACATAGCCAGGCGACTGTGCGGACGCCCGCCGGAAGATCGATCAGGTCGGCGAGGAACCCGGGATCGTAGAACGACACCCAGCCGACGCCGACACCTTCGGCGGTAGCGGCCAGCCACAGGTTCTGGATGGCGAGAACCGCGGAGTAGATGCCCGTTTCGGGCACCGTGGCCCGGCCCAGCACCTGCGGTCCGCCACGAGCGTGGTCGTAACAGACCACGATGCCGGTGCCGCTCTCCAGAATGCCCTCGATCTTGATCGGCTCGAAGGTCGCGGCGCGCTCGGGTGGCAGCGTGTCCCGGAACTCCACGCGCTTGTCCGCCACATGGTCGGCGAACTTGCGCAGCGTCACCGGTTCGCGAACCACCACGAAATCCCAGGGCTGCGAATTCCCCACACTGGGTGCCCGGTGCGCCGCATCCAGCAACCGCCACAGTGTCGCGTCGTCCACGGGTTCGCCGGTGAACTCCGCGCGCACGTCACGGCGCCGTCGGATCGCCTCGTAGACGTTCAGAACCTCAGCATGCACCGCCCGAGTCAATCAAACCGGGCGATCCCTCCGCACACGGCGGGGTGCGTCGCTCGGCGGCCCCAGATCTGAGCCGCCGAACGACGCGCTGTTCAGCGGGCGGCGGAAGCCGTGCGCCGGGCGAGCCGCCGACGGCCTTGGGCGAGCGCGGTGCGCAGACCGCGGCGCCGACCGGTCACCGGATCGATGGAGGGTGTGGTGCTGCCGCCGAATCTGCGTTCCGAGGCCGTCTCAGGGGCATCGTCGGCGGTGGCCCGCAGGTACTTGTTCGGCAGCGCCAGCTTGAGAATGGTGCGCCACGCCTTGAAGTACTGCACCGGCAGCGAACCGGTGGTGTAGGGCAGGTCGTACTTGTCGGCCAGCTCGCGCACTCGCACGGCGATGTCGGCGTAGCGGTTGCTCGGCAGGTCGGGAAACAGGTGATGCTCGATCTGGTGGCTCAGGTTGCCGGTCATGAAGTGCATGACCGGGCCGCCGGAGATGTTGGCGCTGCCCAGCATCTGGCGCAGGTACCACTGGCCCTTCGTCTCGCCGTCGATGTCGGCCTTGGTGAACTTCTCCGCGCCGTCGGGGAAGTGCCCGCAGAAGATCACCGCGTTGGACCAGACGTTGCGGATCGCGTTGGCGGCCAGGTTGGCCGTCAGCGTGGAGAAGAACGCGGGCCCGGTGAGCGCCGGGAAGATCACGTAGTCCTTCAGGATCTGCTTGCCCATCTTGGTGAGCGCCTCGTCACGCTTGCGCTCGAACTCGGCGCGCTCGGGGGAGCCCGGCTTGTACCGGCCCGCCGCGAGCTTGCCCAGCTCGAGGTGCTGGATCGCCACGCCGTACTCGAAGAACAGCTGCAACACCAGGTTGTAGATCGGGTTGCCCAGGTTGAACGGCTTCCAGCGCTGGTCGCGCGTCACCCGCAGCAGGCCGTAGCCGATGTCGTCGTCCATGCCGAGCACGTTGGTGTACTTGTGGTGCAGGTAGTTGTGGGTGTGCTTCCAGTGCTTGGCCGCGCCGGTGTTGTCCCACTCCCACGAGCTGGAGTGGATCTCCGGATCGTTCATCCAGTCCCACTGCCCGTGCATGACGTTGTGCCCGATCTCCATGTTCTCGATGATCTTGGCGGTACCGAGCAGGGCGACGCCGGCCAGCCACGCGGGGCGCTTCGGGCTGGCGAACAGCACCGCGCGACCGCTGATCTCGAGAGCTCGCTGCAACCTGATGACATTGCGGATGTACTTCGCGTCGCGCTCGCCGCGCGACGCCTCGATTTCCCGCCGGATCGCGTCGAATTCCGCGCCGAGTGCTTCCACGTCGGCCTCGGTGAGGTGCGCATATTCCTTGACATCCGAGATCGCCATACGGGTTACTTTATCGTAAGTTACGAGACCGTAGGTTACGAAGTTCGCCGTGTGGATGTGTCAAATACCCTATTGCGATCCCGGATGTCGGCTGGTATGTTAGCGCACCCTTCGGCGAAGGCGAAAACGCTTGTCCCGCATAGCTTTTTCGCGCAGCGCCGCCTGTTCGTGGCGGGCCCGCTCCTGGAACGCGTGCTTGGCCTCGCGCAGCACCTGCCGCTCGTGCTCGGCCTTGACCTGCAGGGTCGCCTTGGCCTCGCGCAGCATCTCCTTCTCCTGCCGCGCCTTCTCCTGCAACACGACCTTCGCCTCGTGCAGCGCCGAACGCAGGCCGCGCCGCTTGCCGGTCTCCGGATCGACGCGCAGCCAGTGCGTCGACTCCGTACCCAGCGACGGCAGCGTGATCCCGGCGAACTTCCGTTCCGACGAGGTCTCGGGCGCGTTGTCGGCGGTCGCCTTGAGGAACCGGTCCGGCAGCGCCAGCTTGTGGATGGTGCGGAAGGCGAGCAGATACTGCTTGCCCAGCGACCCGGTGGTGTAGGGCAGGTCGTACTTGTCGCACAGCTCACGCACCCGTACCGCGATCTCCGGGTACCGGTTGCTCGGCAGGTCGGGGAACAGGTGGTGCTCGATCTGGTAGCAGAGGTTGCCGCTCATGAACGCCATGGCGGGCCCGGCCTTGAAGTTCGCGCTGCCGAGCATCTGGCGCAGATACCACTCGCCGCTGGTCTCGCCCTCGAGTTGCTCGATGGTGAACTTCTCGGCGCCGTCCGGGAAGTGACCGCAGAAGATCACCGCGTACGCCCACAGGTTGCGCACCAGGTTCGCCGTCGCGTTCGCCTTCAGCGTGTGCTTGAACGCCCGGCCGGTGAGCGCGGGATAGAACAGGAAGTCCTTGGCCACCTGGCGACGGATCTTGCGTCCGAACGCCACGTTCGGCTCCGACATCAGCTGCCGGCGCGGCGTGCCCGCGAGCTCCTTCTCGATGCTCCAGTCGTGCAGCGCGATGCCCCACTCGAAGGTCGCGGCGAGCAGCAGGTTCGCCAACGGCTGCACCAGGTGGATCGGCCGCCACGGCTCGTCGCGGGTCATCCGCAGGATGCCGAAGCCCAGATCCTCGTCCTTGCCCAACACGTTGGTGTAGGTGTGGTGGGAGTAGTTGTGCGCGCGGCGCCACTGCGCGGAGGGACCCGTCATGTCCCACTCCCACGAGGTGGAGTGGATCTCCGGATCGTTCATCCAGTCCCATTGCCCGTGGCTGACGTTGTGCCCGAGCTCCATGTTCTCGATGATCTTCGCGACCGACAGCAGCGCGGTGCCGGTCAGCCACGCCCAGCGGTTGCGGCTGCCGAACAGCACGGCGCGAGCCGCGACCTCCAGACCGCGTTGCGCCGCGATCGCGCGCCGGATGTACTTCGCGTCACGCTCGCCGCGCGACAGCTCCACCGAACGCCGGATGGAATCGAGTTCCTGCCCCAGTGTCTCGATATCGGCCGCCGTGAGGTGGGCAAATGTCTTGATGTCGGTGATGGCCACCGGGGGTCCTTTCCCTACTCGATACATATCGAGGGTACCTGGCGGACTACACGTCCAGGGTGCAGTCGCCCGCCGCCACGGAGATGCAGGTCTGTACCTTGTCGCCTTCCCGGCGCTCCTCGCCGTTGCGCAGGTCGCGCGCGTGGCCGGAGCTCAGGGTGACGACGCAGGTCTGGCAGATGCCCATCCGGCAGCCGAACGGCATCTGCACGCCGGCGGACTCACCGGCCTCGAGCAAGCTGGTCGCGCCGTCCGCCTCGACGGTGCGGCCGGTGCGGCCGAAGGTGACCGTGCCGCCCTCGCCCACCGCGGAGCGCTCGATCTCGAAGCGCTCCACGTTCAGCCGGTCCGACAGGCCCGCGTCGCGCCAGTGGTTCTCGATCTCGTCGAGCATCCCCGCCGGTCCGCAGGCCCAGGTGTGCCGTTCCCGCCAGTCCGGGAAGGTGGTGTCCAGGTCGGCGAGCGCGAACTTGCCCCGCTCGGCGGTCAGATGCAGGTGGGTGTGGAAGCTCGGGTTGCGCTCGTGCAACTCCCGCAACTCCGCGCCGAACATCACGTCGTCGGCGGTCCGCGCCGAGTGCAGGTGCGCCACGTCGGTGAACAGCTCGCGGCGGTCCAGCGCGCGCAGCATGGACATGACCGGGGTGACGCCGCTGCCCGCCGTCAGGAACAGCACCTTCTCCGGCGGCGGGTACGGCAGCACGAATCCGCCCTGCGGCGCGGCGAGGCGGACGATCGTGCCGACCGGCACGCCGCTGACCAGATGACTGGACAGGAAACCTTCCGGCATGGCCTTCACGGCGATGGAGATCAGCCGCTTCCCGCCGTGGCCGGGCGCCGACCAGTTCGGCGGGCAGGTCAGCGAGTACGAGCGCCAGTGCCAGCGCCCGTCGACCAGGAGGCCGATGCCGATGTACTGACCGGGCAGATATTTGAAGTCGAAGCCCCACCCCGGCTGGATCACCAGCGTCGCGGAGTCGGTGGTCTCCTTGCGCACCTCCACGATGCGCCCGCGCAGCTCACGGGCCGACCACAGCGGGTTGGCCAGGTGGAGGTAGTCGTCGGGCAGCAAAGGCGTGGTCACCCGCGCCACGGCGCCGCGCAGCACGTTCAGTTTGCCGCCGCGCTCGGCGACGCTTGCGGCGGGCGCCTCCAGCCACGCGCGGACGCCTCGCACGGAGAAGCTCCCAATTTTCGAACCCATCGCTGCCGTTGGTCTCCCTGTCGTCGGATGCGCAGGCCGCCGTCTCTCCGATCAGCGGCCACGTCAGCAAGGTTACGGCATCGTAGGTTATCGCGGTGGGCGAGCCCGCGAACGGCGCCGCGGGTCAGAGCAGTTCGAGAAGGAAAGGCAGCTCCTGAGCGGCGTACCAGGCCAGTTGATGGTCTTCGGCGTCGCCGAGGACGAACTCCGCGTCGGCGTCGCCGAGGTCGGCGGCGTCGACCACGTCGACGGCCTTGGCCACCTGGGGTTCGGCGTCGGCCAGGTCGACGTGCACCGAGGCGATCTGCTGATAGGTGATCGGACCCGCGAGCCGGACCACCGCGTCGTCGAGGTCGGGCCGCAACGTCGCGCCGGTGACGTCGGCGGCGATCACCGCGCGCCGGTAGACCGGACTGCCGCCCGCGACCGGTGCGGCGTCCTCGTCGGAGTCCTCCGTGGCGCCGATCGCCTCGCGTTCGGCGGCCAGCAGCCGCAGCGAGGCGCGGGCGGCCTCGTTCATGGCGACCTCGCCGAGCTCCTCGTCGTCCCCGGAGGCGTAGGCCTCGCGCAGGGTGGGCGTCACCGCGAACGCGGTCCCGCCGACCGGGGCCAGCTCCCGGTTGTCGACCAGCTCGCGCAGCATCGGCACCGTCGCCGGGATGTAGACCCGCAGCTTCTTCTGATCAGGCGCAGGCACCGAGCATCTCCTCCATGGAATCGCGCACCGCCGTGGCGAGCACGCCGATATCGGCCATCGCGTCGCGGTCGGCGTTGAGCCCGTAGAAGACACGTCCGTCGTAGGACGTGATCCCGATACTCGACGCTTGATTGCGCAGCAGTGGCGACACCGGGTACATCTCCAGCATCCGCGCGCCGCCGATGTACATCGGCGCTTGCGGACCCGGCGCGTTGGTGATCACCAGATTGAACGTGTGTTCTGCGAACGTACTCGCCGCGCGCACACTCATCGCGTGCAGGCTGGCCGGAGCGAATCCGGCCAGATGCACGAGGGTACGCGCGCGGACGCCGCGCCGCTGACGTCCGTTGAATTCGGTGGCGTGCGCGATGTGCGACAGCCGCATCACCGGATTCGGCTCACCGACCGGCAGATCGAGCAGGAACGACGACACCTCGCTCGACGATCGGGTGTGCTCGCCGCCGGGTGCCTCCACGTACACCGACATCGGCACCACCGCCCGCAGCGTGCTCGACTCGGTGAGCGCTTCGCCGCGCGACAGCAGCCAGTTGCGCAGGGCGCCGGTGACCACCGCGAGGATCGCGTCGTTGATCGAGCAGCCGAAACGGCCCTTGATGGTGCGGTAGTCCGCCAGATCGGTGCGCACCACATCGAAGCGCCGGTTCCGCGAGGTACGGGTGTTCAGGGGGCTGGCGGGCGCGCCGGCCGTGGCGCTGCGCATCGCGGCCACCACCGACTCGACCGCCTTGCCCGCCGTCCCGAGTACCGCGAACGCGCTCGCGCTCGCGTCCCTGGCCACTTCCAGCGCTTTGCCCGGCCGCGCTGCGAGCTGGGCCAGCGCGCCGATCAGCAGTTCCATCTCGCCGGGTTCGCGCGGCGCGATCCAGTCGTCGTCGGCCAGCACCCGGGGCGCGGGCCCCGCGTCGAGGATCACGTGACCGATCTCGAGCGCGGTGTCCCCGTCCACCAGCGCGGAATGGGACTTGGTGAAGATCGCGCAGCGACCTTCGGACAGCCGCTCGATCAGGTACATCTCCCACAGCGGCCGGGCCGGATCCAACGGGTGGGAGGCGAGCCGGGCGACCAGGTCGTGCAGTTGCTCGTCGGTGCCGGGGCCGGGCAGCGCCGAGCGCCGGATGTGGTAGGTGATGTCGAACCGGCTGTCGTCGACCCAGACCGGCCGCCCGAGCGACAGCGGGATCTCCCGCACCTTGCGCCGATACCTCGGCACCAGCGGAAGCCTGCTTTCGACCAGGTCGACCAGCCGGTCGTAGTCCAGGATCGCCTGCCCGGCGCTGTCACCGGGTTCGGTGTTCCGCACGATCGCGAGAGAGCCGATGTGAATCGGATTGCTGCTCGACTCCAGCCGGTAGAACGCCGTGTCCTGCGGCGTCAGTCTCGTGATCACGCTGCCCGGTACTCCTTTTCCCGATGCGGTCCCCCCGCTCATTGTGCTGCCGCACCGACCGTTATCCCGGCCGTTGTGGCATTTCTGATTGATTCGGCGTTCGAGCTGGACAGAATTGATCAGATCACAGCGGCAACCGGGATGCAGGTCGAAGCATCCGCCCCCGCGCCGTGTCGAAGCCGCCGCGCCCATATCGGCCATCCTGTGTAGGTCGAACACGCGCGCTGCGGCACTGCGCCAGCCATGCGTGGGTCCCGCAGTCCCACAGCGTTCGGGTCGAGGCAGCAGCCCTCGTACCACGCGGAGATCCGCCCACCACCCACCGCGTGCACCCGAC